>CACDRY010000001.1 GCA_902555275.1 uncultured Pelagibacteraceae bacterium
CGATAGAGTATTAATCGAAGTTTTAGACAGCAGCGAAAAAACTGCTGGTGGAATTATCATCCCTGATTCTGCACAAGAGAAACCACAAGAAGGAAAAGTAGTTGCTGTTGGTGGTGGATCAAAAACTGAGGATGGAAAAATTATACCGATGGATGTTAAAGTTGGTGATAAAGTTCTTTTTGGAAAATGGTCAGGAACTGAAGTTAAAATTGATGGTAAAGAATACAGCATAATGAAAGAATCAGACATTATGGGTATCTCTACTTCTAAATAAAAATTAAAAAAAGGAGAGTTTAATAATGGCAAAAATAGTAAAATTCGATTCAGATGCTAGATCAGCAATGCTGAAGGGAGTAGATATCCTTGCAAATACAGTTAAGGTTACTCTTGGTCCAAAAGGTAGAAATGTCGTTATAGACAAAGCATATGGTGCACCAAGAACAACAAAAGATGGTGTTTCAGTTGCAAAGGAAATCGATCTAGATGATAAATTTGAAAACATGGGTGCCCAAATGGTTAAAGAGGTTGCAAGTAAAACAAACGATGAGGCAGGTGACGGTACTACAACTGCAACTATTTTAGCTCAAGCTATTGTAAAAGAAGGTTGTAAGTATGTTACAGCCGGCATGAACCCTATGGACGTTAAAAGAGGAATTGATGCTGCAGTAGATCATGTAAGAAATGCTCTTATATCATCAGCTAAAAAAGTAAAAGATAGTGATGAAATTGCTCAAGTTGGAACTATCTCTTCTAATGGAGATAAAGAAATAGGAAACATGATTGCAAAGGCTATGCAGAAAGTTGGTAATGAAGGAGTTATAACTGTTGAAGAAGCAAAAAGTATCGAGACAGAACTTGATGTTGTTGAAGGAATGCAATTTGATAGAGGATATTTATCACCATACTTTGTTACAAATGCAGAAAAAATGACAACAGAACTTGAGAATCCATTAATTCTTTTACATGAAAAAAAATTAACTAATCTTCAACCAATGGTTCCTCTGCTTGAGGCTGTGGTTCAAGCTGGAAGACCTTTAATGATAATTTCAGAGGATGTAGAAGGTGAAGCATTGGCAACTTTAGTTGTAAATAAATTAAGAGGTGGACTTAAGGTTGTAGCAGTTAAAGCTCCTGGTTTTGGAGATAGAAGAAAAGCTATGCTTGAGGACATTGCAATTTTAACTGGTGGACAAGTTATCTCTGAAGATCTTGGGATAAAACTGGAAAATGTTAAAATTACTGATCTAGGTTCAGCTAAAAGAGTGAAAGTTGACAAAGAAAATAGTACCATTGTAAGTGGTACTGGAAAAAAATCAGACATCGAAGCAAGATGTGATCAAATTAAACAACAAGTTGAAGAAACTTCGTCAGATTATGATAGAGAAAAACTTCAAGAAAGACTTGCTAAATTAGCTGGAGGTGTCGCAGTTATCAAAGTTGGTGGTGCAACTGAGGTAGAAGTTAAAGAGAAAAAAGACAGAGTTGAAGATGCTTTAAATGCTACAAGAGCAGCCGTTGAAGAAGGAATAGTTGTTGGTGGTGGATGTGCACTTCTTTACGCTTCGCAAGATCTAGATAAACTTAAAGTTAAAGGTTCAGATCAAAAAGCAGGTGTTGAAATTGTTAAAAGTGCTTTAGAAGCTCCAATAAGACAAATAACAACAAATGCTGGTGTCGACGGTTCAGTTATAGTTGGTAAACTTTTAGAGGCTAATAAATCTTCTCAAGGTTATGACGCTCAAACAGAACAATACGTAGATATGTTTAAAGAGGGAATTATTGACCCTGTCAAAGTTGTAAGAACAGCTTTACAAGATGCAGCTTCAATTTCTGGATTATTAGTAACAACTGAAGCAATGGTTGCTGATAAACCTGAAGAGAAGGATGCTGCTGCTGGAGGTATGCCTCCAGGAGGAATGGGAGGCATGGGCGGTATGGGCGGCATGGGAATGTAACCCAAAAAGTCTAACTAAAAAATTTAAAAAGGGCAGATTATTCTGCCCTTTTTTTTTGTTTTCAATTAAAAGTATAAATGTATAAGAACCTCAATCATGAATAATAATATTCGAAACATCACTATCATTGCTCACGTTGATCATGGAAAAACAACACTGATTGATAATTTGATGAAACAAAGTGGTTCTTTTAGAGACAACGAAGTAGTTGATGAAAGATTAATGGATTCTGGAGAGCTGGAAAAAGAGAGAGGAATTACAATTCTTGCTAAGCCAACTTCGATTAATTGGAAAGATACTAGAATAAATATTATTGATACTCCTGGTCACAGAGATTTTGCAGCAGAGGTTGAAAGAGTTTTAAGTTTAGCAGATGGTGCATTATTGTTAGTAGACTCTGCAGAAGGGGTCATGCCTCAAACAAAATTTGTATTAAGCAAAGCGTTAAAACAGGGATTAAAACCAATTGTAGTAATAAATAAATTAGACAAAAGTGATCAAAGAGCTGATGAAGTTTTAAATGAGACTTTTGATTTATTTGTTAGTTTGGATGCTAATGAAGAGCAATTAGATTTTCCAGTATTATACGCAAGTGGAAGGTCTGGTTGGGCATCTAAAGATATTGACGGACCAAGAGAAAATCTTAATCCGCTATTAGATTTAGTTTTGGATCATGTAAAACCCTCTCAATTTGATAGATCAAAACCATTTGCGATGCTATCGACGCTACTTTATGCTGATAACTTTTTGGGCAGAAGCTTAGTAGGAAGAATTTCACAAGGGACGGCAAAAGCAAATCAACAAATTAAAGCAATAAATTTAAAAGGTGAAAAAGTAGATGAAGGTAGACTTACAAAGATCTTTAGATATGAGGGTACAAAAAAAGTGCCCATTGAAGTTGGAGAAGCTGGAGATATCGTAGTTATAGCTGGATTAGAAAAAGCAAATGTAGCAGATACTATTTGTGATTTAGAGGTAAATGAACCAATTGAGGCAACACCGATCGACCCACCAACAATGTCGATAAAAATAACAGTAAATAGCTCACCATTAGCAGGAACTGAGGGTAAAAAATTAACAAGTACCCAGATTAGAGATCGTCTAATTTTAGAAGCTCAAAACAATGTTGGAATTTCTTTCTCAGAAAACGCAAATAAAGATGCATTTGAGATAAGTGGAAGAGGAGAATTAATGCTCGAAATATTACTAACACAAATGAGACGTGAGGGTTTTGAGATGACTGTAAGCCCTCCTAAAGTTTTATTTAAAACTGACGAGAATTCAAAAAAGTTAGAACCCATTGAAGAAATTACTATGGATTTAGATGAAGAATATTCATCAAGGATTATTGACTCTATGAATAGAAGAAAGGGTAAATTAATTGAATTAAAAGATACTGGAAAGAATAAAAAAAGACTAATTTTTCATGCGCCAACAAGAGGTTTAATGGGATACACAAGTAGATTTTTAACTTTAACAAAAGGAACAGGTGTTATTAACAGAATTTTTCATTCTTATGGAGATTTCGAGGGAGATATGGAGGGTAGAAGAAATGGAGCTTTAATTTCTATGGACCAGGGTAAAGCAGTTGCATTTTCAATTTTTAATTTACAGGCTAGAGGAGAAATGTTTGTCACTCACAATGATCCAGTTTATACAGGGATGATTGTTGGCTTAGCTCCTAAACCAGGTGATATGATTATTAATGTTATGAAAGGAAAAAAACTTACAAATATGAGAACACAAGGTACTGATGAAAATATTGTTCTTACACCTGTAAGACAAATGTCGATTGCAGAACAGTTAAGTATACTTAATACTGATGAAGCATTAGAAATTACACCTAAGTCTTGCAGACTTAGAAAAGTAATTTTAGACCCTCACGAAAGAAAAAGAATTGAAAAGCAAAATATTGCTACTTAGTTCATTATTTTGTCTATAATATATAAACTTAAGGCAATACAAGGACCAATTCCAAAAGCAAACATCAAGGTTCCAACTCCAATTGTTCCACCCAAATACCACCCAACTGAAGCTACAGAAATTTCTATAAAGGCTCTCACAGAAGCAATCGGTAGATTAGTTTTTTTTTGTAAACCAGTCATTAAACCATCCCTAGGCCCTGGACCTAGATTAGCTATTAAATAAATACCACTCCCCACTCCAACTATCATAACACCTCCTGCAGCCATTAATAATTTCATAATGTAAGTTTCAGGGGTTGGTATTAATGCAATTGTAATGTCTAACATTGCTGCAATAATTACGATATTGAATATGGTACCTAGACCAGGTTTTTGTTTTAAAAAAAACCATGAAGATAAAACAACAACGCTTACTATAAAAGTGACAATTCCAATGGATAATCCTGAATTAATTGAAATTCCTTGTGCCATTACAGTCCATGGAGAATTGCCAATAAATGAAATAACGACTAAGGCTTCACCAAAACCAAATAATATAAGGCCAAAACACAGAAAAAATAATGTTGATAATTTTGGCTTTAAATTAAAAGTCTCTTGAGAACTCCATGAGACTTTAGGAATATTTTTGATAGTAAGGAACATATATTTAGCTATTATTTATACTTTCTTTAACTAAAATCTATGAAAATGAAACATTTTATAACCGCATTAATAATTATTATGTTTGCTTCTAAAGTGATGGCACATAGCAGTCATTATGAAGGTCTTAAAAAAATTGAGATGGATGTTCTAAGAAATAATGAAATTATTGGAAGCACCAGTTACTTCTTTGAATTTGACGAGGATTTGTTTGTCGTAAAAAATTATACTAATTTTAAAGTAGAGTTATTTGGCGTAACAGTTTTTTCAATATTAAGTGAAACAATAGAAAAATATAAAGATGAAAAATTAGTTTTTTTTAAATCAAATACTTTTCAAAATGATAAGGAAAAATATGTGAATTTAAATTATGATAAATCTACAAATAAATTTATTATAGATGGATCATCTTATAAAGGTGAAGCTAGTTTAGATTGCACAATTGGGAATTGGTGGAACCACAAAATTTTAAAAGCCAATAAACAAATCAGTCCTTTATCTGGAAGTATAAAAAAACAGACTGTAAGTTTAATAGGAAATGAAAATATTGAAATTAATGGCAAAAAATATTTAACTAAACACTTTAATATTAAATCAAATGATGAAAATCTTTCTGATGAAAAAAAATTTGAATTTGATGTTTGGTATAATCCAGAAAATAATTTAATATTAAAAGTAACTTATAATAAAATGGGTAATTGGGAATATAGATTAAGGAGTTTTGAGTAATGGCAATATGGGGAAGCATAATTGGTGGAATGCTAGGTTTTTCAATTGGCGGACCTTTTGGCATGCTTTTAGGATCCTTAATCGGTGGAAAAATGTCAAGGGCTAGATCAGGTGGTGGATTTAGAACTTTTGCACAGCCACAACAAATATTTGCACTCTCTTTGATAGTTTTATCAGCAAAGCTAAGTAAAGCAGATGGACAAGTTAGTCGTGAAGAGTTAATTGCTGTTAAAGATAAATTAAAAATACCTGAGAGTGAATTAGATCAGGTTGGTAAAATTTTTAATAAAGCTAAAGAGGAAAGTGCTGGGTATGAACCTTACGCAAAACAAATTGCAGAAGTTTATAGAGGAAATATGAATGTGTTAGAGGAAGTAATTAACACTCTTTTTTATATTGCTGAAGCTGATGGACACATAAGTGACAATGAATTAATCATGATAGAGGATATAGCAAGAATTTTTGGATTAAATCAGACTCAAATTAACGGAATTAAAGAAAGTAGAAAGTCATCAGACAAACTTAATCCTTATATTGTTTTAGAGAGCAAACCTGATGACTCACTCGAAGAAATAAGAAAACGTTATATTAAACTTAGCAAAGAGCATCATCCTGATCTTTTATTAAGTAAAGGTGTTCCTCAAGAAGTAATAGATGAAAGTAAGGCTAAAATGAGAGCTGTCAATTCAGCATGGGATCAGATTCAAAAATTAAAGAATTAGTCCTAATAAACTCGCCATAAAATACATAGAAAATACAAAAGCAAGAACCACAATAAAATACATTATTGTAACAATTTTATCTCTTTTCCTTCTTTGTCTTACAAATGGCTTATCATCCAAGTCACAGATATCTCTTATGCCAATAACTTTATAATCACAGGTATAACGCCATATTGAGTCAGGCATCCTAGGATCGGTTTGATTATAATATTGTATCCATTGAACTGTGTATTTAAATAATAGATAGCTTACTATTAATAGAAGACCGCTAGTAAACATTAGTCTATCATCTAAAACTGTTCTGACTCAGTTGAGCCCTCCATTGCCGTAGTTGAGCTTTTACCTGAGCTTATTGTATTTGAAACTGCATCAAAATAAGATGTTCCTACTTCTCTTTGGTGTTTCACACTTGTGTATCCATCTTTTTCTCTCGCAAATTCATGCTGTTGAATTTTTGAGTAAGCAGTCATGCCTTCTGATTTATATTTTTCTGCTAATTCAAATATTGCGATGTTTTGAGTGTGGAAACCTGCTAATGTAATGAATTGAAATTTATATCCCATTTCTCCAATCTTTCTTTGAAATGATCCGATTTCTTCATCGGATAAATGTTTCTTCCAATTAAATGATGGAGAACAGTTATAAGCTAACATTTTACCAGGAAATTTTTCATGTATAGCATCAGCAAATTTCTTTGCTTCTTCTAAATTTGGAGTGGCAGTTTCACACCAAATTAAATCTGCGTAAGGTGCATAAGCAAGACCTCTAGAAATTGCCTGCTCAATTCCGTCTTTAACATAAAAGAAACCTTCGGGTGATCTTTCGCCAGTTAAAAATGGTTTATCATTTTCATCAAAATCATTAGTGATTAATTTTGCAGCATTTGCATCAGTTCTTGCTAAAATTATTAATGGTACATCTGCAATATCAGCGGCAAGTCTTGCAGCCTTTAAATTTCTAATCATTGTTCCAGTTGGTACAAGAACTTTTCCACCCATATGTCCACATTTTTTCTCACTAGCTAATTGGTCTTCAAAGTGAACTCCAGCAGCACCTGCTCTAATAAATTTTTTAGTTAATTCAAATACATTTAGTGGTCCGCCAAATCCAGCTTCACCATCAGCTATAATTGGCAACATGTAATCAGTTCTCTTACTTTTATCCATATCACCATCTATCATCTCCATATGTTGAATTTGATCAGCTCTAACTAGTGAATTATTCATTGTCTCAACTAATTTTGGTGCACTATCATATGGATATAAAGATTGATCAGGATACATTTCACCAGCGCTGTTAGCATCAGCTGCAACTTGCCAGCCACTTAAATAAATTGCTTTTAAACCAGCTTTTGCATGTTGTACTGCATGATTTCCTGAGAGTGACCCAAGGGTGTTAACATAAGCTTCTGTATTGAGAAGTTTCCAAAGCTTTTGAGACTGCATTTTACACATTGAATACTCAATTTTTATTGAACCTCTTAGTCTTTCGACTTCTTCAGGAGTATAATCTCTTTTAATACCTGCAAATCTTTGTAAATCGTATGAAATGTTCTCAGCTGACACTTAAACCCCTCTCTTTTGATTAAATGACTAGAAATGACTAATGACTATTTTGAGCTGTATTCTTCAGTAAATTCGTTCATTCCGCTAGATCCCCAGTCGCAATGATCGTCTCTAATGTAAATACCTTTAGACTTATACTCTGAATGCTCTTCTTTATTAGTAATTTGGTAGTTATTTTCAATATTGTTAATTTTGTTTTTTTCCATGTAAACTTTATAATTTACAATATTTACAAAATCTACAAGTAAATCGATTTTTCTTGTAAAATCGAATAATTTTCTGTAAATTTAAATTTACAAAATTTACAAATGGTAAAATGAGTCAAATTGATACAAAAATTGGTCCAAAAATCAAAGCATTTAGAAGACAACTAGGAATTCAAGCTAACAAACTAGCAGAAGAAATGTCTATTTCACCAAGCTATTTAAATCTAATAGAGAGTGGAAAAAGAAAAATTGATGGAGACTTACTTTTAAGAGTTTGTGATAAACTTAAAATAGAGCTTTCAGATCTTACAAGCAAAACAGACATAAATCTTGAGAATAATATTTCTGAATTATTGGGTGATGAACTTTTTGAGGATCTTGATATTCTTGGACCAGAAGTAAAAGATTTAGTAAATACAAATCCTAAAATTGCTAAAGCTTTAGTTAAACTAGGTGACAACTTTAAACAAAAAGATCATGAAATTTTTAACAAACTAGAAAATATTTCAGGTAAAATTATTGATGGGAGAAAAAATGCTTTTCCTGGAGAGGTAATTTCAGATTTTTTACAGGAAAATAAAAACTTTTTTCCAAAATTAGAGGAATTTGCTAATGAAATTTTTGATAAAGTAAAACAAAATAATAGAACAAGATATATTGCCTTATGTCAATTTTTAAAAGATGAATATGGTATAAGTGTAAAAGATGTAATACCTAAAGAGGGAAAACCATTCTCAAAAATATATAAAGTAAAAGATAAAGAATTATTATTATCTGATTATCTTTCGCTTGAAACAAAGAAACTTTTTGCTGCAGCACAAATTTCACAAGAAGGTGCATCAAAAGAGATTGATAAATATCTATCAACTTTTAATTTTCCGACTGACGAATCTAAAAAATTAACAAGGGTTGCACTTTTAAATTATTGTGGAGCTGCAATATTAATGCCCTACTCTCTTTTTCATAAAGAATGTAAAGAATTAAAATACGATTTAGAACTTTTACAAAATACATTTGCAACTTCTTTTGAACAGGTAGCACATAGAGTAACATGTTTACAAGATCCAAAACTTCCTGGAATACCTTTTCATTTTTTAAGAGTTGATGTTGCTGGAAATATTTCAAAAAGATTTTCATTATCAGGTATAGAGATACCAAGATATGGAGGAGCTTGTCCAAGATGGAATGTTTACTCAGCCTTTTCAAGACCAGGTGTTATTCAAGCAGCAGTTAGTAAGATGACCAATGGAGAAAAATATGTTTGTATTGCAAAAACTGTTGAAAAGGGTGTTGGAAGGTATGGACAAAAAAAAAGTATGTTATCAATAGGTCTTGGTTGTGAAGCCAAATATGCAAAAGAATTTATATACACTGAAAATTTAGATCTCAGTGACAAAAAATCTGAATTAGCTATTGGAGTATCATGTAGAACATGTGACAGGCTTGATTGTTCACAGAGGGCATTCCCACCTCTACATAAAAAATTTGATGTTGACATAAATTCTAGAGGAGTTTCTGTTTACGTAAATGAGTAAATATTAAATTTACTTCTGTTTTTTTCTTTTCTTAGAAATAAGTTGAGTTAAAGTGTCTACCATTAGGTCTGAGGCTTTGAAAATTTCGTTAGATTTGAATTCATAAGACATATTTTTTTCTTCATTTGTCTTATCCTCTATTATTATTCCTTTATCAGGTGAATTATCCTTAATATATATTAGGATTAACCATTCATCGTCTGTGGCCTCGTCCCATTTGATAAAAATTTCTCCTGTCTCAAATCTTTTATCTATACATCTCAATATAGACATGTGTCTTGTAATATATCTTTTATTCAACTGAAAAACTAAACTATTGGCACTTCTATAAAAACTTTCTAAAGCAAACTCAATTTTTTGCCTTGCCAGAGAGTATTCTCTCTCCTTTTGAAGGAGTACTGATCTATCATCAGCCTCATCTGTCTTAACACCAAGGGCTTCAACTCTATCTCTAATTTTTTGGTCTCTTATAAGTCTGTATTTATTTTTTAAATTCTCTATTCTTTGTTGTAATTCTCCATAATTCTGTCTTTTTTCCCTTAAAGATATTTTTTCAAGTTTTTCTAATTCTTTTATTTCTCTTATTCTAAATCTTTCAATTTGTTTTTGAATTTTTAGTTCTTCTAAAAATTTCTTTTGTCTCTCAGATTGCTCTTTTCTTAAAAGCGCTTGTTCTTTTCTCAAAAATAATTTTAGATCTTTAGTTCTTAATTTTTCTATTCTTTCTTCATCCTTAAGTTGTTGTTCTTTTAATTTTAATTGCCTTTCCTCTTGTAAGATTTTTTGTTTTTTTATTTTTTCTTTTTCTTTATCTATTTTTTCAATTTCTAATAATTTTAATCTTCTTTTTTCGTCTTTTCTTTGAGCTTTAAACTCATTGATTTTTCCATCAATAGAATTAAAAAATTTAGAGATACCTCTGTCTATCGCAAATATATCAAATTTGACATTGAAATTCAATTTTGATTTTAAATTTTCTTCTACTCTTACTGATTTCGTAATTAAATTATTTTTTATTTTTTTTTTAATAAATGATTTTTTTTGGATATTTTTTTTAATTTTAACTTTATAAATTTTCTTCTTCTTTTTTACTTTTTTCTTAATCTTTGATGGAAGTTTTTTAACCTTTTTTTTATTTTTAACTTTTTTTTTTTTATTTTTCATTATTACTGTTTAATTATTTATCAGTAATATTTTAATAAATATAGTCCCGTGTAGTAGGAACAGAGGCATTATCTTTTGATAACTGAAACTGAAATACAACCTGATCTCCCCATTTAAATGCCATTTCGCAGCTAGCTAGGTAAAATTCCCACATTCTAAAAAATTTTTCGTCAAACATGTCTAAAACTGTGTCTTTTTTTGATAAAAATCTCTCTTTCCAATTCCTAAGGGTATGAGCATAGTGCATTCTGAGAACTTCAATATCTGACACAATAAGACCTGAGTTCTCAATAGGGTTTGCAACCTCGCTTAAACTAGGAGTATAGCCTCCTGGAAAGATGTACTTTTGTATCCATGGTTGTGGATCTCGTGGTGGCATCGATGAACCAATTGTGTGAATCAATGCTATTCCTTTTTTATTCAAGAGTTTAAAGACTTTATTGAAATATGTTTTATAAAATTTTCTTCCTACATGCTCAAACATTCCAACACTTACCACTCTATCAAATTTTTCGTTTACTTGCCGATAATCAATAAGTTTGAACTCAACTTGGTTAAAAAGGTTCATTTCTTTTGCTTTATTATTACTATATTCAAATTGATTTTCTGACAATGTTATGCCAGTGACACTAGCTTTTGTTTCCTTTGCAATTGCTAAAGCTAACGTTCCCCATCCCGAACCAATATCTAAAACCTTCTGATCAGGCTGTATATTTAATTTTTTTATTATGTGGTGAATCTTATTATTTTGAGCTTGCTCTAAGGTATCATTATCATTTTTAAAATACGCACATGAATATTGTCTATTTTCATCTAAAAATAAATCATAAAGTTTTTCAGATATATCATAATGATGAGCTACGTTTTCTTTAGATTTTGATATTCTGTTTAAACTTGTAAGATATTTATACGTACCTCTCAATTTTTTTATTACAGCTCCATAAGAATTTATGTTGCCTCTACCAATATTTTTAAATGCTAAATCTAAAAATTCTGTAATCGTTCCATTCTCAATTACTAGTGATCCATCCATATAAGCTTCACCAAAGTATAAGTCAGGGTATAAAAGTAATTTTTGCATTAATTTTTGATCAAGTAATTTAAGTGTTATTGGTTTTTCCTTTATAGGTTTTCCAATTACATATTTTCTTGAATTTGAGTCAATAAGTTCAAAACCATCATATTGAAATAAACTATTTAAAAAACTTATTAACTTCATTTTAAGCTGCCTTTAATATCTCCGTATTAAAATTGAGTTTTTTTAAATTTGCTATAAGATTATTTTTCTCTGTTTCATCTAATAGTTTTAATGGAGGCAAAAGGTTTTCATAAACTGAATTTTTTTGTGCCATAAGAGTGTGTATTCCTGAAATTAAGTTATATTTGTCAAAAGACATTCGTACATCACACAAATTTTGATTATTTTCTAGTGATAAATTATTGTTAAAATTATCATAAATTTCTCTAGCTAGGTGACCAGTGACATTTGTAGTTGCTGTAATTATCCCATCGCATCCAAGCTCTAAACCTCTCAATAATTTTGCCTCAGATCCTGGAAAGATTGAAAAATTTTTTATTTTTAAAGTTTCAAATAAATTATAGCTACTATCTTTCACACCAACGATTTGATTAGGAAATTTTTTAACTAAATTTTCAATACATTGAATACTAAATTTATATCCACAAAGCTTTTCAAAATTATATAAAATAATCTTACAATCATTAATTTCATTTATTATTTTAGAATAAAAATTAATTACCTCTTCATCACCATATTTATAATAAGCAGGAGGCATAATTAAAAAATTACTAAAACCCATTGATTTCGAAATTTTCATTAAATTGATAGTATCAATTAAAGAATTTAAACCAGTTCCAATTATAAATTTATTTTTGTACTTACTTTTAGGTAGTTCGTTTATTAATTGAATTTTTTCACTTAAGGATATCAGTTGGGACTGACCAGTACTGCCGAAGAAAACAACTCCATGACAACCTAAATCAATAACATTTTCTGCGTGTTTAATGGTATTTTTAACGTCTAAAGCGAGATTTTTATCTAACACCGACAATCCTGCAGCGTAAATGCCTTTAATTTGTTCCATATTGAAAATTTATATAAAAATTCAAATTAGTAAAGGTTATAAAAACATATGAATATACTTGTTATACAAAACCGTATGGGTATTGGAGACATGGTAATTTTCTTACCCTTTATTGAAGCTATTTCTAAAAAGTATAGAGCTCGTATTACTCTTTTAATAAAAGAGAGTACTAAAGCTACTCAATATGTAGATAATTTAAAATTTGTAGAAAAAATAATTTATTTAAAAAGGGATAAAAAAAATAATCAACATAGTGGTTTTTTTGGATTTTTAAGATTAAAGAATGAAATTAAAAAAAATTTTTTTGATAAAGCATTTATTTTTAATTCATCATTAAGATACCGACTTATTTGTAAATTTTCAGGGATTAAAGATATTCATCAATATCCTCTCTTCGAAAAAAAAGGACAAAATTTGATTTTAGCTGCACAGAATTTATTGAAATCTATTAATTTGAACGTCGAAAGTAATCCTCAAATTGAACTTAATAAGGATGCAATTAAATTATCTGAGCAGAAGTTTAAAATTCAAAAAAATAAAGTTAATATTTTATTGGGTATTGGTGGTTCTGGTCCAACAAAAAGGACACCACCTAATAAATTTAAAAAATTTATTGATTTGACTCTTAAAGAGTATGATTGTGCTTTTTATTTAGTAACAGGTAAGCATGAGGATGAACAAAAAATTCTTAATGATATTATGATATCATATAAGAAATATTGTGTTCCTCTAGATAACCTCTCAATTTCAGAAATCTTACCAATTATCAAGAATTGCAAGATATCTATTTGTAACGACTCTAGTTTTAGCCACTTATCTGCTGCTTTAAATATACCCACAATCGTATTAATGTGTGACACTCCACTTATGTACGGTAGCTATAGTCCAAATATGTATCCAATAATTCCTGATGGAATGGAGAATGTTTCCCATAATTCAAGAGGTAAAGATAAAATTAATCCTGAGAAAATTTATAAAAAATTTAAATCAATTATTAACTGATATTTTTTATCACAATTTCTTTCGCTTCATTTACTATTGAGGCTAGCCTAGTTAGCTCTGGGCTCACATCTGGATGAATTTTTTTCATTATAGATTTATATGACTGCATTACCTGGCTTTTGGTATATTTTATATCAGATTTTAAATTTAGTATTTTATAAGCCTCATCTAAGGATAAACTTTGTTTGTTTACTGATTGATTAAAATTATTAAAATTAAATCTTCCCGAATTTCTTAAAACTCTAAAAAGACCCCATAATCTGAGAAGTTGAAACAAAGATATTCCAGCTTTAGTTTTTATCAATGGTAAGATTGCGAGTACGAAAGGTAATGAAAATATATATCTTCCAGCATAGGCCATTATAAAAGCCAATACTATTGCAGAAAAAATAATTAATATTCTTATAAATTTTGAAATTTTTTTAGCTGAACTCCTAGCAAACCAAGTCAGGAGCAAATATACAATGACAAAAATAATCAGTGTTATAAAAAAGATATTCATATATTAATTCAATTCAAAATGAAATTACCACAGCTTGAAAAGAAACCTGAAATAAAATCTTGTCACAACAAGACGTGGACAGACGATTATAGTTGGATCCATCAACCGAATATTCTAGAGGTTTTAAGGGACAGCTCTAAGCTTTTGCCTGAAGTAAGAAAATATTTAGAAGATGAAAATGAGTTTTTTTCCTTTCAAATGAAAGATACAAAAGATATTCAAAAAAAACTTTTTGATGAAATTAAAGCAAGAATTAAACTGGATGATGAGTCACTTCCTTACAAAGATAAAAATTATGAGTATTGGACTAAAACTACTGCAAAAGGAAATTATTCTATAAAATTAAGAAGAAAAATTGGAGAGGAAAAAGTTGAGGAAATATGGAATGGCGATAAAGAAAAGGATAAACTTAAAACAGAATATTTTGGTTTAGGAGACTTAGAGGTAAGCTTTAACGATGAGTTTCTTGGATATTCACTAGATTTGAAAGGATCTGAGTATTACACAATTTATATAAGAAACATTAAATCTGGAAATTTAATTACTGAAAAAATTGAAGAGACGAGTGGTAGCATAGAATTTAGTTTGGATGATAAATATATATTTTATTCTAAATTAGACGAACATCATAGGCCTAGAACTATTTATAGACACGAAATTGGAACAGCAACAAAAGATGATTTATTGATCTTTGAAGAAAAAAGTGACGCATTTACTGTTGGTATTGGCTTAAGTTCAGATGAAAAGTATTTCATGATTACAAGTTCCGATCATAACACCTCGGAACAATACTACTTTAGAGTTGATGAAATTAATCCAAATCCTAAATTAATTCAAAAGAGAAAAAGAGGTATAATTTACTCAGTAAATTCTTGGGATAACTATTTTTATAAACATACAAATGAAAATGCTGAGGATTTTAAAATAGATAAGTGTACTGATTTAGTTGAACAAAAATGGGAGACATATGTTGCCGCAAAAGATGAAGTATTGATAGGTGGTTTAGTATTTTTAAGTAATTGGATAATTAGATCTGAAACATCTGATGCACTTGGAAAAATAATTTTACGTGATCCAAAGACAAATGAAGAAGAAGAGATAATTTATAGTGACGAAAAAGTAATTGTACCAAGTATATCATTGATACAAAAAGATAAAAATACAGACAATGTATATTTATCGTATTCTTCACCTAAAACACCAGGAAGGACTTATTTATATAATTTAAAATCTAAAGAAAAAAAACTTGTTAAGGAACAAGAAATTCCATCGGGACATAATTCAAATGATTATGTGGTTGAACGTATTGAATGCCCATCTCATGATGGGAGAATGGTACCAATAACTATAACAAGACATAAGGACACAATTCTGGATGGATCATCAAACCTTCTACTGTATGGCTATGGTTCTTATGGGAATTCGATGTCTCCTGGTTTTTCATCTACACGACTAAGCCTCATTAATAGAAATATAATTTGGGTTACAGCACATGTTAGAGGGGGAATGGAAAGAGGAATGAAATGGTGGAAGGAAGGAAAACTTTTAAACAAAAAAAATACATTTGAAGATTATATTGCTGTTGGAAAATTCTTGATTGAAAAAAAATATACATCTAAAGGAAAAATTATAGGTATGGGTGGTTCCGCTGGTGGATTACTTATGGGAGCAGTTGTAAATCAAGCGCCAGAACTGTTTTTAGGAGTAATTATGGCTGTACCATTCGTAGACTCCTTAACTACAAATCTTGACCATTCTCTTCCGTTAACCATTGGAGAATTTGATGAATTTGGAAATGCTAAAGATAACAAGGATCATTTTGACTATATTTACTCATACGCTCCTTACAACAATATTAAAAAAATGGATTATCCAAATATTTTAATCACTACCAGTCTTAGTGATAATAGAGTTCTGTTTGATGAGCCTGCAAAATTCACTGCAAAACTAAGAGACTATAAAACAGATAATAATTTATTATTATTAAAAACTGAGATGAACGCTGGTCATGGAGGAAAATCTGGCAGAGATGGTGCAATTGAAGAAATAGCTCTTGATTATGCTTTTGCTTTAAAAATAGCAGAAAAAATTTAGATAATTTTATATTGAAATTTTATAATTAGTCACCATATAAACAATGTAGGTCGCCTTATGGGGCTTACATAAACTAACTTGCTTAACAAAAGGAGTAAATATGACAAGTAAGGATCTATCTATCTTTAACTCACTAAGACCGTTTTCTATTGGTTTCGACGATATGTTTGACCAATTTGAAAGTATGCTTGGTAATGGTGGCATGACAATGCAATCAAATTATCCACCATATAACATAAGAAAAACTGGTAAAGACAACTATTCAATAGAAGTTGCTTTAGCTGGTTTTAATAAAAAAGATGTCGAAGTTGAGTTTGAAGATAATATATTAACTGTTAGAACTAAACAGCTTAATAAGTCTGATGATCAAAATGTAGATGGTGAAATAATTCACAAAGGAATATCACAAAGACAATTCGCGAGATCTTTTACTATTGCAGATGATGTGAAAGTAAATGGAGCTGAACTTAAGGATGGTCTTTTGACAATTGCTTGTGAAAGAATTTTACCAGATCACAAGAAAAAAAGACTTATTGATATTAAGTAATAAAGTTTAACCTTGCTTGTGGGGTTCGCCCCACAAGTTTAAAAACATCCACTAGAACTGAAAGCAATAATAGTTCCGCTAGCGTTGACTTCAAACCTTCGTTCACAGGGCACACCGTATTTTTTTGTTTTATAAATTAAAACTTCATTGCCAGTATCATTGACCATATCTTCGTTAGGAGTTCCTAATTCTAACTTCATTTTATTAACATCTCCACCAACAAATAAACCATATTTTTTATTTTCCTTTTCTACAACCTCGTTAGTTTTATTCTGAATAGTTTGACAACCTGCAGTCACCAAAAGAATTGATATTAATGTTATAGCGAATCTAATTTTCATAAATGATTTATAATACTGAAATGTGACAAAAGATTAACTTAAAAGTTGAAAAAAAAATAAATTTTCCATCAAAATTAGATAAATATAATGTATTTATATTACTTAATTCTTTATTTTTATTACTATTAAGCCGATTCTAATGAACACAAAACTTAAAGTATCAGAAATTTCCAAAATTTATCCAGGGTGTGTTGCAAACGATAAAGTGTCATTAGAATTTGGAAGTGGGAAAATATATGCATTATTGGGAGAAAATGGAGCTGGCAAGTCTACACTAGTTAAAATCTTGTCTGGAGTAGTAAAACCTGACGAGGGCCAAGTTTTTTTAAATAATGAAAGCATTAAACTTAACTCTCCGCTAGATGCCAAAAAAAATAATATTGGAATGGTTTTTCAACATTTCAACCTCTTCGAAACTTTATCAGTATTTGAAAATTTAAGTATCGATAGTGACAAAAATGATGAAGATCTAAGAGTTTTAGTCAACGATATATTGAAAAAGTACAATTTTAAAATTGATCTAGATATTCCAGTTCTAAATTTATCAGCAGGTCAAAAACAAAAAGTAGAAATTATAAGATGTTTAATTAGAAATCCAAAAGTATTGATTATGGATGAACCTACATCAGTTTTAACTGAACAAGAAACTGATGATTTATTTATTTCTTTAAAACAATTTTCTAAAGATGGAATTTTAATTATTTATATTACTCACAAATTAAAAGAAGTTTTGTCACTTTGTGATGAGGTAGCCGTAATGAGAAAAGGTAAAGTGGTTTCGGTTAGCAACACGATTGATGAAAAAATTGAGAGTTTAGCTAACAAAATGGTAGGTGAAAATTTAAATACTATAAAAAAAAAAATTAATAATTTTAAAAATAGCGAAGAAATTTTAAAAATCTCAAATTTAAATTTTAAAAGTGACGACCCATATGAAACAAATTTAAATAATTTAAACCTTTCTTTAAAAAAAGGAGAGTGTTTGGGTATAGCTGGGATTTCAGGAAATGGACAAAATGAATTATTCCAAATACTGAGTGGAGAAATAATTACCGAAGGTACTTCTATAAAGTTTAGAAATAAGGAAATTGGCAAGTTGAATCCTAGAGAAAGAAGAGAATATCTTATGGCTTTTTCACCTGAAGATCGTATCTCTCAAGCTGCAGTCCCTGAGTTAAAGATATATGAAAATGTCGCATTAAACAATTTTAAGTCATCAAACTTTTTTGAAAAAGGTTTAGTGAATGAAAGGAAAATAAAAGAACACTCAAAGAAAATACTTTCTAATTTTTCTGTTAATACAGACAATGTTGAATTAAAAAGTCAATTTTTATCTGGCGGAAATCTTCAAAAATTGATTATTGGAAGAGAATTAATTACTTCGCCTGAATTGTTGGTATGTTTTAACCCAACATGGGGTCTTGATGTTGGTGCGATCAACTACATTCATGAAACATTAATTCAAATTAATGAACAAGGAAAATCATCAATATTAATTTCTACTGATAACGATGAACTATTAAAATTAAGTGACCGTATTTGTGTAATTTATAAAGGTAAACTATCTAAAATTATGAATGCAGATACTGTTACTGCTGAAAAATTAGGAATTTTGATGGGTGGAGGTTCAATTGATTAAAATTGAAAAGCGTAACGATGTATCTCGATCAATTTACTTTTTAACACCAGTTTTAGCGATTTTCCTCACATTATTTGGTGGTGGGATTATTTTTTTTATTTTGGGGTTTAATCCTATTGAGGCTTTAAAATTTTTTTTTATTACCCCCATTTCAGATTTATACGGATTAAGTGAACTTTTGGTAAAAGCTACACCACTTTGTTTAATAGCGATAGGTTTATCTTTTTGTTTTAAAAGTAATAATTGGAATATTGGTGCAGAGGGTCAGCTTATTTTTGGTGGAATAGTCGGCGGTGGAGTTGCTTTGTTATTTTATAATCATGATGGATTTTATGTTTTACCAATAATTATTTTGTCTGGCGCAATTGGTGGGATGTTATTTGCGATGATACCAGCAATTTTAAAAACTTATTTTAATACTAATGAAATTTTGGTCAGCTTAATGCTGGTTTATGTTGCAAAATTATTATTAGATTATTTAGTGGTTGGTCCTTGGAGCAATCCAGAAGGTTTTAATTTTCCAGAAACAAGACAATTTAGTGAGTCTGCAAAAATGCCAATTTTATTTGACGGTTTAAGAATCCATGCTGGAATATTTATTACTCTCATCACTGTGTTCTTAAGTTGGCTTATTTTGTACAAAACTTATTTAGGTTTTCAAATAAAAGTTTCAGGCTTAAGTTTAAAAACTGCAAAATATGCAGGGTTTAAAGGTAAGACAATGATTATTATTGTTTTTATGATTAGTGGAGCATGTGCCGGTCTTGCAGGTGTAGGTGAGATAACAGGACCAATAGGACAATTACATAGAAACATTTCTCCTGATTATGGCTTCACAGCAATAATTGTTGCTTTTTTAGGAAGACTAAATCCAGTTGGAATTATATTTGCTTCACTAATTGTTGCTCTAACTTATTTAGGTGCAGAAACAGCACAGATTTTTTTACAAGTACCCAAATATACAGGTCAAGTTTTTCAGGGAATGATTTTATTCTTTCTTCTTGGATCTGATTACTTACTATTTTTTAAAATAAAATTTTTAGGTCTTAAAAAAAATGAGCTTTGATTTAAATTTCATCGGTATATTGATTGGTGCAATTATGGCATCATCGGTCCCTTTAATTCTTGCCGCATCTGGAGAATTAATAACTGAAAGATCTGGTGTATTAAATCTTGGAGTGGAAGGAATGATGATCATTGGGGCAATTTCAGGCTTTGCATTGATGGTTATAACAGACAACTTATTTTTAGCTGTGATTGGCTCAATGCTTTCTGGTCTAATTATCTCAATTATTTTTGGTTTGCTTACGCAATCGCTTCTAACAAACCATGTTGCTACCGGACTTGCATTAACTATTTTTGGTATCGGTATGTCGGCAATGATAGGAAAGAATTTTGTTGGAATACCAGGAAAAGAATTTCCCTTATTATTCATAAATCTAAAGGAAAATGTTCCTTTTTTGGGACCAATTTTATTTGGGCACTCAATAATATTATACTTTGCATTTTTATTACCTTTTTTGACAAATTATTTTCTTAAAAAAACAAAAATTGGATTGATAATCAGAGCTGTGGGAGACTCACCAACATCAGCATCTAATCAGGGAATTAACGTAACTTTAGTGAGGTATAGTTGTATTCTTTATGGTGGAGCTATGTGTGGATTGGCAGGAGCTTATCTCTCATTAATTTACACCCCTCAATGGATTGAAAATATGACTGGAGGAAGAGGGTGGATAGCACTTGCATTAGTAGTTTTTGCAACATGGAGCCCAATAAAAGTTTTAATAGGAGCATTAATATTTGGTGGAATAACAATTTTGCAATTACACATGCAAGCTGTAGGTTTAAGAATTCCAGTTCAATTATTAAGTGCATTACCATACATCATGACAATAATAGTTTTAGTTGTAATTTCTCGTGACAGTAGAAAAATAAAACTAAACACACCAACATCGTTGGGACAAATCTTCTATAAGGAAAAGTGATGTTAGCTATTCCAAAATAAATATTTTTTTTTATTAGAATCTTGCTTAGTTTGTAGTATCACAAAATTAAATTTAAAGGGGAATCAAATGTATAAAAACTTTTTAAGATATATAATTTCTGTATTGTTTCTACTTGGCGTAAGTGGACAAGCTAATGCAGATTTTAAAGTTGGTTTTGTTTATGTTGGGCCAACTGGGGACCATGGATGGACATACCAACATGATGAGGGAAGAAAAGCAGTAGAAGCAGCTGGAATAAAAACTACTTATGTGGAAAGTGTACCAGAGGGTGCGGATGCAGAAAGAGTTATAAGACAGTTAGCACAATCAGGACATGATCTAATTTTTACAACAAGCTTTGGGTATATGGATCCTACAAATAAGGTTGCTAAAGATTTTCCAAACGTAAAATTTGAGCATGCAACTGGATACAAAAGAGAACATTCAAATGTATCTACTTACTCTGCAAGATTTTATGAAGGAAGAACTTTGTTAGGACACATGGCAGGAAAGATGACAAAAACAAATGTTATTGGATATATTGCTTCTTTTCCAATTCCTGAAGTTATAAGAGGAATTAATGCTATGACACTGGCAGCCCAAAAAGTTAATCCCGATATTAAAACAAAAATAGTTTGGGTATTTACTTGGTATGATCCAGGCAAAGAATCTGAAGCTGCTCAAGCTTTAATTGATCAAGGAGCGGATGTTATAATGCAACACACTGACAGTACCGCACCTGTTCAAGTGGCTGAAAAGGCTGGAGTTTGGTCATTTGGTCAAGCGAGTGATATGCAAAGATTTGCGCCAAAATCAATTTTAACATCAATTATTGATGACTGGGCACCTTACTATGTAGAAAGATCTATCGCTGCAAGAGATGGCACATGGAAACAACAAGATACTTGGCACGGATTAAAAGAGGGAATGGTTGCCATGGCTCCATATAATTCTGCAATGGGGAGTGATTTAGTTAAAGAGGTAGAACAACTCCAAAAAGACTTAGCATCTGGAAAAACCCATTCATTCACTGGTCCAATTTATGATCAAAAAGGAAACATTCTAGTAGCTGAGGGTTCAGTAGCAGATGACGGGATGTTAGCTGGAATGAATGTTTATGTTAAAGGAGTAGAAGGGGATATTCCGCAGTAATTTTTTTTTAAATTTAAATTTAAGGCCAGCTTAGTCTGGCCTTTTTTTTTGCTAAGAATGTTTTTTTTTTAACGTTTCAATATTTACTTCATCATAATACTCTGATGGTTGAACTATCCATGGATCATTATCTAACAAAATTGGACAGAAATCAGGAGTAAAAGTGGAAGATTTTTTTTTCCAAAGACACGCTGTTTTAATTTCACTTATATGGTCCTTAACAGGTTCATATTCTTTAAGCCACTCTATACTTTTATTTAAAGTTAGTCCTGTGTCAGATAGATCATCTACTAACAATACATTTTTAAAATCTTCGTTTGTTGCAATTGCACTTATATCTCTTGCAAATATTAGCTCCCCTTGTTTATCTTGTACTGTATCACCGGAGTAACTTTGAATTACAACATAAGCGGTAGGTAATTTAAAAATTCTTGATAAAATATCTATAATTGGAGCTGCACCTCTCATGATACCAACTAATACTGTTGGCTTGTATTTTTTTTCAATTTCTAATGCAAGTTTTTCAACGACCTTTTTATATTCTTCATAAGTAATTATTAATTTATCAGCCATAAAAATTTGGTATCATAAATAAAAATATTAAAAAAGGATAAATATGAAAACTTATTGGATTAGTCTATACTTAGAAATCTCAAGTCAGGATAACTTAAAAAAATATGGAGAAAAAGCTGTTCCTATAATAAAAAGTTATGGAGGAAAACCAGTAGTTAGGGGTGGAAAATTAAAGTCATTTAGTGGCCCAAACGTTGTACGAACAGTAATATGGGAGTTTCCAACTTACAATGATGCCATGTCATGCCATGAGTCAACTGAATATAAATCTGCTTGGACACATGCAGAGGGTACAACTAAGAGAATAATGTTTCTTGTTGAAGGAGTAGAATAAGAACAAATTTGATAAAGTAAAAATTGATTATATAATGATAAATATAGGACAGTTATGAAAGGTTACGTAGTTTGTGTATGGGAAAAAATTAATAGTGAGGAAAAATTAAAGGAATATGCAGTAAAAGCCAAGATTGCTGCAGATAAATACTCAGGTATATTTATAATTAGAGGTGGAAAAAATAGAACAAATGAGGGAATAAATTCTCCTAGAACAACTGTAGTTGAATTTCAAGATTACAACACAGCTATAGAATTTTATGATTCCCCAGAATATCAAGAAGCGCTAGACGTTATTAAAGGGCATGCAGTAAGACATCATCAGATAGTTGAAGGCACTTAATATTGTATAGGCTCATCGTCTATGGAGCGCCACAAATACCAAGTAGCTACAGAACAATATGGGGAAAACCTTTTTTTCAATCGATTTACATAGCTCATGGGTGGTAAATAGCTTTTTCTATAATTATTTGAAATAGCTCTAAGTAAACCAATATCTTGAACGGGCCATATATTAGATCTATTGTAAGTAAATAGTAATATCATCTCTGCAGACCATCTACCTATTTGTCTTAACTCGGATAAATAAATAATTGCCTCCTCATCCCCCATTTTTTTTATAATTCTTGGATTAAATGTTTTATTTACAAATTTTTTTGCCAACTCTTTAATTCCTCTAACTTTTTGTCTACTTAGTCCACATTTTTTCAGCCGACCCGAGGAGATAGTATTAACTACTTTTGGATTTATCTTTCCTCTACATTCTTTTTTAAACTTTAAAAATACAGAATTTGCTGCAGCAACACTTATCTGTTGTCCAATTATACTTTTACATAGAGATAAAAAGATATCTTTTCTTGTTGTTAAGGTTTTATCTTTGTATTTAGAAATAAGTTTTTTCATTATCTTATCTTTAGAAAGAAACTTTACTGCCTTTGACCAATAAATCGGAGTTTTACTCATTTTTAAAAATTAAGTTTGGTTTTTTTAAATAGATTTCTCTTCTAAAAATAATTAATGAGGATAACACTACAAGTAATGAACCCAATAAGGTTTTAAAAGATGGTATTTCATTCCAAATCAAATAACCAAATATAATTGCAAATACTAAGCTTAAATATTTAAGCGGAGTAACTAAAGAAACTTCTGAAAGTTTATAAGATTGTCCAAGTAATAAATTAGCAATACCACCAAGTAAACCAATCATACACAAAAGAATAAAATCTATTAATGTAGGCATTACCCATCCAAATGGAATTGTAAACAAACCTAAAATAGATATCGCTACTGAAAAATAAAAAGAAATAAGCCAAACTGGTTCAGATGAAGATAACTGCCTGATTGCAATTGCAACATATGACATTCCTAAACAAAAAATTATTGGGTATATATAATAAAAATTTAAATTGGAAATACCTGGTTGTGTAATAATTATTACGCCTATAAAACCGATCAAAACTGCTAGCCAACGATATTTACCAATTTTTTCTGATAGAAAAAAAATAGATAAAATTGTTGCAAAAATTGGCGCAGCAAACGATATGCCCACCACAGTTGCCAAAGGTAAATTTCTTAGTGCAATAAATACAGATACTATTGCCATTAATCCTGCAGCACATCTAAAGAAATGTAATTTAGGTCGATTTGTTTTATAAAAATTTGCGTAGTTTTCTTTTGGTATTAAAAAAAAAATTGGTATTAATCCGCAAATTCCTCTAAAAAAAAGAACTTCACCAACAGGATAATTTTCAGACCATTTAACAAGCACATCCATCATTGAAAATGCACACACAGACAGAAACATGTACAAAAAGCCTAATTGATTTCTAGATAACATGGATTAAATTATATTATTATTATAACATTAATCTATGGAAATAGCAGTCTTAGCTTTGGGATGTTTCTGGGGTCCAGAAAAAAAATATGGACAATTACATGGCATCTACAGAACAGAAGTTGGATATTGTGGAGGAAACACTCAAAATACAAACTACAGAGAAGTTTGTTCAGGAACAACTAATCATGCGGAGGCTGTAAAATTAGAATTTGATCCAAAAGTTATTACATACGAGCAAATAATTAAGAAATTTTTTGAATTTCATGATCCAACTACATTAAACTCCCAAGGTCCTGATTTTGGAACACAATACAGAAGTGAGATATTCTATCTTAATGATGAGCAAAAAAATATTGCGCAAAAAATAATAAATGAGGAAAATTTAAGGTTATCTGGAAAAGTTGTAACTAAGCTATCTGAGTTGAAAAATTACTGCACTGCTGAAGAGTATCATCAGAAGTATCTAGAAAAAAGATAGAATGTCACTTGTTACATCAGATTGGTTGGAAAATAATTTAAATGACGTCAAAATAATTGACTGCTCATGGCATATGCCAGGGATTGATAGAAATCCTGAAGAGGAATATTCTAAAAATCATATTCCTGGTGCAATTTTTTTTGACTTAGACAAAAATTCGGATCAAGATACAGATTTACCTCACATGCTTCCTTCAAAAGAAAAATGGGAAGAAATAGTATCAGCAATGGGCATATCGAATACTGATAGAATTGTAATTTATGATAACTCAGATGTTTTAAGTTCATGTAGAGGTTGGTACAATTTTATTTATTTTGGTCATGATAAACAACTAGTAAGTGTTTTAGACGGTGGTTTAAAAAAATGGCTAATTGAAAATAGAAAAATAACAAGTGAAAAAACAATTTTAAACAACTCAACCTACAGAGCAACAGAAAATAAAAATCTGGTAAAAAGTATTCTTGAAATAAATGAAAACATTGAACAAAAAAATTTCACAGTTATAGATGCAAGAAGTAAGGAAAGATTTGATGGGAGTGTTCCTGATCCTAGGAAGAATGTTAGAAGTGGATCTATTCCAAACTCTGTATGTCTTCCATTTAAAGAAATTATAAATACCTCAAACAATACTTTTAAAAATGTTAATGAGATCTCAGAAAAATTCAGGGAAATCATTGATTTAAATGATGACAAAAGAGTTTTTTCATGCGGATCTGGTATAACAGCATGCGTTTTAGGTCTTGCATATTCCCTTGTAAATAATACATATTCTCCTACAGTTTATGATGGTTCATGGGCTGAATATGGAAGATTATAAAAATGAAAAGATCTACTAAAATAACATCAATAATAGTAATTTTTTTTCTAGTTATTGCAAGTGTAATTATTGCTCGAACAATGATTGGAAACCATTTTAAAAAAAAATTTAGTAAAAGACCCCCACCAGGTATTATAGTTAAAACAGTTGAGCAAAGAAAATTTCAAAATATCATTGAAACTTTTGGAACAGCAGTTCCAATTAAAACACAGTCATACAATATTGAAAAATATGAAATTCTAGAGAATATAAAATATAATACGAGCGTTAAATCCGGTGATGTAGTCGCTAAATTAAAAAATAGAACTATAACAGCACCATTCGATGGAGTAATTGGTAAAAGAAACTTTTCGGACGATATAAATGTTTCTGAAAGCTCTGTTGTAATAGATATTGAAGATGCATCTTTTTTATTTATTGATGTTGATGTTCCAGAAATATTTGCACCATTTGTAAAAAAAGGACTAGGTGTTGATATAAAATTTTCTGGAAATAAAGATAAAATATATAAAGGTAAAGTAGATTCTTTGGCCAGTAAAATTGATGTTAGTAATAGATCTTTAAGACTAAGAGTTAAAATGCAAAATACGAATTCTGAGATTTTGCCTGGTGCTTTAATGGAGGTAACAATTAAATATAATGAAAGAATTTCGTTAGGCATACCAGATACAAGTGTAATCTTGGAAGGTAATAAAGTTTATATTTATAAAGTAGATAAAGAGAATGTAACTAACAGAGTTGAAGTTAAAGTTGGCAACAGAAACAAAGGATATCTAGAAGTGGAATCTGGTTTAAAAGAGGGTGACATAGTAGTTGCAGAAGGATTAAAAAAAGTAAGACCAAATGGAAAAATTAAACCCATTAAAGATGGTGAAAAAAAAAATGAGTCTAGCTGGGGTAAAAAAGAAAATAAAAGTAAATAATTAAATGTATTTAACTGATGTTAGTATTAGAAGACCAGCACTTTCATGGGTATTATCATTAATACTTGTTGTATTTGGAACTTTTGTTTTTTCAAAATTACCAGTAAGAGAACTTCCATCAGGTCTACAACCACCTGTGGTTCAGGTTCAAGTAAAATATGCTTCAGCCTCAGCTCCGATTGTTGATGAAGAGGTAACACAAGTAATTGAAGAAGTCATAGGTGGAGCAGAGGGAATAAAAAATATAGACGCCAAATCAGAAAATGGGAAGAGCACAATAAATATTGAATTTGACACTGATATTAACCTTGACAATGCAGCGAATGATGTAAGAGAAAGAGTTGCTCGAGTTGTTGGAAGACTTCCCACAGAATCTGAGGCACCAAGAATACTTAAGCAATCAGCGGGTTTTACGACTACTATGTGGCTAGCTTTGTCCTCAGAAACTTGGAGTGATCTTGAGTTAGGAGATTATGCAGAAAGATATTTAGTTGATCAGTTTTCTAGTATTAAAAACGTTGGCCGAATCCGAACAGGTGGCCTTAGGGAACAGAGTATAAGAGTGTGGATAGATCCAATCAAATTAGCTGCAAATAATTTAACTATACAAGAAGTAGAGAGATCATTAAGAAATGAAAATGTTAGATTACCAGCAGGTACACTTGAAGCTGAAAATATAGATTTAACGATCAATATTGATAAATCATACAATGACTTAGAAAAACTTAAGGGGCTACCAATTAAGAAGGCTAAAGACAATATTGTAAGACTATCAGATATTGCAAATTTAGAATTAGGTCCTGTCACAGAGAAAGTTTTATTTAGAGCACAAAGTAAAGGAGCACTAAATTTAAAAACTATGGGAATAGGAATTTATGCAAGAAGTGGGGCTTCAACTGTTGAATTATCAAACGAAGTTGAAAAAAAAATCAAAGAAATAAGAAAAACTTTACCAGCTGATTTAAATTTAGAAATAGCTTTTAATAGAGCCACTTATATTGGTGAAGCGATAAATGAAGTTTATAAAACTTTAGTTATAGCTTTTATACTTGTAGTGATAATAATTTATTTATTTTTGGGGAATTTAAAAGCAGTTATTGTTCCCGCAATAGCTTTACCCGTAAGTCTAATTGCAACATTCTTAGGTTTATATATATTTGATTTATCAATAAATATATTTGTCTTATTAAGTTTTATATTAGCAATTGGAATTATTACTGACGACTCGGTCATTATGACTGACGCGATATACAGAAGAATTGAAAATGGTGAGACACCTCTGGTAGCAGCTTATAAAGGCTCTAAACAAATTACATTTGCAATTATTGCAACAACTCTTATTTTAGTTGCAGTATTTTTACCTTTAATTTTTATTGAAGGCATTGCTGGAACATTATTTAAAGAAACTGCAATAGCTCTATCATTTGCAATTGTAGTCTCATCATTTGTTGCCCTAACACTTTCGCCAATGTTAGGTAGTAAATTTCTTGATAAAAAGAAAAAGTCTAATTTCTTTACAAGAGGATTTGATAAATTTTTTCAAGGTTTTTTAAAATTTTACGCTGAAACATTAGGATTTTGGATGAATAAGAAGAAAACAATAATAACATTTATAATTTTTATCGTAGTTGCATCTGGAGCTTTGTACAATTATACAAAAAAAGAGTTATTGCCATTAGAAGATCGTGGTGTTTACTTAGTTATAGGATTTACTGATGAGGGAAGCTCATTTCAATATACTCAAAAAAGGGCTGAAGACGTTGAAAAAAGACTTATTCCACTGCTAGATGGAGATAATAGTCCATACAATAGATTTTTAATGATTGTTCCAGGTTTTGGTTCTGAAAATAGCTTCTTGATAATCTCGCTTTTAGACAATTGGAAAAATAGAAAACAAAATTCTCAAACAATAATGAGACAAGCAATTGGAAAAATAGTTACAGTACCTCAAACACTTGCTTTTCCAATTTCTCCGCAGTCCATAAGAGTTTCTAGTTACAATAAGCCTGTTCAAATGGTTATTTATGGAAATACATATGAAGAATTAGAACAAATTCAAACTCAAGTTATTAGAATGCTTAGGCAAAACAGAAATTTATCAAGACTAGAATCTGACTACACCAGAAATAAACCTGAAGTAAATATAAAGATTAATAAAAATAAAGCAAAAGACTTAGGGATATCTGCAGAGGCAATTGGGCAAACACTAGAGACATTGTATGGTGGCAAGACAGTTACAAAATTTAATAAACTTGGAAAAGAATACCCAATTATTTTACAACAATATTTAAAAGATAGAAAAAATAAAGAAAGTCTAAGTAAAATATTCGTTCGATCAGAAAAAACAGGTAATTTAGTTTCTCTCTCTAATCTTGTTGAATTTAATGAAAAGGGAACTGCAAGTAAATTATCAAGATACAATAGACAAAGAGCTGTCACGATATCTGCAAATATAAGTGAGGGATATACCTTAGCTGAAGCAATTAAATATCTTGAGGAAACAATGACTAAAGTTGCACCTGACAAACAAATTACTTGGAAGGGTAAGTCAGAGGAATTAAAAGAAACAAGTAACGAACTTTATATAATTTTTGCCCTAGCTTTATTAACTGCTTACCTTGTTATGTCTGCAACCTTTAATTCTTTTATTCATCCTTTTATAATTATTTTAACTGTCCCACTCGCAGTATTTGGTGGTTTAGTATTCATATTATTTTTAAATTCCTCAATAAATATTTTCTCACAAATTGCACTTGTAATACTCATAGGGATTTCAACAAAGAATAGTATTCTTATAGTTGATTATGCAAATCAATTAAGAACTAAAGGTAAAGATATTGAGAAAGCTGTGAAAGAGGCTTGCAGTTTAAGATTTAGACCAATAATTATGACATCATTAAGTACTATGATAGCAATGTTACCACTAGTTATTGGTAATATTGGACCTGGAGCTGGAGAAGGTTCTAGACTTGCAGTTGGTGCAACTATACTTGGTGGGATGATAATTTCTACTTTCTTTACTTTATATGTGACTCCTACAATGTATTTAACTCTTGCTAAAAATACAAAAAGAATTGATGCTGTTGATATAGAGCTAAAAAAACAGCTAAATTAGAATAAAATATATTTTCTAGTAGTTAGTGAGTTTTTACATTTATTAAGTTGAGTTTTGTATTTCTTAGACTGGTTTTCAACTTTCTTTGCTAATAAAATAATTTTTTGTTTATTTTTATAATTTTTATAATTCCCCCATCCCTCATGATAAGCAACATACTGCCTAAAAGCATCATTTTTAGGTATTTTCAGTATCTTTTCAGTTTTATTTGTGTACCAACCAATAAAATCTACGCTATCTTTAAACCTCGTCCGGGTAGCATATTTATTTCCAGTTTCCTCTTTATACTGTTTCCATGTGCCTTTTACAGCTTGAGAATAGCCAAAAGAACTGGATGGTCTCTTATATGGAATTACTTTAAACAATTTTTGTCTTGGTGGTTTAGCCAACCAATCAAAGTCGGACTCCATTTTAATAATTGCAAGTTGTAAATAAATAGGTGTTCCCCATTTTTGCTCAGATTTTTTTGCATGTTTATACCAAAGATATCTTTCTGAAAAAATTGAACAACCATCAGCTGTATTTTTAGGTACAGAAGAACATGCGGAAATCAAAATCAGAGTTATAAATAAATATAATTTTTTATTTCGAATCACTCTTTTTATTATCTATTTTTTTTTCTCCATATCCAAGGATATTCGAATTTCATTTGCCACAATCCTAAAGAAAGATTTTTTGCATATTTTTCATATGCACTGAATTTTCCTTTGGAATATTTTGGATAATCAAATGCATAGCCATTCTTGACCATGTAAACTGATAAACTTTCGTTACCTAAAAAACACTCTCCTAATAACCTATTAAACTGATCTTTATTTTTTTCAATTTTACAATCTATAGATTGATTTCCTATTTTTTCTATCAGTTTATCTTTTGATAATATTCCACAAAAAATATCCACTTTATTTAAAATGCATATTTGTTTTTTCCCAAAAAAATAACTCTCTGGGGCGTCAATTCCACTAAAACGAATTTTTTTATTATTTATTTTAACTGTATCACCGTCTGTTATAACTGGATTCCCTGATATTATTTTATAATTACTATTTAATGAAAATGAACTATTTGTATTTATTAGAATGAAAAAAAAACTAACTAAAATCAGTTTTAGCTTTTTCATTTAGCTCGTCCATCTTTTTTCTCAATTCCTCATCTGATATATTTTTTTCTTTTAGATCTTGTTTGATCTTTCTAAAGACGTCTTCATCTCCTGCTTCAGCAAAATCTGCCTTTATTACTGATTGAATATATTCTTTTTCTTGATCTGAATTGTAACCAAGTATTTCGGATGCCCATTCCCCTAAATATTTATTCCTTCTAGCGCTAACTTTAAATTGAAGCTCTTGATCATGAGCAAATTTCTTTTCAAAACTTTTTTTTCTATCCTCAAATGAACTCATTATAATAAAATAAAAAGATTTAGCTTTATGTCAATCTAATTTAATTTATATTTATGTTAAATTTATGAATTATTTAATTCTCGTGAGACATGGACAAAGTGAATGGAACCTAGAAAATCGTTTCACAGGCTGGGTAGACGTTGATTTAGCTGCCAAAGGTAAGCTTGAAGCTTGCAAAGCAGGAGAATTAATTAAGAAATTAGGTATTGAATTATCTTATTTTTATACATCTTTACAATCAAGATCGATTGAGACTCTTAATTTGATATTAAATACTATGAGAATAAAAAATCAGGAGATTGTAAATGCATGGGAATTAAATGAGAGACATTACGGATCTTTAACAGGTCTAAATAAAGATGAAATGAAAAAGCTTTATGGTGAAGAAAAAATTCATATTTTTAGAAGATCATGGGATAATCCACCAGAAGCACTTAAAAAAACAAGTCCATATCATCCATTGAATATCGATATATACAAAAATGTTCCAAGAGATAAGATCCCTGATACTGAATCATTGAAAAATACCTACGAAAGAGTGATACCATTTTATAAAAGAAATATAGAGCCAAAATTAGATAAAAATATAATTGTTTCAGCTCATGGAAATTCAATTAGATCATTGTGTAAATACCTATTTGATTTAGATAACAAAAAAATTTCAAGTCTAGAAATACCAACAGGTAATCCTTTATTAATAGAAATTGAAGAAGGAAAAATTAAAAATGCTAGTTATTTAGATAAAGACAGAGCAAAAGACCTTTTAGTTTTCTAAATAAATAATTTTTCATATATTTCATAATCAGTTAAGTGCTTAAATTCTCCTTTATGTTCATAACCATAAAGTTTACTTTCTCTTAAAAGAGTATCCCATATTTCAGATACAGGAAAATAATTTAGTTGCTTATGAGAAATTATATCTTTGTTGAATATTTGACATCCTGTATATTTAAAATTATTAACTTTTTCCTTAAATAAAATATTATTTTTAATTTCGAAATCTCCATTAAATCTTCTATCAAAACACGATGAATTATTTACAACCAATAAAATATTTTTAATTTTTTTTTCGAAATAGATATTTTCCATATCAATAACTGAGCTTATGAAACTATCATCCCAAATTGTATCTGGATTAATAACTAATACATCCTCTTCATCAGATTTATTAATAAGGCTTAAAATTCCACCGCCTGTGCCTAAAATTGTTTCACCATCATCAACAATTTCAATATTTAATGGAAAATTTTTATTTTCAATAAAACTAATTATTTTTTCTTTTAAATAAAATACATTAATTTTAATTTTGTTTATTTTTAGTTTTATTAAAAATTTAATAGTATTCTCTAATAAGGTTTCATCTTTATAATTAATTAAAGGCTTGGGTAATGAGTCTGTTATTGGTTGTACCCTCTTACCAAACCCAGCACAAAGAATTAAAGCAGTTTTAACTTTCATATCAATTTTCTTTTTTTTTTATCAAAGTTTTTGACTAAAAGGTAATTTAAGTCTTTAAATATTGGGTTTTTGCTTGTCCTAAGTTCAATTAGTTTCCAAGCATAAGGTATAAGTTTTAGATACTTATTTTTATTATCTCTCATGGATAAACGAGTAAATATACCAATTATTTTAAAATTTCTAAGCACAGATAAAATATCAAAATCATTCTTGAATTTTTTATGATCTAAGTTTTTATTTTTTTTTAAGAATTCGTGAAAAATAAAATCCTTGATTTTTATATTTGTTTTAAGCCTTACATCATCAATTAAAGAAGCTAAATCATATGCAATATTACCATATACGGCATCCTGACTATCAATCAGTCCTAGGCCTCTTTTAGTTATCATTATATTAGATACGTGAAAATCCCTGTGTACAAAAACTTTCCTTTTGTATGAAATATTTCTTAATAATTTTTTAAATATTTTTTTTAACTCTTTTTCTAAAGATTGTTTTTTTTTACCTTTAAAATATTTTTGCAAATACCATTTTATAAATAAGTTAGATTCATCTAATAACATTTTTGAGGTATAATTTGGAACTTTGAAGTTTGTTTTCAAAAATGTTTTTTGATTTTTAATTTTTATTTTTTTTATTTTTAACAATAAGTCTAAAATGTTTTTATAATAATTTTTTTTATTAGCTGTTTTTTTTTTAAATTTTTTAAAAACAGTTGTATCTCCGAAATCCTCTATTTCTATAAAATTTTCTTTATAATGTTGAGATATTAAAGATGGAGCTATCACTTTTTTTTTAATTAATATTTTATTAATAGCATCGTAATCTAATAAATTACTTTTTTTATTTTTAATACAATAAACAATAATACTATTTTTACTTCTATAGAAATTTCTGAATGATGCGTCTCCTGATAATTTCTTTAATTTATTTAAATTCATTTAAAAATTTTTTATTTCCAGAAATAATTGAAAGATAACGCTCGCTATAATTTTTTTTATATTCAAATATTAAATTTATACTATTTTTTATTTTTATTTTTTTTATTATTTCTGGCCATTCAACAAACGTAATTTGATCTTTTAGATTTTCTTGAATGCCCAAATTGTTTAATTCTTTTTTATTTTTAATTCTGTAAAGATCGTAGTGTTTAATTAATATTTTTTTAATTTGATATTCATTAATTACTGTAAATGTCGGACTTGTTACCTCAGATATTTTTTGTTTATTTACTTTTTGAAGAAAATTTATTACGTATTTTATAAAAGTTGTTTTTCCAACACCTAAATTCCCACTCAATAGTATAAAATCACCTTGCTTTATTAATTTTGAGAATTTTTCTGCTACAGATTTAGTGTTATTTTCCTCAGAAATATTAATTTTGCCACCCTTAGTAGCGGTAAGCATCTGGCTTATATGGTCCTTCAGTTTTAACACTGATATAATCAGCTTGGTCCTTAGATAAAGGTGTTAATTTAGCTCCAACTTTTTCTAAATGTAATCTGGCTACTTTTTCATCTAAATGTTTAGGAAGTACATAAACTTTATTCTGGTAATTATCTGAGTTATTCCATAACTCTATTTGAGCTGTAACTTGGTTTGTAAATGAAGCACTCATTACAAAACTAGGGTGTCCTGTTGCACAACCTAAATTAACAAGTCTCCCCTCAGCTAATAATATAAGTCTCTTATTATCTGGAAAAGTAATTTCATGAACTTGTGGTTTTATTTCATCCCATTTATAATTTTTTAATGCATCAACTTGTATCTCATTATCAAAGTGTCCAATATTACAAAGGATTGATCTATCTTTCATTGCTCTCATATGATCTGCAGTAACAATATCTTTGTTACCTGTTGCTGTAACAACAATGTCAGCTTGGCCAATCATCTCATCCATTAATACAACCTCATAACCCTCCATTGCAGCCTGAAGTGCACAAATAGGATCTGTTTCTGTTACCATTACTCTTGCACCGCTTTGTCTTAATGAAGCTGCACTTCCTTTTCCTACATCACCAAATCCTGCAACAATAGCAACTTTTCCAGACATCATTACATCTGTTGCTCTTTTAATTCCGTCAACTAAACTTTCTCTGCACCCATATAGATTATCAAATTTTGATTTTGTAACTGAGTCATTTACATTTATTGCAGGGACTAAAAGGTTTCCTTGTTCTTCCATTTTTTTAAGAGCTAATACCCCTGTAGTTGTTTCTTCACTCAATCCTTTTATATCTTTCATTAAATCTTTGTAATCTTTATGCATAAGTGCAGTAAGATCTCCACCATCATCTAAAATCATATTTGGCTTCCAGTCTTTTTTACCTTCGATAGTTTGTCTTACACACCACCAATACTCATCCTCGGTTTCACCTTTCCATGCAAATACTGGGATTCCAGCTTTTGCGATTGCAGCTGCTGCATGATCTTGAGTGGAAAAAATATTACATGAAGACCATCTTACTTCAGCTCCTAAATCAACTAAAGTTTCGATTAAAACTGCTGTTTGAATTGTCATATGTAGACAACCTAAAATTCTTGCGCCTTTTAAAGGATTTTTTCCTTTATATTCTTTTCTTAATGCCATTAAACCTGGCATTTCTGTTTCTGCTAATGAAATTTCTTTTCTCCCAAATTCTGCTTCGTTAATATCTTTAACTTTATAATCTGTCATAAGCTTCGGCTTGTAACAACTTTATTTATAATAATCAACTTTTCATTGGGTCGCCGGGAAAATAATTTCAACCTTTGCACCTCTCTCTTTATTATTTTCAGCTTTAATTTGTCCATTATGCAATTCAACCAAGTTTTTCACTATATTTAGGCCTAATCCTGAATGTTCTCCAAAATTTTCAGGTCTATTGCTGTAAAATCTATTAAAAATTTTAGTGGTATCCCTCTCACTAAAACCAATCCCCTCGTCAATAACAACAATTCTTGGTTTACCTTCTTTGTCTTTACTAACTTCAACTATAATTTCTTGATTCTCATCGCTAAAAGAAATTGAATTTTCAAGTAAATTTGCAATAATTTGTTCTATCCTATTGTTGATACCAAGTATAAAATAATTCTCAGATCCATTAGATTTTAATCTTATTTTTATATTTCTCTTTGTATTATAAATATTGTTAAAATCATCAACCACAGACTTTGCAATATCTTTTATATCAATTTTTTGCATTGTTTCTGTGGAAATTACTGCCTCATCTTTCAACATTTGAGAATAATCAGTAATTAATCTTTCTATTCTCTCAACATCATGAGAGACAATATTAATTAATTTTTCTCTTTTAGTTTTATCTTCTGTTTCTGAAATTATCTCAGATGCACTTTTCAATGAAGCAAGAGGATTCCTAATTTCATGAAGTAGGTCTGTTGAATAATTTTCAGCAGTTGTAATTCTTTTATTTAATTCACTAGTCATTTCATCAAGTGATTTTGATAATATACCTAATTCATCATTTCTTGTCTTAACCCTTTCTATATCTGTTTTTTCGTTACTTTTGTCTTTTATGATTTTTGTATAAGTAACTAAGTTTTTAATAGGTTTTAAAAAATATCTATTTAAAACATATGAAAAAATAATGATAACTAAAAGTACCGCAAGAGCTGTTCTAATAATAAAGTTCTCTCTCTCCTCAATTTGTGCAATTATATTATCAGCATTTTCAGATATAAGAATAAAACCCTTGTTATTTAAATTATTAATAATCTTAATACTAAAAATAAAAAACTGTCCTTGGATTTGTTTTAAATTTGTTAAAGATTTTTCAGATCCAGATAAATAATACTCATAAAGATCTTCATCAAAAATTGTTTCATTTTTATTTTCTTGATTATTAAAATTTTTCTCGTTTGGCTCTTCAGTTAATTCTTCAATTAATAACGTTGAGGATGGAATAGACCTTGTATCGCCAATCCAATTTAATTTATCATCAAAAAATATTACCCTATCTAATTTTTCAAAGTATGGAAATCGAGATTTTTTGGAAAACAAAAATTCGCTTATTCCATACTCATTTAATTTAATATTTGATTTTTCAAGATTTAATATTGTTTGAGTTATTATATTTGTATGATTTTTTTGTTTTTCATTAATCAAATTTTTTTTTATAGCACCTAAATAAAAGAATGTGATTATTATTATGAATATGAAAACTACTAGATTAATAAATAAGAATTTCTTTAATATAGAGAGATTTTTTAGTATTTTTCCCATAATTATTATTTAACATTCCATCTATATCCACTTCCATATCTTGTTTCAATTGCTGAAAAATCAGTATCAACCTTTTTAAATTTTTTTCTTATTCTTTTAACATGACTATCAATAGTCCTATCTTCTATATCTGTGTCCTCCCGATAAGCTACATCCATGAGTAAGGCTCTCTCTTTGATCATTCCTGGTCTTTTTGCTAGCTCCTCAACAATTTTAAATTCTGTTGTAGTTAGTTTATCAGGCAATTGTTTACCATCCCACTCACATTCGAGTTGGGAAGGATCTAATTTTAACTTACCATGAGAGATTACATTTTTATTTTCTTCTATATTAATGTCCTTATCTTTTTTTCTTAATTGTACTTTAATTCTCTCAACTAAAACTTTTGTTGAAAATCCTCCAGTTTTACCAACAAAGTCATCTGCACCGAGTTTTAAACCACTAACCTCATCAGTTACTTCATCTTTAGAAGTTAAAAAAATAACTGGCATAGAAGTTTTTTTTCTAAGTTTTCTTAGAAGTTCTTCACCATCCATTCTTGGCATTTTAATATCGATCACAGCAAGATCAGGTGGTGTTCTTGATAATCCAACAAGAGCATTTTCACCGTCAATATAAGTTTGAACTTTAAAACCTTCCTTTTCTAAAGCCATCTGGACAGATGTTAACAGATTTCTATCATCATCTACTAACGCAATTGTTTGTGACATAAATTAGATTAAAAATACTAAATTGTTCAGATTAGGGCAATTGTTTGTTTTCAATGAAGTTCGCCCCAATTTTCTCCAATATTCACATCGACCAAAAGAGGTATTGAAAATGAGTGAAGTTCACTATCTTTCACACTCAACATTAAATCCTTAATTAATTTTGTACTTTTTTTCGTTTCTTTAGAGCTTTCTTCAAAAATTAATTCATCATGAATTTGTAACAACATTTTTAGACTATTATTTTTATTATTTGAGATTTCTTTATTTATCCTGATCATTGCTAATCTCATTATTTCTGATGCTGACCCTTGAATTGGAGCATTTATCGCTGCCCTCTCTTGAAAATTTCTTACATTAAAATTCTTGTCGTTAATTCCAGTGAGATGAGTTTTTCTTCCAAATATATTACTTACATAACCACTTTTTCTACAAAAATTCACAGTAGTTTTCATATAATCTTTAATTTCTGGAAATTTTTTAAAATAAGAATTTAAAAATTCTTCTGCTTCATTGTTAGAAACATTGATTTGTTTCGCTAAACCATACTGTGAAATACCATAAATTATTCCAAAGTTGATTGCTTTTGCTTTTCTTCTTGTTTCTGAGTCAATTTTATTAATTTCTTTTCCAAAAACCTGACTAGCTGTCAAAGTATGAATATCCTCATTATTTAAAAAAGCCTTTTTTAGCTGTTTTACATCTGCTAGATCAGCCAAAATTCTCATCTCAACTTGATTGTAGTCTGCTGAAATCAATTTGTGGTTTTTTTCAGAAACAAAAGCTTTTCTTATATCCTTACCATCATCTGTTTTTATTGGAATATTTTGTAAATTTGGATCACTAGATGCAAGTCTACCTGTTGTAGTAGCTGCTAACAAAAAAGATGTATGTACTCTTTTAGTATTTTGATTTATATGCTCTGGTAATGCGTCTGAGTAAGTATTTTTAAGTTTACTAATTTGCCTCCATTCCAAGATAAGTTTTGGAAATTCATAACCTTTAAAAGCTAGGTCCTCTAAAACTGAAGCACTAGTTGCAAAACTTCCCTTCTTTGTTTTTTTTAAAGCTGCTATTTTTAAATCATTATACATTATCTCACCAAGTTGCTTGGTTGATGCTATATTAAATGTTTTCTTTGAAATTTTAAAAATAGATTTTTCTAATTTTTCGATTTTCGTTGAAAATTTTGAAGACAGTTTGTTGAGCGAAGATTTATCAAGTTTAATACCTTTTATCTCCATCTCTGCTAGTATTTTAATTAATGGTTTTTCAAATAACTCATAAATATTCAATAATTTTTCTGCTTTTAATGATTTTAAAAAAATTTTGTACAATCTAAATGTAATATCTGCATCTTCAGCCGCATAATCTTTAGCTTCAGATACATTAACTTCAGAAAAATTAAGTTGTTTTTTCCCTGTCCCAACTAAATCTTTAAATTTAATAGTTTCATGACCTAGATGGATCTCTGAAAGCGTATCCATATTATGCCTATTTTTGCCAGCATCTAGTGTGTAAGACATAAGCATAGTATCTTCCATAGAATTTAGAGTTATTCCACGGTTATAAAAAACAATAAAATCAAATTTAATATTTTGTCCTATTTTTTTAATACTCTCATCCTCTAAATAATTCTTAAGAATACTTAAGACTTTTTTTTCGTTAAGATTATTTCCACTAATGTGATTTAATGGAATGTAACACGCATTTCCAATTCTGTTAGAAATTGATATACCTACTAAGTTTGCTGTGTGAGGGTCTAATGAGGTTGTTTCAGTATCTATTGCAAATTCACCTATTTCCTCCGATTGTTTCATCCAATCTTCAATTTCTTTCTCATTTTTAATTAATTGATAATTTTTTTTCTTAATTTCTGTTATTTTTTCTGAATTTTTATTAATATCTTTAGTTCCAGTATTTGTACCTCCATACTTTGAGATGGCAGAACTCAACAGCCTATTAAATTCCATTTCTCTAAGAAAAGTATAAAGCTTGTCATGATCAACATTTTTCAATATGAACTCTTCAATTTTATTTTTTACAGGCACATCTTTTTTTAATGTAACTAGTTTTTTACTTATGATTGCATCGTCCTTGTTATTTATTAAAGTTTCTCTTCTTTTATTTTGTTTTATTTTTGATGCATTTCTTAATAAATTTTCTAAAGTCCCATATTGGTTTATCAATTCAGCTGCAGTTTTAACTCCTATGCCGGGTACACCTGGCACATTATCTGTGCTATCACCAGCTAAAGATTGTACATCTATTACTTTTTCTGGAGTAACTCCAAATTTATTGTGGACATCGTCTTGATTTATAAACTTGTTCTTCATTGGGTCATAAATTCTCACCCCTTTTTTATAAAGCTGCATTAAATCTTTGTCGGAAGAAACAATTGTTACTTTTGCACCTAAGTCTAAAATTTTCTCTACATAAGTTGCAATTAAATCATCTGCCTCATAATTAATTAACTCAATTGAAGGTAAATTAAATGCTTTTACAGATTTCCTGATGTATTCAAATTGAGGAATTAGATCGTCAGGTGCGTCAGATCTATTTCCTTTATACTCTGAATATATTTCATTTCTAAAATTTTTTCTTGCTGAGTCAAATATTACAGCAAAGTGAGTCGGTTTTTCTAAATTATCATTTGATTTAGAGTCCTCTAATAATTTAAAAAGCATGTTGCAAAAACCGCTTACAGCACCCACTGGTAATCCATCACTTTTTCTAGTTAAAGGAGGAAGAGCATAATATGCTCTAAAAATGTATCCCGAACCATCTATTAAGTAAAAATGGTCACTTTTTTTAATTTTATCCATAATGTAATGATATCTTAATTTTTATAAATGTAATAAATGTATGCCCTCATATGAATAAAAAAAACGTATTAACTGTTAAAAACTTAAATAAAATTTATTCAAAAAACGGTTCTAAACAAACTCATGCGCTTAATAATTTAAACTTAGAGGTGAAAGAAGGTGAAATTTTTGGACTATTAGGACCAAATGGTGCCGGAAAGAGTACATTTATAAACATATTAGGTGGATCAGTTGTAAAAACTGGTGGTGAAGTTAATGTTTGGGGGTTTAACTTAGATAAAAATCCTAGACAAGTTAGAGCCTCTATTGGCATTGTTCCACAAGAGGTAAACTTTGATCCATTTTTTAGTCCTAGAAAACTCCTAGAGCTTCAAGCAGGGCTCTATGGAATTAAAGAAAAAGATAGAATTACAGATACTATACTGAAGTTGGTATCATTAGAAGAACAAGCTGACAGTTATGCTAGAGCCCTATCTGGTGGTATGAAGAGAAGATTACTTGTAGCAAAAGCGATGGTGCATCAACCCCCAATTATAATTTTGGACGAGCCTACCGCAGGAGTTGATGTGGAGCTTAGAAATACATTGTGGGAAAATGTGAAATCTTTGAACAAACAAGGGGTAACAACAATACTAACAACTCATTACCTTGAGGAAGCAGAAAAAATGTGTGATAGGATTGGTATTCTAAGTGGAGGAAAATTAGTTGCTTTGGATACGACTAAAAATCTCTTAGAGAGAATTCAAACAAAAATTGTGTATGTCACCACAGATAAAAAAACTAATATTCAAGATAACACTTTTGAATCTTTAAAAATTATATCAAATGACAAAAACAAGTTAGTTTTATCATATGAGAAGAGTAAACTAAGCATAGACTCAATAATTTCAGAAATTAAAAAACAAGATATAATAATACAAGATATTTCAACTGATGATGGAGATCTTGAAGATGTATTTTTAAGACTTACAAAAAGTTAAATTATCTAGGAGATCTTTTAGACAGTATTCTCTGAAGAGTTCTTCTATGCATTTTTAGTCTTCTTGCAGTTTCAGAGACATTTCTGTTGCATAACTCAAAAACTCTATGAATGTGCTCCCATTTTACTCTATCCGCTGACATTGGATTTTCAGGTGGGGCTGGTTTTTGATTTGGATCAGCTAAAAGTGCTTTTTCAACATCATCTGCATCTGCAGGCTTAGCAATATAATCAATTGCTCCCTCTTTAATTGCAGCAACTGCTGTTGGAATATTACCATATCCAGTTAACATTATAATTCTACTTTTTAGGTTTCCCTTTTGAATTTCTTTAACTACCTCTAGTCCATTACCATCATTTAATCTAAGATCCACAACAGCAAATGCCGGACTTTGTGATTTTACGGTCTCAATACCGATTTTTACACTCTCAGCTTGTGTAACTGTAAAACCTTTTTTTTCCATAGCTCTAGCCAATCTTTGTCTAAATGGATTGTCATCGTCTACGATTAAAAGCGATTTATCCTCAAAATCACTTAATTTTTGGAGTGTTGGTTGGTTAATCATAGCCTTTATATGGAAGTAAATTTTAATATTTCAATAGCATTATTTACTTTACATTTTTAATTATTTCACATAAATGCTGCATTTATGAAACTTGCATACGTGATATGCAGGTTTTTTTTGTAAATTTTTTTTAGAGGTGCAGATATGCAAAAATTTAAGTCAGTTGAAGAATTAGTTAGTCAACTGAGACCGACAGGACCTGTTTATTGTATTAGAAAAGAGTCAATCAAATTGGCTTCTAAATACTTTCAAAAAAATTTCCCTGGAAAAATACTTTATGCCTTAAAAACCAACCCTCATCCAGTAGTTCTTAAAACTATTGTTGAAAGCGGGATTAATCATTTTGATGTAGCATCTATAAAAGAAATAGAGGCTATAAGGAAAATAAGTCCAAATGCAAATTGTTCTTATATGCATACAGTTAAAAGTAGAGAAAGCATTAAAGAGGCATATTTTAAATATAATGTTAAGACCTTTTCTTTGGATACTAAAGATGAATTAATAAAAATTTTAGAAAGTACAAATTATGCTAAAGACTTAGAGTTATTTGTTAGAGTTTCTGTATCTAATGAACATGCAGAAATTGATTTATCAAAAAAATTTGGAGCAATTAATAATGAAGCGGCTGGACTTCTCAGGTTAACAAAACAATATTCTAAAAAAATTGGACTTAGTTTTCATGTTGGATCACAATGTATGCACCCAATATCTTATTCAAAAGGAATATTTGAAATCAATAATATAATTAAAAAAACGAAAATTATACCTAATGTGATTAATGTTGGAGGAGGCTTTCCTACTATTTACCCTGATCTTATTCCTCAATCTTTAGATGCTTATTTTAACGAAATTAAAAAAGGTTTAAGTAATTTAAAATTGGATAAGCTTCCAGAAATTATTTCTGAACCTGGAAGAGCAATTGTTGCAGAAAGTGGATCAACAATTGTTAGAGTTGATTTAAGAAAAAAACAAAAACTTTATATAAATGATGGAACGTATGGAACTTTGTTTGATGCTGGGGTTCCTAACATAGTTTATCCATCAAAAATGATAACTGATGGAAGAGTAATCTCTAAGAAATTAACATCTTTTGATTTCTATGGCCCAACTTGTGATAGTATGGATTATATGAAAGGCCCTTTTATTTTGCCAAATAATATAAAAGAAAATGATTATATAGAACTAGGACAGCTTGGAGCATATGGATTAACTTTTAGAACTAATTTTAATGGATTTTATTCTAATGAAATTTATGAAGTTGAGGATAGTCCAATCATGACAATGTATGACAAAGAAGCAAATAAAGAGTTTCTTGTTGCTTAATGTCAGATAATAAAAACCAATCAAATAATAGAAAAAGTGATTTACTTAGTAAAGAAGTAAAGCATATTGATATAACTTCTTTCGATGCTAGAAAAATAATTTCTTCAATGGAAAAAATGTCTTTCGTTTCAAGAGAGACTGCAAATGCTGCAAATATTTATAATGAGATGATAAAAGATAAAGATTGTACAATATTTTTAACACTCGCAGGATCAACATCTGCTGCAGGATGCATGCATATTTATAGAGATTTAGTTAAATATAATATGGTAGATGCAATAGTAGCAACTGGGGCTTCAATTATTGATATGGATTTCTTTGAGGCACTAGGTTTTAAACATTATCAGGGATCCCAATATCAAGATGATACAGAGTTAAGAAATAACTACGTTGATAGAATATATGATACTTACATTGATGAGGAAGAGCTTCAGATGTGCGATAAAACTATTGGAGAAATTGCAGATCAATTAGAGCCCAAAAGTTATACTTCTAGAGAGTTTATAAAAGAGATTGGTAAATATCTTAAAAGTAACGCAAAGAAGAGAGATTCATTGATAGAGGTTGCCTATGACAACAACGTTCCAATTTTTTGTCCAGCGTTTACTGATTCTAGCGCAGGTTTTGGGCTTGTAATGCATCAAGAAAGAAATCCAAAAAATCACATCACAATCGACTCAATCCGAGAGTTTAGAGAACTAACTGAAATAAAAATTAAATCTAAAGGATCAGGTCTTTTTATGATTGGAGGAGGTGTGCCAAAAAATTTCATTCAAGACACTGTCATATGTGCTGAACTATTAGGTAAAGATGTAGATATGCACAAATATGCAATTCAAATAACAGTTGCTGATTCTAGAGATGGAGCATGCAGTAGCTCAACATTAAAAGAGGCAAGCTCATGGGGCAAAGTAGATATTGCAAAAGAGCAAATGGTTTTTGCAGAAGCAACAAGTGTATTACCCTTAATAGCAAGTGACGCTTATCATAAAGGTGAATGGAAAAATAGAGAGAGAAAAAATTTTTCCAAGATATTTTGATTAATGATCAAAAAAATCAAAATCGGTTTAATACAAAGTAAATCTTTAGGTAAAATTGAGTCTAATATTGATTTAGCTATAAAAAATATTAAAAAAGCTGCAAGAAAAAAGGCAAAGATTATATGTCTACCTGAACTATTTTTAACTAATTACTTTTGCCAAACAGAAAGTCATTCAAATTTTAAATTAGCAGAAAAAATTCCAGGAAAAATCTCTAGAATATTTTGTAATCTAGCTAAAGAGCTTAGTGTAGTATTAAATATTACAATGTTTGAAAAAAAAACATCTGGGTTTTATCATAATACAAGTATCATAATTGGAGAAAATGGTAAAATTTTATCTAAATACCGTAAGATGCATATACCCGATGACCCCGGTTATTATGAAAAATTTTATTTTAGTCCTGGAGACCTTGGGTTTCAAAGTGTAAAAACTAAATTTGGCAAGATAGGTCCACTCATATGTTGGGATCAATGGTTCCCCGAAGCAGCACGGTTAACAGCTTTAAAAGGGGCTCAAATTATTTTTTACCCTACTGCTATCGGATGGCATCCAAAAGAAAAAAGAAAGTTTGGAAAATCTCAATTAGACTCATGGATCACAATGCAAAAATCACATGCTATAGCTAATGGAACTTATGTGGCTGCTATAAATAGGGTTGGGGTGGAAACAAAAGGTAAGAAAAAAATTGAATTTTGGGGCAACTCAATGGTGATAGATCCTAGTGGTAAAGTAATTGCAAAAGCAGGAAATAAAAAAGAGGATATTTTAATTTGTGAAATAGATTATAAAAAAATAGATACTGCTAGACAGCACTGGCCTTTTTTAAGAGATAGGAGAATTGAATTTTATAAAAATATTCTCAAAAATCCTCAAGATGAGTAAAAAAATAAATGAATTTAGAATGCCAGCAGAATGGGAGCCTCAAAAATCAGTTTGGATTGCGTGGCCTCATAATAAAAATGATTGGCCTGGATTATTTGAAAAAATTCCAAATATAGTTGGAAAAATAATAAAATATATAACAAAGGATCAAAGAGTAGATTTATTAGTCAATAATGCCAAAAGTATTGGTACCACAAGAACATATTTAAAAAAAGTAGGTTGTAATATATCTAACATTAAATTTCATAAACTTAAGACAGACAGACTTTGGTTAAGAGACTCTGGACCAATATTTTTGGTCAACAAAAAAAATAGAAAAAAGACCATGCTTGATTTTAAATTTAATGCCTGGTCAAAATATAAAAATTTCAGAAATGATAACAAAATCAATAACCATATTAGTAGTTACTTAAACATTGAAAGTATTTTACCTAAAAAAGTAAATTCAAATAAATTTGAAAGAGTAGTAATGGAGGGAGGAGCATTTGATAATAATGGATCGGGCTCCATATTGTTAACTAGAGAGTGCTTATTAAGTACTAAACAAGAAAGAAATAAAGACTTCAAAAAAATTGACTATGAAAATCTATTTTCAAAATATTTGAATGCAAAAAATTTTATTTGGCTTAATAAAGGAATTGCTGGAGATGACACGCATGGCCATATCGATGATATTGCAAGATTTGTTTCAAAAAATACAATTATGATAGCTGTTGAAAGGAATAAATCAGATATAAATTACAAGTCTCTTAAAGAAAATTTTAAAATATTAAGTAAAAGTTCAAATGAAAACGGAAAAAAATTTAAAATTATAAAAATCCCTATGCCAAGTCCAGTTATCATAGGCAAAACTCGTGTTCCAGCTAGCTATTTAAATTTTTTCATAAGTAACAAAATAGTTTTGGTTCCAGTATTCAATGTGAAAGAAGACAAAAAAGTTTTAAAAATTTTTAGAAAATTTTTTAAAAATAGAAAAATTGTTGCTATTGATTGCAGTGATTTAATTTGGGGTTTTGGCGCCATTCATTGCATGACACAACAAGAGCCAAAAATTTGAATTAAGCAGCTTTTAAAGTGCCTAATAATAATCTAAAAGGTATCAACATTACTAAAGCTACAAAAATCTTCACCGCTAAATCTCCTAAAGAAAGTGTCACCCAAGGTATTCCTGTTCCATAAAATGAAATCGAAAAGAATAAAAATGTATCAATGGTAGAACCAATCAATGATGAAGCAAGAGGGGCAACAAACCATTTTTTTTGTCTTAATTGATCAAATATTTGTACATCCAGTAACTGAGCGATAATAAATGCTGTTCCTGAACCAATTGCTATTCTTACTGAGATTAAATCTGCAAAATTTGTAGAGAAAATTAGTGTAAACAAAATACCTATTGTAAATCCTATATATACAATTTTTCTAGCAACTGATTTGCCAAAAGACCTATTTGCTAGATCAGTTATTAAAAAAGCCACTGGATAACTGAATGCTCCATATGTAAGAATTTCTTGAAGACCATAATATTGAATTGGAAATTGGACTAAATAATTAGATGCTAGGACCACCAATCCCATTAAAAATGAGAGTGTTAAAAATACTCTATTCATTATGCTGATTTACTAAGTAAGGATTTTTTTAATTTTTTTAGTCTTAATGATAAATCTCTAGACTTAGCTGAAATAAGAAATTGATCAAAACTACCTTTTTTATCTACTGATCTAACGCCAGCATTTGAGACGGTTAATCTTAAACTTCTCTTAAGTAGCTCACTTTTAAACTTTACTTTTTTTAGATTTGGAAGAAATCTTCTTTTAGTCTTGTTGTTAGCATGACTAACATTATGACCCTTTAGTGGGATTTTTCCTGTAATTTCGCATTTTTTTGACATAAATTATGAGCCTGTATAAGATTTGAATCTTATCACGTCAAGATTAATTTTTAGTTCCAATAGCCTCTGAAACATTTTTAAACCCCTTATTTTTTAATAAATCAATTAATTCTTTACTTATTTTTGAAGCTATACGAGGACCTCTATAAACCATTCCAGTATATAATTGAACGAGTGTTGCGCCAGAAGTGATTTTTTCAAAAGCATCTTGTCCATTGCTAACACCGCCCACTCCTATTATTTTTGTTTTATCTTTAAGAATTTTATAAAATTTAGAAATTGCCTCGTTTGAAATCTTTTTAATCGGTTTACCTGACAGTCCACCCTTTTCTAATTTATTTATATTTTTTAAATTTTCTCTATTCTTGTCCGTAGTATTGGAAACAATTATGATACCTATTTCTTGCTGCATAATGATCTTGGATACTTCATTAATTTGATCATCATTAAGATCTGGTGAGACTTTTATTGCTAGTGGAATTTTTGAATTTAACTCTTTTTTTTCAGTTTTAAGTTTATCAATCAATGAATTAAGTTCATTCTGGTTATGAAAGTCTCTCAAATTTTCTGTATTTGGTGAGGAGATGTTTATAGTTATATAATCAGCTAAATTATAAAATTTTCGAAAACAAATTAAATAATCATCAACTCTATTTGTGGAGTCTTTATTTGGTCCAATATTTATTCCTAAAAAACCTTTTTTATTATTTTCCTTAATTCTCTTACTAATTTGTTCTGAGCCAGAATTATTAAATCCTAATCTATTTATAAGAGCTTCATCTTCTTCAAGTCTAAAAACTCTTGGTTTAGGGTTACCAAATTGAGGCTTTGGAGTAATTGTTCCTACTTCAACAAAACCAAATCCAAGATTAAACAGAGAATTATATACTTCGGCATTTTTATCAAACCCAGCAGCAACACCAATTGGTGAAGGTAATTTTTTTTCACAAAAAGTTGTTTCTAAAATATGATTATCTTTGGGTTTTGAGTAAGAAATATTGTTTAACTTTAGAGCTTTTATTGCAATAGAATGGGCTACTTCAGGGCTAAATTTAAAAATTAGTGGTCTTAAAATATTAAACATTTTCTAATTTACTTTTTATCAATTCTTTAGTTTCTTGAACCCCAAAAAAGCTTATAAAAAAACCAAATCGTGGCCCATTTTCGACCCCAAAAACTACCTCATATATTAACTTGAACCAATCACGCAAATTTTCTTTATAGCCATTCTCTTTACCGACTGTATAAATTGTAGTCTGTATGTCCTCTGGTTTCATTGCGTCATCGCAGTTATCTAAAGAGTTTACTAAAGCGTTCAAAGCAATTTTTTCGCTTTCATTTGGTTTTTTATAAATCTTTTTAGATTTAATAGCGTCATTAAAATATTTAATTGCATAAGATATTAACTTGTCAAAAATTGGATGCATATCTTGATTAATATCTTTCTTATATTTCTTTACAAACTTCCAAAGCAACTCTTTATTATCAGCATTGCTGGTCTCAACCAAATTTAATAGCATTGAGAAGGACATAATTGAATTTTCCTCTGGTATCTTTGAATTATGAACATGCCAAACAGGGTTCATAAGTTTTTGTAGTTCGTTTTGAGTTTTGCCTTTTTCAATAAAATCAAGATATTCATCAACAGCTTTTGGTACTACTTCTCTATAAAGTTTTTTTGCTCTTTTTGGATTCTGGTACATATACAAGGAGAGACTTTCAGGTGATGCATATTCTAACCATTGATCAATTGTAATACCATTTCCTTTTGATTTAGATATTTTTTCACCCTTTTCATCTAAAAATAACTCATATGCAAAGCCAGATGGATTTGACTTCCCTAATAATTTTATTATTTTTGTAGATAAAATTGCACTCTCAATCAAATCTTTACCATACATTTCAAAATCTACATCAAGGGCATACCATCTCATAGCCCAGTCTACTTTCCATTGTAATTTACAATTTCCATCTAAAATACTTTGTTCTAATTTTTTGCCATTATTATCAAAAATTATTTTTGAATTTTTAGTGTCTAGTTCTGAGACTGGTATCTCTAATACAACCCCTGTATCTGGACATATTGGTAAAAACGGAGAATATGTTTTTTGTCTTTCTTTACCTAGAGTAGGAATAATAATGTTCATTATTCCTTCATAATTTTCTAGAATTAATTTTAATGTATCATTGAAAAAACCAGACTGATATAAAATTGACGAACTTTTAAAACTGTATTCAAACTTAAATTTATTTAAAAAATTTTTTAACATTTCATTATTATGCTCGCCAAAACTGTTAAATTTTCCAAAAGGATCTGGAACTTGAGTTAAGGGTTTATGAAGATTTTCTTCAAGTTTTTCAGGATTGGGAATATTTTCAGGAACTTTCCTAAGTCCATCCATATCGTCAGAAAAAGTAATTATTTCTTTTGGAAGATCTGATAAATGATTTAAAGCATTAACAATCATTGAGGTTCTCGCCACTTCACCAAAAGTACCAATGTGCGGTAAGCCACTAGGACCATATCCTGTTTGAAGAATTATTTTTCCCTTGTTTTCAATATTTTTTTTTCTCTCTCTTAGAAGCTTTTTAGCTTCTACAAAGGGCCAAGCATTTGTTTTGTCTATGTTGGTTTTATCTATCACTTTTAATTAAATAGCCTATAAAATAACGTTTTTAATAATTCTTATAGAGTTGAAATTTATTTACCATAAAATAATGTCCAATCAAAATGTCCAATTATAAAACAGTTTTTTTTACCCTAGGAATTTTACAAATTATTTTAGGTTTATCGATGATTGCGCCAATTTTAGCGCAGTTTTTTTATCATCAACTTGATTCTAGTTTTATAAGTTCTGGAATTGTAACTGTTATATTTGGAATTCTCTTCTTACTATCAAATTTAGATCATGATAAGAAGATTAGTTTGCCTCAAGCTTTTCTGTTAACAGCTTTATCATGGGTGAGTATTGCCATTTTTGGCTCACTTCCTTTCATATTTTCTGAGATTGAATTGAGTGTGACTGATTCTTTTTTTGAGAGTATGTCGGGTATTACTACAACCGGATCGACTATAATCACCAATTTAAATGAAACTCCTAAAAGCATATTGCTATGGAGGGGAATGCTTCAGTGGTTAGGTGGAATTGGTATAATCGTTATGGCAATTACTTTAATGCCACTAATGAATATTGGTGGAATGCAGTTGTTTATTATATCCACAAGCGATACCCCAGAAAAAATTTTACCAAAATCAAAAGAGATAGCGTTGAGATTGATCCTAGTATACACAGGATTAACTTTTATATGTGCATTTTTTTATAAAATATTTGGAATGAACTTTTTTGATAGCATAGTTCACTCAATGACAACAATTGCAACAGGGGGTTTCTCAAATTATAATGAGTCTATTGGATATTTTGATAATTCACTTATTGAATTTACATCAATTATATTTATAATTTTAGGAAGTATTCCATTTATCGCTTATATCAAATACTTAAACGGAGACAAAAAAATATTTTTTAACGATACACAAATTAAAACTTTTATAAAGATTGTCCTTTTTTCAATTGTTTTAATGTATCTATATCTACTTACAAAAAATCAAAGTTTTTTTGATACCAGTATTAGGTCAGTTGCATTTAATGTAATATCAATTTTAACTGGAACTGGGTATGTTACTCAAAACTTTAGTGATTGGGGTCAATTCCCATTAATCTATTTTCTTATTCTTATGTTTATTGGTGGATGTGCAGGCTCAACAGCTTGTGGGATTAAAATATTTAGAGTCCAAATTTTATTCCAGTTTATTTCTGTACAACTAAAGAAAATAATTTATCCAAGAGGCATATTTAAAATAAAATATGAAAATAGTAATATTGATGAAAAGTTTTTAGCATCAATCATTTCCTTTATATTTTTATATATCGTAATTTTTTTTATTATAACTGCTCTTTTATCAACAAGTGGTTTAGATTTGACAACTTCAATATCTGCTGCTGCAACATCGATATCAAATGTTGGACCTGGTTTAGGTGATATTATTGGTCCAAATGGTAACTTTTCTAATTTATCTGATTTTTCAAAATGGATTTTAAGCTTAGCGATGATTTTAGGTAGATTAGAGTTGTTTGCTGTACTAGTATTGTTTATTCCATCATTTTGGAGGAAATATTAATGTCTGAAACAAAACAAAGCTGGTTTGATTCATTATTAGTATATAAAGATATAAGAATGTTACGAATATTGCTTCTAGGAGCAATAAGTGGTTTTCCGTGGGTATTAATTGCAAGTAGCTTAAGTCTTTGGTTAAAGGAAGAGGGATTAAGTAGATCAACAATTGGTTGGGCAGGATTAATATTTGGAGTTTATGCTTTTAATTATTTATGGGCTCCAATAATTGATAGAATACAAATTCCATTTTTGACAAAAAAATTAGGACATAGACGAGGTTGGATCGTCTTAATGCAATTAGTCATTTTACTCAGCTTGATAGTTTGGAGTTTTATAAATCCTACACAAAATTTAGCACTTTTGATTAGTGTTGGATTGATAATTGCAATAGCTTCTGCAACCCAAGATATAACTGTTGATGCGTTGAGAATTGAACAAATTGATGCAAATGAAGGAAAATCCATGGCAGCAGGTGCAGCTATGGCAGTAGTTGGTTGGTGGACTGGTTATAAATTAGGAGGCGTTGTAGCATTATTTACTGCTGAATTTTTTCAAAATATGGGAGTAGTAGATTATTGGCAAGCTACTTTTTTAGTTTTAGGTGTTTTAATTATTTTAATGAATATTTGTTTGATGTTTGTTCATGAACCAATTGATAATAACAGACAAAATAATCAAAAAGAAACAGATCAAATGATTATAAACAAGCTAGGATCAAATAATGTTTTAACAAATTTTATCGGTTACATTTCGGGAACTATTGGTGGACCAATAATAAGTTTTTTTAAGAAAAATGGTTTTGCAATTGCAGTTGGGATATTAGGATTTGTGTTTTTATTTAAAATAGGTGAGGCATTTTTAGGACGCATGTCAATTGTTTTTTATAAAGAAATTGGATTTTCAAAAGGACAAATAGCAATTTATTCTAAAGGATTAGGATGGATAACAACCGTTGTTTTCACTTTAATAGGTGGTGTAATGGCGATGAGAGCTGGAACAGTCAAGACTATGTTTTTTGCTGGAGGTTTGATGGCTGTAACTAATTTACTTTTCGCATTATTGGCCTGGACAGGTAAATCAGAATTGTTATTTGCAATAGCTGTGATAGCTGATGATATAACAGCTGCGTTTGCAACAGTTGCATTTGTTGCTTTTATTTCTTTATTAGTAGATAGAACCTACACGGCAACCCAGTATGCATTACTAGCATCCATTGGAACTGCTGGAAGAACTACCCTTGCCTCTTCATCAGGTGCACTAGTAGATTGGCTAAATGGAGACTGGGGTACATTTTTTATAATGACAACTGTAATGGTGATACCATCACTAATTTGTCTTTGGTTTATAAGGAATAAAGTTAAAATTGGTGCAAAATAGATATTTCTGTAAGAATTCCTTTTTAAACGTTTATGAGCTGGCCTCAAAGAAATCAAACATAAGTACACAATTAATTTACGGTGAAAAATTTAGGATCATTGGAAAAAAGAAAGATTTTTTTAAGATCAGAACTGATTTTGACAATTACTTAGGTTTTATAAAAATCAAAAAATTTAATAAAGTTTTAAACAAAACTCACAAAGTCAGTATATTAAAATCAATGATTTATAATAAACCAAAAAACAATATTCAATTTTTAACAAAAAAATACCTTCCATTTTCATCTGAAATTCAGATTATAAGTAAAAAAAATAACTTTGTAATGTTTGAAAAGAATAAATGGATAAAATTAAATGAATTACAAAGATTAAATAAAAGAAATTATAATTTTAGTAAAATATTAAAACTTTTTTTGAATATTAAATATAAGTGGGGTGGCAAAACTTTTGATGGTATTGATTGTTCGGCATTACTCCAAATTTTTTATAAATATAACAATAAGTTCTTTCCTAGAGATACAAAAGATCAAGTTAAAATCAAAAAAGGTGTTAGGAATAAAAGAGTTTTTAAGAAAGGAGATATTATTTTTTGGAAAGGACATGTTGCGGTTTGTTTAAATACAAAAGAATTAATTCATGCATATGGTCCAAGAAAAAAAGTAATAATTATGCCAATAATAAAAACCATTAAATTAATTGAAAAAACTACAAATCTAAAAGTGATTAAAATTATATCGATTTAGTTTTGATCTCTTCCAAAATCTGGCTTCGCAATATCTTGTTTTAAATTTAAAATTTGCTGTCTTACTTTTTTTGAATTAACTAATTTTTTTCTCAATGTATTGTCATCTAAATTTTGAATATTTTTTTTAAAAGATTTTAAATTTTTGATAAATAAGTTTATTGCATTAACAACATTTTTTTTGTTATTAAAAAAAATATCTCTCCACATTATTTCGTTTGATGCAGCTATCCTTGAAAAATCTCTTAACCCTCCTGCACTAAATTTAATTATATCTTTTTTTTGAGTTTTTTGAAAATCTTGGGCAGTCTTTATTAAATTGTAAGCTATTAAGTGGGGTAAATGACTTGTAATTGAAAATATCTTATCGTGAACTTTCTCATCCATAATTACTACTTTAGAACCAATCTTTTTCCAAAAATTAACCAATTTTTTCTGTTTAACTTTATTTTTGTCATTAAAAACTATACACCATTTATTTATAAATAGATTTTTACTTCCATACTTTGGTCCACTTACCTCTGATCCAGATATCGGATGACTCATAATCCAGTCAAATGATTTTGGAAGGCTTTTATTTTTTAATTTTTTAATATTTTCCTTTGTAGAGCCTACATCAGTAATCAAAGATTTTTTACTTAAATACTTAATTAAATAAGGGATAACTCTTTCATACTGACTCATCGGAGTAGCAAGTATAACAAGATCAATATCTGAAATTTTATTATCTAGTTTCTTTAAAATAATTATTTTTTTATTTATTTTTTTGATTTCTCTAATATTTTTTTCTAATTTTTCAAAAACAAAAAAGTTTTTAGAAGCTTTTTTATTTATAGATGCTCTTAAAATTGAAGATCCAATTAATCCACAACCAACGATTAATATATTTTTAAACATTTTTAAAAATTTTCTTCATCTGTTTAATTAAAAGTATGTTTTCTCTCACATTTCCAATTGTAAGCCTTAAACAATTTTTAATACCATACGAATTCATCTCTCTAAGAATAATTCCTGATTTTTCAAGATTTCTCTCAACAAAGCTTGCACTTAATTTACAATTTTTAAAATCTAAAAGAAAAAAATTTGGTCCAATTTCATTTGTTTGAATATTATAAGAATTCATTATTTTTTTTATTTTTCTAGCCCAATCTAAATTATGTTTTATAGATTTATTTATAAAACTTTTATCTTTAAGAGATTCAACTGCACATTCCTGTGCTATCTTATTTACATTAAATGGTGGTTTAATTTTATATAAAGCATCTACAATTTTTTTACTTCCATAACCCCATCCAACTCTTAGAGATGCAAGACCATAAATTTTTGAAAAAGTTCTTAATATAAATACATTATTTTGATTTTTAAAAAGTTCCAGGCCGGATTTATAATCTTTATTTAACATATATTCAAAATATGCATCATCGACTACCAATAAAATTTTTTTATTTAATCGCTTTCTTAGATCTAATAGTTGATTTTTAGAAATATATGTACCTGTTGGATTATTTGGATTAGCTATAAATACAATCTTAGTTCTTTTAGTTATTTTTTTTATAATTTCGTGATTTGATACTCTAAAATTTTTTTCTTTAGAAAATATAACTTTTGCTCCTACTATTTTTGCATAAATTCTGTACATTAAAAAACTGTACTCTGGCACGACTACTTCATCCCCTTTGTTCAAAAATAACTGACATAGCATTTGAATAATTTCGTCAGATCCAGATCCGCAGATAATCTGATTTTGCTTGCAATTATATTTTTTTGAAATTGTGGATGTCAATTCCTTAAATTTACCATCCGGATACTTTGATATATTATTTTTGGATTTTATTATTGCTTTATTAGCATTTTTACTCATGCCTAAGGCTGACTCATTAGCTGATAGTTTTATAATATTTTTTTTTTTATTTAAGTAGGATCTTCCAGGCTTGTATGCCTCTAGGTTTAATTTTCTAAATAATGGAGTATTCATGATGCTTAGTTTTATTAATAAATAGTCAGATAATTAGATAATACAATCAATAATTCTAAAAAAATTGACATCTAAAAAGCTATCTTATAAAAGCTTTTTGCGCTGATTTAACTGAATTGCGAGCGCTTTAAAAAACCTGCTAAATAAGTTTTTTTTCTCACAATTCATTTCAGCAAAATTTTATGAGCAATTAAATAAAATGAAAAATATAATTATTGAGAAAACTCTTAAGCTTGATTGTGGCAAAGAAATATCGAACTTTCCATTAGCTTATGAGACCTATGGAAATCTTAATGAGAAGAAAGATAATGCTATATTAATTTTTCATGCGCTAACTGGCGACCAGTATGCCTCAGGCATCAATCCAATTACAAAAAAAGAGGGTTGGTGGAGCTATGCAGTTGGTCCAGGTAAGTCATTCGATACTGATAAATTTTTTGTTATCTGTGCAAATGTTATTGGTGGATGTATGGGATCCTACGGACCAGGAACTATTGATCCTTTGACCAATAAACCTATAGGTACAAATTTTCCTGTCATTACAATTAACGATATGGTTAACGCTCAATACAATCTATTGGATTATTTAAAAATAGAAAAATTATTTGCAGTTGCTGGCGGCTCCATGGGTGGAATGCAAGTTTTACAATTCGTATCAAACTTTCCGAATAAGGCTAAAGTAGCTTTACCAATTGCTTGTACGGCTAGTCATTCTGCCCAAAATATTGCTTTTAATGAACTTGGAAGACAAGCAATAATGTCTGATAGCAATTGGAAAGAGGGATTGTATGATGAAAAATCAACAAATCCAGATAAAGGTTTGGCTGTTGCTAGGATGGCTGCTCATATCACATATTTGTCAAAACAAGGTTTACAAGAAAAGTTTGGAAGGAATCTTCAGGAAAGATCTGATTTAAAATTTGGATTTGATGCTGATTTCCAAATTGAGAGTTATTTGAGATATCAAGGCTCTGTATTTGTAGATAGATTCGATGCAAATAGTTATTTGTATATCACTAGAGCGATGGATTATTTTGATTTGACTAAACAATATGGAGGAAACCTTTCCAAAGCATTTAAAGATACCAAAACAAAATTTTTTATTATTTCCTTTACTTCTGATTGGTTATACCCAACCTCTGAGAATAAAGATATTGTAATAGCACTTAATGCAATTGGTGCTGATGTTGGTTTTGTAGAAATTAAAACTGATAAAGGCCACGATTCCTTTCTATTAGACGTACCAGATTTTTTAAGCACTATTAAAAATTATTTAAATACAACTTACTCTAATATCAATGAAAGAAGAATTTAAAGTTATTTCTAAGTTTATTAAGGAAAAATCAAGAGTCTTGGACGTTGGATGTGGTGATGGAATTTTGATGGAATATCTATTAAAAAATAAAGTTGTAGACGTTAGGGGACTTGAAATTTCTAAAGAAAAAGTAAAAAAATGTTTATCTAAAGGTTTAGCTGTTATTGAAGGTGACGCAGAGAATGATTTAAAGCAATTTCCAGATTTATCATTTGATTACGTAATATTAAGTCAAACTCTTCAAGCATTTATGAGCCCAGAAAATGTTATTGAAAATTTATTACGAGTGGGAAAAAAGGTAATTGTTACAATTCCTAATTTTGGACATTGGAAAGTTAGATTAGATTTGCTATTAAAAGGAGAAATGCCAGTTACAAAGAATTTGCCTTATCAATGGTATAATACTCCCAACCTACATATGTGTACAATTCAAGACTTTTATAATTTTTGTAAAAATAAAAGAGTTAATATTTATAAATCAATTTCTTTAAATGGAGAGAAAATTTCAAATATTAAAACTTCAAATTTAAAATATAAAAACCTAATATCTGAATTAGGTATTTTTCTGTTAGAAAAATAAAATGAAAATAGAAATTGTAAATTGTTTAGAAGATAATTTTTCATATTTATTAATTGATGAGTTAACAAAGTCTACCATTGTAATAGATCCTAGTGAAGCAGAGCCTATTATAAATAAAATTGAAAGACTTAATCTAAAATTAAGATTCATAATGAATACTCACCATCATTATGATCATGTTGGAGGCAATAAAGAACTCAAGAAATTATATAATGCTAAGGTTATAGGTTTTGATGAGGATAAATATAGAATACCTGAAATAGATATATCTTTAAAAAATGATGAAACTTGGAAAGACGGTATATTTGAGGCAAAAGTTTTTCATATTCCAGGACATACTTTAGGCCATATATGTTTCTATTTTTTTAAAGAAAATGCATTATTTTCTGGAGATACATTATTTTCATTAGGTTGTGGAAGAGTGTTTGAGGGCACTCATGAACAGATGTTTAATTCTTTGCAGTTGTTAAAGAATTTACCAATTGAGACAGAAATTTATTGTGGACATGAATATACATTAAAAAATTCAGATTTTTGCTTAAAACACGATCCAGAAAATAAAGCTTTAATCTCGAAAATTGAGTTTATAAAAAAGCGACTGGCCAAAGGTCAGCCAACTATTCCATCTACACTTGAAGAAGAGCTACAAACTAATATTTTTTTGAGGTCAAAAAATGTTGAAAACTTTTCAAAATTAAGAGATTTAAAGGATAATTTCTAGCTTATTCAGCTTGACTAAAATAAGGCCCTCACTATATTGCTGGTAATTAAAAATTAGGATCGTTAATGTCATACGCAGTAATACAAACAGGTGGAAAACAATACAAAGTCTCAGCTGGTGAAATAATAAAAGTAGAAAAATTAGCTGAGTCAAATCCAGCCTCTAAAGTAGAATTTAAAGAAATTTTAGCTTATGGAGATGATAAGAGTATTGAATTGGGTGCGCCAACTGTGGATGGTGCGAAAGTTGAAGCTGAATTATTAAAAAATGGCAAAGAAAGAACTGTTCTTATTTTTAAAAAAAGAAGAAGAAAAAATTCAAGACGTAAAAACGGGCACAGACAACAGTATTCACTTTTAAGAATTAACAAAATTTTTTCAAAAGATGGTAAAGTTTTATCAGAGGCTGAAAAGATGAAAAAAAAGGAAGTTGTAGTTAAAGAAGCTAAAAAAGAAAAAATTGAGGCTTCAAAATAAATAGGTAATTTATGGCAACAAAAAAAGCAGGTGGATCATCGAGAAACGGAAGAGATAGTGCAGGCCGTAGACTAGGTGTGAAAAAATATGGTGGTGAATTAGTAATACCTGGAAATATTATTGTAAGGCAAAGAGGCACTAAAATTTTTCCCGGAGAAAATGTTGGAATGGGTAAAGACCATTCAATTTTTTCTGTTGTTAAAGGAAAAGTTGTTTTTAAAAAAAGCAAATCAGACAGAACTTACGTATCAGTAAAGCCTAATTAGTAGACAGCTAATTAATTCTGTTAAATCATGAAATTTTTAGATCAAGTTAAGATATTTATAAAAGCTGGAGACGGTGGATCTGGTTCTCCTAGTTTTAGAAGAGAAAAATTTATAGAATTTGGAGGACCTGACGGAGGTGATGGAGGGAAAGGTGGTTCTATTATTCTTGTGTCAGAGAGAAATTTAAACACACTAATTGATTTTAGATATCAACAGCATTTTAAAGCTGAGAGAGGTAGAGATGGAAGTGGGAAAAATAAAACAGGGAGAGGAGGAGAAAATTTATATTTAAAAGTACCGGTTGGAACACAAGTATTTGAGGAAGACAATAAAACTCTGATATTTGATTTTAAGGAGGAAAATGAAAAGTTTGTTGCAGCTACAGGTGGTAAAGGGGGTTTTGGTAACACAAGGTTTAAATCATCAACTAATAGAGCTCCAAAAAAATTTACCAAAGGCACAGTTGGAGAAGAATTCTGGATTTATTTACAACTTAAGACAATCGCTGATATTGGTATCATTGGATTACCCAATGCAGGAAAATCTAGCTTATTAGCATCATTAACAAGTGCCACGCCTAAAATTGCAAATTATAAATTTACAACTTTAAATCCAAATCTAGGTGTCGCAATGTATGACGATAAAGAGATAACTTTAGCAGATATTCCAGGATTAATTGAAGGAGCACATCAAGGAACAGGATTAGGGATTAAATTTTTAAAACATATTGAAAGATGCAAAGCGCTTTTGCATCTAATTGATATATCAGAAAATGATTTAATTAACTCATATCTTCAAGTGAGGGATGAAATGGGTAAATATAGTTCAGAGCTATTAAAAAAGCAGGAAATAATAGTGTTCAACAAAATAGACCTAATTGATCAGAATGAAACAAAAGAAAAAATAAAAGATTTTGAAAAAATTATAAAGAAATCCACTTTTACAACATCAACACTCGATAAAAAATCAGTATCTGATATTAAATCAATATTGCTTAATTATGTATCTTAAAGACTCAAAGACTGTCGTTATAAAAATTGGATCATCATTATTGATTAATGACAAAAAAATTGTCAGAGAAAAATGGTTGTCAGAATTTGCAAAAGATATTCTACATCTACAAAAATTAAAAAAAAATATAATCTTGGTTAGTTCAGGAGCGATTGCTTTAGGATGTAAAAAATTAAAATTAAGTAAAAAAAAATTAAAACTTGATAAAAGTCAGGCAGTAGCGTCAATTGGCCAAATTGAGTTAATGAATCTTTTTAAAAAAACTTTTAATAAGTCAAAAATCAATCTTTCTCAAATTTTGTTAACACTTGAAGATACAGAAAAAAGAAGAAGGGCTATTAATGCAAAAAGAACTTTTGAGAATTTATTTAGTCTTGGTTTTATTCCAATAGTTAATGAAAATGATAGTATAGCCACTTCTGAGATTAAGTATGGTGATAATGACAGACTAGCTTCTAGGGTTGCACAAATATCAAGTGCAGATTGTTTAATTTTATTATCTGACGTAAGTGGTCTTTACTCTAAAGATCCAAAATTAGACAAAAAAGCAAAATTAATTCGTGAAATTAATAATATTGACCAAAATGTAGAAAAGTTAGCAACAAATAAATCTGGAGAATTTGGATCTGGTGGAATGAAAACGAAGATTGATGCTGCTAAAATTTGTCAATTCTCAGGATGCCATATGGCGATTGCTAATGGCTTAATAAATAGACCAATTCAAAAAATTTTAACTGAAAATATATGTACTTGGTTTTTGCCTAAAATTTCAAAATTAGATGCGAGAAAAAAGTGGATAATAAGCTCAGTTTCTCCAAAAGGAAAAATAATTGTTGATGAAGGTGCATTATTAGCTTTAAATAATGGGAAAAGTTTACTAGCTGCGGGGATTAAGGATGTTCAAGGCAGTTTTAGCAAAGGTGATCATATCAAAATACTAAACAACAATATGACCGAATTTGCTAGAGGATTAAGCAGTTTCTCTTCAGATGAAATCTTGAAAATTAAAGGGAAGCACTCTAATAAAATAAATGAAATTTTAGGTTATATTTCAAAATCAGAAGTTATTCATAAAGATGATATGGTATTAATCAAATGAGTAAAAACTTAGAAAAAATTGGTACAAATGCGAAAATTGCTTTTCAAAACAAAATAAGTAATAAAAAAAAAAATAAAGTATTAAATTATTACATTCAACTTATTAAAAAAAACAAAAATAAAATTTTAGTCGAAAACACAAGAGATATAAAAATAGCCAAATCTAAAAAACTTAAAGAAAATTTAATTAAAAGACTTGCTCTAAATAATGACAAAATAAGCTCAATTATTAAATCAATTGAAACTATTGCAAAATTTAGGGATCCAGTAGATGTTGATATAGAAACCTGGAAAAGACCAAACGGTTTAAAACTAAAGAAAGTATCAATTCCGATAGGTATTATTGGTGTAATTTATGAAAGTAGACCAAATGTTACTTCGGATGTATCTACACTTTGTTTTAAATCTGGGAACTGCGTAATATTAAGAGGAGGATCAGAGGCTTTCTTTAGTAATAAAATTTTAGCAAATCTTTTTAGAAAATCATTAGAAAAATACAGAATAAATAAAAATTTTGTTCAGTTTATAGAGAATAAAAATAGAAAATTGGTCGACTATATGCTGTCAAAAATGTCAAAATATATAGATGTTATTATTCCAAGAGGTGGAAAAAGTCTTGTAAAAAAAGTTCAAGATTTATCCTCTGTTCCTGTCATTGGACACCTTGAAGGTATATGTCATACTTATATTGATAAAGATGCAAATCTTTCAATGGCAAAAAAAATATTAATCAATGCTAAATTGCGTAATACTAGTATTTGTGGAGCTACCGAGACACTTTTAATACATAAAAATAAATCTAAAAATGTAGATGAGATATTAAATGAACTCACTAAGAGAGGTTGTTCTATTTGTGCTGATAGAAAAATTTCTAAATTATTTAAAGGAAATTCAAGATTAGCAAATAATAAAACATGGTCGAAGGAACATTTATCTGCAAAAATTTCTGTAAAACTAGTAAATAATATTAATGATGCAGTAAATCATATTAATAAATATGGAACAATGCATACTGATGCAATCATTACAAATAATAAAATTTCTGCAAAATTTTTTATTAAAAATGTTAAAAGTTCGATCGCTATTCATAATTCTTCAACGCAGTACGCTGATGGAGGTGAATTTGGTTTTGGAGGAGAAGTTGGAATTTCAACAAATAAACTTCCACCAAGAGGACCTGTTGGACTAAACCAGCTAGTTAGTTACAAATATGAAATATATGGATCTGGACAAACAAGGAAATAAAAAAAAAATTGGAATTCTTGGAGGTACCTTCGATCCAGCACATAAGGGACATTTAAGCATCTCTAAAGAGGCAAAAAAAAGATTCGATATTGATAAGATTATTTGGGCAGTAACCAAAAAAAATCCATTTAAAGACAAAAGTAGTTTAAGCTTAGATAAAAGAATAAATTTTGCAAAAAAAATTGCTCAAAAAAGTTCATTTATTAAGGTAAAATATTTTGAAGATAAAATTAAATCAAATAGAACAGTTGACCTTATAAAATATATAAAAAAAAATAATAAAAATTCTGATATTTATTTCATAATGGGAGCAGATAGTTTGATAAATTTTCATAAATGGAAGAACTCTGATTTAATTTCATCTATTTGTAACATTCTGGTATTTGATAGAGATAGATATAAGGCTAAATCATTAAGTTCTAGAAGCTTTAAAAAGTATAGTAAGAAAAGCTTAAAATTTATTAAATTTAATAAGGTCAATATTTCATCTTCTAAATTAAGAAAAATTTGATACTCTTTTAATAATTAATGGACAAAATCTCTACTCTTCACAAAGATGTGGTAAATCTCTTAGATGCAAATAAAGCCCTAGATATTGTTTCAATCGATTTAGATGGAAAATCATCAATAGCGGATCAAATGATAATCGCTAGTGGAACGTCTTCAAGACATATCCAAGCTTTATCAGAGCAAGTGTATGAATATTTGAAAAAAAATGGTGTAAGTAATTGTAAAATTGAGGGAAGAGAAAGCAATGATTGGAAACTTGTAGATGGAATAGATCTCATTATTCATATTTTCAATCCTGAAAAAAGAAAATTTTATGAGCTAGAAAAAATATGGTCTGAATTAATTCCTAAAGAAAAAGTAATTATATGATGAGAAAATTTAAAACATATTTTTTATCATTATTTATTTTTTTTTTCGTAACTAGTAGTATTAGCGCGTCAGAAGAGAATGATATTTATAAAAAAATAGATGTTTTTTCAGAAGTTTTAGATAAAATTAATAAAGAATTTGTTGATGATGTGAACCAAAGTGATGCTATGGATGCTGCAATCAATGGTGTTCTTCAATCCTTAGATCCATATTCTGCTTATATGTCACCAGAATCTTATCAAAGTATGCAAACAGAAACGAGTGGAGAATTTGGAGGACTGGGAATTGAAGTTAGTATGGAAGCTGGGGTAATAAAGGTAATAACGCCTATGGATGATTCACCTGCGGCTGAAGCAGGAGTTAAAGCTGGTGATTATATTGTAAGAATTAATGATATTCAGGTTCAAGGTAAATCTTTAAGTGAAGCAGTTGATATCATGAGGGGTCCTGTTGGATCGGATATTGAAATAACAGTTAGAAGAAGAGGTGAACGAAAGGCATTAGTTTTTAATATTACTAGAGAAAAAATTAAAGTTTCATCAGTAAAATCTGAGATATTAGATAATCAAACTGGTTATTTAAGACTTACCTCTTTTAATGAAAACAGTAGTGGTCAAATTAGAGATAAAATTAAAGAGTTTAAAAATAATGAAAATATTAAAAATTATATTTTAGATTTGAGAAATAATCCTGGTGGACTACTTTCTCAAGCAATTAAAATTACAGATTTTTTTATAGATAGTGGAGAAATTGTTTCAACGAAAAGTAAAAGAAAATATGAAAGTAGGAAATTCTTTGCAAGAAAAGGTGATATAATAAATGGCAATACAATTGTTGTCTTAATAAATTATGGTTCAGCATCTGCATCTGAAATTGTAGCAGGGGCGCTAAAGGATCACAAAAGAGCAATAATAATTGGAGAAAATAGCTATGGTAAAGGATCTGTACAATCAATCATACCTCTCAAAAATAAAGGTGCAATAAGATTGACTGTATCTAAATATTATCTTCCATCAGGTAAATCTATATCAGAAATAGGTGTCTCGCCTGATATTGAGGTAGCTGAAGGATCTGATGACTTTAGGTTTAATACTGATACAGACAATCAACTTCAATTCGCTCTAGATCTTTTAAACGGCTAAAATGAAAGAGAAATATAAAAATTTACCACTTAGAAGTGGTGTTGGGATAGTTGTTTTAAATAAAGAAAACAAAATTTTTGTGGCAAAAAGAATAGATAATAAAAAAAACTTTTGGCAAATGCCACAAGGTGGAGTTGATGAGGGTGAAGATTTTTATGAAGCTGCAATTAGAGAATTAAAAGAAGAAACTAGTATTAAATCAGTAAGTTTAATTAAAAAAATTGATGGCATACTTACCTACCATTTACCGAATGAATTATTAGGAATTATTTGGAAAGGTAAATTTAAAGGTCAAAAACAACAATGGTATATAATGAGATTTAATGGTGATGAAAAAGAAATTAATATTAATACAAAACATCCAGAATTTCTTGAATGGAAATGGGTAGATCCAGATGAAATTACTGAACTTGTGGTAGAATTTAAACTACATGTATACGAAAAAATTCAAGAAGAAGTAAAAAAAATTTTAATTAATTGATTTTAATACTTCAAGTTTTTGATCAAGCAAATATTTTTCCTGATCATTTATTTCAGACTTATTAAGTTCTTCCTCAGCAGATTTCTGAATTTCTGAAATTTTTTCTTTATTAATGTCTTTTAAATTTAAAATAAGACTTGTAAGTATAGAAAGATTATTATCTTTAAATTCAATTATTCCATCATTCACATAAAAACTTTCCTCGCCAGACTTTGAAAATATTTTAATTATTCCTGGTTTTAAAAAAGAAATAATAGAAATATGGTCTTTTAAAATCCCTATCTCACCTTCAAATGCAGGAACAACTACCTCGGTGACATCATTTTTTGATAAAAATGATTTTTCAGGGTTTACTATTTCCACAGAATATTCTTCGCTCATTATGCAGCAGCTTCGTTAGCTAAACTCTCAGCTTTTTTAATAGCTTCTTCAATAGTGCCAACCATATAAAATGCAGCTTCTGGTAAGTGATCATATTCACCTTTGCAAATAGCATCAAAGCCTTTGATCGTTGACTCTAAATCTACAAGCTTTCCTGGCGAGCCAGTAAATACTTCAGCTACAAAGAAAGGTTGAGAAAGAAATCTTTGTATTTTTCTAGCTCTAGCAACAACTAATTTATCCTCTTCTGACAATTCATCCATACCTAAAATTGCGATAATATCTTGTAAAGATTTATAAGTTTGCAGAACTTTTTGTACTTCTCTAGCAACTCTATAATGTTCGTCACCAACTATTCTAGGATCTAAAATTCTAGACGTTGAGTCTAATGGATCTACCGCTGGGTAAATTCCAATTTCAGCAATCTGTCTAGAAAGTACCGTTGTTGCATCTAAGTGAGCAAATGAAGTTGCAGGTGCAGGGTCAGTTAAGTCGTCTGCAGGAACATAAATTGCCTGAACAGATGTAATTGAACCTTTATTCGTTGTTGTAATTCTTTCCTGTAAGTTTCCCATATCAGTTGCTAATGTTGGTTGATATCCTACAGCTGAAGGTATTCTACCAAGCAATGCAGAAACCTCAGATCCTGCTTGTGTAAACCTAAATATATTATCAACGAAGAATAGCACATCTTGACCTTCTTGATCTCTAAAATACTCAGCAACAGTTAATCCAGTTAAAGCAACTCGCGCTCTTGCACCTGGGGGCTCGTTCATTTGTCCATAAACTAATGCTGCTTTAGAGCCTTCCCCATCAGTTTTAATAACACCTGAATCTATCATTTCATGGTAAAGGTCATTTCCCTCTCTAGTTCTTTCTCCTACTCCTGCAAAAACTGAAAATCCACCATGAGCTTTTGCAACGTTGTTAATCAATTCCATAATTAAAACAGTTTTACCAACTCCAGCTCCACCAAATAAACCAATTTTACCACCTTTTGCATAGGGTGCTAAAAGATCAATAACCTTTATTCCTGTGACAAGTATTTCAGTTTCTGTTGATTGATCATTAAATTCTGGTGCAGCTCTGTGAATTGGCCAATTATCTGAACTTTTAACTTCTCCTCTTTCATCAATAGGCTCACCAATCACATTTATAATTCTTCCAAGAGTCTCTGGACCTACTGGGACTTTAATTGGAGCAGCTGTGTCTGTTACCTCGTCCCCTCTTTTAAGACCTTCTGTTGCATCCATTGCAATTGTCCTAACACTTGACTCCCCTAAGTGTTGTGCAACTTCTAAAACTAATCTATTTCCACCGTTATCGCACTCTAGTGCAGTTAAAATTTCTGGTAGTTCTCCGTCAAATTTTACGTCTACTACCGCCCCAATGATCTGTGTTATTTGTCCTTTTCTCATAATTATAAACTTTCTGCTCCTGAAATTATTTCTATTAACTCTTTAGTAATTGCTGCCTGACGACTTCTATTATACTCAATAGTAAGTTTGTCAACCATTTCGCCTGCATTTCTGGTTGCATTGTCCATTGCACTCATTCTTGAACCTTGCTCGCTAGCTGAGTTCTCTAACATCGCTTTAAAGATCTGAGTTGAAATGTTTTTTGGTAACAAGTTGCTCAGTATTTCATCTTCTTCAGGTTCAAATTCATAATTATCCTCTGATGAATTTTCCTCTTTTTCAGATGTTTTTAAAGGAATGATTTGTTGTTCTTGAGGAATTTGAGTAATTACATTCTTAAATTGGTTATAAAAAATTGCACATACATCAAATTCATTTTTATCAAATTTTTCTATAACTATCTTACCAACTTTTTCAGCATCAAAATAATTTACATTTTTTGACTCTTTAAATGATATTCTCTCTATAATATTATCACCATAAAGACGTTTAAGTTGATCGTAACCTTTAGTTCCGACTGTAATAATTTTTAAAGTTTTTCCCTCATCTAAAATTTTTTGAAAATATAGTTTAGCTTTTTTGATAATATTTGTATTAAAACCTCCACAAAGACCTCTATCAGATGTCATTACGACACATAAATGCACTTTATCTTCTCCGTTGCCAGATAAAAGTTTTGGGGCATTATCTATATCTGAGATGCCATTTGATAAGTTTAAAATAATATTATTCATTTTATCTGAGTAAGGTCTGCCTTTTTCTGCACTTTCCTGGGCCCTTCTCAGTTTTGCAGCAGCAACCATTTTCATTGCCTTGGTAATCTTTTGTGTAGACTTAACACTTGATATCCTTTTTTTAGATCGTCTAAACTAGCCATAATTTTTTATGAGTTAAAATCTTGCTTAAGTTGTAAAATAATTTCATTCAATTCTTTCTCTTTATCATCTTCGAGTTTCCCTGAAGTTGTGATTGACTCAATGATATCTGGCTTTTCAGCTTTACATTTTTCAATAATTTTATTCTCAAAACTTGAAATATCCTTTTGTTCAATATCATCAAGATGTCCTCTAACTCCACAAAATACAGAAATGACTTGTTCTGCAACTGTCATGGGAGAATATTGGTTTTGCTTTAATAATTCAGTTAATTTTGAACCTCGATTAAGTAATTTTTGAGTAGATGCATCAAGGTCTGAACCAAACTGTGCAAATGCAGCCATTTCTCGATATTGAGCCAATTCTAATTTCATCGACCCTGAAACTTTTTTCATAGCCTTTGTCTGAGCAGAGGATCCTACTCTTGATACAGACAAACCAACGTTAATTGCTGGTCTTATACCTTGGTTAAAAAGTTCAGTTTCAAGGAAAATTTGTCCATCGGTAATTGAGATCACATTTGTTGGTATAAATGCAGAAACGTCACCTCCTTGTGTCTCAATGATTGGAAGAGCTGTCAAGGAACCGCCTCCATGTTCATCACCTAATTTTGCTGCTCTTTCAAGTAATCTACTATGTAAATAAAATACATCACCAGGATACGCCTCTCTTCCAGGGGGTCTTCTTAACAATAGAGACATTTGTCTATAAGCGACCGCTTGTTTTGATAAATCATCATATATTATTAAAGCATGCATTCCATTATCTCTAAAATATTCACCCATTGTACATCCAGTATATGGAGCTAAAAACTGAAGTGGCGCTGCATCTGATGCTGTTGCTGCAACTATTGTTGTGTATTCCATTGCACCAGCTTCTTCTAATGTTTTTTCAATCTGTCTAACTGTAGATCTTTTTTGACCTACGGCTACATAAATACAATATAATTTTTTCTTCTCATCACCTGACTCGTTAATTTTTTTCTGGTTTATAATAGCGTCAATAGCTACTGCTGTTTTACCAGTTTGTCTATCTCCAATAATTAATTCTCTTTGTCCTCTTCCAATTGGAACCAAACTATCAATTGATTTGAGACCAGTCTGCATTGGTTCACTAACAGATTTACGTGGAATTATGCCTGGAGCTTTGACTTCAACCCTGCTTCTTTTTAAGCTTTTATCTAATGCACCTTTTCCATCAATTGGATTTCCTAAACCATCAACTACTCTACCAAGTAATTCTTTTCCAACTGGTGTATCAACAATCGCACCAGTTCTTTTTACGGTATCACCTTCCTTGACCGCTTTATCATCACCAAAAATTACAACACCTACATTTTCACTTTCGAGATTCAACGCCATTCCTTTCGAACCATCAGAAAATTCTACCATTTCTCCGGCTTGAACATTATCTAATCCATAAATTCTTGCTATACCATCTCCTACTGATAAAACTTGACCAACCTCAGTAACCTCAGCTTTATCTCCAAATTTTTTAATTTGCTCTTTTAATATTTTCGTAACTTCTGAAGGATTTATTTCCATTTAAGCCTCTATCATTGTATTTTCGATTTGTTGTAATTTATTTTTAATAGAGGTATCTACCATAATACTACCAACTTGAATTACCAAACCTCCAATTAAACTTTTATCATATTTATAGTCTAATTTTATTTTTGCATTAAAATTTTGAGATAATTCGTCTTTTATTTTACTTACTTGTTCTCCTGATAATTCTTTAGAGGAGATTAGTTCAGCTTTTACTTCTCCTCTTTTTTTTGAGCAAGTATCTACAAAATCTTGAAGAATTGTTTTGACATAAAAAAATCTTCTTTTAGATATTAGAAAACCTAAAAATTTTGATAATAAAGAATTTAATTTATAATTATCAACAATCTTATTAATTACATCCTGAAGTTCATTTACTGAGTTAGTTGGATCTTTAATTAATGAGCTAAAATCCTTGCTCTCATCTATTAATTTTAATAAAGATATTGATTGTTCTTCTACTTCATCTACTGAATTATTTTCTTTAGCTAATTCATATAGTGCTAAAGAATATCTACCTGCTGTAGTGACTGAAAAACTGTTATTTTTGCTCAATTTTGACTCTTTGTTTTAGAAGATTTTCTGGATTAAGTAGCATATGAGTAAGATGTCTTCAAGCATCAGATTAACAATTTAATATCTATTTTGTCTCTTAATTAAAGGTTATTGGATCAACATCAACCGTCAGTTTTATTTCATTGGATAATTTGTGCTTATTTAATATTTCAGCCAACTTATTTTGTATTTTCGACCCTTTTTTTGACCTTATTAAAAGCCTTTGTCGATATTTTCCTTTAACTCTATAAATAGGTGCATTCACAGGTCCTAAAACTTTATCATCTAGAGAATTAAGGAGCACTTGTTTTAAAATTTGAGACTCTTCTTCTAATTTATTTTCTTTAGAGGCAGTGAGTATTAATGAAATAAATCTTTCAAATGGTGGAAGATTATTTTTTTCTCTTAACTTCAATTCATTATCTAAAAAAATAAATGGGTCATGGTGAGTAATTTGATTTATTATATTTTGATTAATACTAAGAGTTTGAAAATATACTTTAGCAGGTTTACCTGTTCTTCCTGCTCTTCCAGATAATTGGTGGTAAAGTTGGAGATTTTTTTCAGCTGTTCTAAGATCGTGTCCATTAGATGTTAAATCAATATCTAGAACAACTATGCAATTTAAATTTGGAAAATGAAAACCTTTTGAAATTAATTGTGTCCCAATTAAAATATCAACTTCTCCATTTACTATACTTTCAAGTTGATCTTTTGAAGATTTTTTGTTCATGGTATCGCTTGAAAAAATAGATATTTTTTTGTCAGGAAATAATATCTTTACTTCCTCCGCGACCCTTTCAACACCCGGGCCACTAAAAACAAAATCACAAGTATTTCCTTTACTACAACTTCTATTTAATTTACTTTTGTAACCACAATAGTGGCAAAGTAAAATATTTTTTCCTTTATGATATACTAAATTTATAGAACAGTTTGGGCAGGAGTATACTTTTACACAATTTTTGCATAGTGCGTAAGGTGCAAAACCTCTTCTATTCATAAAAAATAAAACTTGATCATTTTTATTTAAATGATCTTTAACTTTTTTCAAAGTTTCGTTAGCAATCCATGATTTTTTATTTAATCTACTATTCTTTAAATCAATTATTTCGAATGATGGGAGATTTGCATCTTTATATCTTTTAATTAATCTTGAGATAGAATATTTTTTTTTTTTAACATTAGCATATGTTTCTATTGAAGGAACTGCAGTTACAAGGTTAATAGGAATATTTTCAAAGTTAGCTCTAGCTATTGCCATATCCCTTGCATTATAAATAATACCTTCATCTTGCTTAAATGATTGATCATGTTCTTCATCGATTACTATTAATCCTATTTTTTTAAATGGCAAAAAAAGAGACGATCTTGCTCCTATAACCACCTTTATTAATCCTGATGCTACACCACTCCAAATAATTTTTTTTCTTTTTGGTGTTATTCTCGAATGCCAAATTGCAGCTTTAAAACCAAAAAATTCCTCAAATTTTTTCTCAAATTCTGAAGTAAGTCCTATTTCTGGTAGTAAAATTATTGCCTGATAGCCTTTTTTTAAAATTTCCTCTATTTGCTTGAAATATACAATTGTTTTACCAGATCCAGTTGTTCCTTGAAGCAAGTGTACTCTAAATTCTCCATTTTTTTTTAACATTTCTCTAAAAACTTTATTTTGATCATCAGAAAGTTCAAAATTCTGCCTAGTTTTTTTATTATTAAATATTAGATATTCTTTATCATTAAATTTGGTTATTGCATCGCCACCAAGTAAATGAAGTTTTAAACACATTCCAATCGGTACCAAATTATAATTTGAGAACCAATTCAAAAAATTTATTGTTTCAATTTTCAAAGGATTTATTTCGATAACAGATTTAATTTTTTTAAGTTTAAATTTTTTTTGAATTTTCTTTTCAAATAAGTTCCAAACAACACCTGTTACATCCCTTTTTCCAAATGGTACCTTTACATAGGTTCCTGGACTTAATTTTTTATCGAATTCGTATGTAAAAGGATGATTGAAAATATTTGGTAATAAAACTGGAATTTGCATTTATTTCAACCAAGGATATTTATCTTGGTAATCCTTAAATAGATTATAATATTTCGAATACTTATCAGTATTATAACTAGTAATCTTATTTCTAATTTGAATATTGCTTGACGTTCTAATATCTAGATCATCTCTCTTATAAAATTCAAGAACATTAGTATCCCATCTTAAACCACAAAAATTAAATATTTCTTTAGAAATTTTTTCTTTATTTTGTGTAAGGTTTTCAAGAGATACATCATGTATAATATTTGGATATTTTTTTTTAAAATATTTGATTATTTTTCTATAGTTATCAATATAAGTTATTATGTTTTGTATACTATGTGTCCAAGATAAGTCAGGTAGTAATGATTGATAAATTCCTATAATGGAGTCCTTGAGATTTCTATGGCAATGTAAAAATTTGGCTTTCGGGAATATACTCAGTATAAAATCAATGTTAAAGAAATTCTCTAAAGATTTATCTACAAAATAATTTACGTCTTTTTCAATCAAAGAAAATTGAGAATATTTCTTATTCACAAAATTTTTAAACTCATTGACTTTAAAATTAAATATTTCTTGCTTTTCATCATTTAATAATATTTTAGAGGAAAGTTGATTTATTACACCCATATTAATGAAAGCAGATTCTCCAAATGATGGAATGTTGTTTTCTGAAGAAGTTATAATTGCTTCAACTAGTGTTGATCCCGATCTTGGTAAGCCTATAATAAATATTGGTGAAATATCCTTAAATAAATGATCTTTTTTTTCATTTTCTATAAAATTTGATTGATTGTAATGATCTAAAATTACTTTTGAATAATACTTTTGTGATTGAAGGTTATAGTTTTTTTTTAAAGTCAAAACAGAGGCTATGTGAATTATTTAAAAAAGCTAACTCTTTTTCAAAGTTTCTCTCTTTCTTTTCTTTTTTAGATAGTAAGAATTCGGATAAAAACTTTTCTAAAATATTTGCATTTGGATTATCGTTAATTTTTTTAATAATTTCAAAATGACTTGTTTTAAGAAAATTTGGTTTTAATGTGAAGATTCCATAATAGGCTCTAATATCTCTTATATTTATATCTAAAACTTTAAGGTAAGTTGATAATGATTTTTCTATATCACCAGTGGACTGCTCTAAATATGCAATTTTTAAATAAGTATTTAAAGATTTGGGGTCAATTTTAATGCATTTATCGAAAAATGTTAGACTCTTTTTAATATTTTTTAATTCAAAATTAATAATTGCAAGATTATAATTAATTTCGAAGTTATTATTATTTTTATTCAAATCTAGAAAAATTTTTTCTGCATCTTTAAAATTTTTTTGTGAAAGAAATTTTTTACCTAAATCTAAACTCATACTGAAATATATCACTTCTATACAATTAATATAATGAAAGATATGATTTTAAATTAATCTAAGAGTGTATTTGTCTTTTATCAACTGAAAGAGCTGCTTCTTTAATTGCTTCTGAGAAAGTAGGATGTGCATGGCAAGTTCTTGCTATATCCTCTGAACTTGCTCCAAATTCCATAGCAACTGACATCTCAGCAATCATTTCACCAGCATGTGGACCAATTATGTGCACACCTAAAACTCTATCTGTTGTACTTTCAGCTAGTATTTTAACAAATCCCTCTGGCTCATTTATTGCTTTAGCCCTTGAGTTTGCCGTAAACGGGAATTTGCCAACTTTAAAGTTTATTTTTTTTTCTTTTAATTCTTCCTCGGTTTTACCAACATAGGCTACCTCTGGTGAAGTATAAATAACACCTGGTATGATATCATAATTCACATGACCTGACTGTCCAGCAATTAGCTCTGCCACAGCTATTCCTTCCTCTTCGGCTTTGTGCGCCAACATAGGTCCATCTATAACATCTCCTATTGCATAAACATTTTTTACATTGGTTTCAAAATTTTTATTAACCTTTATTTTTCCTTTTTTATCTAGATTTACTCCAATTTTTTCTAAATTTAATTTATCTGTGTAGGGTTTTCTTCCAATAGAAATCAAAACTACGTCAGCTTCAATATTATTTTTTGAATCTTTATTAGTTGTTTCTATAATTACTCCTTTGTCATTTTTGGTAATTTTTTCAACTTTAGTATTTAATTCAAATTTAATATTCTGTTTTTTTAAAATTTTCATAAATTCATTTGAAATTTCTTTATCGAGTCCTGGTGTGATGTGATCTAAATATTCTATAACGTGAACCTCACTTCCTAATCTTGACCAAACAGAACCCATCTCCAATCCAATATACCCACCCCCAACAACAACCATTTTTTTTGGAAGCTTAGAAATGTTAAGAGCCCCTGTTGAAGAAAGAATTTTTTTTTCATCAAAATCTATTCCTGGAAGAGATAAAGGCTCTGATCCTGTGCTTATTATAGTTTTATCAGTTTTAATTTTTATTTCTGATTTATCATTTTTGACTAATATTTCATTTTGTTCATTAAAAGATCCAACCCCTTTAATATAAGTAACTTTGTTTTTTTTAAATAAAAACTCTACTCCTTTTGTAAGTGTTGCAACAGAGCTTTCTTTATTGCTCATCATTTTTTCCAGATTTAGCTTAATTTCACCAGTTTCAATACCAATATTAGAGAAATTTTTAGCTTTATGAAAACTTTCAGACATATTTAATAGGCTTTTAGAAGGAATACATCCTATGTTAAGACAAGTGCCTCCTAGAGATCCTCTGGACTCCACACATGCAGTTTTTAACCCTAATTGTGATAATCTAATTGCACATACATACCCTGCCGGTCCTCCCCCAATTACAGTAACATCAAATTTTTCAGCCATTAGATATTTAAAAATAATCTTCTAGGGTCTTCTAAATTTTCTTTAACAGTTTTTAAGAACGACACGGATTCCTTTCCATCAATAATTCTATGATCATATGACAAGGCCAAGTACATTATTGGCTTTATTTTTATCTCACCATTATGATTTACTGGTCTTTCAACAATATTATGCATGCCTAATACGCCTGATTGAGGTGGGTTTAATATTGGTGTTGAAAGCATAGAACCATAAACACCGCCATTGCTTATAGTAAAGGTACCACCCTGTAAGTCCTCAATTGTTAGACTGCCCTCGTTTGCTTTTTGAGATAATTTTTTAATTTCTTTTTCTATTTCAGCAAATGACATCTCATCTGCATTTCTTAGTACTGGAACTACTAAACCTTTTTCAGTTCCAACAGCAAAACTTATATTATAGTAATTTTTGTAAATTATATCCTGATCTTCAATTTCAGCATTGATTGCTGGAAACAATTTTAGTCCAACTACACAAGCTTTTACAAAAAATGACATAAGACCAAGCTTAATTCCATATCTGCTTTTAAAATCTTCTTGGTTATCTTTTCTCATTGCCATAATCCCAGACATATCTACTTCATTAAAAGTAGTTAACATAGCTGCGTTTTCTTGGGCTTGTTTTAATCTTTTAGCAATCGTTTGTCTTAAACGTGTCATTTTAATTCTCTCTTCTTCACCGTATTTAATTCTTCTCTGGTTAGGTTGTGGGTTGGCTCCCATCATACTAATTAGATCACCTTTTAAAATTCTTCCTGCTTTTCCTGTTCCCTTTACATTATCTAAATTGATATTTTTTTCTGCAACCATCTTTCTTACTGCTGGTGAAAGAACAATTGGCTGTTGTAGGGTTTCCTCTGTTTCTACTTCATCAGTTAAAAGTAAAGGCTCTTCTTTTAAGAGCTCCATTGAATTGTCTTCAGTTAATACTATTGGTTCTAACTTAGTTTGAGATTTTTTTTCTATATCTAAATTAATTATGTTACTTTTCTGGTCTGTGTCTTCTTTCTCTTCATTCATTTTAGTTTGTACTTTAATTTCAGATATTTTTTTTATTTCTTCATTCCCTTCAGAAATTGAACCCAAAACAGCTCCGACTTCAACTGTATCTCCATCTTTAAAACTAATTTCTAATAATGTCCCACTAATTGGAGAAGGAACTTCTAAATTTACTTTATCGGTTTCCAGTTCAACTATTGCCTCATCAGCCTCAACTTTTTCACCCTCTCTTTTCAACCATTTAGAAACTGTTGCCTCTGTTATACTTTCACCTAGCGTAGGAACTAAAATTTTTTCACTCATTAATCAAATACTTCATTTATAATTTCTTGTTGCTCAAGTTGATGCCTTTTAGCATATCCTGTAGCTGGAGATGCATCAGGACTTCTTCCAATATAAGAAATTTCAGTATTTTTAGCTTTAATGGTATCCAATGTCCATTGTATATAATCTCTCACTGAAAACCATGCACCCATATTTTTTGGCTCTTCCTGACACCAATAAAAATTCGCATTTTTAGCGTATGGTTTAAGTTCTTTTACTAAACTCTTCGCTGGAAAAGGATAAAGTTGCTCAATTCTAAACATTACCACATCATCTCTTTTTAACTTTTCTCTAGCATTTAAAAGATCAAAGTATACTTTTCCTGAACAGATTATAACTTTTTTAATTTCACTAGATTTTTTCAATTTAACAAAATCTTTAGATCGATCACTTAATGCGTGATCCCACATAATTCGGTGAAATGATGTTTGTTTACTAAAATCATCAATGGTTGATACACAAAACTTATTTCTTAACAAAGATTTAGGTGTCATGATTACAAGTGGTTTTCTAAAATCACGATGTATTTGTCTACGTAAAGCGTGAAAATAATTTGCTGGAGTTGTACAATTCATAACTTGAAGATTATCATTTGCACACATTTGTAAGAATCTTTCAAGTCTAGCTGATGAATGTTCTGGTCCTTGGCCTTCATAACCATGGGGTAATAACATTACCAAACCTGAAGCTCTTTGCCATTTTCTTTCACCAGAAGCAATAAATTGATCAATTATAACTTGTGCACCATTTGCAAAATCACCAAACTGAGCTTCCCATAGTGTAAGAGTGTTTGGTTCAACTAAACTATATCCATATTCAAATCCTAAAACTGCAAGTTCAGATAAAAAACTATCTACTATTTCAAATTTTTTTTGGTTTTTTGATATATTGTTTAAGGGAATATATCTAGAGTTATCCATCTGATCTCTTAAAACTGAATGTCTCTGACTAAAAGTCCCTCTGCCAGAGTCCTGCCCTACAAATCGAACTGGAAAACCCTCATCTAATAATGAACCAAATGCTAAAGACTCAGCAGTAGACCAGTCAATATTTACACCATCATCAACAGATTTTTTTCTACTTTGTAAAATTTTGTTAATAGTTTTGTGAATATTTACTTCTGCTGGAACCACGTTTATTTTATCTGAAATATTTTTAAGTATTTTTTTATCTGCTCCTGTAATGCCTCTTTTATCTTTTCCTTTTTTTGGTTTATAACTAGACCAGGCTCCTTCAAACCATTCAATTTTAGGTTTATAATCTTTAGCTGTTTTAAATTGATCATCTAAAAGGTCTTTAAATTTTTTTATTTGATCATTTAAACTCTCTTTGGATATTAAATTTTCTTTAATGAGCTTAGATCCATATATATTCGCTGTTGATTGATGCGATCTAATTTTTTTATACATCAATGGTTGAGTGAATGATGGCTCATCTCCCTCATTATGCCCAAATCGTCTGTAACAAACTAAGTCAATAACTACATCTCTATTAAACTGCAATCTAAACTCAGTAGCGATTCTTGAGCCATAAACAACAGCTTCTGGATCATCTCCATTAACATGGATGATAGGTGCATCAACCATTTTAGCAATATCTGATGGGTGAGGGGAAGATCTGGCAAACCTAGGACTAGTAGTAAATCCTATTTGATTATTCACTATTATATGAATTGTTCCACCTGTGTTATGTCCCGGTAAACCTGACATTGCAAAACATTCAGCTACAATACCCTGTCCAGCAAAAGCAGCGTCGCCATGTATTAAAATTGGAATTACTTTATTTCTCTCAGTATCTTTGTGAAAAAATTGTTTTGCTCTAGTCTGACCCAACACAACTGGATTAACTGCTTCCAAGTGTGAGGGATTGTCTGTTAAACTTACATGAACTGAATTTCCATCAAATTCTCTGTCTGATGAAGCTCCCAAATGATATTTCACATCCCCGGCACTATCTTCTTCTGTATTATTTATTTCACCGGCAAATTCATTAAATATTCTTTTGTATGATTTTTGTAAAACGTTGGCTAAAACATTTAGTCTTCCTCTATGAGACATTCCAATTTTAACCTCTTTAATCTTGGATTGACCCCCAATTTTTATAATTTGTTCAAGACCTGGAATTAAGCTTTCACCTCCATCTAAACCAAACCTTTTAGATCCAACATATTTCGTGTGTAAAAATTTCTCAAATCCCTCAGCTTGAATTAATTTATTTAAAATAGCACTTTTACCGTTTTCTGTAAATTTTAGTGCATTTTCATCTTTTTCTACCCTGTCCCTAAACCATTTTCTCTCTGTTGGATTTGATATATGCATATATTCATAACCAATTGATCCGCAATAAGTTTTTCTGAGTATGGATAAAATTTCTCTTATGTTTGAATATTCTTTATTTAAAACACCATCTAAATATATTTTCTTATCGTAATCCTCTTTATCAAAACCGTAATTTTCTGGATGTAATTCATCTAGATATTCACTTTCTCTTATTTCTAATGGATCTAGTTTAGAGAGTAGATGGCCTCTTTGTCTATAAGATCTAATAAGTGAAACAGCTCTTATTGAATTACTATTACCAGCTACTACATCATCCTGATTAACTTTTAGATCAGATTCTTCTTTTTTTAATTCTATATTTTCTATAATTTTTATTTTTTTTGGACTCCATGAAGGACCTTTTATTTCTTTAACAACAGAGTCTAAATCTTCACCTATATCAAGAAAATATTCTTTCCACTCATTTGGTAGACTAGGATCTTTATTTATAAACTTTACATACATTTGCTCAATAAATGCATTGTTTGATTTGTTTAAAAATGAAGTTTTTTTGTACTCAAGATTTTTGGAAGCTGACATATTTATTATTTAAATATTATACAAACAAAATGTTATCAATTAGACAATTTATTTAGTAGCGTTTTTCCAATATCAGATGGAGAATTAGCAACAGTAATACCACAATCTTGCATAGTTTTTATCTTTTCTTCTGCATTTCCTTTACCTCCTGAAATAATAGCACCCGCATGTCCCATTCTTCTTCCTGGTGGAGCAGTTACTCCAGCTATAAATCCAACAATTGGTTTTTTTATTTTATGATTTTTTACAAATTCTGCTGCCTCTTCTTCTGCAGTTCCACCTATTTCTCCAATCATTAGTATAGATTCTGTTTGATCGTCATTTAGAAATAAATCAAGGCAATCGATGAAATTAGTTCCATTAATTGGATCGCCACCAATTCCTATACATGTTGATTGACCAAGATTATTTTCAGTTGTTTGTGCAACCGCCTCATAGGTAAGTGTTCCTGATCTTGATACAATTCCAACTGAACCTTTTTTATGAATGTTACCTGGCATTATTCCAATTTTACATTCATTAGGTGTAATTATTCCTGGACAGTTTGGACCAATTAATCTGGAGCTTGAGTCTTGTAGTTTTTTTTTTACTTTTAACATATCTAGAATTGGTATTCCTTCACTGATACATACAATTAATTCAATAGATGCATCGATGGCTTCAATGATGGCTGATGAAGCAAACTTTGCAGGCACGTATATCATTGTTGCATCTGCACCTGTTGCATCTTTTGCTTCTTTAACTGTGTTAAATACTGGTCTTTCTAAATGAATTTGTCCACCTTTTTTTGGTGTTACTCCCCCAACTAAGTTTGTTCCATATTTAATAGATTGTTCAGAGTGAAAAGTGCCATGAGATCCTGTAAATCCCTGGCAAATTACCTTTGTATTTTTATCAATTAATACTGACATTATTTTATTGCCTCTACAACTTTTTTTGCAGCATCAGATAGGTTGTTTGCAGATATAATTTTTAAATCAGAATTCTCTAATATTTTTTTTCCTTCTTCAAAGTTTGTTCCTGCTAATCTTACTACTAATGGTACTTTAATTTTAATTTCTTTTGCTGCATCTACAACACCTTGTGCAAGTGTATCGCATCTCATAATTCCACCAAAAATATTTATCAATATTCCTTTAACATTTTTATCTGATAAAATAATTTTGAATGCAGCAGAAACTTTTTCTTTTGACGCTCCACCTCCTACATCTAAAAAATTTGCAGGCTCTTCACCATAAAGTTTTATGATATCCATTGTGGCCATTGCTAATCCCGCACCGTTTACCATACATCCTATACTTCCATCTAATTTTATATATGCCAAGTCATGTTTACTTGCTTCAATTTCAGTGGCTTCTTCCTCATTATAATCTCTTAATTCTTGAATCTCTGGATGTTTAAATAATGCATTTTCATCAAATGTCATTTTTGCATCAAGACAAACTACTTTATTTTCTTTCGTTAGAATAAGTGGGTTTATTTCTACTAAATTTGCATCATTTTCTACGAACAATTTATAAATTGCTTTTATTAAGCTTATAGCTTCAAAACTAGCATTATCGTCTAATTCAAAAACCTTAATAATTTTCTTACAATCAACCTCGGAAATTTCTTGGTTAAAATTGACTTTAGTTGTTAAAATTTTTTCAGGTGTATTTTGAGCAACTTCTTCAATGTTCATTCCTCCTTGATCACTTGAAATAAATGCAATTTTTGAACTTGCTCTATCGACTAGGCAAGAAAGATAAAATTCTTTACTAATATTAGATACTTCCTCAACATATAATCTTTTTACTTCTCTACCTAAAGGTCCTGTTTGATGAGTAATTAGGTTTTTGCCAAGCAAAATATTTGCTTCTTTTTCTAAATTTTCTAAATTATCAACAATTTTTACTCCACCAGCCTTACCTCTTCCACCAGCATGAATTTGGGCTTTAAGAACATACTTATCAGTTTTCAATTCCTTAGTTTTTTGTAAAAGATCGGATATATTAAATGCATATACTCCCTTGGGTACATTCGCTCCATACTTTTTTAAAATTTGTTTTGCTTGGTGCTCGTGTATATTCATTTAATCTTTATTCAAATCAGGATCTATTTTCGATGCTGCATCCCACAATTTGATGACTGCTTCCACAGAATTATTAAATTCTGTTTTTTCATTATCATTAAGATCAATTTCATCAATCCTTTCAACGCCTTCTTTTCCGATGACAACAGGTACACCAGCATAAACATTATTAATCCCATATTCTCCATGCAGATGTGCTGCACATGGTAAAAGTTTTTTTTGATCTTTTAAAAATGCTTCTGCCATCTCAACTCCAGAAGCCGCTGGTGCATAAAATGCAGATCCTTTTTCCAAATATTTAACAATCTCAGCACCACCATCTCTTGTTCGTTGATTAATACTCTCTAATTTTTCTTCAGAAATTTTTCCCTCTTTTAATAAATCCATTAAAGGTTTTCCAGAAACCTTGGTAAATCTTGGAAGAGGCACCATTGTATCCCCATGCCCACCCATAACCATAGCATCAATTTCTCTTACAGGTACATTTAATTCCTCAGATAAAAAAAGTTTAAAACGTGAGCTATCTAAAATACCAGCCATTCCAACTACTTTATTTGCCGGAAGTCCTGAATATTTTTGAAAAGCCATTACCATTACGTCTAATGGATTTGTAATGCATATTACAAAAGCATTAGGTGCGTTTAATTTTATTCCTTTTGCAACTTGCTTAATAATTTTTAAATTAATTCCAAGTAAATCATCTCTACTCATACCTGGTTTTCTTGGTACTCCAGCAGTTATGATAATTACATCAGAACCTTTGATATCCTCGTAATTATCTGTTCCTGAAAATTTAACGTTAAATCCATCAACTGATGAAGATTGTGCAATGTCGAGGCCTTTTCCTTTGGCAATTCCACTAGCTACATCAAAGAGCACAACCTCATCTACAAGCTCTTTTAATCCAATTAAATGTGCTAAGGTTCCTCCAATTTGACCTGCCCCTATTAAAGAAATTTTACTCATTTTTTATTTCATTGTTGGCATTATAAACTCAGGATTAGATCTAATTCCTGATGGCCATCTAGAGGTAATTGTTTTTAATTTAGTATAAAATTTTACTCCTTCCATACCATGTGTTCCACTATCTCCAAATAAAGACCTCTTCCATCCTCCAAAACTATGAAAAGCCATTGGAACTGGTATTGGAACATTTATTCCTACCATTCCAACTTGAATTTTGCTTGCGAATGTTCTTCCTGCATCCCCATCTCTAGTATAAATGCTAACTCCATTTCCGTATTCGTGCTCATTAATCATTTTTGTAGCCTCTTCAAATGTTTTTACCCTAACCACAGATAAAACTGGTCCGAATATTTCCTCTTTATAAATTCTCATATCAGTTGTCACATGATCAAAAAGACACCCACCAATATAAAAACCGTTTTCATAGCCCTGCAATTTTAAATTTCTTCCATCAAGAACAAGTTTTGCTCCTTCTTTAACTCCTATATCTACATAGCGTTTTACTTTTTCCAAATGTTCTTTGGTTACTAAAGGGCCCATCTCGGATGATTTATCCATACCAGGTCCAATTTTTAATGCTTCAGCTTTTTTTGAAAGTCTTGATACTAACTCATCACCTACATCACCGACCGCTACTGCTACTGACTGTGCCATACATCTTTCTCCAGCTGAACCATATGCAGCACCCATTAAACCATTTACTGCACCATCTAAATCACAATCTGGCATTACAACTAAATGATTTTTTGCTCCACCTAATGCTTGAACTCTTTTTTCATTTTTAGCTGCATTTTCATAAATGTACTTAGCAATAGGAGTTGATCCAACAAAACTTACAGATTTAATATTTTGATTTGTTAATATCGCATCGACAACCTCTTTATCACCATTTACAACATTAAAAACTCCCTCAGGAAGACCAGCTTCGTGAAGCAGTTCTGCCAATTTCATCGGACATGAGGGATCTTTTTCTGATGGTTTTAAAATAAAACTATTACCACATGCTATAGCTAATGGAAACATCCACATAGGTACCATTGCTGGAAAATTAAATGGGGTTATGCCGGCTGCAACTCCCAAAGGCTGTCGCATTGAATAACTATCAACGTTTGTTCCAACATTTTCAGAAAACTCTCCTTTAAGCAAGTGTGGAATTCCACATGCAAACTCTACAACTTCTAATCCTCTTATTAATGATCCCTTAGCATCCTCATAAACTTTTCCATGTTCTGAGACTATTAGTTTTGCCAGTTCATCAAAATTTTTCTCTATAAGCTCTTTAAATTTAAACATTATTCTTGCTCTTTGAAGTGGAGGGTTTAATGACCAAGTCTCAAAAGCTTTTTGTGCAATTTCTACTGCACCATCTAAATCTGCTTTTGAGGCTAAAATAACCTCAGACTCTTGTTCCCCGGTAGCAGGGTTAAAGATTTTTCCTTTTCTCTCTGAATTACCTGATATTACTTTTCCACCAACAAAATGTTTGATTAAATTCATGATTGAAATTATTTAATTAAGTAATCAAGCTGTTGCAAGCATTTTCTTTATCTCTGCAATAGCTTTTGCGGGATTTAAGCCCTTGGGACAAGCATTTGTACAATTCAAGATAGTATGACATCTGTAAAGTTTAAGTTCATCAGCAACTTTTTTAAGTCTTTCTTTTCTATCTTCATCTCTACTATCAATTATCCATCTATAAGCCTGAAGTAAAACAGCTGGACCTAAATACTTTTCACCGTTCCACCAATAACTCGGGCAAGACGTTGAACAACATGCACACATTATACATTCATACAATCCATCTAATTTTGCTCTGTCATCTTTAGATTGAATATTTTCTTTGTCATTTACTTTTGAGGTTTTTAACCAAGGTTCAACTGACTCATATTGTTTATAAAGAGTGCTTAAGTCTCCAATTAAATCTTTCAAAACTTTTAAATGTGGTAATGGATAAATATCGATGTCTCCATTTAATTCAGAATGAGATTTGGTACACGCTAGACCATTCTTTCCATTCATATTCATTGCACATGACCCACATACTCCATGAGCGCAAGATCTTCTATAAGCAATAGACGGATCTATTTCATTTTTAATTTTGTTTAAAACATCAAGCACTTTAGATGAACAATTATCCATATCAACTTCATAGGTATCAAGTCTTGGATTTTCATTTGTAGATGGATCCCATCTATAAACATTTACTTTTCTAATATTTTTTGAACCTGTTTTATCTTTGTAGTATTGACCTTTTTCTACCTTTGAGTTTGCAGGTAAATTTAATTGAACCATTAATATACTCTTTCCTGTGGAGGAAAATATTGTACATCATTTGTAAGTGTTGATCTATGAACAGGTCTGTAATTAATTTTAGTTTTTGAACCATTACACCAAGACAGAGTATGTTGCATATAGTTCTCATCGTCTCTCTTTGGAAAATCTTCTCTTGCATGGGCTCCTCTGCTTTCTTTTCTATGATACGCAGAATCCATTGTAGTTATTGCTTGTCTTATTAAGTTATCAAATTCTAGAGTTTCAACTAAATCTGTGTTGAATATTAATGATTTATCTTTTACATAAAGAGAGTCCATTCCATCATAAGGTCTTCTAATTTCATCAACGCCTTCTTTTAATGTTTTCTCAGTTCTAAATACAGCACACTTTGATTGCATTGTCTTTTGCATTGAAAGTCTTAGTTCAGATGTTGGATTTGAACCTTCTGAGTTTCTTAATTTATCAAATCTATCTAAACATCTATCCGTTTCATTTTTATCAATTTCTTCATGCTTCATTCCGGGTTTTACTAACTCTGCTGCTCTTTTCGCTGCAGCTCTTCCAAAAACTACTAAATCTATTAATGAGTTTGAACCTAATCTATTTGCACCGTGAACAGAAACACATGCTGCTTCGCCAATAGCCATTAACCCGGGTACAGTTTTTTCAGATCCATTTAATGTAAGAACCTCTGCTTTATAATTTGTTGGTATTCCACCCATATTATAATGCACTGTGGGTACTACTGGTATAGGCTCCTTGGTTACATCAACGTTTGCAAATAATTTAGATGCTTCTGATATTCCTGGAAGCCTCTCATCTATAACTTTTGGGTCCAAATGATCAATATGAAGATGAACGTGATCTTGTTCTTTTCCTATACCTCTGCCTTCGTTAATTTCTACTGCAATTGATCTACTCACGACATCTCTAGATGCTAAATCTTTTGCTTTAGGAGCGTAACGCTCCATAAATCTTTCTCCTTTTGAATTTACTAGATAACCACCTTCTCCTCTTACACCCTCTGAAATTAATGTTCCATGACCATAAATACCTGTTGGATGAAATTGTACAAATTCCATATCTTGTAATGGTAATCCAGCTCTTAAAGCCATAGCATTTCCATCTCCAGTGCACGTATGAGCTGAAGTAGCTGAGTAATACACTTTTCCATAACCACCTGTTGCTATAATTGTTGTATGGGACTTAAATCTGTGAATTGTTCCATCATTAAGGTTCCAAGCAATTATACCTTTGCATGCTCCATCTTTCATTATCAAATCTAGTGCGAAGTATTCTATAAAAAATTCGGTATTATGTTTTAAAGCTTGTCCATACAATGTGTGAAGTATTGCATGTCCAGTTCTATCTGCTGCTGCACAAGTTCTTTGCACAGTCTCATTTCCATAGTTTTTTGTCATGCCACCAAAAGGTCTTTGATAAATTTTGCCATCATCTGTTCTGCTAAATGGAACTCCATACTTTTCTAATTCTAGAACAGCAGCTGGCGCTTCCTTACATAAATATTCTATAGAGTCCTGGTCTCCTAACCAATCAGCACCTTTAACAGTGTCGTACATATGCCATCTCCAATCATCTTCACCCATATTTCCAAGTGCTGCTGAAATACCACCTTGTGCTGCGGAGGTGTGGCTTCTGGTTGGGAACACTTTAGAGACACATGCAGTTTTTAACCCCGCTTCACTTAATCCTACAGCTGCTCTTAGCCCAGAACCACCTGCACCTAGAACAACAACATCATATTCATGATCAATAATTTTGTATGCACTCATAACTATAAACTAAATATTAAGATAATGATTAATAATGGAAATACTATAGCAAAGATATTTAAAGATTTATTTGCGGCATTTTTGATTTTTTGATCTTCGATATAGTCCTCAAAAACCTCACTAATACTTAGTGCAGAGAAAAAATATGCAAAAATCAAAAAAAGACTTAACAAAAACTTTGAAGGTTGAGAAGACACAAACAGTAATACCTGTTCAAAGCCTTTGTCGTAAATAGAAGCTAGATTAATCGCAAACCATAGCATTAATGGCACTAATATTGCTGAACTTACTTTTAAGAACAACCATTTTTTTGTAACTGATCCCATTAAATTAAAACTCTTCCAATAATAAAGATTATTACAGTAAGTGGAAATGATCCGATTAGCACAATTAATCCTGTTATTTTTGTAGTTTTTTGCTCAAAACCATAACCTAAATCCATCAGCAAATGTCTTATTTCACTAAGCATTTGAAATGAAAAAGACCAAATAATTCCAAGACAAAAAAATTTTCCTAAAAAAGATGATAAGAACAAATTAATATTCTGATAACTCTGTTCACCCAATAATAAAGAGGCTATCCATATACCTATTAAAGTTATAGCGAAAAAGTTTATTATACCAGTTATTCTGTGTGAAATTGAAACCAGTGAGGAAATGTGCCAATTATAAATTTGTATATGTGGCGATATTGGATTTTTATTTTCCATAAAAATCTTTTTCTACTAAAGCCTCAGCAATTTCAACTGCATTAAGTGCAGCACCTTTTAATAAGTTATCAGACACAACCCACAAATTAATTGAATTTGGTTGAGAAGAGTCCTCACGAATTCTTGATATGAATGTTTCAAATTTGTCTTCAGCTTCAACAGGCGTAATGTATCCTCCATCTTTTTGCTCATCAACTACCTTGCATCCTGGTGATGATGATAAGACATTTCTTATTTCTTCTAAGTCATGTTTTTTGTTAAATTCAACATTCACACTTATGGAGTGAGAAATAAGAACAGGGATTCTTACACAAGTAGATGTTATATTAATTTTACTATCTAATATTTTTTTTACCTCATCATGATTTTTTTGCTCTTCTTTTGTGCTTCCATTTTCAAGAAAACTATCGATATGTGGTATAGCATTAAAAGCAATTTGCTTAGTAAAATTTTTTGACTCAACATCTTTATTTTCCAAGACTTCTTTAGTTTGGGATATAAGTTCATCCATTCCTGCCTTGCCTGCTCCTGATACAGATTGATAAGTTGATGCAACTATTCTTTTTACATTATACAAATCATGTAATGGTTTGAGAGCTACAACTATTGGTATTACTGAACAATTGGCATTTGCTATAATATTCTTATTTTTAAATTTAGGTAATTCTTTGGAATTTACCTCTGGAACAATTAAAGGAATTTCTGGATCTTTTCTAAAGAATTTTGAATTATCTATTACAATTGTTTTTTCTGCTGCGATCGGTGCCCATTTTTCAGCAATTGAAGAACCAGCTGCAAAAAAAGCAATTTTTACTTTTGAGAAATCAAATTGTTCTAAATTACAAACAGTATGCTCTTTTCCTAAAAAATTAATTTTTTTTCCTTCACTATTTGGAGACGCAACTAAGTACGCCTCTGTTATTGGAAAGTTTTTTTTTTCCAAAACTTCTATTAATTTTCGACCTACGTTTCCTGTCGCTCCTACTATTGCTATATTCATGATATTTTAAAGTTTTATACTAAATGAAAGGTAAATCACAAACTTTTCCATGAAAATCAGAGCCATTTATATTGATTTTAAAGGATTTCGAAGTCTCAAAGTGTGGTTTGTTAATCATTGCAATCCCAATGACTTGTTTAAAAGTTGGATTGTAACAACCAGATCTTAATTCTCCAATTACATTATTATCTTCATCTACTAGATCCATTGAGCCATTAACACTTATTTCCTTGGCATCAATTTTTACTCCCATAAGTTTTTTTTTAATTCCTTCAGCTTTAATTTTTTTTAGTTTTTCTTTACCTAAGAAATCAACATCACTATCTATATTTACATACTTGTCAAAACCACACTCATATGGATTATCTCCATTGTCCATATCGTTACCATGGGAAAGTAAACCACTCTCAATACGTTCGATAAGGTTTGGTCCACCTGGTCTAATATTGAATTCCTTTCCAATTTCAAAAAGATGATCGTATAGTTTTAAACCTGACTCGTTGTGTTCCATATAAATTTCATAGCCACCTTGTTTAGACCATCCAGACTTTGCAATAAGGTGTTTATCGCCACCAAATTCAAAATAATCAAAACCAAAAAATTTTAAATTTACAATTTTTTCTCCAAAAACTTTTTCCATTAATTGAAATGATTTTGGTCCTTGAACTGCCATTATATCAACATCAGGTTCAGAAATTTTTACATCAAATTTGTTTCCAATCGCTAATCCTTTGGCAAATAGAATTACATCTGAGTCAGCTAAAGAGACCCACCACCTATTTTCATTTAATCTTAGAACTACAGGATCATTAATTAAACCTGCATTGTCATCAATGATTGGGCAGTAATAACATCTTCCATCTTTGGATTTTGATAAATCTCTGCAAGTCATCAATTGAACCAATTTTGCTGAGTCTTTTCCAGAAATTTCAACTTGTCTTTCAGCGGCAACATCCCAAATCTGAACATGCTCTTTCAAGTGATGATAAGCATCTTCTACAGAACCAAATGCTGCTGGCAGCAACATATGATTATATATAGTATAAGCAGTTACACCTTGTTTTTCAATTCTAGAGGTGTACGGTGTACCTCTAAGCCTTCTTGATTTTGCTATTAAAAAAGTTTTCATTTTTTTTTGAGCATTACTGCCATCTTATTTGATTTTTGTAAAGAAACTATATTAGTTTAATTCCTTAGCTTGTTTTCTCAGTTCAAACTTTTGAATCTTTCCAGTGGATGTCTTTGGTAGCGGAGTAAACACAACCTTCTTAGGAAGTTTAAATCCAGCAAGAGTTTCTCGACAAAATTTAATAATTTCTTCCTCTGAACTTGATTTTCCTTCGATTAATTCAACAAAAGCACAAGGTGTTTCACCCCATTTTTCATCTGGTTTTGCTACAACAGCTGCCAGTGATACAGCAGGATGTTTTGAAATCGTATTTTCAATTTCGATAGATGAAATATTTTCTCCTCCTGAAATTATAATATCTTTTGATCGGTCTTGTATTTTTATGTAACCACTTGGATGAGTTACAGCTAAGTCGCCAGAATGAAACCATCCTCCATCCATTGATTTTTCTGTCGCTTCTTTATCTTTAAAATAACCCTTCATCACCACATTTCCTCTAATCATAATTTCACCCATTGTTTTTCCATCATGAGGAACTGGCTTCATGGTTTCTGGGTCCATTACAATGACGCCTTCTGTATTGGGATACCTTACGCCTTGTCTTGCTCTTATTTCATTTTGGTTATTTTGATCTAATTCATCCCATTCTTGATTCCATGCACACTGCAAAATATGACCATAGGTTTCTGTAAGACCATATACATGCATTACTTCAAAGCCTAACTTTTGCATTTTTTCAAAAATTATACTAGGAGGAGGAGCACCTGCTGTTAATACATATACCTTCCTTTTTAATTCCTTTTGCTGATCCTCAGGTGCATTAGCTAACATGTTTAAAACTATTGGTGCTCCACCAAAATGGGTAACTTCATATTTATCAATTAATTCAAATATCTTTTTTACATCAATATTTCTCAGACAAATTACTCGACCATGAATCATTGACATTGTCCAAGGATAACACCAGCCATTACAATGAAACATTGGTACTGTGTATAAAAAATTTAACTGATTAGGCATATTCCATGCAACTGCACTTCCTGTTGCCATTAAATATGATCCTCTATGATGATAAACAACTCCTTTTGGATTACCAGTTGTTCCAGAAGTATAACCTAATGCTATAGCTTGCCACTCATCTTTTGGCATTTTCCATTTAAAATTTTCATCTCCAGAATTTAAAAACTCCTCATATTCCAAAGATCCTATATTTTTTGAATCGGTTAGCTTTGCATCTTTATCATCTATATCAATTATAGTAATTTTTGAATTAACTTCTTCTAAAGCTTTTTTTACTACATCATGAAATTGTCTATCTACAATTAGCACCTTCGCTTCACTATGATTTAAAATAAAACTAATTGTTTTTGAGTCTAGTCTTGTATTAATAGCATTTATAACTGCTCCAACCATAGGAATGGAATAATGCGCTTCAAATATTTCAGGTGTGTTAAAAGCCAAGACAGATACCGTATCACCTGTTTTAATTCCCAATTTATCTAATGCACTAGCAAACTTAATACATCTTTTGTAAACTTCACTCCAAGTGTATTTCCTACTTTCATAAACTACTGCTTCGTAGTTTGGATAAATATCTTTTGCTCTTTCTAAAAATGATAAAGGGGTTAATGGAACATAATTGGCTTCATTTTTATCCAAATTTGTTTCATAAGGGTTCATTCTAATTAAATTTGTAATTCATAATATAATTACTTCCAGTTGTTGCAGTAATATAACTACTTTCTATCCTAGGAAGCACTCTATTAAAGAAAAAGTTGGCAGTTTGGATTTTGTCCTCATAAAAATCTTTATTACTCTCATATTCTTTGAAGGAAACTTCTAGAACTTTTAACCAAGCATGCCCGGTTGCAACTAAACCAAGAACTTTTAAATAGTCATTACATGCTCCACTTGCATCTTCTGGAGAATTTTTTATTTTTTCCTTCATCCAATCAGTAAATTTTGACAAAATATCAAGATGATAGTTAAGTTGTTTTACAAAAGGCTCGGCTTTTTTGTCAGTAATTTTAATCTCGTCTTTAATTAAGTTTAGATAGTTTTCAATAATATCGCCATTTTTGTTAATTAATTTTCTGAAGACTAAGTCAGCAGCCTGAACTGAATTTGTTCCCTCATAAATAGGTGTAATTCTATTGTCTCTGTAGAATTGTTCAATACCTTGATCTTTCGTAAATCCATATCCTCCATGAATTTGCATTGCTTCACTTGTTATCTCCATTGCATTATCTGTGAAAAGCGATTTAACAACTGGTGTCATTAATGAAACAAGATCTGAGGCTTCTTGTTTTATTTTTTCATCAGAATGATTTAAGCTAACTTCAATTTGTTGAGACAGCCAGAAACTCAAGGCTCTTTGTCCCTCTATCATAGACTTCATACTCAAAAGTGACCGTCTAATATCAACGTGATCAATAATAAAATCTGCACCATTATTTGATTTTGAATTAAATGCCTTACCTTGTTTTCTTTCTTTGGCGTAAGTAAGGGAATTTTGATATGCAATTTCAGAAATGCCTAACCCTTGAATCCCAACAATAATTCTCTCCAAATTCATCATTGTGAACATAGAGTTAAGGCCTTTATTTTTTGGTCCAATCATATAACCAACAGCATCATCAAAATTTAATACACATGTTGCAGATCCCTTAATGCCCATTTTGTTTTCTATTGATCCTGTTGAAACTCCGTTTCTTGGCCCAACTGATCCATCTTTATTTAAAACGAATTTTGGAACTAAAAATAAACTGATACCTTTTGTTCCTGCTGGTGAGTCTGTTGATCGAGCTAATACTAAATGAATAATATTTTCTGTTAAATCTTGATCACCTGAAGTAATAAAAATTTTTTGACCACTAATTTTGTAAGTTCCATCATTTTGATCTACTGCTTTAGTTTTTAGAAGACCTAAGTCTGTTCCGCATACTGGTTCTGTTAAACACATTGTGCCGCTCCATTTACCCTCAACCATTTTAGGTAAATAAGTATTTTTTATTTCATCATCAGCATGCCTTAACAAACAGTTATATGCTCCTATAGTCAATTCACTGTAAAGTTTAAAAGATAAACTTGCAGATGATAACATCTCATCAAAGAAAGTGCTTACTGTTTTAGGCATTCCTTGACCACCATATTTCGGATCACAAGATAAGGAAATCCATCCATCTTTTATAAATTTTTGATAAGCTTCCTTATATCCTGGCGGTGTTCTAACCACACCATTTTCTAAAACAGCTGGAGTTTCATCTCCACTTTTTGCAAGAGGTAAGATTAAGTTTTGAGTAATTTTTGCTGCTTCTTCTAAAATATCTTTAACTAATTCTGTATTAACTTCTTTATATTTTTCAATTTCATTATATTTTTTATTGTTCCTCAATTTATCAAAGAGAAACATCATATCATCTACTGGTGCGTTATAAGTTGGCATAAGTATACTTTAGAATAAATGTTTAATTATTGCAATTTTGAAATTATCGCATCTCCCATCACTGATGTTGATACTTCTTTCATTCCCTTAGAAATAATGTCTTTAGTTCTAAGACCCTCATCAAGCACACCTTGAACAGCTTTTTCTAAACTATCTGCCTCTTTATCTAGATCTAAAGAATATCTTAAAGCCATTGCAAAACTCAGTATTGTTGCTATTGGATTAGCAATACCTTGACCTGCTATATCGGGTGCTGATCCATGAACTGGCTCATATAAAGATCTCATATTACCGTTTTTATCTTTGGCTCCAAGGGACGCAGATGGCAAAAGCCCTAGGGAACCAGTCAACATTGCAGCCTCATCTGATAACATGTCACCAAAAAGATTATCTGTTACTATCACATCAAATTGTTTAGGATTTCTAACTAACTGCATTGCACAGTTATCTGCTAGCATATGTTTTAATTCTACATCACTATATTCTTTTTCATGAATTGCTTGCACTTCTTCTTTCCATAATTGACCTGCCTCCATGACATTCGACTTTTCACAGGAAGTAACTTTATTATTCCTTTTTCTGGCTAGATCAAATGCAACACGGGCTACTCTCTCGATTTCACTAGTAGTATAGACATGAGTATTAATTCCTTTTCTTTCACCATTATCAATTGGTTTTATCCCTCTAGGTTCACCAAAGTAAATCCCACCCGTTAATTCCCTAACAAAAAGAATATCTAAATTAGAAACAAATTCAGGCTTTAAACTTGAGGCATCAACGAGTTGTTTAAAACAAATTGCAGGTCTCAAATTTGCAAATAATTTTAATTCTTTTCTTAATTTTAATAGAGCTCTCTCTGGTTTTTTTGAAAAATCAATATTATCCCATTTTGGTCCACCAACAGCACCCAATATTACAGCAGCGCTTTCTTGTGCCTTGTAAAAAGCTTCATCAGTTATTGGAGTTCCATGTTTATCATAAGCAGCACCTCCAACCAAATCTTGGTCAATTTCAAAATCCAATGATTTATTTGAGTTGAACCATTCAATTATTTTTTTGACTTCAGCAATTACCTCGGGTCCGATACCATCCCCTGGTAATAGTAAAATTTTTCTTTTTTTAATTTTAATCATTAAATATCCAAGGTTTTGCCTCTTTAATTTTATTTTCGTATGAAACTATTTTTTCAGATTTTTCTAGAGATAACGCAATATCATCTAATCCCTCTATTAGACATTTTTTCTTAAATTGATCTATTTCAAATTTTATTTCTTTATTACCAAAACTTATTGTTTGCTCAGGCAAATTTACAGAAATTTCCTCTTTTCTATTCGAGTACTCTGAAATTTCTTTGATTTGATCCTCTGAAATTGTAATTGGGAGAATCCCATTCTTAAAACAGTTATTATAAAATATATCTGCATAACTTGAACTAATTACACAAGTTATTCCAAAATCCATTAAAGCCCAAGGAGCATGTTCTCTAGAAGAGCCACATCCAAAATTCTTTCCTGCAATTAAAATTTTAGAATTATTATACGGACTATTATTTAAAATAAAGTCATCTATCTCTTTACCACTTTGATCATATCTCATTTCAAAAAATAAATTTTTTCCTAGTCCAGTTCTTTTTATGGTTTTTAAAAACTGTTTAGGAATTATCATGTCTGTATCTATATTGACGATAGGTAGATAAGCTGGAATACTTTTTATTGATATAAATTTATTCATTTAATTTTGGTATTTTCTAACATCATCTAAGTTTCCAGAAATTGCAGCTGCTGCAGCCATTGCTGGACTAACTAAATGTGTTCTACCACCTCTTCCCTGTCTACCCTCAAAATTTCTATTAGAGGTAGATGCACATCTTTCTTCAGGTTTAAGCTTATCCGCATTCATTGCTAGACACATTGAACAGCCTGGCTCTCTCCATTCAAAGCCTGATTCTAAAAATATTTTATCCAGACCCTCTTGCTCTGCTTGTTCTTTAACTAAACCAGAACCTGGAACAATCATTGCATGTACATGTGATGCAACTTTTTTATCTTTTAATATTTTAGCTGCCTCTCTTATATCTTCTATTCTCCCGTTAGTGCAGCTTCCTATAAAAACTTTATCAATCTTAATATCTTGAATATTCGTATTTGGTTTTAATCCCATATAATTTAATGATCTGTTAATTGAATTTTTTCTATCTGGGTCAGTTTCACTTTCAGGATTGGGAACTTTACCGTCTATTTCAACCACATCCTGGGGAGATGTTCCCCAAGTTACCATTGGCTTAATTTGAGATCCATCTAACGTTAATTCTTTATCAAAGTTTGCATCCTTATCAGATTTTAATGTATGCCAATATTCTAAAGCTTTTTCCCAGTTTTCTCCTTTTGGTGACATTGGTTTACCTTTTAAATATTGGAAAATCTTTTCATCTGGTTGAATTAATCCTGCTCTTGCCCCACCTTCAATCGTCATGTTGCAAATCGTCATTCTTTGTTCAACACTTAGATTAGATATAAGGTTACCGGCATACTCAATCACATAACCAGTACCACCAGCTGTTCCTATTTTTCCAATTATCTGCAAGATGACATCCTTTGATGTTACGCCAATAGGTAATGAACCATTTACGCTAATTCTAAAGTTTTTTGATTTTTTTTGAACTAAAGTTTGTGTTGCTAAAACGTGTTCTACTTCTGAAGTTCCAATACCAAAAGCTAAAGCTCCAAATGCTCCATGAGTTGCAGTATGACTATCACCACAAACAATAATATTTCCAGGCTGTGTAAAACCTTGTTCAGGCCCTATGATATGGACAATGCCTTGTCTTTTATCATCCATTCCAAAAATCTCTACTCCAAATTCCTTACAGTTTTTGTTCAAAGTTTCAACTTGAATTCTCGAGTCTTCATCTGCAATACCTTTTGACCTGTCAGTTGTTGGAACGTTATGATCTGCAACAGCAAGAGTTAGTTTAGGGTGTCTTACTTTTCTGTTTGAATTTCTTAAACCTTCAAATGCTTGAGGGCTTGTAACTTCATGAATCAAATGTCTATCTACAAACAAAAGTGATGTACCATCAGGTTGTTCATCAACTAGATGATCGTTCCAAATTTTATCGTAAGTTGTAAAAGGCATTTAGAAAAAAATTATTTTTTCTGTTCTTGATTTTCTTTCGGTTCTTCTGTTTTTACAGGCTCTGCTTTAACTTCTTCTTTAGGAGCTTCTGCTTTAACTTCTTCTTTAGGAGCTTCTGTTTGAGGATCAGTTGATGGCATTACGTTTTCCTCAGTAACCTCATTAATTTTAGTTTCTAAATCAATACCAATCGTCTTCTTAATTTTTTCAGCTATTCTAGCAGATTTACCAGTTCTATCTCTTAGATAGTATAATTTTGCTCTTCTTACTTTTCCTGATCTTACAACTTTTATTGTATCAACAATTGGGCTATATAATGCAAAAGTTCTTTCTACTCCCTCACCAAAAGAAATTTTTCTAACAGTAAAAGATGAATTGATATCTCTACTCTTTTTTGCGATACATACACCTTCAAAATATTGAATTCTGTCTCTTTTACCCTCTGTTATCCTAACCCCAACTTTAACGATGTCTCCAGGAAAAAAATCAGGATGTTTTCTCTCAGATATAATCTTGTTTAAATTTGATCTGTTTATTTCTTCAATATTTTTCATTTTAATTTTTCTTATATTTTTGCCACAAGTCTGGTCTTCGGTCGCGTGTTATAGCCTCAGATTGGGATAAACGCCAGTCTTTAATTTTGGCGTGATCACCTGAAATTAGCACATTTGGGACCTTTTTTTCCTCCCAAACTTGAGGTTTTGTGAATTGTGGATATTCAAGAAGGCCATTCTCAAAACTCTCATCTCTTGAGGAATTAATATTACCTAGAATTCCTGGAATAAATCTTAAAATAGAGTCTGTTACAACAAATGCAGCAACCTCACCCCCTGACAATATAAAGTCACCAATGCTAATCTCTTCAATATCTCTACTTTCTAGTATTCTCTCATCTACTCCTTCGAAGTGTCCACAAATTAAATTGATTGTTTTTTCACTCGAAAACTCTCTTGCAAGTTTAGAATTAAAAACTTTTCCTCTTGGACTTAAATAAAGGGTCTTTTCTTTAGCCTTGATATTTGCATCTAATGAATTTGCCAAAACATCTGCTTTCATAATCATTCCATTCCCTCCACCATAAGGAGTATCGTCAACAGTTTTATGTTTATCTAAAGCATAATCTCTTATGTTTACTGTTTCTAAATCCCATTCTTTTCCTTTTGACTTTCCAAAAAGGCCTTTACTCAAATAACCAGGAAAATATTCAGGATACAACGTAAATACTCTAGACAAAAACATTATTCTATTTAGCTTCTTCCTTCGGAGCTTCTGTTTTAGCTTCTTCCTTCGGAGCTTCTGTTTTAGCTTCTTCTTTTGGTGCCTCTGCTTTTGGAGCTTCTGTTTTAGCTTCTTCCTTCGGAGCTTCTGTTTTAGGAGCATCTGCTTTAGCTTCGCCACCCTCATCAGTTTTCTTTCTATCTTTTTTTGGAATTGCTTTTTGAGGATTATTACCTTTTGCTGGCATAGGCATAATCTCATTTTCTCCTAATAATCTTGCAACTCTAGTTGTTGGTTGTGCCCCTTGACCCAGCCAATACTTAACTCTCTCAACATCTAATCCCATTCTTTCTTTTTTTTCTCTCGGAATTAGAGGATTAAAAAAACCTAATTTTTCTATAAATCTTCCATCTCTTGGAAATCTACTATCAGCAACCACTATCTTATAAACTGGTCTCTTCTTAGTTCCTCCCATTGATAAACGCATTTTTAACATTTGTTCTCCTATTTATTTTAATTGATTAAAAAGTTCTGGTGGTATGCCTTTATCCATCATCCCTTTTGTATTTCCTTTGGACATTTTTTTCATCATTTCTGACATCATCTTAAATTGCTTAAGCAATTTATTGATAGTGGCTACGTCTGTTCCTGAGCCATTAGCAATTCTTTTTTTTCTAGAACCATCTATAATCTTTGGGTTTTCACGCTCTTTTTTAGTCATAGATAATATTACCGCCTCGTTTTGAGTAATTATTTTTTCATCCACTCCAGCTTGATCCATTTGAGATTTAACTTTTGAAACACCAGGCAAAAAAGACATTATACCTTCAATACCACCCATTTTTTTCATTTGTCTTAGCTGAGTAAGATAATCCTCTAACGAGAACTGACCTTTTTTTAATTTTTCCTCTGTTTTTTTTAATTTTTCTTCATCTAGATCTTCTGCAGCCTTTTCAACAAGGGAAACAATATCTCCCATACCTAAAATTCTATTGGCAATTCTGTCTGGGTGAAAAATTTCAAAATTTTCTATCTTTTCACCAACTCCTAAAAATTTAATTGGAACATCTGCAACATATTTCATACTTAATGCTGCTCCACCTCTTCCATCGCCATCTGATCTTGTAAGAATAATACCTGTCAGATTAACAGTACTTTTAAATTCTTTAGCAACATTAGCTGCTACTTGGCCAGTCAAAGAATCTGCGACAAGAATTGTTTCTGAAGGATTTATAATACTTTCAATTTGTTTAATCTCACTCATCATTTGTAAATCAATCTGAGTTCTTCCGGCTGTATCAAATAGAATTACATCTGCTCCATTAAGATTAGCAGCACTAATCGCTCTTCTACAAATATCTGCAGGAAGTTGATCTTTGATGACTGGAAGCGTTATTATATTATTTTGCTCACCCAAAAGTCTTAGTTGCTCTTGTGCAGCAGGTCTGTAAACGTCTAGACTAGCCATCATAACTTTTTTCTTTTTGTTAGCCTCTAAAAATCTTGCTAACTTAGCTGTAGTGGTAGTTTTTCCAGAACCCTGTAACCCAACTAACATCACTGGAACAGGAGGTACTGCATTTAATTCAATATCAGAATTTTTATCCCCTAAGAAAGAAATTAACTCATCGTTAACAACTTTAACTACCATCTGTCCTGGTGAAGTAGACCTAATGATCTCTTGACCAAGAGCTTTGGGTTTCACTCTATTTATAAATTCTTTTACAACTTCTAAAGATACATCCGCTTCTAAAAGAGCAAGCCTAATCTCTCTTAAACCCTCATCTACTTGCTTTTCATCAAGCGAAGGCGCCTTTTTTAAAGAAGAAAATATTTCTTCAAATTTATTTGTTAAATTTTCAAACATAATCACATCCAGCAAGTATCGCACCAGTGGGCGAACTCTCGCTGACTGGTGTCGATCTCTTTGTTACCAAAGACACCGCAAATTGCTGTATTTTGCGGAAACGGCGATAAACTATAATAGAGGTTCAAAATGTCAATAAATAAGTTAAATACTGAAGTATATGGAATTTAAAGCTTTTAAAATGGATGGTCTTGGAAATGATTTTGTAATTATTGATAATAGGTCAAATAATATGAAATTAAACAAGGATCAAATTATTAAAATTTGCGATCGAAACTTTATTGGTTGTGACCAACTAGTCTATATTAACAACAGTGATAATGCTGATGCTGATCTAGAGTTTTATAATTCTGATGGTTCGGCAGCTGACGCATGTGGAAACGGTACAAGATGTGTAGCCTTTTTATTATCAAAAGAAAAAAATACAAAAAATATAAGCGTTCAAGTAGCATCAAAACAGTTGAATTCAAAGTTACTTGATGATGGTCAAGTCGAAACAATAATCGGTGTACCAAAAACTAATTGGAATGAAATTCCTTTATCTAAAAAACTAAACACTAAAAATTTAGGAATTATTATAGAAGATAACAATAACCAAGCAGTGAGTGGCGGTATAGCTATTAACGTAGGTAATCCTCATGCTATTTTTTTTGTAAATGATGTAGAAAATTTCAATTTAGAAAAAATTGGACCCGAGATCGAAAATCATGAATTTTTTCCGGAAAAATGTAATTTCACCCTTGCTCAAAAATTAAATGAAAATCATTATAAAATTAAAGTTTGGGAAAGAGGTGCAGGTTTAACAAAAGCATGTGGAACTGCTGCGTGCGCAACAGCAGTGGCTGCAAATTTAGAAAAATTAGAAAATTCTAGAACTGAAATTGAATTCAGTTTAGGAAAATTAATAATTTCTATTGATGAAAGTCAACAAATTCATATGAAAGGACCTGTATCTAGTATCAGAGAAATAGATATAAATATCTAATGGGTATTTTCGAAAAGTTTAAATTAGGTTTTAAAAAAAGTGCTGATAATATTTCCTCAGGGCTTAGAAATATAATAGTAAAAAAGGAAATTGATGATGAAACATTAAACAAAATAGAGGAATTTTTGATTAGTTCTGATGTTGGCATTGACGCTTCAGCTGAAATAAAAAATATTATCTCTCAGAAAAAAATTGATCCTAAGAAAAATGCGGTTGAGGAAATAAATGCTATTTTAAAAGAATATATTTTAGAGTTAATGATACCCTTAGAAAGAAAAGATTTTTTTGAAAATAAAGAAAATTTAAACGTAACATTAATTTCTGGTGTAAATGGGGTAGGTAAGACGACCACTATCGGTAAAATTGGTAAAATATTTAAAGATAACGGCTCAGAAGTAATATTTTCTGCTTGTGATACCTTTAGGGCAGCAGCAATAGAGCAATTAGAGTCTTGGTCTGATAAGATTGGAGCGTCAATTATCAAATCAAATCCAGGGTCTGACCCTGCTTCAGTAGCTTACAAAGCGATAGAATATGCAAAAAACAACAATATTAAACGGGTACTAATTGATACCGCTGGCAGATTGCAAAATAAGAAAAATTTAATGGATGAATTCAAAAAAATTGCAAATGTTATAAAAAAAACAGATGAAAGCGCACCTCATGATGTTGTTTTAGTTCTAGATGCAACCTCCGGGCAAAATATAATAAATCAACTTGAAGAATTTGATAAAATTATAAAAATTACCGGTTTAATTATGACAAAACTTGATGGGACAGCAAAAGGAGGAGTACTAATTGCAATTTCAAAAAAATATAAGGTTCCAATTTTAGGCCTTGGACTTGGAGAAAAAGAAGACGATTTACAAATTTTCAATGCTGAACAATTTGCAGATGCATTTACTCAATTTAATTAATTAGATTTTTAGAAATTAAAGGTTTTTCAATAGAACATTCAAAATTATTCTTATTTGTTTCATATCCACAAACTTTTGCATAACTTGAAATAATGAAATTTAGTTTCCCATCATTCTCGAAATTCTTTAATTTTTTAGACTGAATATTATATTCTAGATTTTGATGAAAATTTTTTTTACCACTTACTAAAATTAAAGTATTATTATCTTTCATTAAATAATATGCAAAGTCCTCAGGAAAAACTGGATAGGTATAATTTTTTACAAGTTTTTTAACTTTTTTAGGAAACCATTCATATGTTAGTAAAGGGAAATCCTCTTTTGAATTATGATTATAAATATATAGATCTTGTGGATAATCATTAATATAGTTTGCATCTTCTCCTCTAGCTAAAATGGCTTTGTCTCTTGTTTTGAAATATAATGTAAATTGACTATTATATGATTTCATTTTACCAACATAAAAATATTTATTACTAGTTTCGTTGCTAATTTCAGCGTAAGAAAAATTTGAAAAAAAAATTACAATTAATATAGATAAAATTCTTGCCATATATGACTTTAAAAATATAAAGTTGCTTAATATTTGTTTGAATTGTGTCTTAATTTAATTCTGTAATAAATAACTCAATTGAGTTTATGAGATTTTCGTTAAAATCCATCATATGATCATCATTTTCAACAAAAAAACTTGATTTTTTTCCATTAAATTTATCATAAATTTCTTTTCCCATTTTAAATGGTACAATTTTATCTTTCATACCATGCATTACCAGAATTGGAGATGTATTTTTATTCAATTTACTAATCGAATTGTATTTATCTTTTAACAAATATTTGACTGGCAAATATGGATAATAACTTTTTGCTAGTGTTTCCATAGATGTGAACGGTGACTCTAATATCACACCACTAAAAGAATAATCTTGTGCTAGATTTAATGCAATTGCTGTACCCAACGACTCCCCGTACAAGATTATATTTTTATCTTCAATTTTCTTGGAATTTAGCCATTTCTTTGCTGCCAAAGCATCTTCATAAAGGCCTATTTCTGAAGGTTTTCCATCATTTCCACTAAATCCCCTATAAGCGAATATCAAATAGTTAACATTCATTTTTGAGAATTCATTTAATTTATAAATACGATTATCAAGTTTGCCAGCATTGCCATGAAAAAGTAATATAGTCTTATAATTTTCGTTCTTTTGAAAGTGCCATCCAACCAAACTACTTTCAGAGTTAATAAATACCTTTTCTATTTTGTGATTCAAAGGTCCTTCGTCTAAATAATTATTTTCTCCTGGATGGTACAGAAGATTTCTTTGATAAAAAAAAATAAAAATGCAAATAAACATATAAATAATTAATATTAATAATAATATATTTGTTAGTGTCATTTTTTTATTAATCATTATTTCTATTTAGATAAATGAAAAAAATATAACTTAATATACAAAGAATTAAAAAAATTGAAAAAGAAATTCTATAACTACTTACAATATCAAATCCTTTAGAATTAAATAAGTCTATAAATAATCCAATACCCCATTGCATAAAGAATGTTCCTGAATGAATGAATACATTATATGAAGTAAGTGACTTGCCTGCTAAATTTTGTGAAAAGTTTAAAGCTATAGCTGGTTGAGTTAGAGAAATTACAATTGAAGTCATAATGTATATTGCAAATAAAAAAGCTCCAGCTTTAGGACCAAAAAAGATTATTAGAAAAAAAACAAAGTAACTTACTGGGAGTCCAAATTTAATTAGTTTAACACTACTTATTCCATAATCAGAGAGTTTGGGAAGAATATATCCCCATAAAAAGTATGATGCTAACATAGTTACATTGATCCAAAATAAGCCTGTAGCACTTTGAAATGGAGAATAACCTGTAATATTTAGCATCCAAGGACCGGCCCAAAGCGTTTGGATTGCCTGTATACCACCATAATTAATAAATGCTAATGGTACCATACTGATAAAAAACTTATTCTTCCAAATTTGTGCTAAACCTTTTTTTTCTTCATCAACAGTGAAGTTTTCTTTCTGTTCCCAATTAGGAGTGAATAAAAAAATTAAAATAATACTTATTAAAATAAGTATAGCTATTAAAATGAAAATCCATCTCCATCCTATGTATGGTAATAAAATCTGTACAGGTAAAGTAGATGATACAAAACCTATATTTGCTACCATTAACATCCATGAATTAGCACGCTGTTGATATTTTTCAGCAAACCAAACTCTGTATCCTGTTAGAGGTCCCATCATACAAGCGCTCACGCCGATCCCAATAAATATTCTTGAAATAAGTAACCCAGAAAAACTTTTTGCTAATGCAAATGATATGGTTCCTACCAATGCAATTACTAAAAAATATCCAACGACTTTTTTTGGTCCATATTTATCAAGAAGTAGTCCTATTGGGACTTGCATAATTGAAAAGCCAATAAAATAGCCTCCTGCTAACAGTCCTAAATTTCCTGCTGTTAAATCGAATTCATATGTCAGGACTGGTGTTAATGTTGCAGTAATAGATCTAACAAGATTTGATAATAAAAAACCAAAGGCAAAAATACAAAATATGATAATGCTTTTATTTACTTTAGTAATCATTTATAAATTTTTGAGATTTAATCTGTACTATGAATAATCAATCAACAAAAGATAAAGATGCACGCTCATCAAATGCTATGGCTGCAACTTCTCATCCATTAGCGACTGAAGAAGCCTTAAAAATACTAAAAATGGGTGGAAATGCAGTAGATGCTTCTATAGCAGCTTCAATTGTTTTATCTGTGGTTGAGCCTAATGCAACAAGTATTGGTGGAGACTGTTTTGCAATTGTCAAAATGAATGACAAGGATGCAGTATCTTTTAATGGATCTGGGTTAGCACCAGAGAAATTAAGTTATGATTTCTTCAAGGAAAAAAATATAGATAAAATTGGATTAACAAGTCCTCATTCAGTAACGATTCCTGGTGCAGTTCATGCTTGGGAAACTATTCATAAAGAATTTGGAAAATTAGATTTTGAACAATTATTTACAGGTGCAATTGAGATTGCAAAAAATGGTCACAAGATTTCTAAAGTAGTGTCAAATGCTTGGCATAATAGCTTTAATAAAATTAATGGAAATGAAAATTCTAAAAAAATTTTTTTGAAAGAAGGTCGTACTTATCAAGAAAATGAATTAATGAAAAATATCCCATTAGGAAAAACATTAGAGGCAATTAGTAAAAAAGGAAGTAAAGAATTTTATGAAGGTGAAACTGCAAAAGATATAATTGAAAGTTTAAGTGAATTAGGGGGTGTGCATACTTTTGAGGATTTTTCTAAACAGAACACAATAAGATCAGAAACAATAAAATCTAGTTATAAGGGTGATTTTATTCATCAATGTCCTCCAAATGGACCTGGCGTAACTGTTTTGATTATGATGAAATTGTTAGAAAAACTAAATATTCAAAACTATAAATTCAACAGTACAGAAAGATTTCATCTTGAAGCCGAAGTTACAAAACAAGCTTATAAAGTTAAAGAAACAAGCTTAGGCGATCCAAATTTTGTAAATTTTGATTTAGATGAAATTTTAAGTGATAAAAATATTGAGGATATTTTTAATAAAATTAAGCTCAATTCATGCAGTGATGTTGGTGACTTAAATATTCCAGCTCACCCAGAAACTATTTATCTAACAGTTGTAGATAAAGACTTAAATAGTGTGTCCATCATTAATTCAGTTTGTTACGTATTTGGGTCAGGTATCACTACAAATAAAAGTGGAATACTTTTACATAACAGGGGTACAAATTTCAGAGTAGAGCATGGACATCCAAACTGTATTGAGGGCTTAAAAAGACCATTACACACTATAATTCCAGGTATGGTCATTGACAAAGATAACAATACAACTTTGAGCTATGGAGTTATGGGAGGGCAATATCAACCAGTAGGACAGGTGCATGTTTTAAATAATATGATTGATTACGGCATGGGTCCTCAAGAGGCTTTAAGTTTTCCAAGAGCCTTTCATTTTAACAATATTTATAAGCTTGAAAAATCAGTTGATAATCAAATTTTTAACGAATTGAAAGAAATCGGTCATAATGTTGAGTATATTGATGGCACTCATGGTGGAGGTCAAGCTATTAAAATAAATCGTACAGAAGGGGATCTTTTAGGAGGATCTGATCCTAGAAAAGATGGTTACGCAAAAGGGTACTAAATAATGTCAAAAAGAATTGTTAGAAACATTTTTGAAAATGTGAATGATGAAAATATTGCTCTAACCTCTGAAATCAGTACAAAACTAAATTACAAAGATTTAAAATTATTTATCGATAAAATTTCTAAACAGCTGGCTGGAAATGGATTATCAAACAAAGATAGAGCAGCGATAGTTTTACCAAATGGGCCATATATGGCTTCAAGTTTTTTAGCTATTTCAAGCTATATGTCTGCTGCACCTTTAAATCCATCATATAAATCTGAGGAGTATGAATTTTATTTAAAAGATTTAAATCCAAAAATTGTTTTGGTTGAGAAAAATTCTGAAAATCCAGTTGTAGATGTAGCAAAAAAATTAAAAATAGAATTATGTGAGATTAATCCAGAAAAGGATGGACCTTCAGGAATATTTAATATTTATGAAAAAGAAAGTGAATATTCTTTACCTGATGAAAATGATGAAGCATTAGTGCTACACACTTCTGGTACAACATCAAGACCAAAGATTGTTCCTTTAACAAATAAAAATATTTTTTCTTCTGCAGAAAATATTTCTAAAAGTTTAAATCTTTCTAAAAATGACCATTGTCTTAATATTATGCCACTTTTTCATATACATGGTCTTATAGCTATTTTAGCTTCATCAATGAAAGCTGGGGCATCTGTATGTGCATCAAATGGTTTTAATGCTATCAAGTTTTTAGATTTAGCTAAATCAGAAAAAATAACTTGGTACTCAGGGGTGCCTACAATGCATCAGGCTATTTTATTAAGAGCAAGTAGAAATTTAGAAGTTGCTAAGCTACTAAAACTAAGATTAATTAGATCATCATCTGCATCTTTACCACCAGCAGTATTCAAAGATTTAAATGATGTTTTTAGTTGCCCAGTAATTGAAGCATACGGTATGACAGAAGCTACTCACCAAATGACTTCTAATCCATTGCCACCTAAGCAACAAAAAGCAGGATTTGTAGGCCTTCCAGCAGGTCCAGAGGTATGTATTATGAACGAAGATGGGGAAGTGCTAAAACAAGGTGATGAAGGAGAAGTGTGTATAAAAGGTGAAAATGTAACTCTTGGATACGATAATAATGAAGAAGCAAACAAAACAAGTTTTACCAATGGTTGGTTTAGAACTGGCGATCAAGGTTATTTCGACAATGAGGGTTATTTAAAGATTTCAGGAAGATTGAAAGAAATAATTAATAAAGGTGGAGAAAAAATATCTCCATTAGAAGTTGATAATGTATTAATGGACCATCCATTAATAGATCAAGCAGTTTGTTTTGGATATGAAGACAAAATGCTTGGAGAAAATATTGCTAGTGCAATTATAATAAAAAGTGGTGAGGCATTTTCAGAAAATGATGTTTTAGAATATGCTCAAGAAAAACTTGCTAAATTTAAAATACCAAAAAAAATTTTTTTTGTTGAAGAAATTCCAAAAGGAGCAACAGGAAAATTACAAAGAAATGTTTTAGCAAAAAAATTTGGTTTAAATAATTAATGACAAAAGTTTGTATATTTGGTGCAGGATCGATTGGGGGATATTTAGCTGCGTGTTTGAGTAAAAATAATATTGATTTATCACTTATAGCCAGAGGTCCACACAAAAAAGCTATTGAGGAAAATGGTTTAACATTAATTAAAAAAGATAAAACAGAAAACTTTAAATTAAAAGTAACAGATGATCCCAAAGAACTTGGAATTCAAGATTATATTTTTATTTCAGTAAAAGCTCATGCAATTTCTAATATAGTTGATTCTCTTCAAAGCTTAATTGGAAAAAATACAACTATAATATCTGCTGTGAATGGCTTACCTTGGTGGTATTTTCATAAAGCTAACACGGGGACAAACTTAGATGAGAAACATATAGATAGTGTTGATCCTGATGGTAAGATTTGGAATTCTTTGAATCCTTCAAGAGCTCTTGGATGTGTGGTTTATCCAGCAGCTGAAATTACTGAACCTGGTGTTATTAAACACAATGGTGGTGAAAGATTTACATTAGGCGAACCAGATGGATCAAAATCAGAAAGACTTAAAATTATTGCAGACTTATTAATTGCAGGAGGCTTAAAAGCTCCACAAAAAAGTAATCTAAGAGATGAAATATGGATAAAGCTCTGGGGTAATTGCTCATTTAATATAGTAAGCGCACTATATGATAAGACTTTGGATGAAATTGGTAATGACCCAGAATTATTAAACACCGTAAGAAAATTGATGGAAGAATGTCAGTTAGTAGGAGAGAAAATAGGTGTAAAATTCAACGTCTCAATCGATCAAAGAATTAAAGCTGCTATCTCTATTATTGGTCACAAACCCTCGACAACGCAAGACTTACATGCAAAACGTCCTTTAGAAATAGATCCAATTATTGGATCAATAATTGAAATTGGAAATAAAGTTAATGTAAAAACCTTTACATTAAAAACTGAGTATAACAAATTAAAAGACAAAGCGGAAAGACTTAGTTTATATCAAAGGACAAATATAATTGAACAGATTACAAGTTAATCAAAAATTGAGAGAAATATCCCTGTGTACTGAATTACATTTTGAAACATAAATTGCTTGCTCTTTTGTAAGTTTTTGTTGTAACCTCAATCCAATAGTTTCACTTAATACAGTTAAGTGATTATTTATTCTATCCATATATTTTTTGTCAAATTCATTTCTCCAACTTACTTCTTGATCAAAATGTGCATAAGTATCACTAGCTATTTTTTGAATTTGTTCTGGATCTTTTTCATCTTCATCCATTATAGTTATTAGATAATCTAATTTATCTGCAAATTCATCTGATCCAGAAATCTCTCCTACTTTATCAAACATATTATCAATATGATCAATGGCATCTAAATATCCTCTATTGTCAATTTTAGATTTAAGAATTTTGATATCTTCATTTAATTCTTCAAATTTTTCACCATCTAAAATAAATAATTTTATCAACATTAAATCATCATATGCATTGTCTGCAGTTTTACGATATTTTTTTACTGCTAAGTTTTTTGCTTTATTAATCTTGTTAAATTCATCATTTCTTGATTTCCAATCTTTAGAAATTGAGTTTTCTATTTCGTCAATTTCGAGTTTTATGTTCTCAATTCTTTGTTCAATTTTATTTTTTTCAGAAACTTCATCATCATCTAAATTTCTAATTTCGGCTTTAAATTTATCTATTTTTTTATTGAGTTTAAAAATTTTCTTTTGTTTTTTTCTCGTTTTGAAATGTAAATCTCGATAATCAACAGCGTAATCATTGTAAATAGCTTCGGCACTTTTTACATCATCAACTAATTCAAATGTATAATTTGAATTATCAACATGACGTTGGAAATAACTTAACTTATCGGCTGGTAAATTTGCAAGTATTATTGAATCAAAATCGTCTATGCTATTCTTTATTTCATCTGCATTGTTTGTATATTTTGCAAATTTATATTCTTGCAAACAATATTGAAGTTTCGGGTTCATAGGAGGTGGAGCTACATTTGAAGTCAAATAAACTCTATTTGGAAGATAATTTACCAGACTTGGATAAGACCCTACAATTGCTAGGCCAATGAGTTGTAAAATTATAAATGGAACAACACCTTTCCAAATATCTAATGTTTGTACCACTTTCGGAGCAACACCTTTTAAATAAAATAAGGCAAAACCAAAGGGGGGAGTTAAAAAAGAGGTTTGTAAATTGACACCAATCATAACACCTAACCAGACCGCTGTAACGTTTGCTCCTGTCTCAGCTAATAATATAGGTGCAATTATTGGAACAACCACAACAGCGATTTCAATAAAATCTAAAAAGAACCCAAGTAAGAATATTACAATCATTACAACTACAAACTGAGTCCAAAAGCCCCCGGGTAAATCTTGAAGGAAGTCTCTTACTAATTCTTCACCACCAAATGCTCTAAATCCTGATGTAAGCATTGCAGCACCTAATAGAATAATAAATACCATCGAAGTTGTAACGCACGTTTCGGTTACTACTTCTTTAAGAACATTTTCAGTTTTATATGTTCTCCAAAAACTCCATGCTATTCCATAAACCAAAGTGATTACAAAAATAGCAGTTATATAAATTGCTCCTAAATCTCTTTCTTCTATATTTTTTATGTTAAGTTCATAATTTGATGCAAAAAAAGTAATGGGTATTAATGATCCAATTATCATTATAAGTGGATAGAAGGCACTTTTCTTACCTTGAAATAGACGGTAACCCGCCATTAATGTTGCTCCAATTGCTCCTATAGAACCAGCTTGGTTCACAGTTGCAATACCCATAAGAATCGATCCTAAAACAGCAAAAATTAATGCAAGTGGAGGAATAATTATAACAATAACTCTCATCCAAAATTTGAAATCAAAGTTTCCTTTAAATGGAACAGGTGGGGCAACCCCTTTTTTTATTCTTGCATAGAAAAATACATAGATCATATATAAAGCTACAAGTACTAATCCTGGTAAAAGTGCTCCCAGGAACATGTCACCGGCACTGGATGAACCTACTCTAAATTCACCTGGCATGTTAAATTCGCCTGTTAAAGCTTTATAATCGTTCTGCCTCATGTTATTGGCAACATCTGATGCGCTCGCTAATTGGTCCGCTATAATAATTAATACAATTGATGGCGGAATAATCTGTCCTAGAGTTCCAGAAGAGCAAACAATTCCACTTGCAAGTTTTCTGTCATAATTGTTGTTTAACATTGTAGGTAATGAAATTAATCCCATTGCAATGACTGTTGCTCCGACAATACCTGTAGTTGCAGCTAATAATGCACCAACAAATATTACCGAAATACCTAAACCACCAGGTATCGGGCCAAATAATTGACCCATAGTTATTAATAAATCCTCAGCAATTTTTGATTTTTGAAGCATGATTCCCATAAAAATAAATAAGGGAATTGCAATTAAAGTGTCAGTCTCGACGTCCCAGTAATTACTTCTAAAATTTGTAATTCCAGCAACAAGCCATTCGGTTGGACCATCGACAGCGAAGTAAGCATCAACATCGCCAGCAAAAATATAACCAAAAAAAGCTGCTAAACCGATAGATATGATAGCTGAACCAGGAAGAGCAAAGGCAACTGGATACCCTGAAGCTAGAGCTGCAATCATAATTAAAACTAATATAGCTAAAAAAAATAATTCCATTATTGGCTTTCCATATTTTCGATACTAACTTTATTTGTTTTATCGACCTTTGAAATATTTACCTCTTCATCATTTTGCAGAAGTTTGTGGCTACTGCTCATAAAATAACTTGTGAATTGCAGCAACATCGTAACTGCAAAAACTCCTAAATAAACAGCCATTAAATAAAGTAGATATAGTCCATTAGAACCTTGCTGAGTTACTTCAAAAGCAACTACGGGTCCGTTAATAATACTTGCTTTACCGTTTAAACCATAAAAGATAACTATTAAACAAAGTGGTACTCCAAGAAGTGCTGAACCTATCGAATTAGTCCATGCTTTTTTTCTCTCACTAAAAGAAGAGTAAAGGACATCTACTCTTACGTGACCTTCGTGTATTAGAGCATATGCACTTGCAAATAGATATAGCGCTGCATACCAAAATCTCACAAGGTCTCCCTGAAAAGCTTGCTCATAAGAAAATATAAATCTTGATAATACTATTACAAATTCACTTAGTACGACTAGAACTGCAAGCCAAATAAATCCGACTGATTTTGTAAAATATCCAATTATGAAAGATCCTAAAATAATTGGAAAATGTATAAATGTAATTCTTTCAGGAGCTTTAACCATAAAAGCTTTAACCTCAGGACTAAAAATAGCTTCCCATAGTCTTTCCACAACCATGAATGAAATTATAAAATCAGCAACACCAACTAGAAATACAGCCCAAAAAGATGATCTAACTAAATATGCAGAAAATTTTGATAATATTTCTGAATCATGTTCCAGTGTCTGTGAATATGTTTTAAATACGTATAAAATAACTCCAGCAATACAAATCAAATAAATTCCAATTTGCAAATAACCATAATTTAATTCTGATCCTTGAAGTGCTTTTTGTTTAAAACCAAATAATTCGTAATGAGAAAAAATTTTTTTTACTCCTGGCCAGTCGACCCAAACTGTAAGAATATTATTTATTAAAAATGCTAGCGTAAAAGCTAACACAGAGTAGCTTAAAATTCTTAAATAACGTGCTGTAATCTTACTTTCGGAGTCCATAGGTTTTTTTTAATACTAAAAATTTACTTTTATTGAAACTAAAAAAAAGGGCCCAATTAAGGGCCCTTTTAATTACATAAAAGACGTAATTACATTCCTAGCACTCTGTTTCTTTGCTGAATGTAAGGTGAGTCTGATAGGTTTGTCCAAGCACCAATTTCTTTTCTAGCTTTTAAGAAACTTGTGTGGATTCTCTCAGCTAGACCACTACTTGCTCTAGTTTCCTCAAAAACTTCCTCTGCTGCTTTTCCAAAACCATCGTAAACTTTATCACTAAACTTCTCTAGTTTAACACCATGGTCGTTTATCAATCTAGCTAATGCTGCTCCGTTTTTAGCATTGTACTCTGACATCATAACGTCGTTTTCAGTAGATGCACAAGCTTCGATTAACAACTGATCTGATTTTGATAAACTTGTAAACCAAGATTTATTACATCCACAAGCTAACATTGAACCAGGTTCGTGCATTCCAGGATAGTAGTAGTATTTAGCTGCTTCTTGGAATTTCATTGCTTCATCATTCCATGGACCAACCCATTCTGTTGCATCAATTGCACCAGACACTAAGTTTTCATAAATCTGTCCACCAGGAAGTGAAACTGGAGATCCTCCAAGTTTACCAATAACTTGACCACCTAATCCAGGCATACGCATTTTTAAACCTTTAAAGTCATTTGGACTTCTGATTTTCTTGTTAAACCATCCACCCATTTGAACTCCTGTATCACCACACATGAAATTTTTTAGACCAAATTTATCTGCTAATTCATCCCATAATTGTTGACCACCAGCAAATCTGATCCAAGCATTCATTTCTGTGTAAGTGAAACCGAAAGGTACTGCAGTGAAGTAACCCCAAGCAGGATCTTTTTTCACCCAATAATAGTCTGCAGCATGATACATTTGAGAGTTACCTGAAGCAACTTCATCAAATGAGTCAAATGCCTTAACTCTTTCGTTAGCAGCGTAGTAAGTAACTTGAATTCTTCCATCACTTACATCACCAATTCTTTGCGCAAATCTTTGTGCACCAGTTCCTAGACCTGGGAAATCTCTTCCCCAAGTTGCTACCATTGAAACTTCAATTCTGTCTTTGGCAACAGCTGGAGCAGACAAAGATGATGCAGCTACAGCGGCAACACCTGTTGCAGCAGCAGCTTTAAAGAACTTACGTCTTGAAGGCGTTTTTTTTACCTTCATTAGTTTTTTGTCTTTAATCATTTATTTCTCCTCTTTAGTTAATTAACTAATGATAATTAAACATAAATGTAACTTAGAGTCATTTTAAAAATTAGGACAAATAGGTTAAATACAACTTGAGATTGTTAATTGACTTTATTTTTGCAATTTCCTGTCTTAAAAAATTCATCAAGGTTGTCTATTGCTAAATTAGCCATTGCTGTTCTAGTTTCCTTGGTTGCACTACCTAAATGTGGAAGAATAAACGCGCTTTTATGCCTATAATAACCTTTGTTTAAATTTGGCTCATTTTTGTAGACATCTAATCCAACTGCATAAACTTTTCTTCTATCAAGAGCATCAACCATTGCCTCATCCTCTATTATATCGCCCCTTGCAACATTAGTTACAATTGCTCCTTTGGGCAAATATTCTATTGTATCTTTGTTTATCATGTTAATTGTCTCTTTCGATGCAGGACAGCAAACAGATAATACATCTGAAACTGATAACAAATCTTTTAGGTTGTCATGATAAACTGCTCCCTGCTCCTTATCCTCAGTTAGCTTTGATCTATTGTGATAATGAATAACCATACCCAGCGATTTAGCGACTTTTGCAATCTTTTGTCCAATTCTTCCCATTCCTAATATTCCCAATCTAGTTCCAGTTAATTGTTTTCCTATTAATAAATCTGCTGACCAAACCCAACCTCCTTCTCTTGCTCTTTCAATTCCCTCAGAAGCTCTCCTGCAAGCACCCAATATTAAAAGAACCCCTATTTCAGCTGTTGCATCTGTCAAAACATCTGGAGTATTAGTCACTGCAATTCCTCTATTTCTTGCTGCATCCAAATCAATATTTCCAAAACCAACTGCAAAATTTGATAATATTTTTACAGTATCGGGTAATTGATTTATTGTTTCAGCATCTAACTTATCAGTAAGAGCTGATAATATTCCATCACAGCCATCGCTCATTTCAACAAGTTTTTTTTGAGAATATAGTTCATCGTTTAAATTCAAATTTGCATCAAAAATTTCTTTAGCCTTGTCTTCACAAGATCTTAGCAATCTTCTTGTGACCAAAATTTTTTTCATAGATATGTAATTAATTTAAATCGAAAATTTTACCGGGATTCATTATGTTATTTACATCCAAAGATCTTTTAATAGATTTCATAACGGGTACATTGTCAGGATGTTCTCTAAGCAAATAATGTTTCTTTTGAAGACCTATACCATGTTCTCCAGTAATAGTTCCTTCAAGTTCAAGTGCTTTATTGATTAAATCATCACTATATTGTCTTATTCTTTTTTGTTTTTCATGATCCTCTGGATCATAAAGAACTATTGAATGAAAATTTCCATCACCAACATGACCTACCATTGGAGCAGTTAGTCCCAGCTTTTGAACTTCTTTTTCTGCCCATGAAATACACTCAACTAATCTTGAAATTGGAACGCAAACGTCTGTAGAATAAACTTTCATATCATTTCCTAATGCTTTAACCGAATAGTAAACATCGTGTCTTGCTTTCCATAATTTTTTTTGCTCTTCAGGAGAGGACGCCCATTGAAAATCACTTCCACCATTACTTTTTGAAATTTCTTCTACAATTCCAATATTTTCATTATTTGATGCTTCACTACCATGAAATTCAAAAAATAGAGTAGGTGACGCTTTTATATTTTCTAATTTAGAATACTTAATACTAATTTCCATTTGATCTTTATTAAGCATTTCAATTCTTGCAATTGGAACACCGTACTGAATAACTTCTTGTGATGCTTTAACTGCAGAGTCTAAATCTGGGAAATAGCAAACTGCACTCATTATACTTTCAGGTATAGGTGATAATCTTAGTTGTACTTCGGTAATTATTCCAAGTGTTCCTTCTGAACCTATAAATAAATTTGTGAGATTATATCCCGCAGAAGTTTTTTTTGTTCTAGCTCCTGTTTTAATAATATCTCCATTGGGAAGAACAACTGTGAGACCTGAAATTACAGTTCTCATTGTACCGTATTTAACAGCCATTGTTCCAGAAGCCGAAGTGGCAGCCATTCCACCAAGAGCTGCGTCTGCACCCGGGTCAATTGGAAAAAATACTCCATCCTCTCTTAAATATTCATTTAATTGTTTTCTTGTAACATTTGCTTGAACCCTACAATCAAAGTCTTCAGCATTTACACTTAAAACCTTATTCATTTTTTCTAAAGAAATTGTTATTCCGTTTTGATTTCCAACAACATGACCTTCTAAAGAAGTTCCAGTACCAAAAGGAACAACTGGTATTTTGTGTTCGTTACATAATTTTAATAATTGTGAAACTTCCTCATTTGTTTCGGGAAATACAACAGCTTTTGAAAGAATTGGATCATACGTGTCTTCACCTCTTGCATAATTTGCTCGCGTGGACTCTGATGTTGAAAATCTTCCGTTAAAGATTTTTTTCAATTCTGTTTGTACAATCTCATTCATAAGCAAATATTACAAAAAAATCTTTTAAAAATACAGCCTATTTAGAAAGCATCTTGCCTATGTTTTCTAAGGCCTGCTGTATGTTATCTCTAGATGCGGCAAAACTAAATCTTACGTAGTCTTGGCAAGTTTGTCCAAATGCTGTTCCGGGAACTATTGCGACACCAGCTTCATGCATTGCTTTTTTACAAAATTCTGCGCCTGTCATTCCAGTACCTTTTACATTTGGAAATGCATAAAAAGCTCCACCTGGGAGACTACATTCTATTCCTGGTAGATCATTTAAACCTTTATGAATTAAATTTCTTCTTAAAGTAAACTTATCTAGCATATCTTTAATTGAATCATCTGGTCCATCCAATGCAGCTATGCCAGCAAATTGTGCTGCTGCATTTACACAAGATACACTATTGATTAATAATTTATTCACATGTTCAACTAGTTCTTTTGGCCAAAAACTCCAACCTAATCTCCATCCAGTCATTGAATATGCTTTACTCCAACCTTCTAATACAATTAACCTATCTCTTAAATTTTCATAATGAAAAAACGATGGCATTTCTTTGTAGTCAAAAATTTGTCTACTATATATTTCATCACTTAAGATTGTAACATGCGGATGTTTTTCTAACTCTTTAGCAAAATAATCTATGACTGGTTTTTCAACAAAACTTCCTGTTGGGTTGTTTGGGTTAATTAAAATTAACAATCTAGTTTTATCGGTAATTAAAGATAATATTTTATCTGGATCAAATTTAAGATCTTTGTCTTCAGTAAGATCATAAGGCACTGGTGTTGAACCAGTATAATTTATCATTGACTCATAAATCGGGAAAGCAGGTGTAGGATGAATTATTTCTGCCCCTGGTTCACCAAAACATTGAATTGCATAACTCATTGTAGGCTTACCGCCTGGCATAATCAAAATTCTTTCAGCATCAATATCTGCATTATATCGTTTTTTAATCCATCTTGTTACAGCTTCTCTACATTCTGGAATTCCGTTAGACATAACATATCCATGATGACCATCGTCTAAAGCTTTTTTTGCAGCTTCAACGACATGTTTTGGTGTTTTAAAATCTGGTTGACCTAATCCCAAATGTATCATTGGGTGACCCTTTGCTTCTAATGCTTTAGCTTCAGCTAATACACTGAATGCAGACTCTGTTCCTAAGTTTTCTAAATTTTTTGCCAGTATCATAAATTTATTTTTTAAAGTGAGAAAACTAACTGAAAAGGTTAACTATGTCTATTAATTAAAATTTTTTATCTTCTATAAATAATTTTGGACTCATCTAGATCTTTTATACTTTTGCATCCCATCAATATCATGTTACGTCTTATTTCATCATGCATATTTTGCAGTAATCTTTCTACTCCTTGTTGGCCACCAGCCCCTAAACTAAACAAAAAAGCTTTACCAAAACTACAAGCTGTCGCACCTGCTGCTAATGCTTTAAGAACATGTGTTCCTCTTCGAACTCCACCATCTAAAATTACCTCTAATTTATCTCCTACAGCATCTCTGATGGCTTTTACCTGATCAAATGGAGATCTAGATCCATCTAGTTGTCTTCCTCCATGATTTGATATCATTACAGCAGTACATCCAATATCTATAGCTCTCTTAGCATCATCAACTGACATAACTCCTTTTAGTGCAATTGGGCCATCCCATTTTTTTATACAATATTCTGCATCTTTCCAATTCATCGCAGGATCATATTGTTCATTTATGTATCCCATAACAGATTGAGCAATGTTAGTACCTTTATCAACTTTATCTTTAAGATTTGCTAATTCGAATTTCTTATGCGTAAAATAATTAAATACCCATTGGGGTCTCATAGCAAAACTTAATAAACTATCTAAAGTAAATTTTGGTGGCGTTGTAAAACCTGTTCTATGATCTCTTTCCCTATTCCCAGCGACAATGGTATCAACTGTAATACACATTCCGTTGAAGTTTGCTCTTTTACATCTATCAATTAAGTCATTAGTTATTGATTGATCCTTGTGAATATATAATTGGAAAATTTTTGGCCCACTTGAAAGATTTGCAATTTCTTCAATCGAAAATGAAGCCATAGTAGACATACTATATATCGTACCAAATTTTTCAGCAGCACGTGCAGAAGCTTTATCTCCATCTGGATGATATAAACTTTGCATAGCAGTAGGTGATAAAAAAATTGGCATATCCATCTTTGTTCCAAAAACCTCTGTCTTTAAATCAGGTTCACCAACACTATTTAAAATATTTGGAATTAGATCACAGTCATTAAATGAATCTGTATTTCTGTTCATTGTAACTTCGTCATCAGCTCCTCCGTCTATATAATGAAAAATGGGAGCAGGAAGTTTTTTTTTGGCTAACTTTCTAAAGTCATCAAAGTTATAGCAATTGCTTAAACTCATTATACTCTGAATCTTAAGTTACTTCTGTTTAGGTCACTAATTTTTGTGCAACCCATTAGTTTCATATCTCGTTGCAGTTCAGTTTTATATTGATTTAGTGCTCTTTCCACTCCTGCTTGACCTGCTGCTGCCAAAGCATAAAGATATAGTCTTCCACCTGAGCACGCTTTGGCACCCATAGATAATGCTTTAAGCATATGAGTTCCTCTATGAATTCCTCCTTCACAAATAACATCAAGTTTATCTCCAACAGCGTCAACAATTTCTGCGAGTTGATCAAATGGAGATCTAGATCCATCTAGTTGTCTTCCTCCGTGATTTGAGACCATAATTCCAGTGCATCCAATATCTACTGCTCTTTTTGCATCTTCAACACTCATAATACCTTTAAGAGCAAAATGACCTCCCCATTTAGAGCAAAGATTTTCAGCATCTTTCCAATTCATAGATTGGTCTAACATAGTAGAAAAATAACTCCCAATTGAAGAGTTAGTGCTTGTACCTTCTTTCACAAAATCTTGAAGGTGCGGTAATTCAAATTTACCTTTAGTCAGATAGTTTATTCCCCACATAGGCTTAGTAGCAAAACTAAACAAACTTGATAAAGTTAATTTAGGTGGAGATGTAAAACCAGTTCTTAAATCTCTTTCTCGGTTTCCTCCAGTAATAGTATCTACAGTTAAAGCCATTACGTCAAATTTTGCTGCTTTAGCTCTTTCTAAACATGAGTCATTCAAACCTCTATCTTTGTGGAAATAAAATTGAAACATCTTAGGAGTATCAATCATAGAAGAAATTTCCTCTACACTAACTGTGGCCAAAGCTGAAACACCAAACATAGTATTAAATTTTTTAGCTGCTTTTCCAACTGCTCTTTCTCCATCATAATGAAAAAGTCTTTGTAATGCTGTAGGTGCTAGGTAAAATGGTAAATCTAATTTTTTTCCAAATATTGTTGTTGAAAGATCAACATTTTCAACTCCTCTTAAAACATTTGGAACTAAATCAACGTCATCAAAAGCTCTAGTATTTCTAGCATAAGTTATCTCATCATCAGCAGCACCATCAATGTAATGAAAAATTGGAGAAGGTAATTTTTTTTTAGCTAATTTTCTAAAATCACCAAAATTGTGACAATCCTTTAAATTCATATATCTAAAAACTACTTTTAAAATTGATCAATATCGAGTCACTGCCCGGGTTTTCATCACCGATATCAGCGTTTGAAATATGATGGTAGGTTACACCAAATAAAGAACCTTTGGATAAATGAAGGTTTAGTTCAACCTCACTTTTAAATTCTATTGGAAACCCCATATCTTTGCCTTGGTCAAAACTTTCATATAACCCCACACTAAAGCTAGGAACCAATGAAATATTTTCACTTAGTCTAATTAACTTTTGAAGTCCTGAAGACAAATAAACTGCATACTCTTCTCTTTTTTTTGTTTCTTCACCTTTACTAAATTGATTTTCCTTGTCTATAATACTTGTAAATTCGTAAATTTGTGTAAGTTCTCCTAAACTTAAAATATTGTAAGTATTATTTGAAACTTTCTTAATATTAAATAAAAGCCCTCCTGTCTCATGTTTATAATCGAAATAACCTATCTTATAATACAACTGATCATTAGCATTTGATATTGAGGATGAAAGAAACAAAATAAAAAAAAATTTTAATATAATTCGCATAACGATAATATGTATATCTACTTTATAGATACTTTTCTAAAAATTAAAAGGCCACCAAAAACAAATAAAATCAAAGGTAATACCCAAAGCAAAACTGTGTTTTTGTTAATTTCTGGATCATAAACTATCCACTCTCCATATTTACTCTTAAGAAAATCATAAATCTGTTCATCATTTTTACCTTCATCGATTTTTTTTTGAATTAAAATTTTCATACTTAGAGCAAAATCAGATTGAGAGTCATAAACTGATTGCCCTTGACAAATTAAACATCTCAAATTTTTTGAAATTTGATCAACCTTTTCAGAATTAGCTGCATTTGATAGATTAAATGAACCTATTAAGTAAAATATTGCAAGGACTAAAATTTTAATTTTCATTTTTGATTATAATTTTAAGTTCATCAAGTTTTTTATTATCTAGTGGACCTATATATTTTTTTAAAATAGTTTTAGAATTGTTATTTATAAGAATTGTTTCAGGTACACCATATGCTCCTAGCTCAATTGAATTAACTCCAGAAGGGTCAACTACAATTTTAGAATAAGGATTACCCAGTTCTTTAATAAATTTTTTTGCATTAATTTCTTTATCTTTATAATTAATTCCTATTATATTTAACTTATCCAATGACTTGAGGTTTAATAAAAAAGGATGCTCCTCTCTACAAGGTAGACACCAGGAAGCCCAAATATTAATTATTGAATAGTCTTTATCATTTATCAATTCATATAATGTTGACTCTTCATCAGAGTAAAGAAACTTTGCCTTAAAGTTAAAATCAATTTTACTTGAGTTTAATTTAGGTGAATAATTATTTGTTTTATTCAGGCCTTTTAGAAGAATAAAAAAACTTACAATAACTAAAAAAACTACTGTAATTAGCTTAATATTTTTAACCATTTTTTTTTACAATGCTTAATATCCCACCAAAGGAAATTAATATTATTGATATCCAAATCCATATCATGAACGGTTTTATTTGATACCTAACATTATAAAATCCATCATTTTTTAATATATTAAACACTAAAAAATTATCTGAATATAATGTTGACTCAATATCAGCTTCACTAGTTATTGTCTGTGGCTGATCATAAACTCTAATTTCTGGTTTTAAATTAATTGAAGTATTTTTATCTGTTATCTTAAAATTTGCTTGAAGAGATTGATAATTTTTACTTTCATCAATTATGAGACTTTCGAAGTTTATTGTTTTATTTAAAAATTTTCTTTCATCACCAACTTTCATATTAGATGAATATTCTTTAGCAAGAACCCCATTGACTAAAACACTTAAAATAAACAAACTAAAACCAAAATGAGATATTTTTTGAGATAAGTTTGTTTTTTTTGCTGAAAAATCTCTAATTGTTATGAAGAAAAGAAAAAAGCTTGCTATAAAAAGTGGGAGTGAAAATAAATAAGAAACTCCAACCCTTTTTAAAAAAATAAAAGATATAATTATTGATAAAATAAAAAATAAAAGTTGCTGCAGATTAATTCTATTTGTTTTATCTTTTATCCAACTAAAATTTGGTCCAATTGCCATAAAAATTAGAAAAGGAATCATAAAAGGTACAATTAGTTTATGATAAAAGGGAGGACCGACTGAAATTTTATCATTATTTAATACTTCTAGAAATATTGGATACACTGTACCAATTAAAACAACTGATAAAAAAAACATCATGAACAAGTTATTGACTAAAACAGCTGTTTCTTTACTAACAATATAAGTTTTTGCAAAATTGTTTTTGATTTTGTTTTGATAAAAAAAATAAATAAAAATAGACAACGTAATTAATATAAATAAAAAACAAAGAATAAAAACACCCCTTGAAGGATCATTTGCAAAAGTATGGATTGAATTTAAAATACCAGATCTAACGAGAAACGTTCCACTCATGCTTAATGAAAAAGTTGTAATTGATAAAATTACTGCCCAAGAATGAAACATCTCTCTTTTTTCTAAAATTAAAATAGTATGAAATAGAGCTGTTAAACAAAACCATGGCATGAGGGATACGTTTTCAACTGGATCCCAAAACCAAAAACCTCCCCATCCTAATTCATAATAAGCCCATATAGATCCCAATAAAATTCCAATAGATAAAAAAATCCATGAAATTAGTACCCAATCCTTTATATGCTTTGCCCATATTTTATTAACGGAACCTGATATTAGGGCTGCGAGTGAAGAGGAAAAAATAATAGATGTTCCTACATATCCTAAATATAATATTGGTGGATGAATTGCTAATGCGGGGTCTTGAAGTATTGGATTTAAACCAGTTCCCTCGTTTGGAATTGGAAATAAATTCATAAAAGGATTTGAAGTAAAAAGAATAAATAACAAAAATCCTAAAATTATTATTTCCTGAAAAAATATAGTTAGAATCCTATATTTGTTTGAAAGATTTTTTGAAGTAATTGTAAAAATTAATAAAAAAATTGACAATACTAATAACCAAAGAAGTAAACTTCCCTCATGGTTTCCCCATGTTCCTGAAATTTTATAGAATAAAGGTTTAGAGGTATGTGAATTATTATAAACTGTCTCATTACTAAAATCTGAGATTATAAAAGCTATTATAAGAGCGATGAAACTTATTATAATCATTAATGATTGAATAGAAATTAGTGAGAAAATTCTTCCACTAACATTTATATTATTTCGATTTAATAATATTGGAGATTGAACGATTATTAAAATTGACGACAGTAAAGCAATATAAAGTGAATAGTTTCCAATTTGGTTAAGCATTAATTACTCTCTTTTATTGCCTCTTCCACTTCAGGTGGCATGTAATTTTCATCGTGTTTTGCTAAAATTTTAACAGCAGTAAAAAAATTACGATCTTTTAAAAAACCCTCGGCTACAACTCCTTTTCCCTCCTCAAATAAATTTGGAACGGAGCCGCTGTAGTTTACGATTAATTCATTTTTAAAGTCAGTGATTACAAAGTTAACTTCTGACTGATTAACATTAATTGATTTTTCTTTAACCATCCCACCAACCCTTATTTTTTTTGATGTCAGCTCTGTTAAATCTTTTATTTCAGTAGGTGATTTAAAATAAACAACGTTTTCCTCAAGAGATTTAAAAACTAAAAAAACAATTAGGATTAATGAAAAGAATATAGATAGTATAAAGATGGCTCTTAATTTAACTTTTTTACCATACATGAAAATAAAGGTTAAATTTTAGATACAGATGAAGTAGCTAGTATTTCTTTATATGTCTCTTGTTTTTTTGCTATTTCAATTTTATCAGTATCTAAATTTTCAAAACGAGCCCTAAATTTCTTTTGCTCTTTAACAAGTTGAATTTTGATTACTGAATATAAAATACAGAAACAAGAAAGAGTAAATGCAAAAGAAGACCATACATAGAGACCATATCCATTCATGTATAAAACATCGTTAATCATAATCTATCTAATCCTTTGTTTTTTATTTTTATCAGTTCTGTATTATATTTCATCAAAAATATCAAAAGCGAAAAAAGTGCAAATGCCGCAGTCATTATACCTAAAGGTAACAACATGGATGCATGAATAGAAGTTTCTGTAAAAATATTTACTGAAGAAGGTTGGTGCAATGTTGACCACCATTCAACAGAAAATTTGATTATTGGGACATTTATTAAACCTATTATTGCTATGTATGAACTAATCTTTACAGCTTTTTTCTCATCGTCAGTTACTCTCCAACTTAGAAGAAACATCAAATAGAAAAAAGCAAGTAATAACATAGATGTTATTCTTGCGTCCCATGCCCACCAGGTTCCCCAAGTAGGTTTACCCCAGATAGATCCTGTAACCAAAGCAATAACATTAAAGACAAAACCAGATGGTGATAAGCTTTTTGTTATTAAAGAAAGATTCTTATTTTTAAAAACTAAAATACCAAATGATAAAACAGCAATTAAAGAAAAAATTCCAAGAGAAATCCACGCGGCTGGGACATGTACATACATAATTCTCACTGAATCGCTTTGTTTATAGTCTTCAGGAGAAAGTATTAATGCCTCAACAAGGCCAATACTTATAATTACTAAAAAAATAATAAATACAAACTTTTGTGTTTTATTTATTATTTTTAATAAGTTGTTTGGTTTTAAATAGTTAAACATTTTCTTTTATCTATAACACAAATTTAAATTATGAAAATTTTTCTGGTGGGTTATTCTGACCAAGAACACAGAGGGAGATAAAATAAATGGGATTAAAGCATCCTTGGTCAAAATACAATTTATTTTAGACATAATATATGACGAAGGTTTGCACGAAATGTGTTTAAATAATGTAAATTAGCTTAATTAGAAGGCTTAAAATAACCAGAGCCTTTTTTTCCAGAGAATATCTCGTTGATTAGAGGGTGTTTAATTGGTTCATCAGAGTCATCCACTAATAAATTTTGCTCTGAAACGTATGCTTCGTAAGTGATTTCGTCATTTTCAGCTAACAAATGATAGAATGGTTGGTCTTTTCTAGGTCTTACGTTTTTTGGTATAGACTGATACCACTCCTCGGAATTATTAAACTCAAAATCAACGTCATAAATTACACCCCTAAAGTCAAAGTGCTTATGTTTTACAACATCTCCAATAGAAAATTTTCCTTTTTGAATAGTCACATAATAAATATGGATATTTAAAAATAAAAATCAATAAAAAAAATATAATTGTTTTATTATTCTGCTATTATGTAGCAGTGAATAAATCTGTTTTAAAATTTGTTACTGATTTAGGGCCTTTGGTAATATTTTTTTATTTTTATTACAACAATGATAAAAACTTAATTGTTGCAATACCTCCACTCATAGTTGCAACAATAATAGCGGTTTTAATTATGTGGATTGTTGAAAAAACAATTCCAAAGGTACCGTTAATAAGCGGAATATTGATTACATTGTTTGGTGGTTTAACAATTTATTTTGATGATCCTATATTTATTTACATGAAGCCAACAATTATAAATATCTTGTTTGGTCTTGCATTAATGTTTGGCAAATACTTTACAAATGAACCAGTTTTAAAAAAATTACTTGGCAAATCTATGCCATTAAGTGATGAAGGATGGGAGATTTTAAATAAAAGATGGACGTACTTCTTTTTTGGATTAGCGATTTTAAATGAAATTATTTGGAGAACACAATCAGAAGAATTTTGGGTTAACTTTAAAGTTTGGGGAATGTTGCCAATTACCTTTATTTTTACCGCTTTTCAAATAGGTTTAATAAACAAATACAAACTGAATGAATAGAAATTTAAAATTAGTAGTAAATAATACTAATAAAGATGAAGATAAAAAACTTTTTTTTGAAAGAAATGAGCTAAAAATAATATTAGATCTTTATGCAAAAATGGTTTCGTCAGGTAATTGGAAAGATTATGGCTTATCGATTTCCGGTAAACAAGTAAGTTTCAGTGTTTTTAAAAATGCTGCTGAAAAAGCTATATATAAAATTTGTAAAAACTTTAAGCCTTCAAACAAAAATCTTAAATATTTAATTACAGATACTAATGGTAAAATACTAAAAAACTCCTACGATCTTAAGATACTCTTGAGAGTTGATTGGAAAAAAATTTAGCTTTTATCTTCTTTGACCGAATAATCTCAAAAGCATTATAAATAAATTTATAAAATCTAAATATAAAGTTAGTGCTCCCATAACAGCTTTTTTACCCATTAACTCACCGCTGTCAGAGGCAGCATACATGTTTTTAATTTTTTGTGTATCGTATGCCGTTAAGCCAACAAATACTAAAACACCTATTATTGATATTGCAAAATACATCATTGATGATTTTAAGAATATATTTACCACTGATGCAATTATAATTCCTATTAAACCCATCATTAAAAAAGATCCCATCTTAGTTAAATCTCTTTTTGTTGTATAACCATAAATACTCATTGCTCCAAATGTTGCTGAAGAAATAAAGAATACTCTTGTTACACTTAAACCTGTGTAAACTAGTAATATTGAAGAAAGAGATAATCCCATTAATGCAGCAAATACCCAAAAAGTTGTTTGAGCTCTTGAAGCACTCATTTTATTAATTCCAAAACTCATATAAAAAACAATTCCTAATGGGGCTAACATTACAATCCATTTTAAACCTGATAAATAAATTGCATTTCCAAATTCTGTTAATCCAACAATTGCTCCATTTGGATCTGTTACAACAGACATTTTAAATGATAAAAGTGCGATTATTCCAGTAAGCAAAACACCAGTTGCCATATAGTTGTAAACTTTAAGCATGTAGGCTCTTAAGCCTTCATCCGTAACTACAGTTTGTTTGGCTGTTGATGCTTTATTTAAAATATTATCTTTATTGAATTCCATATTATTTATATAAGATTTTTTTTTAAGATTTTCAAGTCGTCAAAATAAATGTAACAAATACTACATAAGTATGAATTATAAAAAACTAGGAAATACAGACCTAAATGTGAGTACAATTTGTCTTGGGACAATGACTTGGGGTGAACAAAATACCCAAAATGAGGCATTTGAACAAATGGATTACTCTTTAGATAATGGAGTAAATTTTTGGGATACGGCAGAGTTGTATGCCGTGCCCCCGAAAGCAGAAACATATGGTCATACTGAAAGTATTATTGGTAATTGGTTTGAAAAAACAAAAAAAAGAAAAGACGTAATACTGGCGTCAAAAGTGGGTGGTCCTAGCAGAAAATATATGAGAAATGGAGAAAATAGTTTTACTGGCAAAAACTTAGAGAATGCTCTTCATGGAAGTCTAAAGAGATTAAAAACTGATTATATTGATCTTTATCAACTACATTGGCCTGAAAGAAACGTGAATAACTTTGGAAGATTGGGTTACGAGCACAAAGAAAATGACTGGAATAAATTTGAAGATGTTTTGGAAAATTTAAAAAAATTTATTGAGGAAGGCAAAATTAGGTATGTTGGTTTGTCAAATGAAACTCCATGGGGAGTTATGAATTATCTTCAACTTTCTAAAGATAGAGATTTACCAAGAATGATGTCAATTCAAAATCCATACAGTTTATTAAATAGGTCTTATGAAGTTGGTTTAGCAGAAGTATCTATAAGAGAAAATATAGGATGTTTATCTTATTCACCTTTAGCCAGTGGTTATTTAACAGGCAAATATAGAAATAAAAAATTTCCAAAAGGATCAAGAATGGAAAGAGATTTTGATTTTTGGACAAGATATAGAAAACCAAATATGGAAGAGGCTGTTGAAGATTATTACAAAATTAGTCAAAAATTTGACCTTGATATGAGTCAAATGTCTATAAAATTCTGTGAAGTTCAAGACTTTATGACTAGTGTAATTATTGGAGCAACAACTATGGAGCAGTTGAAAACTAACGTAGAAAGTGTAAAAGTGAATCTTGATAGTGAAGTAATAAAAGAAATTAATAATGTACAAAAAAAATATCCAAATCCATGTCCATAATTAAAAAATTATTTTTAAAAACACTTATATTGACAGTATTTCTAATGACATCTGTCCAGTCAGAAGACTTAACAAAATTAGGAACTTTTAAAGATTGGAATGCTGTTGCAGTTTTTAATGAAACTGGAAAAATCTGTTTTGCTTATTCTATACCAGTAAGCCAGTCTCCTAAGGCAAGCAATAGAAAAGCAAGATTATTTGTATCCTTTAGACCTGAAGATAAGATTTCTGATGAAGTGAGCATAACATCTGGTTACGATTTTAATCCACAAAACGCAATTTTAGCTACATCGGGTAAATCAAAATTTGAGTTTGACCTACCACAAAATAAATTTGCTTGGATTTCTAGTGGAAAAACAGAACAAAAAATAATTAAAAGAATGAAAAAGGCATCTAGATTAATGATAACAGCCTACAAACAAAGTGGCACAAGAACTACAGATGACTATTCTTTAATGGGATTTACCAAAGCTTATAACGCTGCAAAAAAAAGCTGCACTTAAATGAAAAAACAAAAGAAGATTGTACTCGCCTATTCAGGTGGTTTGGATACGTCTATTATTCTCAAATGGCTCCAAGAAAATTATGATGCTGAAGTTATAGCATACACTGCTGATGTTGGGCAGGAAATGGATAGAAAAAAAATAATTAAGAATGCAAAAAAATTGGGAGTTAAAAAAATCATAATTCAAGATCTAAAAAATATTTTTGTTAAAGATTATGTGTATCCTATGATAAGAGGTCATGCTCTTTATGAGGGTGTTTATTTATTAGGTACATCTATTGCAAGACCACTGATTGCAAAAGATCAAATCAGGGTTGCTAAAAAATTTAATGCTTATGCTGTCTCACATGGTTCAACAGGAAAAGGAAATGATCAGGTGAGATTTGAACTTGGATATCATTACTTTGGTCCTAAAATTAAAATAATTGCTCCATGGAGAATATGGAAATTAAAATCAAGAACAGATCTCATTAGTTATGCAAAAAAACATGGAATACCAATCCCTAAGGATAAAAAGGGAGCACCACCGTTCTCAGTTGATGATAATTTATTTCATACTTCAACAGAGGGAAAGGTTTTAGAAAATCCTAAAAATTCTGCACCTGAATTTATTTTTCAAAGAACAACTTCTCCTGAAAAGGCTCCAAATAAACCAAGCTTTATTACTATTAATTACAAAAATGGTGACCCTGTAGGTTTAAATGGAAAAAGATTATCTCCAGCAAAAGTTTTGGATAAATTAAATCTATTAGCTGGAAGAAATGGAATAGGAAGAGTGGATTTAGTCGAGAATAGATTTATTGGAATAAAGTCTAGAGGAGTTTATGAAACTCCTGGAGGAACATTATTGCTTGTGGCACACAGAGCAATAGAGTCTGTTACTCTAGACAAAAATACAATGCATAAAAAAGATGAAGTTATGCCAAGGTATGCTGAGCTTGTTTACAATGGTTATTGGTATTCTAAGGAAAGATTTAAACTTCAAAAAATAGTCGATTTAAAAAGAAATAAAGTAAATGGATCAGTTAGACTAAAACTTTATAAAGGTAATATTACAATTCAATCGAGACAAACTTCCAGTAATGCTTACTCAATGAAAAAAGTCTCTTTCGAGGAAAATAAAACTTTCAATAAATCAAATGTTGAAAGATTTATTAATTTTCACAAAAAAAAGTTGAGATAAAATGAAGAAGAAAAAACAACCTACGTTAGCATCTGTAACTGCTGAATATAAAAGAAGAGGCCATAAAAGACCTAAATCTCTAGCAAAGCATTATATGGAAGGCTTTAAGGCTGCAAAAAAATATAAGGCAAAATAATTTCAACCTTGAAAAAATTGGTTTGGTTACCAATTTATATGTATGCTAACTAATAAATCATCTATTCCTAAAACAGATTTTGATAAGGTAAAATTTGAATTCCATAATTTTTTGACAGATCCAGCAAATGAGGAAAGGTTGCATGGATTTGGCAATCAATTAACACCACTCGAGGGAGGAGATGCGGCTAGAAAAACTTGGGAGGCGTTTCATAAGCCTGAGCTCTTACCATCAATAACTTTTTACAGATTTAAAAATTTATTTGAGGCAATCAATAAGGGTTACGTACATCATAATATAAAGCCCAAACTTGAAAACAAAATAAAACTACAAGAATTTGATAAATTTAAAATAGATGAGTCATTTAGGAAAGGTGAAATTTATTTTTCTGAGATGATTAGTTTCAAAGATATTTGGGAAATATTAAATAGTTGGCAACTAGAACAAGAGGAGCAAATCATTAAATTTAAAGTAAAACTAGAAGAAAGTTTGATGAAAGATACTGATGATTTAAATAAATTTTATATTGGGATGAGATCTAATCAATCTTTGACAAAGAAAGTTGAGCCCGAAATATTGGGGGAATTTGAAGAAGAAATAAAAATAATTTATAAAAAATTTGATGAATTTTTTAATGTAGAAAACGTAAGGGTGAGAACTGTACAAGGCCAATCTCTTGTAAACAAACAATTTAGCGATCTCCTTCTAGAGGTAAAAGATTTGGAGAAATCCATAAACACCTTATTTAAAAAAGGTATCAAAGTTTATATTGGGCAAGACAAAGTTTATAACCATTGCATGGTTTTAGATAATAAAATTAACTCATTTGCTGATATCACAATTAATATGCAGCATTTTTGGGGACTACAAATTAGAAAAGATAACAAATTAGAGCCTATTTATTACAACTATCATGACAATGAAAATAATGAGGAAAAAATAATTCAAAAAACACTTGATAGAATTAATTTTTTAAAAAGTACTTACAAATAAATTCCTAAATCGCCACTCCAATTCCAAGAATTTCCTGAACTTACAAATTATTAAAGTATCAAGACATTAAATTAATGTTCAGAAACTTAGTCTTTGAAAAAAAGTTTTTGGCATATTGGAGAAAACCATGAAAAAAATGGAAAAACCAAGAAATCTGGAATTATTACCTGTGCCAGTAAAAATAAAAACAGGTGAAGAGCCAAAAGATATTCTTAATGTTGTTAAGAGGTCAATAACCTTAACTAAGGAAGAATATAAAAAACCACAGGAATGGGTTAAGCAAATAGCTGAGATGATAGAGGCAACATTCGCCTCTAAAATTGAGTGCATTGCCGCAACTCCACCAATTGTAAGGAAGTTAACTGACAAGCTAGACGGTGATGTTCAAGTTAGCTTCATAGCAATTGATGTTTCTGAGGTTATGAAGAAGGAGGGTTTATGTCAGTAGATATAAATAAACTTACCTTTTTTAGAAGGCAATCTCATCTATTAATGGATGAGCCTCAAACAGTGGTGCTGAAGCATGGATTAAGTTTTAATGCTGCTTTCAGTAGAAAAATAACTCTGAGTGGGTACAAACGTTGTAAACTTGCTTTAGATGTAAAAGATGATGACTATTCTTCAGCAAATAACTTATACATTGTGCTTACTAATGAGGAAATTGAGAATGGAGGAACTACGTTACCTCTTACTCATCCACAAAGAAACAACGGTGGAACGATTAGATACTTCGTTGCATGCAAAGAACTCATTGATAGAGTTCCAAGATTTGATGCAATGCGTAACTCATCGAGCCGATCAGAAAGAAGGTTGTTTGTAAAGCAATTACAAGAGAACATCTTCCAAGTAACTATAGAAGCTAATTTTGAAAATGAAGTTCAAGATTATAAGGATCTACCTAAAAAAGGTGGTGTTTATAGATATCTTAAAGATGGGTCTGTAGTTGAAATAGGTTCAAGCAATAATCTTAGAGTTAGAGCTTCTCAACATAAAAAAGATAATATGGAATTTGATCAAGTTCAATTTTCAATTATTGAGAATAAGGTTGAGAGACTTAAGGTGGAAAGAAAACACTTAAGTGCGTTTAAAAGTAAATATGGTGCTTTTCCAAAGTACAATAAAGTTCTTCCACCAATCTTAAAAACTGAGGGAGGTTTGCTAATATAAACCCATTACCCAGCAGCATTTATTGCTGCTGGGGGTTTAAAGCAAAAATATATTATGAATAAAATATATAAATTAAGCCCTTCAGATTTTGGTTTTCTTTACGATGAGTGCAAACGCTGCTTTGTAAAAAAAGTTAAATTTGGTTTCAATAGGCCTCGCAGCATTATGCCTTCTATATTTATTAAAATAGATTCAATTATGAAGGATCATTTTGAGGGCAAGTCACCTAAAGATATATCAACAACTCTGCCGGAGGGGAAAATAGAGTTTGGGTCCAAATGGGTTCAGTCTAAAAACTTTACTGACAGAAATACTGGCAATAAATGTTATATCAAAGGGGTTACTGACACTGTTTTAGGATTCGAGGACAATACTTATGGCGTAATCGATTTTAAGACAAGTAGTGTTAAAGAACAAAATGTTGAGAAATACAGCCGGCAGCTACATGCATATGCTCTTGCGCTTGAGAATGCTGCTGATGGAAAACCAGCTCTAAAACCAATTTCAAGAATAGGTTTATTTGTTGTGGAACCTGAAAAATTTTTGAGAGATTCAAACAACGAGTATTTGTTTAAGAATCTTGTTAAATGGCAGGAAATTCCCAGAGATGACATTAAGTTCTTTAAGTTTCTAAAAGAGGTTGTTGCACTGTTATCTGAAGAAAAACTTCCAGACGCTGGACACAATTGTTCACACTGTAAGTATATAAACGATAATAAATATTTTTCTTCCACAAAAGATAAGATAGAAAAAAATAAAGAAATTATTCTTTAAAATTATAAGGGGCCCAATAAGGTTTTTTTGGCCCCTTTACTTTTCCACAATATAAATTATCTAAAATAAAATTTTAATTATGAATTTAAAACCAACAAGACAAACAGCTATTGAAAATCTCAATACCTTTATTGAAAAGAATTTAGAGGAATATTCAAGGCTAAGAAATTTTGATTTTGGTCCCGATAAACGATCTAATACATCTTGCTTATCACCATATATTACACATGGGGTGATTAATGAAAAAGAAGTGATTAGTAAGTCATTAGAAAGATTTTCCTTTTCAAAAAATGAAAAATTTATTCAAGAAGTTTTGTGGCGGACATATTGGAAAGGTTGGTTGGAACTAAGATCAGGAGTTTGGGATGATTATTTATTAGATTTAAAAAGAATAAAAGAAGAATTTAAAGATAATAAAAGTTACTTAAATGCCATTGAAGGTAAAACTAAAATTGAATGTTTTAATGAGTGGGTAAATGAACTTAAGACTTATAATTATTTGCATAATCATACCAGAATGTGGTTTGCGAGCATTTGGATATTTACACTAGAATTACCTTGGCAACTTGGTGCAGAATTTTTTATGCAACACTTATATGATGGTGATACTGCTTCAAATACCTTGGGTTGGCGTTGGGTTGCAGGTATTCAAACTCAAGGCAAACATTATCTTGCTAGTGAATGGAATATCAAAAAGTTTACAAATAATAGATTTGAAAATATAAAACTTAGCGAAAATGCACCCCCAATAATAAGTGATAAAAATTATACTATTCTTCATAAAACTTTTGAAAATCCAATAAATATTGAAGAAAAAAGCTTACTTGTTTTTGAAAATAACTTAGCATTTGAAATCACTGACTTTGCAATTCAAAAATTCAAAAAAATTCTTCTTATTGATAATAAAAATGAAAATAGAAATATTAAACTCAGTGAAAATGTGGTGAATTTTAAGTTTAGTTTAATTGAGGAGCAAAAGAAAAGGTTAGAGGAGAAATCAATTAACTGCGAGATTATTGATATAAACGAAATTAAAAATTTGGAAAGTTGTTACTGCCTTTATCCAACAGTTGGAGAAAATTTAGATTACATAAATCAAAACTCACTAAAAAATATTGAGTTTCTCTATAGAAAATTAGATCAAAATTCATGGAAGTTTTGTAACAAAGGTTTTTTTAACTTTAAAAAATATATTCCTAAAATAGTTGAAAAACTTGAATAAATTGTAATTGAAATTTATTTAATTTATGAGATAAAAATAATATGCAAAACCCACAGATATTAGAATTAATTGAAAATTTAAAGGGAAGAAGAAACTACGAAGAAAAGAAAGCTTCTAAGTTAGGCTTTAACTCTCTTTATGCATATTTTGAAAACAAACTTTTGCAAGAAAAAACTGCTTTGGAAGAAAGTGCAAGAGAGCTAGAAATAGCAAAAGCTGAAGAAAAATTATTAAAAGAAGAAAAAGGTAAGCAAAAGAAAACTTGCGGCTGTTGTTAAATTCCTAAATTTTTTAAAGACTGAAATTCACCAATTTTAAAAATAATTGCATCTTCTTTTTTAAAACCATAATTTTCTGCATTATCTTTGAATCTAATTGGAGGTTCCATAATTGGCTCTAAAGACAAAACGAAAGTTCCCCAATGCATTCCTAATACTTTTTTGCTTTTTAGATCTCTGGCGATGCTTAGAGCCTCTTCAGGATTAGTATGATAAGAAGATTTATCTTTATTTGGAGATAACGGATAAAAATTATAAGCACCAATATTAATAAAAGTTAAATCAATAGGCCCATACTTCTCACCTAAATCTTTATAAACATTTCCTACACCAGTATCACATGCAAAAAGTATTTTTTTATTTTTATATTCAATTAAAAAATTTCCCCACAATGTTTTATTAGTGTCTGTCAAACTTCTTTTTGACCAATGCACTGCAGGAACTAATGTTACTTTTAAATCCTCATTAATCTTAATTTCATCATACCAATCCATTTCGTTCACATCTTTATATTTGTTTCTTGTAAAATATTTTCCAAGTCTTAGAGGAAGCAGAACCTTTGCATCTTTAAAAGGAAATTTTCTTATTGTTCTCATATCTTGGTGGTCATAATGATTATGTGTTAGAAGAAATAAATCTGTTTTTGGAATCTCATTTAAGTTTAATGCCGTTTCAGCAAATCTTTTTGGACCAAAAATTAAAGGGCCCGCATTTTTTGAAAATACTGGATCGGTTATTATAGTTATGTTTCCAAGCTTTATTAAGAAAGTTGCATGTCCTATCCAGCCAACATAATCGTCATTTTTTAGATTTTCTAAATCTGAGAGTACTTTTTGTTTTTCAATAATATGATCTTCGGGAATAGTCATATCAAGTTTTTTCTTTTCCCTATTAAATATTTTAAATGACCACGTAAAATTTGAGTTTCTTTCTGGAGATCCTTCAGGATTTCTAAAACTACCGTCAGGTAAATGATGATAAGGTGTTTTTTCCATGGCTAATGTAAAAGAATTATAGATAAAAAATATAACAATTAAAATTGTTAACTTTAGCAATAATCTTTAGTTGTTTAAGGATCTTTTAAAACACTCAATTGTATTTTTTAACAAACAAGCAATTGTCATTGGTCCAACTCCTCCTGGAACTGGAGTTAAAGCTTTTGCAACTTTTGAAACTTCTTCAAAATCAACATCCCCTACTAAACCATTTTCTGTTTTGTTTATTCCAACATCGATAACTATTGCATCTTTTTTCACCCAATTACCTTTTATAAGTTCAGGAATTCCAACAGCAGCAACAATAACATCTGCTTCTAGACATTCATGCTGAAGGTCTTTTGTTTTTGAGTGAGTAATTGTTACCGTACAATCTTCTTGAAGTAAAAGTTGTGCCATCGCTTTACCATTTAAGTTTGACCGCCCAATCATTACAGCTTTTTTTCCTGTTAAGTTAGGTTCTATTTTTTTTAATAAATAATAACATCCAAGAGGTGTACAAGGAATTGAACCTTGGTATCCAGATGAAAGATTACCAACATTCATAGGATGTAAACCATCAACATCTTTATGTGGTGAGATAGTTTCTATAACGTGTTGCTTGTTAATATGTTTCGGAAGCGGCAATTGGACCAAAATTCCTGAAACAGTTTCATCATTATTAAGTTCTTCAATTTTGTCTAAGACTGTTTTTTCATCTACAGTATCTGGGTATTTAATAACTTCAGATTTTAAACCAACTTGTGTTGCTGATTTTTCTTTATTTCTTACATAAATCTGACTTGGAGCCAAATCTCCGATTAAGATTACTGTAAGACCTGGAACTTTGTTATACTTTTCTCTCAAGCCATCTACTTCTGTTTTTAATTCTTCTCTAAGTTCAGCCGATTGTTTTTTTCCGTCTATTAAAATCATGATAATTAAAAAATAAGTGGTGCTATGTAGAGTTTCATACACATTTCTACAAACCAGATCAACAAAAGAAGAATGATAGGTGATATATCAAATGCTCCTAGACTCGGCAAAAAACCCCTTATTTTATTAAGTATTGGATCAGTAAGCTTATAAGTAAACTCTAATATTGAATAAACAAATCTATTTGAAGTATTTAATACATTAAAAGCTATTAACCAGCTAATGACAACGTTAGCGATTACTACATAAGAATATAATTTTAATAATTGTAAAGCTAAGTAAAAAATAGCTATCATTTCTTCTCTACATATACAGAAGTGCTTGGGAAGGCAAAAGATGCTTTGTTACCCTCAACAATTTCTTTAATTTTAATTGCTAGTCTTTCTTTAACCAACAACATTTCACTCCAACTATTTGTTTTTGTATAACATCTTACATACATATCTATTGAGCTATCAGCAAATTTATCAACTCTAACTGAAACGCCAACTTTAGCATCATAATCTTCTGAACCATTTATAAAATCTTCTATCTCATTTCGTATAGTTTTTAATTGTTCAACGGTAGAGTCGTACTGAAGAGTTATCGTCCAACTAATTCTCCAATTTGTAATTTGGCTTTTATTGATTACAGCATTCTCTGCAAACTGAAAATTTGGAATAATTGCTAAAGACTTGTCAAATTTTCGTATAACGGTTGATCTAAAACCAATTTTTTCAACTACGCCCTCTATTATTCCTTCAACTTCAATCCAATCACCCATTTTAAATCTTTTTTCAACAAGTACTAAAATTCCTGATATTAAATTTTTGAATAAATCCTGTGCTCCTAAAGCAACTGCAACACCAAATAAACCGAGTCCCGCAATAATTGGACCAATTTTAATTCCCCATAACTCTAAAACAGCTGCAGCGCCTAATATTAAAATTAAAATTTTTAATGATTTGATAATCCAGCCAATTAGTTCTCTAGTTAAAATCTTATCGAATCCACTTAGTATGTAAGAAATTGGTTCAATAATTTGATGAATAATCCAAAAGAGCAATATTGTTATCAAAGTTCTATTTACATTATCTAAAAATAACCTCGTATCCTCTGCAAAAGACATGTAATAGCTTGCAAAAAATACTCCTAGAACAATTGGAAGAAATCTTGCTGGCCCCTCCATTGCCTTAACGAAAGTGTCATCAAGTTTGTTGGTTGTTCTTTTTGATATTAATTCTAATTTTTTAATAACTAATTTACTTATTAAACCTCTGAAAACTAGGAATATAAAGAATATTCCAAGACCAATTAAGATCTCTACAAAGTTAACGCCTAAAATTCCTTTTTGCCATACAGACAAAAAAAGTCCTGAAAAGTTCTCAAAAACACTCATAGCTAAATTTTATATAGCAAAAACTCTTCTTCACCAGAGTTAAATAGAAAAATTTTTTTCCACTTGATCTCATTTAAAATTGCTGATGCTTTTTCACCCATACACATCAAATTGGTATCCATCCAACTGTCTAAAAGATCATACTTTTTAAGTAAATTTAATAAACTCTTAGCGCTATTTTCTGAGTAAACATAAATTATATCAGGGATTGAAGCTTTTAATTGTGCTCTAAATTCCTCCTTTATTTCTTGAGTTGATGAAACCGTATAGTTAATCAATCTATTTAAAGAATAACCTTCAGAAATTAGATCTTTATCTAACCTACTAGAAACTATCTCACCACTTACATAAAGCAGTGATCCATTTTTTGAGTCGAAGTTTTGTAATATTAATTCTTTTAAATTATTTACGTTTCCTTCAGCAGAGATAATATTTTGAAAACCGTTTAGCTTTGCAACTTTTTCTGTTGCAGAGCCAACACAATAACATTCAATTTTTTTATCAACTCTATTTAAATCTAAATTCTTAATCGCATTTGAACTTGTAAATATTATTCCCTTAAATTGGCTATAGTCAGGTTCATCGTATTTAATTGGTTCAACTTTTATTACAGGTAAATGAGAAACTTTATGTCCTAAAGAACTAAATTTTAATATTAATTCTTTACTATCCTCTAATGGTCTTGTTAATAAAATATGCATTTTACCTTTTATAAGATCCCTTTGACTCTGATTTTAATTTTTCTCCAATCTTAATACTTAAATCTTTAACCATTGTTTTATTTTCAATTTCTTCAACAAAAAATCTTTGTTTGCCATCTACTGAAAAAAGTTCAGCTTTTATATTTACAAGATCTTTATCAATCTTTGCATATACACCAACTGCTGTATCACAGTCACCCTCGAGTATTTTTAAGATTTTTCTTTCAGCATTTGCAATAATTCTGGACTGATCATCATTAATCTTTTCTAAGATATTAATTATTTCTTGATCGTTTTCCCTACACTGTATGGCAATAATACCTTGTCCAGCACATGGTATTAATTCTTCAGTATTAAATTCATGTGTAATTTTATTTGTTAAACCTAAAGCTTCAATGCCAGCTTTAGAAAGTAAAATTGCATCATAATCTCCATTTTCTAATTTCTTTATCCTAGTGTCTACATTTCCTCTTATTAATTTATAATCCAGATCTGATCTAATACCTTTTAATTGGTATTCCCTTCTGTAAGAAGAAGTGCCTATTATCGAATTAGGTTTAAGGTCTAGAAAATTTATATTGTCATTGCTAATCAAAATTTCATTTGGTGAATTTCTTTTTAAATAAAAATTTGTTATTAGCCCCTCTGTTTCAATCGATGGCATATCTTTTAAAGCATGAACAGCTATATCAATATTATTATTAATTAATTCTATTTCAATTTTTTTTGAAAATAATCCTTTTCCTCCAATGTTTGACAGCCTATCCTTTTGGTTTTCATCTCCACTTGTGACTATTTTTTTTGTTTCTATGTGGGTCGATGAAACTTTTTTAAGATGGTTTATCACTTTTTCGGTATAAATTTGAGCTAACTGACTTCCTCGAGTACCAATAATAAATTTATCCCTTTTCATAATTCTTATTTTTATTACATTCTTATAGTTTAATTGTATTAATTATAAATATTTATGAATGAAAAAAAAATAATCCTCGGAATTGAGACAAGTTGCGATGAAACTGCGGTATCAATCATAGAAGAAGATAAAAACGGTAAGATAAAAATATTATCTAACGTAGTTTCAAGTCAATTTGATATTCACAAAGAATTTGGAGGTGTAGTTCCTGAGCTTGCAGCACGATCTCATGTTGAAAAAATTGATTTAATTGCAAAAAAAGCAATTCATGAAAGTGGTGAAAATTTAAATAATGTTTCTGCAATTGCTTCAACATCTGGTCCAGGCTTAATTGTTTGCCTTACCGTTGGTTTAAATTTTGGTAAAGCATTATCTGCAAGCTTAAATATACCTTTTATTGGTGTAAACCATCTTGAAGGGCATGCATTAAGTCCAAAACTTAGTACAAGCTTAGATTTTCCTTATTTGTTATTATTAATTTCAGGAGGACATACGCAATATCTTAGTGTGAATGGACTTGGAAAATATAAAAGATTAGGAACAACAATTGATGATGCTTTAGGAGAAGCATTTGACAAAACTGCGAAACTCTTAGGTATTGAATTTCCAGGAGGTCCAAAGTTAGAAGAATTTGCAAAGCAGGGAGATGCAAATAAATTTAAACTTCCTAAACCAATTATAAATAAAGGGGGATGTAATTTATCATTTGCAGGTCTTAAAACGGCCATTTTAAGAATATCAAGCACTATAAAATCTAAACAAGAAAAATATGATCTTGCAGCATCTTTTCAAAAAACAATTGAAGAAATTTTAGAAGTAAAAACACAAATAGCATTTGATGAGTTCAAAAAGACTAGTAAAAAGAAAAATAAAACTTTTGTAATCGCTGGAGGTGTTGCTGCCAACAAGGGTATTAGAAAAAAATTAATTAAAGTATGTAAGAAGAATGATTTTAGACCAATTTTCCCTGAACCAAAATTATGTGGGGATAATGCAGCGATGATTGCACTTGTTGGTCTTGAAAAGTATAAAATCAAAAAATTTGATAATTTAGATCTTCCTGCAAGTCCAAGACTACAACTTGACGAAAAAGCAAAATTTTTAAAAGGAGCGGGAGTTAGATTATAAATGTCGAAAAGATATAGTGGTAAATCGTTTAAGGATGCTAGTGTAATGAAACAAGCTAAACTTTCTTTAAAGGAAAAAAGAAAACTTAAAAAAGAAAAGAAAAAGAAAAAAAATTAAATGAAATATTGGTTAATGAAATCAGAGCCAGATGTATGGTCAATTGATCAACAAATTAAAGCTGGAGAAAAAGGAGCTGACTGGGATGGGGTAAGAAATTACCAAGCAGCAAGTAACTTGAAAAAAATGGAAAAAGGAGATCTTTGTTTTTTTTATCATTCTATTATTGGAAAGGAAATAGTTGGTATTATCGAAGTTATTAAAACAGCATTCATTGATCCAACTGATAAAAAAAAAAGGTTTGTTGCGGTTAAAGTTAGATTTAAAAGTAAACTCCAAAATCCTGTAACACTTGAAAACATCAAAAAAACTAAGGCTTTGAAGAACTTATCTTTAATTAGACAAAGTAGACTATCTGTCATGCCTATTGATACTAAAAGCTGGAAAATAATTTTGAAGATGGGTAGAATTAATTAAAAAAAAATTCATGCCTAAGAAAAAAAAAGCTAAAAAAAGAGTAATCTCTAAAAAACCCAAAGAGACAGTTTATAAAACAAAGAAAGAATGGATAAGTAAAGCCACCGTTAATAAATCTCAATATACAAAAAAATACAATGAGTCGATTCGAGATAACGATGGATTTTGGAAAAAAGAAGGAAAAAGAATTAATTGGATTAAACCTTATAAAAAAATTAAAGATATTAAATATAGCAAAGATGATGTTCATATCAAATGGTTCTATGATGGTACTTTAAATGCTTCAGCGAATTGCATTGATAGGCATCTTAAAAATAATGCTAATAAGACTGCAATTATATGGGTAGGAGACGATCCCAAAGTTCAAAAAAAAATTACATATAAAGAACTTCATAAAGAGGTTTCAAAAGCAGCTAATGGATTAAAAAACTTAGGAGTTCAAAAGGGTGATAGAGTAACAATTTATCTTACCATGATACCAGAACTAGCCTACACAATGCTTGCATGTGCTAGAATAGGTGCTGTTCACTCCATAATATTTGGAGGTTTTTCACCAGATAGTATTTCAGGCAGAATTAATGATTGCGAATCTGATTATGTCATAACTGCAGATGAAGGTGTAAGAGGTGGCAAAACAATCCCTTTAAAATCTATTACAGATGAAGCGTTACAAAGCTGTCCCAACGTAAAGAAATGTATTGTTGTAAAGAGAACAGGTACCAAAAAAATTGATTGGTACAATGATCGTGATGTTTGGTATCATAAGATGACAAGTAAAGTCTCAGCAAAATGTGAGCCAGAAGAAATGAATGCTGAAGATCCATTATTCATTCTTTACACATCTGGTTCAACTGGGAAACCCAAAGGGGTACTACATACAACTGGCGGATACATGGTTTATGCATCAATGACTCACCAATATATTTTTAATTATAAACCTAAAGATATTTACTGGTGCACTGCTGATATAGGCTGGGTTACAGGACATAGTTATATTATTTATGGTCCACTTGCTAATGGTGCAACTACAATTATGTTTGAAGGAATACCTACTTATCCTGACACATCCAGGTGGTGGCAAATAGTTGATAAATATAAGGTAAATATTTTTTACACGGCTCCGACAGCAATAAGAGCTTTAATGAGAGAAGGTGATAAACCTGTAAAGAAAACATCTAGAAAATCGTTAAAGCTTTTAGGCACTGTTGGTGAGCCAATTAATCCTGAAGCTTGGGAATGGTACTATAAAACTGTAGGTGATAGCAGATGCCCAATTGTTGATACTTGGTGGCAAACAGAAACAGGTGGAATTTTGATCAGTCCTCAAACTGGAGCGATAGATTTAAAACCTGGTTCTGCAACAAAACCATTTTATGGAATTAAACCAGAGATTCTGGACAAAGACGGCAAAGTTTTAAAAGGAGAAGCGCAAGGTAGACTTTGTATTTCACAATCATGGCCTGGACAGATGAGAAGTGTGTATGGTGACCATCAAAGATTTATAGATACTTATTTTTCACAATTTGATGGGAAATATTTTACAGGTGATGGCTGCAGAAGAGATAAGGATGGATACTATTGGATTACTGGAAGAGTAGATGATGTGATTATTGTTTCAGGGCATAATTTAGGTACCGCGGAAATAGAAAGCGCGTTTGTAGCTCATCCAAAAGTGGCTGAAGCAGCAGTAGTTGGTTACCCACATGATATAAAAGGGAACGGGCTTTACTGTTATGTAACTTTAAATGCTGGAGAAAAAAGTACTCTGGATTTAGAGAGAGATTTAAAACTTTGGGTAAGAAAGCAGATTGGTCCAATAGCAACTCCAGACTTAATTCAATTTGCTCCAGGACTTCCAAAAACAAGATCAGGTAAAATAATGAGAAGAATTCTTAGAAAAATTGCTGCTAATGAACATGGTCAATTAGGAGATACAACGACCTTAGCAGACCCTTCAGTCGTTGATAGCTTGGTAGACAATAGAAAAAATATTTAGATTTTTATTAATTTAGAAAATTCTTCCGTTATATTATCCCATTTCAAAATCATAGAGTTGAGAACAATTTTTCTATCTAAAGTTTTTAATTCATTTGCTACAGGAGCCCAATTATATAAAGCCAAGGCGCTTTCATTAAATGGCCAAGATTTATAATATTCCTCCCATTTAATTTGATCTAATCTTTTTTTAAAACTTATTCTTGCTTCATCAACAATTTCTGTTGGCATACCATTTTCTAGCTCTTTATCGAGAATATTATTGTAAATTTCAGATACTTTATCTGTCTCTTGATAATTAAAAAAAACATTTAAATATGAAATTGTATAAAATGACAAATCTTGAAGAGATATTGCATAAATATTCCACTTTGCAGTATTTATTGAAGTTAAAAACTTTTCGTCATCAAAATGTAGAACCCATTTAGTACCCATTCTTGTTTTCAAATAGTTATATAAAGTAACTTGGGATACCCACGCTGATTTTTGCTGAATAAATTCTTTAAGATCTTCAATATTTTTAATTTTTTTTTTAGGCAGAATGCCTTTAAACATTGCAACTAAATAAATTTTAAAGTCCTCAAGTTTTATATCTTTTAAGTTGAATCTGTATTTAAGGGCCATTTAGTTAACTAATATGATGATGTATAATCTAAAAATGACACAATATCGAGCGTTTTTAGGGGTTTAAATATGTTTGATTATCGGTATGGTTGTTTTTTTAACCTATAGGAGAGAGAAAAAATGTCAAAACAAGAACAACACTGGGAAAAGACCAGGAACTTGCTCTTTATTACATTAGCAATTTGGTTTGTTTTCTCAATTGGCATCTTTCTTTTCGGAGCCGAAATGCAAGAATCAAACATTAGACCATTTGGATATCCTTTAACGTATTGGTTTACATGTCAGGGATCACTTGCAATTTTCGTCATTCTCATTTTTTGGTTTGCAGGTCGACAAGAAAAAATAGATGATGAATTTGGGTTCTCTGAAAGAGAGGGTGATCAATGATAAAAGGTAAATTTATTGATAATCTACCAAAAGTCTACGGAATATATACCGGAGGTTTCCTTGTATTTATTATTCTGATGGCTATAGCTGAACAAGCTGGAATGTCTGCAAAATTGATTGGTATCTTTTTTGTAGCTTTTACAGTTTTGATTTATGCTTTAATTGGTTGGTTATCTAGAACGCTTCAAGTTGATGCTTATTATGTGGCTGGAAGACAAGTTCCAACTGTCTTTAATGGTATGGCAACTGCAGCTGACTGGATGTCAGGTGCATCTTTCGTTGCTATGGCGGGTGGAATTTATTTCAAAGGCTATGGATATATGGCTCTACTTGTTGGGTGGACTGGTGGATATGTACTAGTTGCTTCGTTGTTAGCACCGTATTTAAGAAAATTTGGATGTTATACAGTTCCAGATTTCATAGGAACTCGTTATGGTGGTAACCTAGCAAGATTTAGTGCAGTAATAGTTTTAACAGTTGCCTCATTCACTTATGTGACAGCACAAATTAATGCGACAGGTACAATTGCATCTGTAGCATTAGATATTCCATTTGGAATAGCTGTTTATGTTGGATTAGCAAGTATTTTGATGTGCTCAATGCTTGGTGGAATGAGAGCTGTAACTTGGACACAAGTAGCTCAATACATTGTATTAATTATAGCTTACTTACTTCCAGTATTTTGGATAAGCAGTAAGTTGGGAGCAGGTTTCTTCCCACACTTTATGTTAGCTGATGAAGTTGCAAGAATTGCAGAACTAGAAGGTCAATTTGGTTTTGTTAAAAACTCTGCTGCAGATTTGGCAACAGTTCCAAAAGGTTTAGCTGGAATAACTAAAGCGCACTCGTCAGTTAATGCAACTCCTTGGGCGTTTATTTCATTAGCAGTGTGTATGATGGCAGGAACTGCATCATTGCCTCACGTTATGATGAGATACTTTACTACTCCAAGTGTAAGAACTGCAAGAAGATCAGTAGGTTGGTCACTATTCTTTATTTTCCTACTGTATTCTTCTGCACCGATGTTAGCTACATTATCTAAACTATCTTTGATAGACCCAACACTACCAACTGGAATTATTGGTAAAACAATTGCGGAAGTTCAAGCTATTGATTGGTATCAAAACTGGAACCAAGCAAACTTAATGTTTATCAGTGACTTTAATGGTAATGGAACTCTTGAGCTTAACGAGTTCTTTATGGGTGGTAAAGCTGTTGTATTAGCAACACCAGAGATTGCAGGATTACCATATGTAATTTCAGGTCTAGTTGCTGCTGGAGGTATGGCAGCTGCAATGTCAACTGCAGATGGATTAGTGTTAGCAATATCAAATGCGTTATCTCATGATATTTACTACAAAATAATTAATCCAAAAGCTGAGACAGCAAAAAGACTAATTGTTGCAAGGGTATTACTTGTATTAATTGGTTTTGCAGGAGCAACAATAGCCGCATTAGAGATACAAGGTATCTTAGGTTCTGTGATTTGGGCTTTTGACTTTGCTATGTCAGGACTATTCTTTCCACTTGTACTTGGTGTATGGTGGAAGAGAGCTAATGCACCAGGAGCTGTTGCAGGAATGCTACTAGGGCTTATATCTGGAACTGCTTACCTAATATGGGTAAGAAGTGGAGGGTCTGGTTTCTTAGGCATAACTCAACTTACTTTTGGAATAGTTGGAGCGGCTGTAAGTTTAGTTTCTATGATTGTTGTCAGTTTAATTACTGCAGCACCGGACGCAGCTACTCAGAAAATGGTTGATGATGTACGTATACCAAGTGGTAAAACGGTACTAGCACAAAAATAAACAATTCAAATTTAGGGGCGATTAAGTTCGCCCCTTTTTTTCTCAAAATTATGTCAGCTAACTTTCATCCTTTAGTCTATATAATCGATTACATTTTAGGTGTCATTATGTGGACATTAATAGGAAGAGTGGCAATGAATATATTTCAGAAAGAAGACTCACAATTTTTCTTTATGAAAGTATTTGTGAAACTTACAAATCCACTTATAAAAATATTTAAACCAATTACTCCAAGCTTCATTATAGGACCTTTAGTACCACTATATGTAGCCTGGTTCTTTTACATGGGTCGTTTCTATTTAATGCCTTATTTACTTGGTTATTCAGTCATGGGCATGCTTTCATTCCCTCTTGAAAGTGAAATTGCTAGAGAAATATATAGAATATTCACTAAAAACTAATTCAAATAAAACAAAAAATTGATACTAATATTTTTAGTATCAAATGAAAAAAATTCAAATTTCTCCATCTATATTATCTGCCGACTTCAGTCAGCTTGGTAGTGAAATCAGGAAGCTAGAAGAAGGTGGGGCTGACTTAATTCATGTCGATGTAATGGACGGTCACTTTGTTCCAAATTTAACAATAGGACCACCAGTAATAAAAAATTTAAGAAAATATACCAAGCTTCCGTTTGATGTACACTTAATGATATCCCCAGTACATGAATACATTGAAAATTATGCAAATGCTGGTGCCGATATAATAACTATTCATCCTGAAGCCACTGAAAACTTAAAAGAATCTATAAGTTTAATAAAAAAATTCGGCAAAAAAGTTGGTGTATCTTTAAATCCAAAAACTGAAATAAAAACTTTAATTAATGAAATAGGCAATATTGATTTAGTTCTTGTTATGAGTGTTAACCCTGGTTTTGGAGGACAAAAATTTATGCCTGAAGTATTAGATAAAATAAAGGAATTGAAAAGAATAAAAGACAAAAACCAATATCACTTTGATATTGAAGTTGATGGAGGAATTAATTTTAGTAATTCAAAAATAGTTTTAGAAGCTGGAGCTGATATTTTAGTATCTGGAACCACAGTTTTCAAAGAGAACGATGGTAATATTAAAACTAATATTGAAAAACTAAAATCAATGTAAAATGTTTTTAAAAAGTTCTTTAAATTATATCTATGAATTTTACTTTATTTTTAAAAACCAAATACGAAAAATTTATTTAAATTCATCCATCTATAATAAAAAAATTTCAAGAGTTGACGAAAATATTTTAGTTTATCAACCAAGTCTTAAAATACTTAGTTCATTAATAAAATACGAAAAACAAAAAAAGAAAATTGAAGATTTTAATGTTCAATCTATATGGGATAATAAATATTTAAAATATAATGATTTTAAAAAACTTCATAGTTTTTATTGGCTTTTTTCAATAGATCTAAAATCTTCTAATGAAGTTACTCAGACAATTATAAAAAATTGGATTAAAAATAATCAAAACTATGAAACGAAAAGTTGGGAAATAGATATTCTTTCTAAAAGAGTAATAGCTTGGATTTCAAATTCAAAAATAACTTATGATGAGTCTGATGATAATTATAAAAGTAGCTTTAACGAAATAATCAGTAAGCAAGTAAATCATTTAATGAATGAAATTGACAGATCCTCTGATTTAAACAACAAAATGATTGGGTGCACAGCGATAACTCTAACAGGCATAGCATACAAAAATAACAGGTTTTTGGAGTATGGATTAGATCTACTTAAAAAAATTATTAATACCTCTTTTGATAATAACTATTTTCCAAAATCAAGAAATATAAGACAGATGATTTTTTATTTAAAATATTTTATTTTGATACGAGAACTTTTAAAAGATTCCTTAAATGATGTTCCAGAATACTTAAATGAAATAATTCATTTTCTTGGTAAATCTTATGACTTTATTTGGGGGTCATTAAAACAGAGTTTATTATTTAATGGAAATAATAATTCAAAAAATAAAGACTTTGATGAGTATTTATCTCTTTTTAGATATAAGTTTAATAGTGATAAATTTGAAATATCCGGATATACAATTTTAAAAAATAAAAATGCAGTCCTTGCTATGGATACAGGTAGTAACCCAGCAAAAAATTACTCTGAAAATTATCAAAGTGGACCATTATCATTTGAATTTTTTTTTAAGGGAAAAAAACTAATTACTAACTCTGGTTATTTTCAAGAACATAACCATCAACTAAATTCGATTTCAAAATCAACTGCAACTCATTCAACATTAATTTTAGATAACTCATCAACTTGTAGCTTTAAGAAGAATAGTAAAGGACCTAGTGTAGTAAACAAAGGATTTAAGACATTTGATAATGAAGTAACATATGAAAAAAATTATTGGAGCATTAAATGTGCGCATGATGGGTATTTATCAAGATATGGAGTGATACATCAGAGGATTTTAGAATTTTACGATGATAAAAGTATTCTTTTTGGAAAAGAAAAACTTATTAAAAAAAAGAATTTTAGAGTTACAAACTTTGAAATAAGGTTTCACCTGTTGCCAAACATTAAAATAACAAAGCTTCAAGATAATAAATCTGTCTTAATTGAATTAGAAAATTCTGGATGGAAGTTCTTTTCAAATGATGGGTTGATAGGGGTTGAAACTGGTCTGTATTTCGGTAATAAAAATAGTTATGTTGAAAACCAGAACATTTTTATCTCAGGTGTTACTCAAAATGATGAACAATTGATTGAATGGCAGATCAGCAAAATATGAAAAAAAAAATTGAAACAGCAATTATTTCTGTCTCAGACAAATCAGGATTGAAATTAATTTTAAATGCACTCAAAAAATACAGAATTAATATCATTAGTTCAGGAGGTACATCTAAAGAAATTAAGAAATTAGGTTACAGATGCACTGAAGTATCAAAATATACAAATACTGACGAGATTTTGAATGGGAGAGTTAAAACACTTCATCCAAAGTTATATGCGGGTATTTTAAGTAAGAGAGATGATAAAAATCATAAAAGAGAACTTGAAAAAAATAATTATAAAGAAATAGATTTGGTTATAGTTAATTTTTATCCATTTGAAAAAACATTAAAAATTACAAAAAACCACAATAATCATATTGAAAATATAGATATTGGGGGCCCAACTCTTGTGAGAGCAGCAGCTAAAAATTATAAATATACAACTGTTTTAACTTCTCCAGATCAATTCAAAGAATTTATTTTGGATTTAGAAAAGAATAAAGGTGCCACAAGTTTAGATTTAAGAAAGAAATTGTCTCAAGAAGCATTTAATTTAACAGCATACTATGACTCTGTAATTTCAGAACATTTGAATATTGAAAATAAAGATTATTTTCCTCAAAGAAAAACTATTCATGGAAATTTGATTGAAGTATTAAGATACGGTGAGAACCCTCATCAACAATCAGCAATTTATAGTAAAAAAGATAATTTAGATATATCTAAATTGAGTGGAAAAAAACTAAGTTATAATAATTATAATGATATTTATGCTGCTTTAAATATATCGCAAACACTTCCAAAAAAAACAGGGACTGTAATTGTAAAACATGCTAACCCATGTGGTGTGTCAGTGAATAGTAATAAACTAAAGAGTTATAAAGAAGCACTAGCATGTGACCCTATAAGTGCATTCGGAGGAATTGTCTCCTGTAATTTTAAGGTGAATAAGAAAGTGGCTTTAGAATTAAATAAAATATTTTTAGAAGTAATTATTGGGGTTGGATTTGACAAAGATTCGCTAAAAATCCTGAGAAAAAAGAAGAATTTAAGGATAATAGATGCATCTAAATTAAAAAATAATAATTATAATAGTATAATTACTAACTTCGACTCCTTATTATTACAAAATATAGATAACAAACTTTTTACTAAAAATAATTTTAAGGTTGTCTCTAAAACAAAGCCAACAAAAAAAATATTAAATGACCTATTGTTTGCTTTTAATGTGTGTAGGAATGTAAAATCTAACGCAATTGTTCTAACTAGAAATAGTTCAACTGTTGGAATTGGATCGGGACAACCAAGTAGATTAGATAGTTGTAAAATAGCAATAGACAAAATGAAAAAGTTTCAAAAAATTAGTGAAAATGACATTATAATTGGTGCATCAGATGCATTTTTTCCTTTTGTAGATGGAATTGAAATTCTAGTTCAGAATGGTGTAAGTGCAATAATACAGCCCTCAGGATCAATTAGAGATAAAGAGATTATTAAATTCGCAGATAAATTAGGTATTATTTTAGTTTTTTCAAAAACTAGACACTTTAAACATTAAAATTTAGTTAATTTTATCAATTTTTGCAGCAAGAACAAAATCACTTTCATGCAATCCGTTAATAGCATGTGTTTGTATTTTAATTTTCGCGTACCCCCATCCGAACCATATATCAGGGTGATGTCCTTCTTGCTCAGCAATTTCTCCAACTTTGTTTACAAATGATTGACTTTCTAAAAAATTTTCAAATTTAAAATTTTTTATGATGTAATAATCTTTCTTATCCACTGACTCAACATCCCATCCATCAACCTTTTTAAGGTATTTATGAATTTCTTCGAGATTAAAACTTGGAATACCACCTTCACAAGGTATACATTTTTTTTCTGCTAAATCTGACATAATTATATTAGTTTAAATTAATTATTTTTTTTGTAAATTAATATTACTGATGTGAGACAATAATGGAGCGGGCAATGGGACTCGAACCCACGACCTTCTCGTTGGCAACGAGACGCTCTACCACTGAGCTATGCCCGCTTATTCTATAAGTATTGAAAGTAGTAGCTTTTTCAAAATTAAGCAAGAGACAAAACGAAAAAAAAGCAGGATCAATCAATAGTGACTCATTTATTAAGTAAATTTTAAAACTCTACCTGGTTATCTTTTAAAATTTTAAGCATAAGGTTAAGATGGGAACTATATTTTTTCCATATTTGAGAAGTATCTTTTAAAATTCCACCTCTTACCTGTTGGTAAGAGGCAGTGCTTACTGCTCTTTTTGTTTTATTATAATTTTTTAGGTTATCTTCCCAATCAATGTTCAAATAATTTAATATTGGTTTGGAATTTAGCTCAAAATTTTTTACAAATTCGTCATAATTCACATTAAAAATGACTTTATCAAATTTATTTAACCAAAATTTCATCATTTCTAGATATAATAAATAGTAATTAGCAGTATCCTCCTGGGTTAAATTAAAGTCCATACTTTCATTAATAAAATTTGTCTTATAATTTGACCAACAAACTGCCATAGGATTTCTTTCAATATGAATAATTTTGGCCTCCGGCATAGCGTTTATGATAAAACCAGTCCACCTGAAATTTGTTGGAAGTTTATCAATTATATAATTTTTATCTGTGATATTTGTTATACAGTTGTGGTAATATTCTCTTATTTCAATATAAAACTTTTTCAAATCATCTGGTTTTTCTAAGCCTAATTTATCAATTATTTGAGTTAGAAAATTAAGTTCTCCAGCACCATAAATTTTAGAATGTGATGATAATATTTGTTCCAACAAAGAAGTTCCAGATCTTGGCATACCAATTATAAAAATTGGCTTCGTTTTATATGACTTTTTATAGTTAAAATCGCAACTGTTTGAATTTTTAAAAAAATTTTGAATTTTTTTAAATTTTTCTTTTTCGTTTATTAATGAAAAGCTGGTCTTATTTTTTTTTAATACGTTTAATTTATTTAAATATTCGAAACCAAGTATATTATTTTCTAAATCAAAATTACCTTTACTTAATGAATCAAATAATAAAATTTTATTTTGATCATTTAAGTTATTCGTTTTAATATTCGGTAAATTTTTAAATACCTTATTTTTTTTTTCTATTTTTGTAATTGAAATATAATTTCTAATGCTTGGAAAGTGAAATTTATCAATTTCGAGCACTTTCTCGAAATATTTTCTACCTTCTTTTATATTGCCATAAAAAAGATAAGTACTCCCTAAATTATAAAGAGCTTTAACGTTTTTATTATCTAAATCTAATATTTTTTTATATATAATTATTAGATCATCGTAATTTTTCAGATTTTTGTATATATCAGCTAGATAATATAATGCTTGAGGATTATCTCTTTTTATGTTGAGTGATTTTTTAAAATATTCAATTGCTTGAACTTGTTTGTTTTGTAAGTTTTTAATTATTCCTAAATTATTTAAAGCTTCAGGAAAATTTGGATTTATATTTATAGCATTTTCTAAAGCAGCAATTGATTCATTATATTTTTGTATTTTTTTTAAAATGTTACTATAGATAAAATATAATTCTGCAGATTTTTGAAAAGTTAATAAATTTTTAAAATATTTTTCTGCATCTAAAAATTTTTCAATATTAATTGAAGATAATCCCAATAAATATATTAATTGGGGATCATTTGTTTTTTTTTTAATTAGCTTTGTTCCTAATCTTATAACAAGATCATACTTTTTTTGTTTGAATAAATTTAAAATTTCAGATTTTTTATTCTCGAAATTATTTGAATTCATCTAATAAGTGTTATATTTTAATTATAATGAAAAAAGAAGATCTGCCAAATATATTACCTGTATTTCCTTTGTCTAACTTTATTATTTTTCCTAGAACAACGGTTCCGTTGAATATTTTTGAACCTCGATATATTCAAATGATAGATAAAAGTATGAAAAGTGACCGTATGATTGGTATGATACAGCCAAAAAAAACTGGTGAATTAAAAAAACCTGATTTACACGATGTAGGTTGTGCGGGCAAAATAACAAGCTTTAACGAAACTGAGGATGGAAGATATTTAATAATTTTGAATGGTATTTGTAGATTTAAGATCATAGCAGAAGTTAATAGTCACAATTTATATAGGGAATGTGAAGTCAAATATGAGGAATTCTCTTCAGATTTAAACGAAAGATCTGATGAGATAAAGTTTTCAGATTTGAAGTTAATTTTCCAAAATCTCAAAGAATTATTTAAGAAGCAAGGATATGAAATTAATTGGAAAGAGATAGAAAAGCAAAGCTTAGATCAAACCATAAATACTTTATCAATGGCATCACCATTTTCATTAGAAGAAAAACAAGTTTTACTTGAAAGTAAAGATTTAAATTTAAGAAAAGAAAAATTAGAGGAAATCTTAAATACTTACATTTTAGATAATTTTAACAATAAAACTTTACAATAAATAATAATACAAATTAATTTGATAAAAATGTTGCATATTTGTTCAAAGTTTTATTCCCTTTTAAAATTTTAAATATCGATTCTGATAAATTATTTTTTAACTTACTATCAAGCTTAAAAAATGAATTAATAGTATCTATTCCTAAACCATACATAAAATTTAAATGTTTATTATTTTCTTGAAATTTTTGAGCAATTATTTTTCCATCAACTATTCCTAATTTTGTATATTTGTCTAGAATATTAGTTAGTGATTTAATATCCCTTATAGTCATATTAAAGCCTTGTCCTGCTAATGGATGAACCTTATGAATCAAATCTCCAAAACATAAAATATTTTTAAAAAAATATTCTCTAAGTACTAAAAATTTAATACCAACAGATTCAACTTCACTGACTTTAGTTATCTCATATTGATGATTATATTTTTTTATTATTTGAAGTAGACTTAATTTATTCATCAATTTTAAAGAATTATTTGAAAATACAATTGAAGTTTGATTATTGGATAATGGAAGAAATGCTAAAGGGCCATTTTTTGTAAAAAATTGATAAGCAATTTTATTTTCGATTTTCTTATGATCTATTATCGCTGTATGTGCTAAAGAATTATAATTTTTTTCTACTCTTTTTTGAAAATACTTTTTTGTTATTTGATTGTTTTGGTCAGAATTAATAATTAAATTATAGTTTCGTTTCTTAATAATATCATAATTATAGTTTTTAAGATTAATAAATTTTAAAAATTTATTCTTTTTCATTAAATTGTACAGTTCACTATATTTTAATAAGTAAAAATTAGATTGATTTTTATTTTTAAACTCAAATAAATCAGATGATTTATTTTTATCTGAATAGATTTTAATTTTATCTGTTGGCCATCCTAATTTAGAAATCTGTTTAATATTTTTTATTAAAAATTTATAATTTTCATTTGAGATTGCAATTGTTCTAGCAGTATTGGTTAATAATGATGGTTTAGTTTGTGAGATAATATCAACATTGATCTTTTTTTTAAGTAATATGTTTGCCAAAACAAGATTTGTTAAATTATTTCCTAAAAGACAAATATTCATAATATTATTTAATTTTACCAACAAAAATTAAATGATACAAAGTGACAAATCATTAATGACAAAATGAAAATTAAAAATTTATTTGATAAATCAACAAGTTTTCTCTTTAAAAGACTGTCTGAACTAGCAGGTTTGACGTTGCTTTGTTTATCTTTATTATTGCTAATATCATTAATTAGTTATTCACCTGAGGACCCTAACTTCATTTTTCCTGAAAATGCTGAAATAAAAAATTTTTTGGGAGCAAAAGGTAGTTACGTTTCTGATATTTTTTATCAATCAATAGGATTAATCTCGTTATTAGTTCCTATTTCTTTTTTTTTTATATCTTTATCAGTAATAGTTGATAAAAAAATTTTACTTATTATTGAAAGTTTATTTTTTATAATTCTATATTCAATATTAGGTTCATTATTTTTCACAGTTTACCATACCAAAACATATTGGCTTACAATTAACGGGAATAATGGATTTATAGGTAATCTATTTGAAGAAACTTCTTTAATAAATTTGATAAACTTAAATAATAAAGTTAGTTATATAATTTTAATTATTTTAATATTATTATTTTTTCTTTTAAGTATAAATTTCAAGTTTAGATATTTTAAATCATTTATTAAATTTTTTTCCAGAACAAAAAAAATACCAAATAGAAGAGTTGTTGAAAACTATGATGAAAATATAAGTACCGAGAATAAATTCATCAATAATGAAACTAGAATTCAGGAAAATTTTTCATTTGACAAAAATATTAAATCCTCAGATACAAAAGTTATGAAATATAAACTACCATCAAAAGAATTTTTAAGAACTCTTTCAAAAAAAGATAAAAATTTATCAGAAAATAAAATTGATGAAAAAAATTTAGAAAAAATTTTATTAGATTTTGGAGTTGAAGGACAAATAAAAAAAGTAAGCCAAGGTCCTGTTGTTACACTGTTTGAATTTGAACCTGCTCCAGGTGTTAAAGTATCAAAAATAATAAATCTTTCAGAGGATATTGCAAGAAACACAAGCTCAGAGTCTGCTAGAATTGCAACAATACCAGGTAGCAATACTATTGGAATCGAATTACCTAAACCTCATAGAGAGAATGTTTTCTTAAGTGAAATAATTTCTGATCCTAATTATAAAAAGAAAGATATAAAACTTCCTATAGCTCTTGGAAAAAGTATTTCTGGACTTCCAATAACTGGCGACTTGAGTAGTATGCCTCATTTACTTATAGCTGGTACAACAGGATCAGGTAAATCGGTTTGTATTAATACAATTATTTTGTCTCTTTTATACAAACATTCTCCAGAAAAATGTAAATTTATACTAATCGATCCCAAAATGTTAGAACTTTCAACGTACGAAGGAATTCCACATTTGTTATGTCCTGTGATTACAGAAGCAAAAAGAGCTGCCTCAGTTTTAGGATGGGTAGTTAAAGAAATGGAAAACAGATACAAATTAATGACCAGAGTTGGGGTGAGAAACATTGACGGATATAACGAAAAACACAAGATTTCTATGCCTTATATCGTTGTAATTGTTGATGAAATGTCAGATTTAATGCTTGTTGCTGGTAAAGATATAGAAAATTACATTCAAAAGCTTTCACAAATGGCTAGAGCTGCAGGTATTCATATTATAATGGCTACACAAAGACCAAGTGTTGACGTTATCACAGGAACAATAAAAGCTAACTTTCCAACTAGGATATCATTTCAAGTTACCTCTAAAATTGATAGTAGGACTATACTTGGTGAACAAGGTGCTGAGCAACTACTTGGAAAAGGGGATATGCTTTATATGACCTCTGCAAATAGAATGACTAGAATTCATGCACCATTTGTATCAGAGGGTGAAATTGAAAAAATAAACAATTTTTTAAGAAACCAAGCTGAACCAGATTATGTTGACGAAATTCTTAATTTTGCAGATGAAAAAGAGAGTAATAATGATTCAAAAGATAATGAAAATCTAGATGAATTATATAATACAGCTCTTGAAATAGTCAAATCTGAGAGAAAAGCATCCACATCTTTTTTGCAAAGAAAATTGCAAATTGGTTATAATAGAGCAGCAAGGATAGTTGATCAAATGGAGACAAACGGCGAGGTAAGCAAAGCCAATCACGTCGGCAAAAGAGAAGTGCTTAAATGAAAATATTCTTAATTTTTTTTTTTATTTTTTTTATAAATTTAGATGTACATGGTTCTTCAAATCAGAAAATTATAAATCACTTAGAAAATATAAATTCTTTACAATTCAAATTTACTCAGAAGATAGATAATAATAATATTGAGAAAGGAGAATGTATAATTTTATATCCTAAGAGAATTTTTTGTGAATATTATGGTATTTATAACAAGATACTTGTTTCAAACGGGAAATCCCTAGTTATAAATTCAGATAAAATCAAAAATTACTATAGATATCCATTAGATAAAACACCTTTGAATTTTATTCTCGATAAAAAATTTTTAATTTCAAAAATGACTGAGGCTGAAAATGACAAGGATTACCCTTTTTACTATGTCTTTAATTTTGAATACGAAAATAATTTAATTAAGGTTTTTTTTGATAAAGAAAGTTTAGAATTAATGGGATGGGAAACCAAAGATATCTATCAAAATCTAATACAAACTTTTTTAAGTGATATTAATATAAATATTGAAGTTGAAGAAAAAATATTTTCAATACAAAAATATATTAATTAAGCTCAACATTTATTTTTTCGGATTTAAATACCTGCATTCCTCTAGCTAAATAATTTTTAATTGCATTTTTGTGGTCCAGTGAACAGGTGTGCAGCCAAACTCTTGACATTCCTTCCTCAAATAACTTTTTGATAGCCTCAGAAAGGAGATAGCCACCACATTTTTTTCCAAAATATTCCTCTAAAATTCCAAAATAAGCTATTTCAGAATGATTATGGTCTAGATCACGGATAGTTTCATAATATCCTGCCAGGTTGTTATTATCCTTTAAAATAAAGGTCTTTATTCTTGGATTTTCAACATATTCAATCCATTTTTTATCTTCCCAGGTTAATCTATCTATCCATCTATGCTTTCTTCCAATTTGCTTATAGAAAAATTTGTTTAGATGAAAATCTGGTGGGTCTACTTCAGTAATTTTATAGTTTGAACCTGGATTTTTTGAATGGTTTAGATCACTTATTGAATTTATTTCTAAAAAACTTCTGTCTACATTAATTTTCACGAAACCATTTTACCTATTTTCTCTCCACCAAACAAATGAAAATGCAGATGTGGAACTTCTTGTCCTCCATCTTCACTAATATTTGCTAGCGCTCTATATCCTTTGCCAGTATCAACAGATATATTTAATTTCCTTGCTACAATATTTATACCTTTTAGTAATCCAACCATTTCTTCAGAAGATGCGTTTTGACTAAAATCATCTAAGTCGACATATTTTCCTTTTGGAATTACTAAAGCATGAATTTTTTTTTGAGGATTTATATCATGAAAGGATAAAACAAATTCATCCTCATAAATTTTATTACATGGTATCTCATTCCTTAATATTTTTGCAAATATATTATTATCATCGTAACTCATGATTACATTTTTTCTAGAACTAATTTTACTGTATCACCCATAACAGATGGATTTTTAGAAATTGTAATTCCACACTCTTTTAAAATTTCAACTTTTTCAATTGCACTTTCACCATAAGCTGAAACTATTGCTCCTGCATGACCCATCACTCTTCCTTTTGGTGCAGTTAATCCAGCTATATAGGCAATCACTGGCTTCTTCATATTTTCTTTTGCAAACTCTCCTGCAGCTACTTCCTGTGGGCCACCAATTTCGCCAATCATTAATATTGCATCAGTCTCATCATCAGTTTCAAACTTTTCTATGATATCTCTAAAAGAACTTCCATTTATTGGATCTCCTCCAATTCCTACACTTGTTGAAACACCTATATTTAAATTTTTAAGTTGTTGAGCGGCTTCGTAACCTAATGTACCTGATCTACTAATAATTCCAATTCTACCTTCTTTATAAATATGACCTGGCATTATTCCTAGCATTGATTTTCCAGGACTAATGATTCCAGCACAGTTTGGTCCAACTAATGTCATTTTAGAACTTTTAGTGTATCTCCTCATGTACCTTTTTATTCTGATCATGTCGTGAGAAGGTATTCCATCAACTATAGCTACACATATTTTTATTCCAGCATCTGCTGCTTCCATTGCTGAGTCAGCTGCAAAAGCTGGGGGTACAAATAAAATAGATGCATCAGCTCCTGTTTCATTCACAGCATCTTTAACTGTGTTAAATACCGGTAAATTTAAGTGTTTTGAGCCTCCTTTTCCTGGTGTTACGCCTCCCACTACGTTTGAGCCATATTTTATCATCTCATCAGCATGAAAAGAGCCCATTTTACCTGTAAAGCCTTGAATAATTATCTTACTATTTTTGTCTACGAGTACAGTCATGATTTATTTATTTAGCGCTGCAACTGCTTTATTAGCTGCATCCTCTAAAGTATTTGCCTCTATATAATTTATTTTACTCTCTTTTAAGATTTTATTTCCTTTTTCGACATTCGTACCTGCTAAACGAATAACTAATGGAACTTTAATATCAATTTTTTTTAATGCATCTACAATTCCTTCTGCAACCCAATCACATCTATTGATACCAGCAAAAATATTTACAAGAATTACTTTAACTTTTTCATCCATTGTAACTAATTTAAAGGCTTTAACTATTTTTTCTGGCGTTGCTCCACCTCCTACATCCAAAAAATTTGCAGGAGCTCCTCCAGCTAATTTAATCATGTCCATAGATGCCATCGCTAGACCTGCTCCGTTAATAATATTACCTATATTTCCATCTAAACTGACATAGTTTAAACCTCTATCCGATGCAAAAATTTCTTTTGAGTCTTCTTGTGTTTTATCTCTTAGCTCAGAAACTTGACTTCTTCTAAACATTGCATTGTTATCAAAACTCATTTTACAGTCTAATGCTAAAATTTGTTTTTGTTTTGAAATAACCAATGGATTAACTTCAACCATTGTTGCATCTAATTCACTAAAAGCTTTATAACATCCAATAATTGTATCAGAAGCTCTTCTAATTAATTCTGGCTCTATACCAAGACCAAATGCTAATTCTCTAGCTTGAAAATTTTGCATTCCAACAGCCACTTCAATTTTAGATCTAATAATTGTTTCTGGTTTTTCCTTTGAAATTTCTTCAACACTCATTCCACCTTCTGTCGATGCAACAACCATAATACTTTCTGAGCTTCTATCAAAAACTAATCCTAAATATAATTCCTTTTCAATATCTGTAGCTTCTTCAATATAAATTCTGTTTACAATTTTTCCTTCAGGTCCTGTTTGATTTGTAACTAATTTTTTTCCTAATAATTTATCTGTTGCTTGGGCAACTTCTAATGGGGTATTACAAACAATTATCCCTCCTGCTTTTCCTCTTGCACCAGAATGGATTTGAGCTTTAACAACCCATCTCGATCCACCAATTTCTCTTGCTTTATTCTCAGCATTCTCAGGGCTGTAAACAATTCCACCTCTAGGAATTGTTACTCCAAAGTTTGAAAGTATTTTCTTTGCTTGATATTCGTGAATGTCCATAATTTTATTTATTTATTATGGATTAACTTGTCTATATTTACAATGTTTTCAGCCATTCTAGCTGATGCAGCATCTATCATCCTGCCATCAAGCTGAGCAGCCCCTTTACCCTCTTTAGCAGCCTTTTCTAACTCTTCTAAGATCCTCTTAGCCTTAGTAACCTCTGCTTCTGGTGGAGAAAATACATTATTTGCTAATTCAATTTGTGAAGGATGTATTGCCCATTTACCCTCAATACCAATTGCAGCACCTCTTTTAGCAGCTGCTGTATATGCATCTGGATCATTAAAATCTCCAAACGGTCCATCAATTGCTCTTATGCCATATGCTCTACAAGTCATTACTAATTCTGATAAACCATGATGCCACTGGTCACCTGGATAATTTTCATTAAGACCACCTATAACAGTGGTTCTAGCTCTTAAACTAGCAGCATAGTCTGCAACACCAAAATGTAATGCCTCTAATCTTTCACTTGAGGTTGCAATTTCTTTAATATTCGACATTCCTAATGCAGTTTCAATTAAACACTCAATTCCAATTTTATTTTTTAATTTTTTATTTGTTTCAATTTGAGTTAACAAACAGTCAACCATGTAAACGTCACTTGCTGTTCCTGCCTTTGGAACCAAAATCGTATCTACATTTTCTCCAGCCTGTTCAATAATCTCAATTAAATCTGAATACATGTAATGAGTATCTAAACTATTTATTCGTACAGAAATAGTTTTACCACTACCTCTCCAATCCATTTCATTCAAAGCTTTAATAACATTTGCTCTAGCAGTAATTTTATCATTAGGAGAAACTGCATCCTCAAGATCTAAAAAAACATAATCTGCTGCTGAACTAAGGGCTTTCTCAAACATTTTAGGTGATGAACCTGGAACTGCTAATTCACTTCTTTGTAATCTTGATCTTGCAGGTTTATAAAATTTATGGCTCATTTTTTTCTTTTATCTAATTCGCTCATTACATCTTCAATTTTAATATTGTTTGCTTCAAGGTACATAGCTAGATGATAAAACACATCTGCAGCTTCATGAATTTTATTTGTATCTTCTTCTACTGCCTCTATCAATTCATTTATTTCTTCAAAAACTTTTGTTTTACTCAAAGATTTATCACTCAAAAGTTTATTGGTATAAGATCCATCAACTGGTGAAGATTTTCTTTCTCTTGCAAGTTTAAATAGGCTTTCAAGGGTATTTAGCATCTCAAATCCTAACAGGTATTCCTTTTGAGTCCAAATATTCTTTAGCTTCTTTAACAGAATATTTTCCATAGTGAAATATAGATGCTGCTAAAACCGCACTAGCATTGCCTAATTTGATACCATCGACTAAATGATCAAGATCACCAACTCCTCCAGATGCTATTGTGGGTATGTTTACCATTGAAGAAATTTTAGACATAAGATCAATGTCATAGCCTACCTGAGTACCATCTCTGTCCATTGAAGTGACCAACAACTCACCTGCACCGCACTCCTCCATTTTTTTTGCAAATTCTAAAGCATCAATTCCAGTATTGTTTCGTCCACCATGAGTGAAAATTTCCCATTTATCTCCATTTTTTTTAGCATCTATTGCAACTACAATACATTGAGAGCCAAATTTTTTTGAACTTTGAACTACAACATCAGCATTTTGAACCGCAGCTGTATTAATTGAAACTTTATCAGCCCCGTGGTTTAAAAGTTTACTAATATCTTCTACACTTCTAACACCGCCACCAACAGTTAAAGGTACAAAACATTTTTTAGAAGTATCTTTAACTACTTCATAAATGGTATCCCTATTTTCATTTGAAGCAGTGATATCTAAGAAACAAATTTCATCAGCTCCACCATCGCTATAAATTTTAGCTTGCTCTACTGGGTCTCCTGCATCTTGTAAATCAACAAAGTTAATACCTTTTACAACTCTTCCATTTTTAACATCTAAACAGGGTATAATTCTATTTTTAAGCATTTATTTCTTTTGCAAGTTCATCTAATTTAATATCACCATCATATATTGCTTTACCAACGATAATTCCTTCAATATTTTTATTACCTAATTCTTTAGCCTTTTTAATATCATCTATTGATGAAACACCTCCAGATATAATTACTGGACAGTTTGAATTATTAGCTACATTTTCTGTTTCTTCAAAGTTTGGGCTTAATTTCATTCCATCTCTATTTATATCTGTATAAATTAATCTGCTAGCACCATACTCATTTACGTCTTTTAAAAATTCTATGGTTTTTAACTTAGAATTTTCTTTCCAGCCAGATACAGATAAATATCCGTCTTTAGCATCTAGACCTAAAGCAATTTTATCTGGAAATTTTTGACAAGCTTCTTTTAAAAAATTTTTGTCTTTTATTGCTGCACTTCCTAAAATTACTTTCTCAACTCCTGCATCAACATACTTATGAATACTTTCAAAATTTCTTACACCTCCACCTATTTCAATTTTAAGATCAAATTTACCAATAATTTCCTCAATAATATCAATATTAACAGTCTCCCCTGTTAGTGCTCCATCTAAATCAACTATATGCAAATTTTTAAAACCGTGTTCTTTATATTTACCAGCTTGATCAACTGGAGACATTTCATACTCAGTTTTATTATCAAAGTCTCCTTTAATTAACCTCACACATTTTCTATCTTTGATGTCTATTGCTGGAAATATCTTCATTTATTTTTCTCAAACTTTTCATCTTTTTTTGGTTTTCTAAGAATTATACTATCTAGATATACTCTTTGATCTTGCAAACTTTCCCAATCGGAATTCCAATATCCTATTGTTCTGTGTCTATATATTCCCATTTTCATATAACCACCAGTACATGTATCTGCAAGAGTTTTTACATTTTTTAGATCTGCTATTACCTCATCATTTTTATAAATTTTAAATCTTCCTGTATTGTCTAGTTTCCATAAAACATGAAATTTTATATGTGTCCATTTTCCTTTAAGGTCTGAAATTTTTCCTATAACTACTGGCTCAGATGAATAGGCTGCTTTACTTGCCCAGCTATAATAGCGTTCACCTTTATATTTAAAATCCTGAAACCAAAAATGGCAACAACTATGACAACCCTTAGCTTTATTGTCGGTATGCATTTGACCAATAATAACAACCGCACCTTTTTCTAGAGGTTCATAATTTTCATCAAAATATACTGCATACTCATAAATATATTCTTTATTTTTTAATTTCATATTACCTAAATGTAACTCTTGTCTACTTCGATTTCCTTTTCCATCACATTTAATTTGAGTTGTTTGTGCTTTACCTGTTCCACAACCTGCATCTTCTCTGTTTACTGTAAATTGGATACTAGTATTACCTTCATAAACAGGGTAACCATCTGATTTTTTTACTTCTATAATTCTATTTACCTTTTTTTTATGCATAGAAATAAATTGTTTTTTAAAACCTTTGATATCTTTAAATTTTGTTTTGTGACCATCAGCTGATAAATGGGTAGAAAGAAGAAAACTAATTAAGAAAAAACTCAGCAATTTGGATATTTTAAAGTTCATGATTATAAATTTATGAAATTATCTATTATTTTAAGTCCTATTTTATCACTTTTTTCAGGGTGAAATTGAGTACCAAAGATATTTTCCTTTTCAGCAGCACAGACAACATTAGATGAGTAATCAGTTGTTGCTGAAATTACAGATTTATCCTCAGGTACAAACTCATAACTGTGAACGAAGTACATATGAGAATTATTTTCTATACCTTTAAAAATCTTACTTTCTTTCTTAATATTAATTTCATTCCAACCAATGTGTGGAAGCTTAAATTTACCGCCTTGGTTATCAATTTTAGAAACTTTACCTGAAATCCAACCTAAGCCTTTAGTCTCAGTTTCTTCATAACCAATATCAGCAAACATTTGAAGCCCAACACAAATTCCAAGAAGTGGTTTTTTATTTTGAATTGCAAATTCATTTAATGTTTCAATCAAACCATTAATACTATTAAGTCCATCAATACAGCTTTTAAAAGAGCCTTGTCCTGGTAATACAACTTTATCGCTAGTTTTTATTATTGTAAGATCTGATGTTACTTCAATATTTACTTTATCTTTTGCAACTTCTTTAAACGAATTGATGACCGAACTTATATTGCCTGAATTGTAGTCAACAATTGTGACATTCATTAAATTTATAATGAACCTTTTGTAGAAGGTATTGTAGTTTTATTTCTTGGATCCATTTCTAAAGCAGCTCTTAATGATCGTGCTAATCCTTTAAAGCAAGATTCGATTATGTGGTGGCTGTTATCGCCGTAAATATTTTCAACATGTAAAGTAATTCCTGCAGCTTGTGAAAAAGCTTGGAACCACTCTTTAAATAATTCTGTATCCATCTCACCTAATTTTTCTACTTTCAATTTTACTTTCCAAATTAAATAAGGTCTGTTTGAAACATCAATTGCAACTCTAGTTAATGTTTCATCCATTGGTATCATCGCATGTGCATATCTTTTAATACCAACAAATTTTTTAGATGCTTTTTTTAAACATTCACCAATTGCAATTCCCGTATCTTCAGTTGTGTGGTGAAGATCTATGTGCGTATCACCTTTAGCTTTAATACTCATATCCATTGAAGAGTGTTTTGATAATTGCTCAAGCATGTGATCTAAAAATCCTATGCCTGTGTCAACTTTGTACTTACCCTTACCATCAATGTTTAAATCAACACTTATGTTAGTCTCTTTTGTTTTTCTACTTATTTTGGCTTTACGTTTCATAGTTTGAAAAAGGTATATATCTATTATTCAATTATGGCAATAATTCTAGGCTTGGTCTTGAACTATAAGATTTAGTATCCATCTATAATCCATGACAACAATAGTATTAGTAAGAAAAAACAATGAAGTAGTAGTTGCTGGAGATGGCCAAGTTAGTATGGGAAATACAGTAATTAAGAAAACTGCAAACAAAGTTCGTAAGATTGAGAAAAGAAATGTGATCGCAGGTTTTGCTGGATCTACAGCAGATGCTTTAACATTATTTGAAAGATTAGAGTCTAAGTTAGAAAAACATGCTGGAAATCTAGCAAGAGCAGCTGTTGAATTAGCTAAAGATTGGCGAACTGATAAATATTTAAGAAGATTAGAAGCCTTGATGGCTGTTGGTGACAAAGAAAATAGTTTTATTATTTCTGGAACTGGTGATGTTTTAGAGCCTGAAGGTGATGTAATTGGAATTGGATCTGGTGGAAATTATGCATTGGCTTCAGCGAAAGTATTGATGGATACAGATTTATCTGCAGAAGAAGTTGCAAAAAAAGCAATTAAAGTTGCTTCTGAAATATGCGTGTTCACAAATAATAATTGCAACATAGAGAAAATTTAAATGGAAAAATCAAACGTTACAACGCTCCCAAACGCTAAAATAAAAAAAGAAAAAAATAATATTCAAAATTCATTATCTCCGAGAGAAATAGTTTCTGAATTAGATAGATTTGTCGTTGGACAAAATAATGCAAAAAGAGCTGTTGCAATTGCTTTAAGAAATAGATGGAGAAGACAAGCTTTAGAAGGTGATATGAAAGATGAAGTACTTCCAAAAAATATTTTGATGATGGGACCAACAGGTGTTGGTAAAACAGAAATATCTAGAAGATTATCAAAATTAGCTGAGGCGCCGTTTGTGAAAGTTGAGGCTACGAGATTTACTGAAGTAGGTTATGTTGGAAGAGATGTAGAACAAATCATAAGAGACCTTCTTGAAATTGCTATTGCAATGGAAAAAGTAAAAAAAAGAAAAGAAGTTCATGCTAAAGCACAAAAATTAGCAGAAGATAGAGTTCTTGATGCAATTGTTGGAAATAAAGCAAGTGTTGCAACACGAGAAAGTTTTAGAAAAAGATTAAGAGACGGTGATTTAGACGATAATGAGATTGAAATAGCTGTTACAGAAAGTGGCGGTGGAATGCCGTCATTTGAAATTCCTGGTATGCCTGGTGCAAATGTTGGAATGATTAATATTTCAGACATGTTAGGAAAATCTATGGGCCAAAAAGCCAAGAAGAAAAAAATGTCAGTAAAAGAGTCTCATGAAATATTACTAAACGAAGAAGCTGATAAATTAATAGAACAAGATAAAATTATTAAATCTGCAAAAAACACAACTGAGAATAATGGTATCGTTTTTTTAGATGAAATAGATAAAATTTCAGCAAGGACTGATAGAGTTGGTGGAGATGTTTCAAGAGAAGGTGTTCAAAGAGACTTACTTCCTCTTATTGAAGGAACAACTGTCAGTACTAAATATGGTCCAATAAAAACAGATCATATATTATTTATAGCTTCAGGAGCGTTCCAGTTAGCAAAACCATCAGATCTTTTACCTGAGCTTCAAGGAAGACTGCCAATTAGAGTTGAGCTAGATGCTTTGAATAGTGAGGATTTTAAGCGTATTTTAAAAGAACCAGATAATAGTTTGATCAAACAATACAAAGCATTACTTAAAACAGAAAATGTTGATTTAGAATTCACAGAGGATGGAATTGATACCATTGCAACAATTGCAAGTGAAGTAAATACTACAGTTGAAAATATAGGTGCTAGAAGGCTGCATACTATCATTGAAAGAGTATTAGATGAAATTAGTTTTACAGCAACAGATCGAGCAGGTGAAAAAATCAGTATAGACTCTGATTATATTAAGAAAAATATTGGAGAACTAGTTAAAGACGCAGATCTTTCAAAATTTATTTTATAAGTTATCTTTTTTTTCTTAAAAAAATATCAAAATTTCCTACAGATGGATTTTCAACAGCTTCAAAATCAATACTAACAATTTTTTTCATTAACTGATCGTTACTTTTAATAAAATGAGGCACTGAGTGTTTTAATATACTTAAATTATTAGATTGGTATGGATCATTTAAATTTTTAGATCTTAGACCCTTCCCTGTAATAACATTAATTTTATTTACTCCATCAAGAAAACATTCCTCTATAAAAGAGGTCATCTTTTGATTTGCTTCCTCTAAAGTATAACCATGCAAATCAATGGATTTTTCAATATATCTTTTTGATGTTGAAGAATTTTTTTGATCTTTATTTTCTAATTTGTCAGTACTATTTAAAAAATCTTGCCAGTCTTTTTTATCTTTTTCTGATATTTTTTTATTCAACTACGCCTGAGTGTCTACTATTAACCAGTTAGGATTTTTTGAAGTACTATCTTTTGTAAATTTCCAAGTATCTAGAACTTTTTTAACTTTTTGAGCATCCCCTGATACAACTTTATTATCTTTATCTTTGATGCAAGATATAATTTCACTTACAAATTCGACACTAACTTCAAGCATATTTTTATTTTGATTATGCTCTTTTATTTCTGCAGAATTAATACCAATAAATGTAGTTTCAGAAGTTACATTTCTAGCTTTTTTATCTTTGATAGCCTCATCAAATTGATCATATACATTTTTTGCTAGTAGATTTTTTATCGATTTTAGATCTCCTTTAGAGAAGCTAGTAATAATACTTTCATAGGCTATTTTAGCACCATTCAAGAAGTCTTTCTTTGCTGCATCATCAAAAGTTTCAGCGTTTAAAATGGGTGGGGCCTTAGTTTCTGGAACTTCCTCGTGAGGGAAACTTGAATTGATATTTTCCTCAAATCCTGTTTTTTTTCCTAAAATCCCTCTTAATCTAAGGAAAATAAAACCAGCTATCATTGCTAACAATATTATATCGATGTACTCGAAGCTATAACTCATATAATAATAATATTTACTATGTTGAATAATTTCAACCTGCAATTTACATTATAGACAAATGAACACAGCAATAATTCTTATTTTAGGTATACCTCTTGTGGAGATCTATTTATTCATAAAAATAGGCTCTCAAATAGGAGCATTAAACACCATATTATTAATATTATTTACAGCAGTTCTTGGTATTTGGTACGCAAGATATGAGGGTTTCAATACCCTAAGATCTGGTATGTCTCAATTAGTCAGGAATGAACTTCCCCTTTACGAGATTATTTCTGGAGCTGCAATTGCCTTTGCAGCTTTACTTTTGATATTACCAGGTTTCGCAACTGACGTAATAGGTATTTTATTGGTTTTCCCTTTAACGAGAAAAATTATTCTGAGTAAATATTCAAAGAAAAACTCATCAAAAAGAAATTTGAATGAAAAAAATTACATTGATGGAGAATATGAAGATATAGAAGACAAAGATGGAAAATAAATATAAAATTATAGTAAGCTATATTCAAGATTTATCTGTTGAAATTTCAAGCCCAGAAACTTTACTAACAATCAGAAATACAATTCCAGAATATAAAATGAAAGTTGATATAAATTCAAAACCTTTAAAAAGAAGAATGGTGGAAGTTGTAACTATGTTAACTTATGAAAATCCTAATAAAAAAAAAGAAAGAGGTATTTTTCAAATAAAATATGCAACAGCAATTGAGATTTTAGATTTAAAAATAAACAAAGCTGAATTGGAAAAAATAATTTTGTGTGATCTACAAATAAAGATTTACCCTGAACTAGAGCAAAAGTTTCTAACAATACTAAAAAATTCAGGATTACCTGACTTAAGATTTGAAAAAAAGATAGATTTTGAGAAACTGTACAATGAAAAACTAAATTAAAAGTAATTTTTTTTTAAATGTTTTTTTAAAAAATTACTGTGATTTGATAATTCTTTTTCATTTGGAAAAATAACTTTTTTATAATATTCCAAATTACCTTGGGAAAAATTCATCTTTCCTTCAGTGCTTTCTCCTAAATTTAAACTAGGTTCTTTTTGATCAATTAAATTTATATAAACTTTTGCGAGTAACTCACAATCAACCAAGGCAGTATGCTTTTCTCTTTTAGAATTATCAATCCTAAATCTTTTACATAATGCATCCAAACTTATGCTTGACCCTGGAAATTTGTTTCTTGCCAATTCTAATGTATCAATAACTTTTAAATTATTTATTTTTTGTTTACCAACTAAAGATAATTCATTATTTAAGTGTCCAATATCAAACTCGGCATTATGGATAATAATTTTTTTATCTTGAATAAAATTTAAAAAATCATCGGCTATTTCAGCAAATTTATGCTTATTTGACAAAAATTCATCTGTATATCCATGAACCTCAAAAGCTTTCTCTGAAACTTTTCTTTCTGGATTTAAATAAAAATGAAATATGTTTTTTGTAGGAACTAGATTATCAAGCTCTATACATCCAATTTCAACAATTCTGTGCCCATCCCTTACAGATAATCCTGTTGTTTCAGTATCAAGAACTATTTCTTTCATCTAAAATTTTTTTCTTAATTATTTTAATATCTTTTTTTATACTTAGTAGTTTAAAATTGTTTTTTATAACAAAATTGGATATTTTTTTTTTATAAGCCAAAGATTTTTGAGATTTTCTTAAACTATTAATTATACTTTTGTTATAAAAAGGTCGTTTTTTAAGTCTTTTATTAATTTCATTTTTTCTTGATTGAATAAAAACTAAGTAAAATTTTTTATCATACAAATTATTTTCAACTAGTAGGGGTATGTCAAGGACTACCATTTTTTTTCTAGAATTTTTTTTAAAGAAAATATTCATTCTTTTCCTAACTATAGGGTGAACAATTTCTGAAATTATTTTTAAATTTTTTTTATTAACCTTTATCACCTTACCAAGCTCTTTTTTTTGTATTGTTTTTGCTTTAATAAAATCTGGAAATTTTTTTTTAATTTTTTTATAGCAAGATTTATCACTTGAATAAATAAGACTTACTTCTTTATCTGCATCAAAGACAGGACAACCAAATTGTTTAGCAACGAAACTTTTTCCTGAACCTATATCTCCAAGTACTCCAATTTTAATCAATCTAAAAGCTCCATTACTTTGTTATCTATTTTTGGTTCTAAGCTATTCCATATTTTAAATGAGGCTTGCGCTTGGTAAATAAACATCTTCAGGCCATTTTCTGTTTTACACGAAATTTTTTTTGCTGACTTTAAAAAATTAGTTTCAGAAGGATTGTATATAACATCATAAAAAAGTTTATTAGACCCAATTTTAGAATAATCTAAACCTAAGTTATCCTCATTTTGTAAACCCAAGCTAGTAGCATTAATAATCATATCAAAATCAGGTATTGATCCCCATTTTACTATTTCAACTTTTCTAAAAGTTTTTTTTAAATTTTCAGCTTTGCTTAATGTTCTATTGCTTATTATAATTTTACGAGCGTTCATATTATTTAAAGCAAATATTATTGATGGCGAAACCCCTCCTGCACCTAATAATAATACCTTTTTTCTATTCACATCATAATTTATATGTTTAATAGCCAGCTCAAATCCCTCTATATCTGTATTATGCCCAATTACCATTTCATCTTTTAAATAAACGGTGTTTACAGATTGTGTTTTGTCAGCTTCATTTGATAATTTATCTAAAAAAGGAATTATAGAATTCTTAAAAGGGACAGTAACGTTTATTCCATCAATTTGTTTCTGTCTTACTTCTTTAATTAAATTTTCTAATTCTGAAATTTCCAGTTTTCTTTTATCATATATTGCATCTATATTATTTGTTTTTATCCAATAATTATGTATTTTTGGAGATAACGAGTGTTCTATGGGATTTCCTATAACTATGAATTTTTTCATTTTTGAAGTCTTAAATATTCCTTTATCTTTTTTATTGGAAGACCCATTATAGTGTCTTTATCTCCTTCAATTTTTGAAAATAACTCTCTTCCTTCTCCCTCAATTTGATAAACATTATATGCATATAAAACTTCGTCTTTTATTTTACCAAGATATGTTGTTAATTCCCCATCAGAAAAGTGTTTCATTGTTAAGTATGCTTTGTCAGTGTGATTCCAAATCATTGATCCGTTTTTAGATATACAAGCTGAGCTTATTAAAGAGTGTTTTTTTCCATTTAGTTTTTTTAAAATTGTTAGTGCTTCATCTCTATTCTCTGGTTTAGATATTAATTCACCAGAGAGATCGATAACGCTATCAGCTCCTAAAACTAAGGTATTACTCATTTTTTGACTTACTTTGTTTGCTTTCAACTCAGCCAAATTTTTGGAAATAATTTCTGGTGTAGCGCCTTCTTTTAACAAACTTTCTTTTATCGGTTCCTCATCTACATTTGATACTTTAACACTACAGGAGACATCGTGGTTATCTAATATTTCTTTTCTGACCTTGCTTTTTGAGGCCAAAATTAAATCAAGCATTTTTTTTATTCTTTATTTCATAAATTTTTATTACAGATGCTGCTGTTTCTTCCACGGATTTTCTTGTTACATCAATAGTAGGCCAATTATTTTCTTTAAATATTCTTCTAGCGCTATTTAGTTCATCTTTGATTTTATCAATATTTACATATTCACTATTTTGATCTTCTTTTAAAGAAGTTAATCTATTTTTTCTTAAATCATATAATCTATCTGCTTCAGTAACCAAACCAACTACACAAAGATTAAAGTTTTTATTCATCATTTTACTTGGTATGGAATTTTTGTTTACCAATGGAATATTTGATGTTTTAAATCCCCTGTTTGCTAAATAAATAGAAGTTGGTGTTTTACTTGTCCTACTAACTCCTAAAAGTATTATATCCGATTTTTCTATATCATCAGTTTGGTTTCCATCGTCATGATTCATTGTAAATTGTATTGCTTCAATTCTATCATAATATTCTTCATTTAAAATATGTTGTCCACTTGGCTGATGTGAGGCTTTTTGATTTAGGACTTTTGAAAAATTTAAAATTAAATCACCCAAAACTCCAAAACATGGTATCTCTCTTTCATATGCTTTCTCCGTAAGATATTTAGCTAATTTACTATTAACAATAGTATATAAAATTATAGAATTTTGATCTTTCTTTGCCTGTTTTAATATACTGAGTGTTTGACTTTCAGTACGCGTGAAGGAAAAATGGTTTGTCTCATAATCAAAATTAGGAAATTGAGCTTTAAGAGCTAAGAAAATTCTATCAAGGGTTTCACCTGTAGAGTCTGATATTAGATATATTTGATATAAGTTTTTCATGTATAAAACGTTTATAAACTATTAGCAAAATAAGAAAAATGAAGATTAATCTTTTAGTGTAATTGATACTAGTTTCTTGACCACTAAATTAACTAAATAATAAACTGAGATTATATTTATACACATTATACCTAGAATGTTAGAAACTTAAATTTAATAGGAAAAATCTTGCTAATTTTATATGTAAAATGTTAATAAAAAGTTAATTAAGTGTGATAATTGAATAATTTACGTTATTCACAATACATAATACTAATAGAGTAAATAATATATATCTAATTATATGAGTCCCATAACTAACTGTATTAAAAATAAAGACATTAAATCAAATCCTATATGGTTAATGAGACAGGCAGGAAGATATTTGCCTGAATTTAGACAAATTAGAAAAGAAAACCAAGATTTTATTAAACTTTGTCTAAATAGTGATTTAGCATCAGAAATTACTCTTCAGCCCATTAAAAGGTTTGGATTTGACGGAGCTGTAATATTTTCAGATATTTTGATGTTGCCTTATGGACTTGGTCAAACCGTAGAATTTGAAAAAAATTTTGGACCTAAATTAGGAAATATAGATTTAGAAAAAATAAAAAACATTGATGAAATAAATTTTACTGAGAAAGTTTATAAAGTTTATAAAGCTATCTCAAAAGCATCAAAAGATCCTTTAATGAAGAATAGGGATATGATTGGATTCGTTGGGGCCCCGTGGACCATTCTTGTTTATATGATTAATAAGTCTTCTCCTAAAAAAGGTTTATCAAATGAATTTTTTAAAGATGATTTTTTAATTAATAGACTTCTAGGAATTATAGAAAAATTTTTAAAACTTCATATAAAAAATCAAATTGAAGCAGGAGCTCAAGTTATTCAAATTTTCGATAGTTGGGCTGGATTACTAGAAGATAAAATTCCAGAATACATTTATATACCAACACTTAACATTGTTGAATATATAAAAGAACTAGGAGTTCCTGTTATTTGTTTTCCTAGAGGCATAAAAGATTACACAAATTTCTGCGAAATTGTTAAACCCGACGCTGTGAACATAGATTACGATGTTGATCCAAAGAAAATAATCAATGAAATTAAAATACCAATACAAGGCGGTCTCGACCCAAAAATATTGTTAACTGATCAAAAAACCCTTAAAATAGAAGTTGAAAAATATCTTGGTATTTTTAAAGATCATCCATACATTTTTAATTTAGGTCACGGAATACTTCCTGAGACTAAAATTGAAATGGTTGAGGAATTAATCAAGATTGTAAGAAATTTTAAATGACACCAGACCATCCAAAAATTAATTATGGCAAGACAGGTATTTTAATTGTTAATCTTGGTACACCTGATTCTACAAGTTGGTTAGACATCAGGAAATATTTAAAAGAATTCTTATCAGACAGACGAGTAATTGAAGTTAATCCCTTAATTTGGCAGGTAATACTAAACTTATTTATACTTACTTTTAGACCCTCTAAAACAGCGAAAGCCTATAAAGAAATATGGATGAACGATAAAAACATGTCTCCTTTAAGATATTTTACAGAAAGACAAGCAGAAAAACTATCTAATCAAATTGGCAAAGAAGATTTAATTGTTGATTTTGCTATGAGATATGGAAATCCAAGTATTAAAAGTAAAATTCATGGTCTTCAAAAAAAGGGTTGTGAAAATTTAATTGTGCTTCCATTGTATCCACAATATGCAGCAGCAACAACAGCAACAGTTTGTGATGAAGTTTATAGAACTTTAATGAAAATGAGGTGGCAACCAAATCTTAAAATAATTCCTCATTATGAGTCTGAACCATTATACATTGAGGCGATCAAAAATAGTATTTTAAAAAAGATAAGTGAAATTAATTGGAAGCCTGATTTAATAATTGCATCATATCATGGAATTCCAAAAAAATATTTTGATAAAGGTGATCCTTATCATTGTTATTGTCATAAAACTACCAGATTAATTTCAGAGCAGTATTCAGATATTGAAATAAAGACTACCTTTCAATCTAGATTTGGTCCACAAGAGTGGTTGCAACCTTACACAGATAAAACTTTTGAATCTCTACCTAAAGAAGGTAAAAAAAATATTTTGGTTATTTGCCCTGGATTTTCATCTGATTGTGTAGAAACCCTAGAAGAAATATCGATCCAAGGAAAAGAAAGTTTTATCAAATCAGGAGGTGAAAATTTTGAAATGGTACCATGTTTGAACGATGGTGAAGATCATATTTCATTGTTAAAACATCTAATTACAAAAAACTTATAACTTATGAGTGGATATCTTTTATTTAAATCTCTTCACTTAATTGCAGTTATTTCTTGGATGGCTGGACTTTTATATTTACCAAGAATATTTGTTTATCATGTAGAAAACTTTGAAAAAGAACAAGCAACAGAAATTCTCGAGACAATGGAGAGAAAGCTTTACAATTACATAATGAGACCAGCTATGATTTTATCTTGGCTATTTGGAATTATTTTAATTTGGATTAACGGTATAGAAAGTTTTGCTTTTTTATGGGTACAGATAAAAATAATTTTAGTTGTAATTTTGACTATATATCATGAATACCTTGGTAAATGTATGCGTTTGCTGAAATTAAAAGAAAACAAAAAATCCTCAAAATTTTATAGAATTATAAACGAAATACCTACGGTTTTACTTATTTTTATTATTTTTATTGTAGTTTTTAAACCTATCTAGGGTTGAAATTTTTAAATCAGTATATATATTCAAACCATCTTTAAACAAAACTTCCACACATGAATATTCAAGAATTAAAAGAAAAAAGCTCTGAAAAGCTAATCACTGAAGCTGAAAAGCTTGGCATAGAAAATGCTAGCACATTAAGACGACAAGAAATTTATTTTGCTATTTTAAAAAAACTTGCAGAAAAAGGAGAAGAGATTACTGGCGGAGGAGTTTTACAATTGCTCCAAGATGGTTTTGGTTTTCTTAGAGCAATGGAGTCAAATTACTTACCAGGAGCAGATGATATCTACGTGAGCCCAAGTCAGATTAGAAGATTTGGTTTACGAACTGGTGATACTGTTGAAGGCCCTATAAGATCTCCAAAAGAAGGAGAAAGATATTTTGCACTGCTACAAGTTAGTAAGATAAACTTTGAAGAACCAGATAAATTTAAACACAAAATTGCTTTCGATAACTTAACTCCATTATATCCAAATAAACAGTTAGCAATGGAAGTGGAAACTAATAAAATTGAAAAGAAACCAGATTTAACCCCTAGATTAATTGACCTTGTTAGTCCAATTGGAAAAGGACAAAGATCTTTAATCATTTCACCTCCAAAAGCAGGGAAAACAATGATTTTACAAAGCATAGCAAATTCAATCACTGCTAATCATCCAGAGTGTTATCTAATGGTTTTGCTTATAGATGAAAGGCCAGAAGAAGTAACTGACATGCAAAGAACTGTAAACGGCGAAGTAATAAGTTCGACTTTTGACGAACCTGCTCAACGTCATGTAGCGGTTGCCGAGATGGTTATTGAGAAGGCAAAGAGGTTAACAGAACATAAAAAAGACGTTGTGATTTTGTTAGACTCTATAACTAGATTAGGAAGAGCTTATAATGCAGTTGTTCCAAGTTCAGGAAAAGTCTTAACAGGTGGAGTAGATGCAAATGCTTTGCAAAGACCTAAAAGATTTTTTGGTGCTGCAAGAAATATTGAGGAAGGTGGATCTCTCACAATAATTGCAACTGCTCTAATTGATACAGGTAGTAGAATGGATGAGGTAATTTTTGAAGAGTTTAAAGGTACTGGAAATAGCGAAACTATTTTAGACAGAAAAATCTCAGAAAAGAGAATTTATCCTGCAATTGATATTACAAAATCTGGAACAAGAAGAGAGGAACTCATTTTTGATAAAAATGATCTACAAAAAATGAATGTTTTAAGAAGAATTATAGCCCCAATGGGATCTATGGATGCAATCGACTTTATAAATTCAAAATTAAAGACTACAAAAAACAACGCTGAATTCTTTAATTCTATGAATAAACCATCTTAGTTATATCTTGTCATTTTGTGTTAAAGTACTTTTTCAAGGTATATTGTTCAAATGTTAGACAAGATATTCCAGCAAAACTTGAGAGAATTATTTAATTCGGGAAAATTTAGAGATGTAATAAAAAAGGTTGAAGATAACTATTCAAGGACTGATAGACCTCCTGGCCTTTCATCATTAATTGGTATTTGTAGAGTATTATCTCCAAATAGTACTAAAGAGGATTTAATTTTAGCACTTTCTGATTTTGAAGACTCATACAATAAATTTGGTAGAAGTGATGGAGCAATTGAAGCAATTTGTAATTATATTACAACAATAGTAAAAAATTCAAAAAAAAATACTGAATTATTAGCTTATCTTACTGTTGCTAAAAATATGTATTTAAATGCAGAGATGAGTTTCGGGTATAATGAAAAATTATTTATCCATGGAGCTGATTTATTTACTTTATTGTTAGATCATAAAAAAACTTTAAAAATTTTAAACAATTTAATAGAAAATAATTCGAGATCGAAAATAGTGGCTTGCCAATTTGGTCATCTAAATAACTATCTTTATGATTGGAAACAAATAGACTATTTTAATTTTTCCAAAAAATTTAAAAGTTTTTTTACTAAATTAAACACAAAAAAATTAAATGAAATAGACTATTCACAAAATAAAAAAATTAAAATTGCTTTTGTATCGTGCGATTTTACAGAAAACCATTCAGTAACTCATTTTGCAAAAAATACTATAAAATATTTGGACAACAAAACTTTTGAAAAATATGGAGTTTCATTCTCAAGTGATCGTTTTTTAAAAGACACTTCTTTGGAGCTCAAGAAATACTGTAATAAATGGTTAAATTTAAGTAAATTAAATAATCAGGATGCTATTGATTTAATTCAAAATGAAAAAATTGAAATATTAATTGACATAATGGGACTTACTCAGGCAAATAGAATTGAAATATTTAATTCAAGAGTTTCCCCATTACAAATATCGTGGATGGCTTTTTGTAACACAGTTGGTTTTGAAAATATAGATTATTTAATTTCTGACAAAAATTTAATTCATCAGAGCGAAGAAAAACTTTATTCAGAAAGTATTATCAAAATGCCAAATATATGGAATTGTCACTCAGGATTAAATTTAGATAGAAAATTTAATAAGTTACCTTTTTTAAAAAATAACTATCTTACTTTTGGTTCTTTTAATAATTTTTTAAAGATTAATGATAATGTTATAAGAGTTTGGGGTGAAATTTTAAAAAGAGTAAAAAATTCAAAATTAATTCTAAAATCATCATTCAATTATAATTCAAGTATAATTATTGATAAATTTAAAAAACTAGGAGTAAATAATTCTATAGAATTTTATGATCAAAATAATTTTCCAAATATTCAAGATCATATTGAATTATACGACAAGTTAGATTTAGCTTTAGATACTTTCCCCTATAATGGAGTTACTACTACATTCGAGTCATTATGGGCTGGAGTACCTGTTATTTGTATGAAAGGCCATAACTTTAATTCAAGATGTGGAGAAAGCATTATGATAAATGGTAAACTAGAACAGTTTTTGGCAACTAACGAGGAGGACTATATAAAAAAAGCTATTTATTTTGCAAATAATATAGAGGAGTTATCAAAAGAAAGAGAAAAAATATTCAATAATATATTGAAAACACCTCTTTTTAACTCGAGAGAATATGCCTCAAATTTGAAAAGTGAAATTCTAAAAATTTATAACAGAAAATTAAACTAATATTTTTATCATGAGTATTCCTGAAAAAATAAAAACATTACAAATATTATTTAAAAATAAAAAATTTGATGAGCTGATCAAAGAAATAGAAAAAATTAAAGATAAAAACTCAGTATTGCTTAACATATATGGAGTATCAAAAATTTTAAGAAATAACGCCACACAAAATGATAAGCTCTCTGCACTAGAAAACTTTGAAAAAGCTTATTTAATGGATAAAAAATCTCAGGTAGGCCTCGACTCTCTCACAAATTTTATAAATGTAGCTATTGAGTTTGGAAAATTTGAAAAAATATTTACTTATTATAATCAAGCCATAAAAAATTTTGAAAATAATAATAAATTATTAGAAGCAATCCAAAGAGTTTACCAGCACCAATATAAAATATTTGAAAGAAACAAAATTTTAAAAAAACTGATAGATAATAAAACTAAATCATATAAAATATGGTCTTCATATCTATATACTAATAATTTCTTAACAGAGTTTAACTCTCAAAAATACCATTACAATGCTGCAAAAAATTTTGATAAAATATTAACAGATTTTAATTTATCAGATTTAAAAATAGATAAAAATATAAATAACAGAAAAATATGTATTGCTTTTTTCTCTTCAGACTTGATTAAGGATCACTCTGTCACTTTTTTTTTGAGAGGTCTGTTAAAAAATTTTGATAAAAATAAATTTGACTTAATTGCAATTGGTAATTGGAAAGATAAGGAATTTGCAAATACGAAAATATCTTCCTATTTTGATAAATGGTTTTCAATTTCAAATTATTCTGACTTAGATGCAATAAATTTTATTAGATCCAAAAAAATTGATGTAGTTTTTGATATAATGGGAATGACAGGTGAAAATAGACCAACTTTATTTAAAAACAGAATTGCTCCAATTCAGATCAATTGGTTAGGCTATTGTAATACTTCTGGAATTAAAAAAATGGATTACATCTTCGCAGATCCAAATTTAATTTATAAAGATGAGGAAAAATATTACTTCGAAAAAGTAAAGATGCTTCCAAGAATTTGGAACTGTCATTATGGACTATCAGTCGAGAGAAAATATCCATCTTTGCTTAAAAAAAATCTATTTACATTCGGATCTTTTAACAATTTAAATAAAATTAGTACTCAAACGTTAGATTGTTGGGAAAAAATCCTTAAAGATTCAAAAAATTCAAGGTTAATTTTAAAATCTTCCTTAGATTATTTTCCTAATTATTTAGAAACTAAATTTAAAAAAAGAGGAATTTTTCATCAAATAACAATTTTAAAAAAAACAAAATTTTTTGATGATCATATAGAAAAATACAATCAAATTGACCTTGCTTTAGATACTTTTCCATACAATGGTGTGACGACTACTTTTGAAGCATTATGCAAATTAGTTCCTGTTTTGACACTTAAAGGGTATAATTTTAAATCTCGTTGTGGCTACAGTATTTTAAAAAACTTAGGAATTGATTACCTAACAGCAAATACCTTAGAAGATTATGTTTCAAAAGCTGTGTATTTATCGAAAAATCCTGAATATTTTCAAAATATTAAAGAAAGTTTGTTTTTAAAAATTCGTAGATCATCTTTGTTTGATAACAAATCTTTTGCAGATGAATTCCAAAATTTAATTTTAGTTTGTATAAATGAAAAATTGCAGTCACTAGAGACTTAAAATCATCTTATTTATAAATACCCTATTTCTTTCATTTCTTTATTAAAAGATTTTTCTATTTTAACAATAATATCATTTGGTAAAATTTTCTTCCAACGATTATTAAATCCAAGGTTAAAAAAAGATTTAAATTTTTTTTCACGCTCAGAGTATAAAGCTTCTTCAAAACCCTTATTTTGTTCTAAGTTTTTTAAAACTGAGAAATTTGTGCTTTCTATTGCATTTTCTAATTTTTGTTTATTTACCCTTTCTGTCCGATTAGATATTGCATTTAAAAAAACTATTATATCTCTAAAAGTTTCATATTTTTCATTCTCTAAATCTTCGTATTTTATTATTAATTTTCTGAAGTTTTTTGTAGTAGCCCATGATTTATAATGTTCTGCCCATGTACTTAAATGAGAATAGGTTGAAAAGTCATCTAAATTTGACTTAGTCCCATTATTTACATCAGTCATAAATTTGTAAGCTTCATCGTAACTAAAAGACCAATGGTTCATCACAGATGTTATTACATTTCTTGGGTCTCTTATTATATAAATTGCGCCTAGCGTGTATTCAATTGTTGTGAAAGGTTTATTGTTATAGGCACCTAGAATATTATGTGTTTTGAGAAATTTAATCTTTCTCTCCTCTTTAATTTTCTTTTGTGCTAACAGCCAATTATTTGATGCATCATCAACATTATTCAATGATCTTTCAAAAAATTCAGCGTTTGGAAATTGTTTTATATTTTTTAAAAGATCAAAATTAAACTTTCCATCAGATGTAAAGTAGTAAGCTGACAGAAATGACCTGATATATGTATTTCCACTTTTAGGATATGATGCAATCCAAATTATCATGCAGAAAATTATATAATTATTAATTATAAAAACTATAATAATAAAATGAACATTTATGCTCTTTCATCAGGTCCAGGCACCTCAGGGATTGCTGTAATTAGGATTTCTGGTGATACTGTAAGAGATGTAATAAACTTACTGACTAACAGTGAAACCCCTAACCCAAGAGTAGCTACTGTTAAAAAATTTAATAAAATCAATACTTCTGAGCTAATAGATGAGGGAATATTAATATGGTTTCCAGGGCCTGAGAGCTACACAGGTGAGGATATGGCTGAAATACATGTACACGGTAGCATTGCTGTTGTGAGGGCAATTTTAAACCAACTATCAAAAATTGAAAATTGTCGACTTGCAGAACCTGGTGAATTTACCAAAATTGCTTTTCAAAATGAAAAAATAAATCTTCTTAAAGCTGAGAGCATATCTGATCTTATTTCTGCTGAAACTGAAATCCAAAGGCAACAAGCTATTAAAATTATGAATGGGAAAAGTTCAGATAAGTTTAATTCACTTAGAGAAAAACTTTTAAAAATTTTATCAAACGTTGAAGCTAAAATTGATTTTCCTGAGGAGGATCTTCCGGATCATGTAATTAAAAATATAAAAAATGATACTGAAAAAATAAGATTAGAAATTGAAAAAATTTTGAACGATCAAAAAGTTGGAGAAAGAATTAGAGAAGGTTTTAAGATCGCAATTATAGGGCCAGCCAACGCAGGAAAATCTTCTTTGCTTAATTATCTTTCCAATCGTGATGTAGCTATCGTTTCAGAAATTGCAGGAACAACAAGAGACGTTATCGAAGCTCATTTAAATTTAGATGGATATCCTGTTGTGATTTCTGATACTGCTGGAATAAGAGAATCTCAAGATGAGATAGAAAAAAAAGGAATTAAATTAGCACTTAAACGTGCCGAAGATGCGGATCTTAACATAATAGTAATTGAGCCAAAAAGTGTGAATTTTACTGGATTTTTGAACGATTTGATTAGTGAAAAATCAATAATTGTAATTAATAAAATAGACCTTGGCTATAAAGATATCAATCAACAAATTGAAAAGTTTAATCCAATTTTTTTATCAATTAAAAATGAAACAAACTTTGGAGAGTTAATAAATAGAATTAAAGATAAACTAAAAAATAAATTTGTTAGTTCAAACGAAACTCTAATTACGAGAGAAAGACATAGACAAAGTTTAAAAGCTTGTGTTCAAAATTTAATCAACTTTGAGGAAAAAAACTCTCAAGAAGATTTTGATACAGCTGCAGAAGATTTAAGATTGGCAACCAGACACTTAGGAATGATTGTTGGTAAAGTAGATGTTGAAGAAATATTAGGGTCTATTTTTAATGATTTTTGCATCGGCAAATAAGTACTGAATTTACTTGGTTTTAAGACATTTTTAAGTGTTTTCTTGTAAATTTTAAGATCAATAATAAATTACAGCTATGAAAAATGAGTTGTCATTTGATGTAGTTGTAATCGGCGGTGGGCATGCTGGATGTGAAGCAGCAGCAGCATCTGCTAGATTAGGAGTAAATACAGCCTTATTTACACATAAATTTGATACTATTGGTGAGATGTCATGTAATCCAGCTATAGGAGGATTAGGCAAGGGTCATCTTGTGCGGGAGATAGACTCACTAGATGGTGTAATGGGAGAAGTTGCGGATAAATCAGGAATACAATTTAGATTATTAAATAGAAGTAGAGGTCCTGCAGTGCGGGGACCACGTACTCAAAGTGACAGATCACTATATAAGAAATATATGCAAGAAAAATTAGTAAACTATTGTAATTTAACGATTTTTTCAGATCCTGTAATTAAGTTTATTTTCGAAAAAAACAATATAATTGGTTTTATTACACAAGAAGGTAAAAAAGTACTCTCATCAAAAGTAATTTTAACAACTGGAACTTTTCTAAATGGATTAATACACATTGGTAATGAAAAAACGCCAGCAGGAAGATTTAATGAAAAACCTTCAACTGGTTTAAGTGAACAGTTAGAAAAATATAATTTCAAAATTGGAAGATTAAAAACAGGAACTCCACCGAGACTTGATGCAACTACAATTAATTTCGAAAAACTTGAGGAGCAGCATGCAGATCAAGATCCGTATTTTTTTTCATTCCTTACAAAAAAAAATATTAATAAACAAATTTCTTGTAGGATGACCTATACCAATCAAGCAGTGCATGATATCATTTCCAAAAATATAAAAAGTAGTGCTATTTACTCTGGAAGTATCCAGGGAGTTGGTCCAAGATACTGTCCCTCTATAGAAGATAAAATTGTAAAGTTTGCTGATAAACAAAAACATCAAATATTTTTGGAGCCAGAAGGTCTAAATGATAAAACTATATACCCTAATGGAATTTCAACTTCACTTCCTGCGGATGTACAGCAAGAAATATGTAATAATATCAATGGTTTAGAAGATGTTAAGATTTTGAGGCCGGGATATGCAATAGAATATGATTTTGTGGATCCAAGGGAGCTGTTCCTAACTTTAGAGACAAAAAAAATTAAAAATCTTTACCTTGCAGGACAAATAAATGGAACAACAGGCTATGAAGAAGCAGCAGCACAAGGATTGATAGCTGGAATAAATGCTGCTCTCTCTATTAAGGGCGAAGAACCATTTATACTTGATAGATCCGAAGCATACATTGGTGTCATGATAGATGATTTAGTTACAAAAGGAGTTGCAGAGCCTTACAGAATGTTCACTTCGAGGGCAGAATATAGGCTATCTTTGAGATCTGATAATGCAGATATACGACTTACCCAAAAAGGAATTGATATTGGTTTAATATTAGATGAAAGGAAAATGATATATAAAGAGAAAGCGTTTAAACTAGAAAAAAGTCTTAAAAAGATGGAAAACTCTTTAATTTCGCCATCAAAAGCATCTGAATTTGGAATAAATATTGCTAAAGATGGGATTAAAAGAAATGCAATTGAAATATTAAGGCAAAAGTCAGTAAAAATGAGTAAAATAAGGGAAATCTGGCCAGAAATTGAATATGTTTCACGTGAAATTGATGAGCAAATTGAGATAAAAGCTCATTATAAAGGTTATTTAAAGAAACAAAATGCTGATATTTTAGCATTCAAAAGGGATGAGAATCTTAAAATACCTGAAAATCTAGATTATGATCAATTTTCTGGACTATCAAATGAAGTTAAGTCAAAATTTAAGGAAATAAAGCCAAAAACACTAGGTCAAGCACTTAGAATAGATGGAATTACTCCAGCGGCAGTATATATTTTGTTGTCTCATGTTAAAAGAAAGTCTATTAAGCATATAGCTTGATTGATTCGAAAATAATAAAAACTAATAAAATTTATATCCCAAATGTTTCACGTGAAACACTTAAGGAGCTAGGAGACTATTCTCAGTCAATATTAAGTACAAACAAGAAAATAAATTTGATAAGTTCAAGTACAGAAAAGTCAATAAATACAAGGCATATTTACGATAGTGCACAAACTATTGAATTTATTGATAAAAATGACATAAAGGTATGTACTGATCTTGGCTCAGGCGCAGGGCTTCCTAGCATAGTTTTGGGTATTTTGATGAAACCCAAAAAGCAAGGTTTTAAGCTAATTTTTTATGAGAAGAGTTACCACAAGAGCAATTTCTTAAAAGACATGGTAAAAAAATTTAAATTAGAGGCAAAGATTTATCAAAAAAATATTTTTGAAGAGAAAAATTTAGTTACAGATGTAATAATTTGTCGAGCATTCAAACCTTTGCCAATTATTTTTGATATAGCAACAAAGAATTTTAAAAACTTTAAGTACATAGTTATGTATTTAGGAAAGAGTAGAAAAAAAGTTTTAAAAGATGTTTCTACAAAATGGAAATTTGATATTGAGGAAATGAAAAGTCTAACAAGTGATGAGTCGTCAGTAGTAAAAATTTCTAATTTAAAAAAAAAGTATGAATAAAAAAATTATTTCGGTCATAAATCAAAAAGGTGGAGTAGGTAAGACTACAACAGTCATCAATCTTGCTGCTGGTCTGACCATGAGAGAAAAAAAAATTCTTGTAATAGATCTTGATCCGCAAGGTAATGCTACAACAGGCCTTGGATTATCTAACAAAACAAGTTCTGATCAAACAATTTACAATGTATTAAGTGGAAATAGAAAAATTTCTGAAGTAATCCAGCCTACAAGTTTTGAAAATTTAGATTTAATATCATCAAATGTTGATTTGTCTGGACTAGAGGTGGAGACAGCAGGTGACAGCCGAAGAGCTTTTAAATTAAAAGACGAATTAACCCTTATTTTAAACAATTCTGAGCCGTCTTATGACTATATAATAATTGACTGCCCACCATCCTTAAGCCTCTTAACAGTCATGGCACTCGTAGCATCTGATGCCCTAGTGGTACCTCTTCAGACAGAATTCTTTGCTCTGGAGGGACTCACACAGCTCATGAAAACAATTGAAAGGATTAAGTCCAACCTAAATCCAAATTTAGATATAAGAGGAATACTTCTGACAATGTATGACAAGAGAAATAAATTATCAGGTGAGGTAGAATCAGAGGCGAGGAACTATTTCAAGGATAAAGTTTATAGTACAGCTGTACCAAGAAATGTCAGACTATCAGAGGCACCCTCACACGGGGTTCCGGTTCTTATTTATGACAAGACTTGTCCAGGTAGCAGAGCATATTTCAGTTTTACAGAAGAATTTTTAAACCAAGATAAACCAGAGGAGAGTGCAGCATGATTAATCCGTTTAAATCAAAAAAAGGACTTGGAAGAGGATTATCTTCTTTAATAGGTGATAGTGAAAAAATTGACGACAAAAAAAATATCTCAATAAGTTCACTAATTAGAAATAAGTATCAACCCAGAAAAAAATTTGATGAGATTAGTCTAGAGGAATTAACAAACTCTATAAGAGAGCGAGGTATTATCCAACCTATCATTGTAAGACCATCATCTGATAAAGAAAATAAATTTGAAATAATAGCTGGAGAAAGAAGATGGCAAGCAGCACAATACGCAGGTCTTCATGAAGTACCAGTAGTTGTTATAAATGTAGACAATCTTAAATCTCTAGAATTTGCTATTGTAGAAAATGTCCAAAGAAAGGACCTAAATCCGATTGAAGAGGCAGAGGGTTATAAAAGATTAATTGATGAATTTAGTTATGACCAAGACAAAGTATCAAAATTTATTGGTAAAAGTAGAGCTCATATATCAAATTGCTTAAGGCTTTTATCTTTGCCACAAGAAATAATAGAATTAATAATTGAAGAAAAATTATCCCAAGGTCATGCAAAAATTTTAGTTGGTCTAGACAATGCTGTTCTTTTAGCAAAAAAAATTATACTAAAAAAATTATCAGTTAGACAAGCTGAAAATTTGGTGCGCATAATGAAGTCTAGTTCTAATAATTCTAGAAAGAAGAAAGATCCAAATATAACTAGTCTCGAAGAAGAACTTACAGATAAAATTGGGATGAGAGTTTTTGTAAATAATAGAAGAAACAACTCTGGAACTATAAGCTTAGAGTATAAAGGTGCAGATCAATTGGATAGATTAGTAGAAATAATTAAGCAAAATTACTAATAATTACTTACAAAATTAGAGACAAAAAGCATTGGATTTGTTGAATTTTTCTTAACCAAAGTTTCTAAGTCGTTGATTTTAAAAATAATTTCCTTCACCTCTTCAGTGGACCATGATTGAGCTTGTTTTTTAATAATATCTTTTTCTTTCCAGAATATTGGTGGTTTAAAATTTGAAATTATTTGATCAATATTTTCATTTTCATCCATTGCATTTTTGATTTTCAATAACCTTTTTGATTTATTTAATATTGTTCTTATTATTAATATACAATCCTCTGATGAATAATTATTTTCATTGATAATATTGGAAACTTTTTTTAAATTTTTAGCTAAATAATTGTCTGACAATTCAAATACGCTGTAATTTTCTGCAAGATTGGAAAGTTTCATTACATCTTCAATGGTAAGTTTATTCTTTGTAATAGATAAGTTTCTAAGTTTGAATAATTCATTTTTTAAGTTAATTCTGTCTCCTTTAGCTCTTTCAATAAGTATATTCTTTATTTCTTGTGATAGGTTTAGTCCATATTCTTTTGAAAAATTTTGAATAAAAGTGTTTAGCGATCTTATATCGTCCTCATAAACTGGTGTACAAATTATTTCTTTACCTTTTTCAAACATACTTCTAAGTTTGGATTTTTTCTCTAAATTTGATGATTTAATAATAATTTTAGTTTCTGATATGTTTCTTTCTAAAATATCATTTATTAATGTATATAATTTGTTGGTTGCTCGCGAAATAATAATAATTTTTTTATTCTCAAATAGTGATTTTGTTAACAGGCTAGAGATAAATTCGTTTTCATTATTCAAAACTTCCTGCTCATCATATTTTAAAATATCACCATCAAAATTTTTAATATAAAGATTATTTATTAGGTCTTCTTTTGTACCCTCATTTACCCCATAAATTAAATGTATATTAGATTTAGTTTTTTTAAACTTTTCTATTTCAAAAATTTTAATTATCATTGAGATTAATAATTGAGGAAATTATTTCACCACCAATTTTTTCAGATAAATTTTCTATTATCATTTTTTCATTTTGTTCAAGTTGGAACTTATCGGAGTCATTATTAAAGGTATTATTATTCTCTGAAGTTCTTTCAAATATTAGTTTTCCATTTTCTTTCACTTCATATTTTGTAATAAGAATTATATTAAATTTATTAGGGTCTCCCTTACTATCTTTTGAAAATATTTCTCTTGTTTTTTTTGTATTTACAAAAATATCATATTTTGTTTTTTCTGATTGGCTATTTTTTTTGATGGTATTTAACTTATTCTTGATAATATTATTTATATCCTTTTCACCCGTAAAAGTTATTTCATTAATTTCAAAATTATAATTCTTTCCGCTAAAGATTGGTTTATAAGAACAGGCTGTAATAAAAATTAAAAATAAAATGGGTAAATGTTTAGTCAATAATTTATTCATTTGTTAATAAGTTAATCAATCTATTCTTAACAAAAATTACTTTTAGAATAGATTTATTTTTTAAATATTTTTCTGATAGTTTATTCGATTTAACTTTAAGTAACAGACTTTCTTGATCCAGATCTCTATTTTCCTTTAAAATAGCTCTTTTCTTTCCATTAATTTGAATTACATACTCAATTTTATCTTCATTAAGAAATTGAGAAACTACACTGGGCCATTTTTTTATAGCATTAGATTTTAAATCTTCGAAACATTCAGCTGAGAAATGCGGAACTGCAGGAGATAATAAAATTAGAATCTTTTCATAGTTATCTTTAAGAGTATTGACGTCAATATCTTTTTCAATTTCTTTATTCAAAAAATTATAAGTTTCGTAAATATTTGCAACTATCACATTATAACTAAAATTTTCTAGATTTGTTGTTATTTTGTGTATCATTTGGTTTGTAAATTTTTCTAATTCATTATCTTTATTAAATGTCTTTGAGTTATCAATTATCTTTTTTTTAATTTTATTATGCAAAACCCATAATTTTTGAAGAAATTTGTATGAGGCAACCATTCCCTGGTCTGACCATTGTACATCTTTTTCTGGAGGGCTATCCGATAAAATAAATAATCTTACTGCATCAGCTCCATAATTATCCATTATACTTTCTGGATCAATGACATTTTTTTTTGATTTTGACATTGACTCTGATGGTCCAACTTTAACAACATTTGTTAGATCTCCCTTTTTATAATACTCATCTCCTACTAATTCTATCTCATTAGGGCTAAGCCAATTATTATTTTTATCTTTATAGGTTTCATGACAAACCATTCCTTGTGTAAACAATCCTTCAAATGGTTCACTAAATTGAAAATTTTTATTTTTATATCCAATAGCTTTTAAAAAAAATCTCGAGTATAAGAGATGCAAAATTGCATGCTCCACACCTCCAATATACTGATCAACTGGCATCCAATAATCAATGTCCTCTTTTTTAAATCCATAATTATCCTCTTTAGGTGAGCAGAATCTCAAATAGTACCAAGATGAACAAACAAAAGTATCTAATGTGTCAGTCTCTCTTGTATATTTTTTTCCTTCAATAGTGATATTCTTCCAATCATCTTTAAAGTCTAAAGGATTACCTTTTGAGTTCAGATCTATATTTTCAGGCAATTTTACTGGTAAATCATTTTTTGAAATAGCCACAACTTTACCTTCTTCATCATAAGCAATAGGAATAGGACAACCCCAATATCTCTGTCTCGATACACCCCAATCTTTTAATCTAAAATTAATTTGTTTTTTACCAAGTTTTTTTGTTTCCAATATATCTATTGTTTTTAAAATTGATTCCTCTGGAACATTTAGTCCATTAAGAAATTCTGAATTAATTATAGTACCATCGCCAGTATAAGCTTCTTCTTCAACACAGAATGTATTATCTTTATCATGTGGTTTAACAACAGTTTTAATTTCAAGATTATATTTCTTTGCAAAATCAAAATCCCTCTGGTCGTGAGCTGGACATCCAAAAACAGCACCAAATCCATAATCCATAAGAACAAAGTTAGCAAAAAATACTGGAACTTTTTGACTAGGATTTAATGGATTAATAGCAAGTAAACCAGTTTTAAAACCTATCTTTTCTCCAATTGCAATTGCTTCTTCGGTTGTTCCAGTTTTAGAACATTCCTTTTTGAAATCTTGAAATTTTTTATCCTTTAAAAAATATTTTGATATTTCGTGATCTACAGATAATGCTAAGAATGAAAAACCAAACAGAGTGTCAGGTCGAGTTGTAAAACATTTAATTTCTTTTACGGGTAAATTTCCCTCTGTTTTAAAAGATATTTCACAACCAAATGATTTACCTATCCAATTTTTTTGCATCACCTTAACTTTGTTTGGCCATTGTTTAAGGTGTTCTAAACCATCAAGTAATTCTTGGGAAAATTTTGAAATATCAAAAAACCATTGATTTAACTTCTTTCTTTCAACATTAGCTCCGGACCTCCACCCTTTACCATCAATTACTTGTTCGTTTGCTAAAACAGTTTGATCAACTGGATCCCAATTGACATAATTCTCTTTTCTATAAACTAATCCTTTCTCGTATAGTTCTAAAAAAAACAATTGTTGATGTTTATAATAATCTTCTGAGCAAGTAGAAATTTCACGATCCCAATCAATTGAAAGTCCAAGTCTTTTTAGTTGTTCTTTCATTGCTGTAATATTTTTATTTGTCCAATCTTTTGGATTTAAATTATTTTCTCTTGCAGCATTTTCTGCTGGCATACCAAATGAATCCCAACCCATTGGGTGTAGCACATTGAAACCTCTTAGACTTTTATATCGAGATAATACATCTCCGATTGTATAATTTCGTACATGACCCATATGGATTTTTCCTGACGGATATGGGAACATTTCCAAGCAGTAAAATTTCTTTTTTGATTTATCTATTTTTGATGCAAAAACTTTTGAACTTTCCCACTTATTTTGCCACTTAAGCTCAACAGTTTTAAAATTATATCTTTCTGAGATCACTGGTTAAATTTTATATTATATACCTAATCTACTTTACCTGCACTACCAGTATATTCTTCAAAGTTTTTATCTTTTGTTTGTTTTTTATAAAGTGCCGCTTTATTTAGTATTTCTCTTTTAAGTTCCGTTAAAAGAGGACCTTTTTTTTGAGTAACTTCACAATTCATAACTTGATTACATTCTTTATAGAAAATTTTAATATCAATTGCATCTACACTTACTTCATTAGATAAAAATCTGATAGAAATTTTAACTGACTCATTTAAGTTCGCACCATCTGAATACCAATCTGTAACAATAATTCCACCACTGTAGTTAACAGATGAAAGTGGCATAAAATCTATTGTATCAAGGGAGGCTCTCCAGAGTTCATTTGAACTTGCAAACTCAAAGTTTCCACCACCTTTTCTTCTATTTTTAATTACGTTATTCAGCCTAAAACCTCTTCCTTCTTCAAGATTTTTCTTAACCCTCAATTCTGGATTAGGTGGGTTTTTTCTGGCATCACCTGGATTGCAAGAGTATAATGCTACAAAAACGAAACCTGCACAAAAAAAGGTGAGTATTTTTTTAAAATTAAATGAAAATGTTTGCACTATTTTGTTTTAATTTAAAAATATCAAAATTTAAAAGAAATTTTTCAATAATTCTTTAAAAATGAGGAAAATTAACACTTATTTATGATGTAAAAATACAACACTTTTCTAAAATTTGCCTATTTTATCTAATATTATCTAAATTTACCCTGAAATATTGGTAAATCTGTTTTGTTTAATATTAAACAATTAACGAAAGGTAATAATATGAACAATCTAAAGAAAATCGGATTGACAGCTCTAGGTACTGCATTAGTAGCTACAACTGGTCATGCTGCAGATTTTAGCGTTTCTGGTTCAACTGCTATTACATACGTAAGCCAGTCTGGTAATGTAAAATCAAAATGGAGCCAAGGTGACTCTATTACTTTTACAACAAGTGGTGAAATGGACAATGGAATGTCTGTCACTTACAAATACGAAATAGACGACGGTGCAACTGGTGCAAAAATGGTAACAGTTTCTAATGATTTAGGATCTTTACAATTTGCTGGTATGGACAACTCTGGACCAATATCTGCATGGGATGATTTAACTCCAACTGCTAACGAAGAAGCACATGGTACAGGTGTTGGTGGTGTTGGTACAGTTGACGGTGCAGCAAACGGACAAGGTTCTGATGATGTATTTATACTAAACATGAATTTAATGGATGGTATGGATCTTTTAGCATCATATGCTCCTTCACTTGGAACTACAAGAATCGAAGGTTCAATGGAGTATGGTATAAAATATACTGGTATTGATGGTTTAGCATTATATGCAGCAATGGGTGAAAACAAAAATGCTGCGAATGAAGCTGACAATACTAACTTAGCTGCAGTGTACACAATGGGTGCAATGTCAGTTGGTATACAATCTAACTCAACTGATTTTGGTACTGGAACTGCAGATGAGGACTTCAGTGCGATTGGTCTTTCTTACGCTGTAAGTGATGACCTATCAGTATCTGTTAACAGTTCTACAGTTAGTTACGAAAGTGCTGACAAAGAAGATCAAGAAGCTGCAGGTGTAAGTTTCTCTTATACTTCTGGTGGATTGACTGTATCAGGCTCTACTTCAAGCATTAACAACGTTGGTGGAACACCTACTAACGATGATGATGGTTTTGAACTTAACTTCAAATTTGCTTACTAATATTAGAAGTTAATATACTAATTAAAAGGCCCCTTTTTAGGGGCCTTTTTTTTATTCAAAAAAAGAAATTCCTGCAAACCCAATAGATTTAGTTAGCTTAAGTAGATGTATGTTTTTTTTTGAAATACCTCCTAAAGCTACAATTTTTTTTTCTGAATAGTCCGAAATTATTTTGAATTTATTTATACCTAAATAGTTTTTATTTCCTTTAAAGATAGAAGATAAAAAAATTTCACTTACATTTTGTTTTTCCTTAATTCTAATTTCTTTTAAGTTATGGGCAGAGCCAATTAGCTTAAAATTTGGCCTAAATTTATAGGCTAGGTGTGTAAATTTAGAATTGAAAGCAGGTATATATGCTCCATCTAAATTTAATTTTAGAGATAGCTTTATATTATTTGAGATCATAAATTTAAGCCTTTTTTCTTTACAGTATGAATTTAACTCTCGAACTTCTGAAACATCTATTTCTTTATTGTAATTTCTATATATTATGATTGTATTTCTACTTTGTTTATCAATATTATGTTTGATAAATCTTTTAATAAAATAATACTTTTTTAGAGAATTTGTATGCATAAAACTGTTCAAAATTTAATATCAATCCAAAGTTCTATCAAATCAAAATTAATAAATTTAGATAAAAATAATAAAATACCAACAATTATTGCTGTTTCAAAAACATTTAGCTTACAACATATAATGCCTTTAATTGAAAATGGTCATATTCACTATGGTGAGAATAAAGTTCAAGAGGCAATTGAAAAATGGACTGAAATTAAAAAAGAAAATGATAAAATTAAATTACATTTAATTGGTAAATTACAAACCAACAAAGTAAAATTCGCAGTTAAAATTTTTGAATATATTCATTCCCTAGATAGTGAAAAATTAGCCAAAAAAATTGCTGATGAGCAGAATAAAGTAAACGTGAAACCCAAAATATTCATTCAAATTAATCTTGCAGATGAAAGTCAAAAATCAGGTATAATGAAAAAAAATCTTTTAGATTTCTATAATTTTTCTAAAAATTTAGGATTAAATATTATTGGAATAATGTGTATTCCACCATTTGACGAAGATCCCTCTAAATATTTTTCTCAAATGAGTAGTCTTAATAGCTCTATTAATCTTAATGAATTGAGCATGGGTATGTCATCTGATTATCTTAAAGCATTGGAATATAATTCAACTTTTTTAAGAATTGGATCGAACATATTTGGAAAAAGAGACTAATAAATCCTAATCTTAGTTTTTCTATTAATTAGTTTAGCCAGAATTAAAAAATCCTTTTTTTTTAAATTTATACAACCTAATGTTGGATTTAATTTTTTACCTACATGTAGAAAAATTGCACTTCCCTTTCCTATTTTTGGTTTATATGTATTGTAGTTTATAGGTATCATTAAATCATATTTAGAATCCCTTCTAAACAATTTTTCATGCTTAATTTTTTTTTTTCTAATTTTAATTATCTTATTATAGAATTTTTTATTTTTAACATCATCACACCAACCCATTTCTCTTTTGATTGGAATACATTTTAATTTTGTTAAAGGTTTTGAGACTCTATCTTTTCTGTAGTACAAACAACCTAAAGAAAATTTACCAATTGGAGTTTTTTTATCTCCTTCAACTTTATTCCTAGTTAAACCTCTTTTCCCAATATTACATTTAAAGATAAATTCATCATATTTAAGAGTTGCTTTATTTTTTAGAATAATTGTCATATCTTACTATTACATGAATAATCAAACTTTAATAATTTATGATTATAAAATTTTATATGAAATATTAAAAGAAATGGATCACTTTTTAAATTTTAATATAATTCATTTACTTAAAGAAGATGCTAATAAACTTTATAATAAGGATCCTGCTTTAAGTTTAATTATTTCGAATAAAAAAATAAAAAATATAAAAGACCAAATAATAATTGATAAGTCTCCAGTTCAAATTTCAAAGTTAATAGAGAAAATAAATATTAAATTTTTAAAAAAGAGGTTTAGTCAGCAATCAGACATTGATATTGGAAGATATAAATTAAATTTAAATTCTAGATATATATCTAATAGTAAAAAGACTTTAAATTTGACAGAAAGAGAGACTAATATATTACTATTTTTGAAAAATTCAAAAATTCCAATCAATGTTGATATTTTGCAAAAGGAAGTATGGGGTCACAATTCAAAACTTGAAACACATACTGTTGAAACTCACATTTACAGACTGAGAAAAAAGATTCAGATTACTTTTAATGACAATAATTTTATAAAAAGTTCAAAGTCAGGTTATTTGATAAAGTGAAAATAGATGATTCAACATTTAACAAAAAACTTAGTCAAGCTATTCAAAATCACAAAAACAACAATCTTCTCGATGCTGAAAAAATTTATAAAGAAGTCTTAGAAAAAGACTCAAATAATCCAAAAGCAATTTTCAATTTAGGTACTTTATACGCTCAATCAAAAAAATTTCATTTAGCCAAACCTTTATTGATTGAAGCTGATAAACTAATACCAAATAACTACGAAATTAACCTTAATTTAGGAAATTTATTTTTTGAAACGGGAGAATTTGATACTGCTTTACCATACTTTGATAAGGCACTTGAACTAAAACCAAATCTTTTATCAGCTCTTTTTAATAAAGGCATTATTTTAAATAATTTTAATAAAAATCAAGATGCAATTAATTGTTTTGAAAAGGTCTTAGAAATCAAACCACAAAATATCATTACACTTAACATTATAGCTCAATTATACCTACGAGTTTACAAGTATGAAAAAGCTATTTCAAATATTCAAAAATCTTTATCAATAGACACTGAAAATATATTTACTATAAATATTCTTGCCCAAATTTTAAAATCTGTACAATTTGAGAATGTAACTGATGGAAATAGTGAAGATTTAACTAAGTTATTCGTATTATTATATAAAAAAAATTCAGTTGATCA
>CACDRY010000002.1 GCA_902555275.1 uncultured Pelagibacteraceae bacterium
TATAAAAGCTACCTTACTAAATCATTTTTAAAAAATTTGCTTATAATAATTACTGTTTTTATTTTTTTAAGTTTTTTTTTAAATATTTTTGAAGAAATAAAATATTTTGAAAATAAAGAAAGCGAAATTTATTTCCCTATTTTTTTAACAATTTTAAATATTCCATCAATAATATTTGAGATATTACCTTTTATTTTTTTACTGGGTGTGATGTTTTTTTTTATTGGTCTTTATGAAAAAGATGAAATTGAGCTACTACGAAGTAATGGTATAGATAATTTGAGTATAACAATTATAATTTCTACTGTTTCTTTAGTAATGGGAATAATATTAATAATTCTATATTATTCGTTCTCATCGAATTTAAAAAGTTTATACTTAAATATTAAATACAATTATTCTAGTACTAGCAGTCACTTAGCTGTTGTTAATGAAGATGGGTTATGGATTAAAGAAAAAAGTAAAGATAAGAATAAAAAATATATTATAAATGCCAAGAACTATAAAGGAGACACCTTAGAGAATTTAGAAATTACTGAGCTAGATCTGAATTATAATTTATTAAATACAATAATTGCAAAGAAAGCAAATATTGAACAAAAATTATGGAAGTTGGAAAATGTAAAAGTTTATTCCAGCAATAAAGAAACATTATTTTTTAGTAATTATGGATATTCATCCTCATTTAATGAAAAAATTATTTCTAACTTGTATTCAAATTTAAATTCATTAAATATTCTTCAGCTAATTAAACTAAAAGAAAATTATAAAAATATAGGATATTCAGCTACTGAGGTAAGTTTACACCTAAATAAACTGTATAGCTTACCTATTTATCTTACTTTAACAACAATAATTGGTGCATTGTTAATGTTTAAGTTAACTTTTATAAAATCAAAATTCTTCCTTGTTGTGGTTGGGGTATTGGTTTCTGTAGTTTTTTACTATATTAACTATTTCTCAATTTTATTTGGAAAAAATGAAACATTACCTGTTGCGTTATCCATTTGGTTGCCTCAGATAATTATATTTCTTATATGCACAATAGGTTTAACAAAATTAAATGAAAACTAAAACTAGCTTATACATATCATTAATTTTGATATTATTTAGTAATTCTATTTTGAATGCAGATACAATTTTTTTCGATTCAAAAAATATCAAAATTGAAGAAGACGGAAATATTATTATAGCAAAACAAGGTACAGCAAAAATACCTACTCAAAATATCCTTATTGAGGGTGATAAATCAATATATAATAAAAATGTTTCAGAATTATTTATAACAGGCAATGTAAAATTTTTTGATGATTTAAATAATGTATATGTTGAAAGCGAAAAAGCAATTTTTAATTCAAAAACAAATAAACTTTTAGCAATTGGTATAACTTTGATACAAATCGAGGATACTTATGATATTTATTCGAAAGATATTTTGTATGATAGAAATTCTATGAAAATATCTAGTAAATTTGAAACATCTATTTTAGATAATCTGAATAATATTTATATTTTAAATGATGGCTTTTTATTTGATACCTTTAAAGAAACAATATCTTCAAAAAGAACAACTGTAATAGATAAAAATAGAAATAATTACTCGTTTGATTTAGCAAAAGTTAATCTAAAAACAAGAGAAATTGCAGGTAAAGAAGTTGTTGTAAATTTTGAAGATTCATTTTTTGGAAATGAAAAAAATGATCCTATATTAAAAGGTAAATCTACTACCTCTGATGATGAGAAAACAATCATTAACAAGGCGGTTTTTAGTACATGTAACATCAAAAATAAGAAGTGCAGAGGATGGGAAGTACAAAGTGAAGAATTTAAACATAATAAAGTTGAAAAACTTTTTGAATATAAAAATTCCTGGGTAAAAATTTTTGATCAAAGATTATTTTATCTTCCTTATTTTAATCACCCAGACCCGACAGTAAAAAGAAAATCAGGGTTTTTGACACCTTTTTATACAGTATCAAAGAATTTGGGAGCTTCAATAAATACACCTTATTTTTTTTCTATATCAGAATCTAAAGATTTCACTTTTAATCCTAGACTCTATAGAGATAATGATTACATCTTACAATCTGAATATAGGCAAGCTTTTGAAAATTCAAATTTGATTGCTGATTTTAGTTTAAATAAAGAAGAAAACATAAATACACATTTTTTTGCAGAACTGGATGGTAGTGTTGATGACAAAACAGAATATGAAATTCAAATTCAAAATGTAAGTAATGACAACTATTTAAAGATTCATAAAATTCAAGAATATACAGAACTTATTAAAAACGATAGTACATTAACTTCATTTATAAGCTTAGACAGAAGATTAGATGATGTAACAACTTTAGATATTTCTGCTACTCTTTATGAGGATTTATCAAAAGGAGATACTGATAAATATCAATATATTTTTCCTAATTTTAATTTTAAAAAAGATATAAATATTGATGAAAGTTATAATGGTAACTTTAGATTCCTATCTTCTGGATTTCAGAAAGTTTACGAGACAAATAAACAAGAAGTTCTTTTAAGTAATGACTTTAATTTCAATTCGTATAACTTCATAAACTCAAAAGGAGTAGTGTCAAATTATGAACTACTTTTAAAAAATTATAATACCTATTCTAAACAATCAACAAATTATGACAACAAAAGTGACCATGAAATTTTTGGAACAATGTTGTTCAAATCTGAATTACCTTTAAAGAAAAGTTTAAAAAATTCTAATAATTTTTTAACACCTATTGCCCAATTTAGATATAGCCCTTCAAATGGTAAAAATATTTCCGGAAGTGATAAACGATTAAACTTTGGAAATATCTTTTCAACAAACAGAATTGGGCAGTCAGATATGGTAGAAAATGGAAGATCTCTTACTTTAGGAATAAAATTTGAAAAACAAAATTTGAGTAATGATAAAATTTTTGGTTTAAATTTCGGAAATGTATTAAAGGATAAAAAAGATGACAACTTACCAACGAAATCAAGACTTAATCAAACAAGATCCGATATAGTTGGGGATTTATTTTATAAATTCAACGATAAATTAAAATTAGGCTATGATTTTTCTTATGACAGAGATTTAGAACACGCCAACTATGAAGCTATAAATGCAGAACTGGGTATCAATAAGTTCATTACTTCATTTGATTATATACGAGAAAATAGAGATTTTGGTAATAAAGAAATCATTTCTAACCAAACAAGATATGATTTTTCAAATGAACACAGTATCAATTTTAACACTACAAAAGAATTGAATGACGACTTTACACAATTTTATAAATTATCATATATGTATGAAACAGATTGCTTATCAGCTAATTTTGAATATGAAAAAAAGTTTTATAGAGATGGTAACTTAGTTCCCGATGAAAGTTTAATTTTTTTAATTAAATTAATACCTTTTGCAGAAATACGAGGAACTGCAAATACATTTTTCAAATATTAATGAAAAAACTAAATATTTTTATCATTTTTGTTGTCTTAACTTTTATAGGATTAAGTTCAAAAGCAAAATATGTCGAAATAGTTGTTAAAATTCAAGATGAAATAATAACTAATTTAGATATCGAAAATGAAAAAAAATATTTAATTTTTTTAAATCCAAAGTTAAAACAATTAAATATTTCTAGACTAAATAATATAGCTAAGGACTCTTTGGTAACAGAAATTATAAAAAAGAGAGAACTAGAAAAATTTTTTGATTTAAGAAAAAAAAATAATTTGCCAGACTCGGTTATATTAAAATTTATTAAAAGTAAAAATATAACAAGCAAATCTGAATTTATAAAAATATTAAATAATAAAGATTTAAATTATGATTCAATTAAGAACAAAATTTATATCGAAACATTATGGAATCAGCTAATTTATGATAAGTATTTTAAAAATGTTAAAATAGACAAAGTAAAATTAAAGCAAAATATTTTAAATCAATTCAATAATGAAAATAAAAAATATGAATATAATTTATCCGAAATTTTTTTTTCTGATATTGCGAATAAAAATTTAAATGAAACAGTATTAACAATTATTAATAGTATTGAAGAAATCGGCTTTGAAAATTCTGCAAATATATTTAGTATTTCTAATACCTCAAAAAATGGAGGGATGATAGGTTGGGTTAATGAATTACAAATTTCAGAAAAATTAAATAATCAAATAAATAAACTAAATACTAACCAGATAAGTAAACCAATTAAAATGAGAAATGGATATTTGTTAATAAAATTAAATGATAAGAGGGAGATTAAGCAAGAAATTGACATAGACAAAGAGTTTAACGAGTCAATTATAAAAGAAACAAACAGACAACTTAATGCCTTTTCAATAATATTTTTTAAAAGATTAAAAAAAAATATACAAATAAATGAATTATAAAATTATCCTTATAGTTTTAGGTGAGCCAAATAGTACTTTTTTAGAGGTTTTATTTAAATATTTTAAATCATCAAATTTTAAAAATAACAAAAAAAAAATAATATTAATTGGTAGTAAGCAGCTCGTTGAAAAACAAATGAAAATATTAAAATACAAAATAAAAATAAACGAAATCGACAACATCTATAATTTTAAGAATAAATTTATAAATATTATTAATGTAAACTATAACTTCAGCAAAGCTTTTACTAATATTACAAGCAATTCAAATGACTATATTGAAAACTGCTTTGATCTAGCCATCAAACTGATTAAAAAAAATAATTTAAATATGTTAATTAATGGTCCTGTTTCGAAAACCCACTTTTTACAAAAAAGATTTCCTGGAATTACAGAATATGTTGGATTTAAAACAAAAACAAAACAACAGACAATGCTCATTTATAACAATAGATTATCCGTATGTCCTTTAACAACACATATTCCAATAAAAAATGTTGCAGAAAAAATTAAAAAAAAAAAAATAATCAATACAGTAAGCAAAATAAATTCTTTTTATAAGTCAAAATTAAAAAAAAAACCTAAGATTGCAGTACTTGGATTAAATCCTCATTGTGAGACAACAGATAAAGTTAGTGAGGAAAAAAAACAAATAGTTCCAGCTATTGATTACTTAAAAAAAAAAAAAATTAACATTGTTGGTCCCTTTTCCGCGGATACTTTTTTTATAGAAAAAAACATTAAGAAATTTGACGTAGTAGTTGGTATGTATCACGACCAGGTCCTGACACCAATTAAAACTTTATTTAATTTTAATGCTATAAATATTACAATCGGATTACCATTTATAAAAGTTACTCCTGATCATGGACCTAATTATGAAATGATTGGTAAGAATAAATCTGATCCATCATCCATTTTTTATGCATTTAAATTTTTAAATAAAATTAAATGACTCTTTATTTCAAGAAGAGCCTAGGGCAAAATTTTCTAATTGATAAAAAAATAATTAATTTAATAACAGAAATTGGAAATATTGAACATGAAGACTCAATATTGGAAGTTGGACCTGGAGATGGGTCATTGACCAAAAGGTTACTTGAGAAAGACCCAAAGAATTTAACCGTAATAGAAAAAGATAAAAGATTAGTAGATATTTTAAGAGAAAAATTTGATGGAAAAATAACGATCGTAAATGAAGATATGATGAATTTTGACTATGGGGATTTCAGGCAAAAAAATTTAATTATATTTGGTAATCTTCCATATAATATTTCAACTCAAATATTAGCTAAATGGATAAAAATGAAAAATCTGGATAAATTTTGTAAAAAATTTGTATTAATGTTTCAAAAAGAAGTTGCAGATAGAATAATAGCAAAAACTAATACTAAAAATTATGGTCGATTAGCTATTCTATCTCAATGGAAAATGAATATCGAAAAAGTGACGGATATTGAACCAAATAGTTTTAATCCATCCCCCAAAGTTAGAAGTACTTTGTTAACTTTTGTTCCCAAAAAAAAATATTTAAAACTTAAAGATCCTAAAAATTTGGAGCATATTACTAATATTTTTTTTAGTCAAAGACGTAAAATGGTAGGAAAACCTCTCAAAATCCTGTTTACAAATTTTAAGGAAATTTCTAATGAACTTTCTATTGATTTAAAATTAAGACCTCAAAATTTAGATTATGAAACTTACTATAAAATTTGTGAAATATATGAAACTTCAATTTAGCAATTGTTTAATATGATCCCTTATAAATTTTTTATTATAATTTATAGATTTGGGTGATTTTGTTTTTGAATTTATAAAATTAATAATTAATTCATAACATTTCTCTAATTTGTCATTTATTACTGTAAAGTCATATTCGTTCCAATGTTTCACATCATTTTTGAATTGTTTCATTCTTTCAGAAGCAATCTTTTTGTCTTTATGATCTCTTTTAAGTAATCTTTTAAATAATTCTTTTTTTGAGGGTGGAAGGATAAATATAGTTATAATCTTATACTTAAGTTTTTTTTTTTTAATTTGCCTGGTTCCCTGCCAGTCAATATCAAAAATAACATTTTCACCTTTTTCTAATTTCTTGACTACATTTTCTCTTAATGAACCATAATAATTTTTGAATACTTTGGCATATTCTAAAAATTTTTTATCTTCTATTAGTTTCTTAAATTTATTATTATTTACAAAAAAATAATCCCTACCATTTTTTTCATTAAGTCTAGGATTTCTAGTTGTATGAGAAATTGATATTTTATATTTTCTTCTTTTTGAAATTTTTTTAACTAATGTTGTTTTACCTGCGCCCGAGGGAGAAGATAATATGACAATTACCCCTACATTGTTCTCGGCCATTTAAGTAAAAATTAGTTTGCTTTATTTTCAATAAATTTAACTGCATCGCCTACAGTTAAAATCTTTTCAGCATCACTATCAGATATCTCAGAACCGAATTCTTCCTCGAAAGCCATTACTAACTCTACTGTATCTAAGCTATCTGCACCTAAATCATCTATGAAGCTTGACTCTTCGTTTACTTTAGACTCTTCGATACCTAAATGATCTGCAACTATTTTTTTTACTTTACTCGAAATATCATCTGACATTTTGTTCCCTTTAATTAATTTGTTAATAAATATTTTATTAACTTTGTCAACTAAAATACATTCCTCCATTAACATGTATAGTTTCTCCATTAATATAATCAGATAGGTCAGAACTTAAAAAAGCAATTGTATTTGCCACATCCTCAGGATTACCGAATTTATTGAGTGAAATTCTTGATTTTAATATTTCAGTGTGCTCGTCACTGATTTTATTAGTCATTTCAGACAATATAAACCCCGGAGATACACAATTAACCTTAATATTTTTTTTTCCATATTCTATTGCAAGGCTTTTAGACATAGCGACTATGCCGGCCTTAGATGCCGCGTAATTTGCTTGTCCAATATTTCCTGTATGACCCACAACTGATGTAACATTTATTATCTTGCCGTTTTTTAACTTAAGCATTTTTTTTATAACATGTTTGGTCATAAAGAATGTTGAGGAAAGATTTATGTCAATCACTCTCTTCCACTCTTCTTCTTTCATTCTTATGGATAAATTATCCTCAGTTATTCCTGCATTATTTATTAATATATCAATTTTGTTTGATAAAACTTTATCACAATTTTCTACGAAATCTTCAATTCTTGAATGATCAGATATATCAAACTTTAGGATATTCACATTTTTATACTTATCTTGAATTTTTTTGAGTTTTTCTTCGTTGGTACCTGTCGCTACTATATTGGATCCTGCAGAAACTAATTTATCTAAGATTGAATGTCCTATGACACCTGTTGCACCAGTTAAAATTATATTTAAATTTTTTAAATTAATCATAAATTATTTAGATCGCTTATATTATTTACTTGAATTAATTTAACATTTCTATCAATTCTTTTTACAAGACCAGATAACACTTTACCAGGTCCAATCTCAATAAATTTTTGATTTCCTAAATTCATTATATTAGTTATACTTTCTCTCCAACGTACTGTCTTTTCTATTTGTTCAATTAAAAGCTTCTTGATTGTATCAGGGTCTTTTGATGGTTCTCCCGTTACATTAGAAACTATTTTATTATTTGGTATTGAGAATTTAATATTTAATAATTTTTCTTTCATTACATTGGTAGCAGGACTCATCAAAATACAATGAAAAGGTGCTGAAACAGGTAATTTAATATTCTTAATATTTAAATTTTTTAATTCACTTATTAATTTTTCAAGGTCTTGGATTTTTCCACTTATAACTACTTGTCCATTAGAATTATCATTGGCTATAAAACAATTAAATTTATTTTTATTATCTTCGATTATTTTTTCAATTTTCTTTATTTCTTCTCCTAAGACAGCGACCATTCCACCTTCATTTTTAGGAACAGCAGTCTGCATAGCTTTTCCTCGAATTTTTAAAAGTTTTATTGTCTCTACAAAGTTTATGACACCTGAACAAGCTAAAGCTGAGTATTCACCTAAAGAGTGACCTGCAAAAAAATCTGCCTTATCAATATCAAATGAAGTTTCCTTTTTTATAACTTGGAAAATAGCGTAACTTGCCAGAAAAATTGCTGGTTGAGTATTTTCAGTATCATCTAATATTTCTTTTGGTCCATTAAAAATTATTTTACTAATAGACAAATTTAATGCATCATCTGCTTGGCCAAAAAGATCTTTAACATAATCGAAATTTTCATATAGTTCCCTCACCATTCCAACTGATTGTGAACCTTGGCCTGGAAATAGAACAGAAAACATAGAAAATATAAGTAAAAACCTTATTTTTATATTGTAATTAAAAAATTATAATAGTATATCCTCTTTTTTTTAAAAGAATTATTATGAACTTATATGAACATACGATTATCGCCAGACAGGATGTAAGTCCGACCCAAATAAAACAAATTCAAGAGAAATATTCTAAAATAGTCAAAAAATATGAAGGAGATGTTGTTAAATTAGAAAATTGGGGTTTAATGAATTTATCTTATTTAATCAAAAAAAATAAAAAAGGAAATTATATCCATTTTAAAATAAAAGGTGATGGAAAAACAATATCAGAACTTGAAAAGAGTGAAAAAATTGACAAAAATCTTCTAAGATTTTTGACTGTTAAGGTTAAAGAATTTGATCTTAAAACTGACTACTTTAAAAAAAGCGATGAGAAAGAATATATAAATAAATAAAATCATGAAAAAGAGAAATAACAAAAAAAAGACTAAACAAAGTAATTTTGCAAAATTAAGTATTTTTCAAAATCAAAAATATAAATTTAAAAAGAAATGTCCTTTATCAGTAAAAGGTGCACCAACCGTAGATTATAAAAATATAAAATTATTAAAAAGGTATGTATCAGAAAATGGAAAAATTTTACCTTCAAGAATCACATCAGTAAGTCAAAAAAAACAGAGAGAGCTATCTCTTTCAATTAAAAGAGCTAGAAATTTAGCCTTACTATAAAAATGAAAGTAATTTTATTAGAAAATGTTAGAAAGGTAGGCTCAATTGGCGAAATAATTGAGGTAAAAAGAGGTTTTGCTAGAAACTTTCTAATCTCAAAGAAAAAAGCTCTATTTGCATCGAAAGAAAATATAAAAGAAGTTGAAAAAATTAAACAAGATTTAAGTAAAAAAGACCAAGATAAAAAAAAAGAGGCAAAATTAATACACGAAAAAATTAAAAATAAATTATATGAAATTAAAAAATTAAGTACCGAAAATAAAGAGCTTTATGGCTCTGTTAAGCCCACAGAAATATCAAAAATGTTACAGGAAGCTGATGAGGTTAAAATAAACCCATCCTTAATACAACCCTCTAAAGAAATTAAATCTCTCGGTGATTTTGAAGTTTTAATTAATCTTCATCCAGAAGTTCAAACCCAGATTGTAATTAAAACTATTGCTCAAGAAGAATTTAAATAATTATACATATTTTTCCCCAATAGTATTAAACATTTGAATTAATTTAACCTATTCGATAAAATTTGAATGTGTCACAGTCATTAAATATTGTTAAAACAAAGTTAGATGAACTTCCTAACAACATTGAAGCAGAACAGTCTGTTATTGGCTCAATATTACTTTCAAATGAAATATTTGATGAAATAAATATACTAATTTCAAGTAAAAATTTCTATGATCCTATGCACCAAAAAATTTTTAGTGCTATTGAAAGTTTAATTTATAAAGGAATGTTGGCAAATCCAATTACTCTTAAAAATCACTTTCAAAATGAGAAAGACGATTTAAATATCCCTGAATATCTTGTCAAAATTACAAAATTTTCAACTTCTTCAAGACAAAGTATTGAATACTCTAAATTAATTTATGATTTATTTGTGAAAAGAGAGCTTATCAAAATTTCTGACAATATAATTGATACAGCAAAATTGAATGATTTAAATAATGATGGACAGCAAATTATAGAAAATTTTGAAAAATCTTTATTTGATCTAGCTGAGAAAGGTTCGTTTAGTTCATCGATAGTAAAATTTGATGAGGCGATGAGACAAACAATAGAAATGGCTTCGAATGCCTATAAAAATGAAGAAGGTATTGTTGGCGTTCCATCAGGTTTAAGAGATTTAGATGATAGATTAGGTGGAATGCACAAATCAGATTTAATAATTATTGCTGGTAGACCTTCTATGGGAAAGACTGCTTTAGCAACAAATATTGCATTTCATGCTGCAAAAAATATCCAAGAAAAAGGAGAAAAATCATGTATTGCTTTTTTTTCACTAGAAATGTCTTCAGAACAATTATCCACTAGAATTTTAGCTGAACAATCAAGAATAAAATCAAATGATATTAGGAGAGGAAAAATTTCAGAAGAACAATTTGATAAATTTATAGAAACTTCAAAAAATATATCAGAGCTCCCATTGTATATTGACGAAACTCCGGCAATATCTATTGCTGCACTAAGCAATAGAGCAAGAAGAATAAAAAGAATTCATGGCTTAGATTTGATTGTAATAGACTATATTCAATTAATGAAAGGTACCAACTTTAAAGATGGTAGAGTTCAAGAAATTTCTGAAATAACCCAGGGACTTAAAGCTTTAGCAAAAGAATTATCAGTTCCAGTCTTAGCTCTATCTCAGTTATCTAGAGCTGTTGAACAAAGAGACGATAAAAAACCTTTACTTTCAGATCTAAGAGAATCCGGATCTATAGAACAAGATGCAGATGTCGTAATGTTTGTCTTCAGAGAGTCTTATTATTTAAAAAATAAGGAACCAAGACCAGCAACTGTTGAACATGCAGAATGGCAAGCAAAAATGAATGAAATTTCACATTTAGCTGAGCTACTCATACTTAAACAAAGACACGGACCAACAGGTACTATAATGCTTGAATTTGAGGAAATGTTTACCAAATTTAAAGATATTCAAAATAATTAATATAATTTATAAAAGCTAATACTAAATGTTAGCTAATTTTTATCAAAAAAATATTATAGAAAAACCAAAACTAATTATTTCAATATTGGTACTTATATTGATAACTGCATTTTACTATTCTAAAGACTTTAGGTTAGATGCTAGTTCAGAAACACTATTATTGGAAAATGATCCCGATCTAAAATATCTAAATGAAATAAATGAGAGGTATGGTGCTAAAGAATTTCTAATACTCACTTACTCCCCAGTTAGTAAAATGAATTCTCAGGAATCAATTAAAAATCTTTCTGAATTAAAAAACGAGTTAGAAACATTAAACTGGGTTTATAATGTTGTTACTCTTTTAGATATTCCTTTATTAGAGTCAACAGATGATAGTTTAATTGAACGTATTCAAAATTTTAAAACGCTTACAAGTAAGAATATAAATAAAGACCGTGGATTTAAAGAAATATTAAACAGTCCAGTATTTAGAAACTTTGTGATTAGCGAGGACGGAAAAACAAGTGGCATCATTGTATATATAAAGCCAAACAAAACAGATAAAGAGATAAAGACCAATAAAGAATTAGAGGCTTATAAAGATAAAATTAAAAAAGAGCGACATCAAAATATTCTAGAAATTAGAGAGATTATAAAAAATCATAATCAAAATAGCCAAATTTATCTTGGAGGTATTCCAATGATAGCAGATGATATGATGACTTTTATTAAAAATGATATTGTTACGTTTGGAATTGGGGTATTACTATTTATAATATTAACGCTTTGGTATGTATTCAGAAAAATAATTTGGATAATAATTCCAATCAGTAGCTGTTTCTTTTCGGTTGTATTTATGACAGGTTTTCTGGGTTTGGTTGGGTGGAAAGTTACTGTAATTTCATCAAATTTTATTGCGTTAATGTTAATTCTTACAATGGCAATGAATATTCATATGAGTACTAGGTTTTTGCAACTAAACACACAGTTTCCAGGAAAGAAAAAATTTGAAATTTTAATTTTGACAACAAAAAAAATGATTTGGCCAATATTTTATACTGTCTTAACAACAATATGTGCTTTTATGTCATTAATTTTTAGTGAAATAAAACCAATTATTGATTTTGGATGGATGATGACTTTTGGACTGATAACCTCGCTAACAATTACATTCACACTTCTTCCTACATTGTTAAGTTTTTTTCAAAACTCAAATGTTAGATTAACTGAGGAAAAAGACTCAAAAATAACAAGATATCTAGGAATATTAGCAATTAAAAATAAAAATTACATATTTGGTTTAACTGGGATTATTATATTTTTAAGCATATTTGGTATCTCAAAATTAGAAGTTGAAAATAGTTTCATCAATTACTTTGATAAAAATACTGAGATTTATAAAGGTATGAAGTTAATAGATGAAAAATTGGGTGGAACAACTCCACTAGAAGTAATTTTAAAATTTCCAAAAGATGAGGATGAAGAAACTAATAGTGAGAATGATTGGGGCGATGAGGATGAAAATGACAATAAATATTGGTTTACAAAAGATAAAATTAATAAAATAACTCTAGTTCACAATTATTTAGATGATATTGAGGCTGTTGGTAAAGTTTTATCCTTTTCATCTATAATTGAAGTTGCAACAAAATTAAATAATAATAAACCACTTGGAACTTTAGAAATGGGAGTTCTGTATACTAAAATTCCAGATAATATCAAAAAAGAAATAGTAGACCCATATATATCTATAAAAAATTCTGAAGCTCGAATAAGTTTAAGAATAAAAGACTCTTTAGATGGATTGAGAAGAAATGATCTGATTAATCAAATTAATTTTGATTTAGAAAATAAATTAAATATCAGTAAAGATGAATTTAAACTTGGAGGTGTGCTTATATTGTTCAACAATTTACTTCAAAGTTTATTTAAATCCCAAATCTTAACTCTTGGATTTGTTATGGTTGGAATATTTGTTATGTTTTTAATTCTTTTTAGAAATATTAAAATTTCACTAATTGGCATAATACCTAATTTTATTGCAGCTTTTTTTATTCTGGGAATAATTGGTTTGGCTGGAATTCCTTTAGATATGATGACAATTACAATTGCTGCTATCACGATTGGTATTGCAGTAGATAATAGCATTCATTATATTTATAGATTTAGGGAAGAACTGACTAAAATAAAAGATTACAATAAAACACTAAAATATTGCCATTCGACAGTAGGAGTGGCGATACTCAATACATCTATAACAATTGTATTTGGGTTTTCTATTTTGGTTTTATCTAATTTTATACCAACTATATATTTTGGTGTCTTCACTGGCTTAGCAATGCTATTGGCTATGATATCAGTTTTAACATTATTGCCATCTTTACTTTTAGTACTCAAACCTTTTAACATTGAGTAATTAATGGAAGTTGTAAAAGATTTTTTTACTGAACTATATATCTTTGATATTGTTTATTTAGTTTTCACAGCACTATCCTTGATTACTTGCACAAAAAAAGGTTTTTTATTGAGTGTTTTGTCAGCCTCTAAATGGCTTTTAGCTTATGTCATTACTCTATTTCTATTCCCAAAAGTAAAGCCATATTTTGAGGATATAATTGATAGTGAATATGTCCTTGATATAGCAGTTGGCATAGGATTATTCATAATAATTATTTTTTTAATTTTATTAATAAATAAAGGAATTAATAGAGCAGTCACATACTCTGGATTAGGGAATTTAGATAGAATCTTTGGTTTCTTTTTTGGTTTTGTTAGGGCTTACGTTATAGTTGTATGTATTTATACAACTATAAATATCATCTATAACCACAAAAAATGGCCAATTAAATTAGATGATGCTTTTACATATGCATGGGTTGAAAAAGGTAGTAACTATCTTATAAAAGAATTTCCAGATAAAAAAGATTATGAAGAAACTAAGAAAAAAGTTCAAGATATATGATCCTAAAATAAAGGAGGAGTGTGCTGTTTTTGGAATAAGTAATAATGAAGATGCAGCAACGCTTACGGCTTTAGGACTTCACGCTCTTCAGCATAGAGGGCAGGAAGGTTGCGGAATTGTTTCTTTTGATGGATACAAATATCATTCTGAAAAAAGATTTGGGCTTGTGGGAGATAACTTTAATGATGAAAAAGTTTTAAAAAATTTGCCAGGTAAATTTGCAATTGGACACAATAGATATTCAACTACCGGGGGTACAGCATTGAGAAATGTTCAGCCATTTTTTGCTGATACTAACTCAGGAGGTATTGGGGTTGCGCATAACGGCAATTTAACAAATGCAATTACTTTAAGAAATAAAATGGTTCAAGATGGATCAATTTTTTATACAACCTCAGACACTGAAACAATAGTTAAACTGATTGCTAAATCTAAAAGAATAAAAACAATAGATAAAATTATTGATGCTATATTTCAAATTCAAGGTGGCTATGCACTTGTGATGATGACACAAAATACCCTTATAGGAGTAAGAGATCCTTACGGAATTAGACCACTAGTAATTGGCAAATTAAAAAACTCGTATGTATTTGCCTCCGAGACATGTGCCTTTGATATAATAGGAGCTAAATTTGTTAGAGAAGTTGAAAATGGCGAGATCGTTTATATTGAAAATGATGAACTAAAAAGCATTAAACCATTTCCACCAAAAAAAGTCAGACCTTGCGTTTTTGAATATATTTACTTTTCAAGACCGGATAGTATTTTGAATGGAAAAACAGCCTACGAATATAGAAAAAACTTTGGAGCACAACTTGCTAATGAGGACAATATAAATGCTGACTTAGTTGTGCCTGTACCAGACTCTGGAAATGCAGCGGCATTAGGCTACGCTGAAAAAAAAGGATTAAAATTTGACTTAGGTTTAATAAGAAATCATTATGTTGGCAGAACTTTTATTGAACCATCTCAACAAATTAGAAGCTTAGGAGTTAAGTTAAAATTAAATCCAAATATTTCTGTGATTAAAGATAAAAGAATAATTCTAGTTGATGACTCACTTGTAAGAGGTACTACATCGTCAAAAATAGTGAAGATGTTATACGACTCTGGAGCAAAAGAAATTCATGTGAGAATAGCAAGCCCCGAAATTAAATTTCCTGATTTTTATGGTGTTGATACACCAACAAAAAAAGAGCTTTTAGCAGCAAACAAATCCACAGCTGAAATATGTGAATTTATTAAGGCAAAATCACTTAAATTCTTAAGTTTGAATGGTTTATATTTAGGAATGGGATTTGAAAAAAGAAATGAAAATTACCCTCAATTAACAGATCATCACTTTACTGGGGAATACCCCGTAAAAATAATTGATGAACTAGGTGAGGATAAAGTAACCCAACTTTCCTTATTGAGTACTGCATCGAATAATTAATATGAAAAAAGTAAGTTTTACAGAAATGAAGTATGGTACTAAAGATGACTATCAGCTTTTAGAAAAGTTAGAAAGTCAGTATGAACGAAAAACTGCAGATAGAATTTTAAATTATTTGGCTTCACAAACTACTACACTTGAAGGCTATCAGATAACAAGATTAGAACACTCATTACAAGCTGCAACAAGAGCATATAAAAACGGAGAAAACGAAGAAATGGTTGTAGCCACATTATTACATGATCTTGGAGATGAATTAGCTCCAATGAATCATTCTCAATACGCAGCATCAATAATTAAGCCTTATGTTTCAGAAAAAATTTATTGGATTATTTTACACCATGGTCTTTTTCAAACTTATTATTCTGCAGAACATTTAGGTGGAGACAAAAATGCAAGAGAAAAATATAAAAATGCAGAACATTATCAAGCAACAATAGATTTTTGTGAAAACTATGATCAGGCTTCTTTTGATCCTAATTATAAGTCAATGACTTTAAAAGAATTTGAACCAATGGTTAGGAATATTTTTTCAAGAAAACCTTATTACCATCACTAAATTGTCTAATATTTTAAAAAACGAAAAAAGTCCTTATCTTCAACAACATAAAGATAATCCAGTTGATTGGTTTCCTTGGAATAAAGAAACTTTAGGTAAAGCAAAGAAAGAAAAAAAACCTATATTTTTAAGCGTTGGATATGCAAGTTGTCATTGGTGTCATGTTATGGCTCATGAGAGCTTTGAAAATGAAGAAACTGCCAAACTAATGAACGAAAAGTTTATTAATATTAAAGTTGATAGAGAGGAAAGGCCTGATTTAGATTATGTTTTTCAAAAAAGCTTATCAATACTAACTGGAGCTCAAGGTGGATGGCCATTATCAATGTTTTTAGACGAAAATGGTGTACCATTTACAGGAGGAACGTATTTCCCACCTAAGGAAATTCAAGGGAGGCCTGACTTTAAAAAAGTCTTAAACAACGTGCATAACGTCTACAATGAAAATAGAGAGAAAATTTTAGCTCAAGCACCACAAGTTAAAGAAATATTCTCAAAAATAAATCAAAGATCTGCAGTTTTAAATCAACCATTAGAGCCATTTGTTGAAAAAATTATTAATTATTTAGATGAAAATAATGGGAGTTTCAAAGGAGCCCCAAAGTTCCCCCAATTTTATTTATTTGATGCAATGTTCTACTTTTATCTAAAGACTAAAAATAAAAATTATTTTAAGCCTGTTGAAATTTTACTCAATAATCTTTGTTCCAAAGGTATTTATGATCAACTAGATGGAGGAATTTCAAGATATGCTGTTGACGAAAAATGGATAATTCCACACTTTGAAAAAATGCTTTACGATAACATCCAGTTCATAGATCTATTAACAAAATTTTATCAAAATACCAAAAATGATTATTTTAAAAATAAACTTTTACAAACAATTCAATATTTTAATAATGAATTTAAAAACAAAGAAGAATTATATGGTTCCGCATATGATGCTGATAGTGAAGGTGTTGAAGGAAAATATTATGTTTGGTCATACGCAGAATTAAAAAATCTTTTAAAGGATGATATGAAAACTTTAGAAAATAAGTATGAAATTTCGGAGAGTGGTAATTTTGAAGGTAACAACATCCTGGTAGAAAAAAATTTAATACCTGATGAAGATAAAGATAACCTAGATCGAATTAAAAATAAATTACTCGATATTAGACGAAAAAGAATAAAACCATTTTTTGACGATAAATCACAAACGGATTTAAACTCATATATGCTCCAAGTTCTTCTCAAAACTTCAGTAAATTTAGATGATGAAGATTTAAAAATTAAAACAATAGAAACAATTGAAATACTAAATAAAAAATTAAATCAAAAAATTATTCATTGCTATGAAAATAAAGAAATAGAAACTTTTCTTGAGGACTATGTTTATTATGCTCTACTAATGATAACACTTTACGAGGTTAATGCTGATAAAAAAGCACTAGAAAAATCAATAAAAATAATGAATGATACTTGGGAATTATTCTTTAATAATGAAACTCGGTTGTTTCAGAAAAATATTATAAAAGATAATGATTTGTTTGCGAGTCCACTAGACTTAAATGATAGCAACATTCCAAATGGTAATAGTGTTTATCTATTAATTTCAAATAAATTATATTCAATTACAAATGATAAAATATGGTATGAAAGAAATGAAGTGCTTAAAAAATCATTCCACCAAGTTATAAACTCTTATTATTCACAGATGTTTAGCTTTATTAAAACCCTTGATATTTGCGATAATAGCTTATCATTCACATTCCATGGAACATCTCAGTCTATTAAGGAAATGCAGCTTTATTTACAAAAAGAATATCTAGGAGTTGCAACATTTGTTTACCAATCAAATAATGATACAAAACCTAGTGTTATTATATGTAAAAACCAAACTTGTTCTAACAAATTAACTAACATAAGCGAAGCTGTTGAATATCTAAGTAAGAGTGATTAAATCGTTAATATGAATAAAGATAACATAATAGATCATTTTAAATCAGGAATTAAGGAGCCTATAAATTCCAAAATAGGCGTTGAGCACGAAAAATTTCTTTTCTACAAGAAGAATAATAAAAGAATTACTTATTCTACAATTAAAGAGATTTTCAAAATTTTATATGAATTTGGTTGGAAACCATCTTATGAAGGTGAAAACGTAATAGCGTTAAACAAAGACAATAAGAGTATAACTTTAGAGCCGGGCAATCAAATTGAGCTTGCAGGTGCTCAATTAACTAATATTCATGAAGTTTGCTCTGAAGCTAATAATTATTTGTTTGAACTTAAACAGGTTGTTGAAAAATTAGATTTAAAAATAGTAAGTGCTGGATTTGATCCAATATCTAAGTTGTCTGAAATTCCAAATAATCCTAAAAAAAGATATGAAGTAATGACAAAGGATATGCCTAAAGGTGGGTCCCTTAGTTTAGATATGATGTATAGAACATCTGGAACGCAGTTAAATCTTGACTACACGTCTGAGAATGATTTTATAAAAAAATTTAAATTAGCAAATAGTTTAGTTCCATTAAGTATTGCACTTTTTGCAAACTCATCAATTGTTGAGAAAAAAGATAGTAAATATTTATCATACCGATCAAAAGTATGGCAAGAAACATCAAGAGGTGGTCTTCCAGAAATTTTTTTAGAAAATGTTGATTTTGAAAAGTATGCTGATTTTGTAATGGATTATCCAATATTGTTTTTAAAAAAAGATGATAAATACTTATCTGGTAAAAATTATAAATTTTCTGATTATATGAATGGTAATATTCAAGAAATTAATAAATCTTTACCAAGTATTGACGATCTTGGATTGCATTTAAGTACTATATTTACAGAGAATAGATTAAAACAATACATTGAATTAAGATCTATGGATACTTGTGGTTGGAACTGTATCTGCGCTGGTCCTGCTTTTTTTACTGGTCTTTTATATGGTAATTTAGACGAAGCATTAGAATTTATTTCAAAATGGGAAAAGAAAGATTTATTAAATGCTTATAAAAATGCACCTATGAAAGGACTTGATACAAATTTAATGGGTAAAGATATGATTTATTGGATCTCCAACTTGTTAAAAATTGCCGAAAAAGGCTTAGAAAAGAGAGATTTTATTGGAAAAAGCGGTACAAACGAAACTAAATACTTGGAACATCTAAATAAGATTATCAATAATAAAGAAACAGTCGCTAGTCATGTTATAAATAAATTCTCTAAATTTCAAAATTTAGAAGATTTATATGACAAATAAAATAATAGGCATACAAGGCGATAAATTAGATAAAATAAATATTTCTTCTGATACATCAATATTTTTAGCTCATGAAGCTCAGAAACTAGGATATAAAATATTTTATTATACTCCCTCAAACTTATCTATCATCAAAAATAGAACATATGCAAATGGAGTATTTGTAAAATTTAATTATGAAAGAAAAAAATTTTATAAAATTTATAAAAAACATAAAATAGATGTTGAAAATCTTAAATTTATTTTAATTAGGCAGGATCCTCCATTTAATTCAGAATATTTAATAACTACTCTTATTTTAGATGACTTAAAAAAAGCAAAAGTAATAAATAATCCAACTGCTATTAGAAATGTATCAGAAAAGTTGTATTCAAAGCATTTTATCAAATTTATGCCTAATACTTTGTTTTCAAATAATATAGAAGAAATTAAGAAATTTTATAAACAAAATAAAAGTATGATTATGAAACCCATTAATGGATATGGTGGTAATCAAATTCATCTCATTAAAAATAAGTTTAATAAAAAACTTATTACAAGTTTTTTAAATAAAAATGGTCATTCAATGTTTCAAAAATTCTTAAAAAATATATCTAAAGGAGATAAGAGAGTTTTTATTATTAATGGAAAAGTATGTGGAGCAATCTCAAGGGTACCCAAAAAAGGTTCATATTTGAGCAATATGAGCAAAGGTGCTGTGCCTAAACTTACAAAACTTACAAAACAAGAAATAAAAATTTCAAAACTTATAGGAAAAAAATTAAAGAATGATAATATTTATTTTGCTGGAATTGACTTCATAGATCAGAAACTAAATGGAGATATTAATGTAACGTCTCCTACTGGATTAAAAACATACTATGACCTTTCTAAAATCAATCTTGCTAAGATATTTTGGAAAGGTTTAAAAGCTTGAATAAATTATCAGATCAAAAGAAAGGTTCACTACTAGCCTTCGTAGCTGTAATGTTTATTACGCCTGACTCATTACTTATCAGGCTTTCAAACATAGAAACATGGGGAATGCTTTTTTATAGAGGAGCCATACCTTTCTTTATAGTCTTAATTGGACTACTATTATTTTATAGGCAAAATTTTATTAATGCCTTTTTAAAAGTTGGTACAGTTGGTATATTTTACGCAATTAGCTTTTCTATTTGTAACATCACTTTCATTGTCTCTATTCAAAATACCAACGTAGCCAATACGTTGATTATGATTGCTTTAGCCCCAATGCTTTCCGCAATACTTGGGGCAATATTCTTAAAAGAAATGCCTAATAAAGGGACTTGGATCGCCATTTTCGTCACATTTTTAGCGGCTTTGTTTATTTTTTACGACTCGCTACAAGTCGGTAATCTTTTTGGGAATATAATGGGATTTGTTACAGCATCTGGATTAGCTGTAAATGCTGTTCTTATCAGATATGCTAAAGACAGAGATCTTTTGCCTTCTGCTGTAATGGGCAAATTAGGAGTTGCAGTATTTGCTTTCTTTTTTGTTGAAAACTTTAATCTAATTGGAACAGATCAAATTTATATACCGATAATGTGCATTATTTGTGTAGTCCTACCTTTTGTTTTGGTAACAATCGCACCAAGATTTATACCAGCAGAAGAAGTAAATCTATTTTTCTTATTAGAAACAATAATAGGTCCAATTTGGGTTTGGTTAGTTGTCAAAGAGCAGCCAACTTTGGAGACGATCATTGGAGGTGCCGTGATCATAATCACTTTAGGCATTCACTCATTTATTAAAATAAGAGAGCCTGAAAAAATTATTAAATAATTTCTTGATTTACTATCAAATCATCCATAGATAGCGCAATTATGGAAAAAATACTCAAAAATTCCTGGGCATTATTCACAGGCATGGGTCTAATTATGATAGCCCACGGCTTTCAAGTTTCTTTACTTGGAGTGAGAGCTGTTTATGAAAGTTTCAGCTTAACAGCAACAGGCTTTATGTTATCAGGATATTTTGTAGGTTATTTTATAGGAGCAAAAACAGTTCCGATTTTAGTTTCAAGAGTTGGTCATATAAGAGTATTTGCTGCTTTTGCATCAATTGCTTCTATCGTTGTTTTAGTGCACTCTATAATCATCAATCCATTTACATGGTTTGTATTAAGAATTGCCTCAGGTTTTTCAATGGTATGTTTATATACAATTGCAGAAAGCTGGTTAAACGACCGAGCAAGCAATAAAAATAGAGGAAGTGTTTTATCAATTTATATGATCGTTCTTTACGCATCTATGGCGATTGGAATGTTTTTTTTAAACTTCAGTAAGCCAGAAAATTTTCAGCCATTTATACTTGTTTCTTTATTCATGTCACTTTCACTTGTCCCAATTTTATTAACTAAGAAAAAACCACCAAAATTTAAAAAAATTATTGGAATGAAAATTAAAGAACTTTATGAGGCCTCTCCTTTTGGAATAGTAAGTGCACTTTTATGTGGAATTTGTCACTCTGCAATGTTTGCTTTAATTGCTGTTTATGCAGCATCAATGAATTTTAGTATTTTTGAAATTTCTTTTGTAACTTTTCTAATTGCTATTTCTGGAGCTATTTCCCAATGGCCTATTGGTAAACTATCAGATATTTATGACAGAAGAACAGTTACAGTATATTCTACGTTTGCTTCAGCTTTCTTTGCGCTATGTGCAATTTTTTCAGTTGGTACAATGCATTTACCTGATGGATTAGCTAGCTCAAAGTTTTGGTTTTATATTTTTACAGGTTTGTATGCTTTCTTTAGTCTTCCTATGTTTGCATTAATTTTTGCTCACACTAATGATTTTATAGCTAAAGAAAAATTTGTAGCTGCAGGTGCAGGTTTACAATTTACCTTTGGAATGGGTGCAATTAGTGGACCTTTTTTATGTTCTATGTTTATGGATTTAATAGGAGAGAATGGTTATTTTATATTTCTAATTATATTTCATTGTTTAATAGGAGCATATGGAGTTTACAGAATGAATGTTAGAGAGGTTATTGAAAACCCTGACTCTCAATTCACACCACTTCCTACGACAATAACACCTATTGGCTTAGAACTTAATCCAGCAACAGAACCTATTGAGGACCCGGTAAAACCAGTAGGAACCGAAGAAACAATAATTGTAGAGAATAACCCTTCCCAATAATTAAAATCTTATTTAAAATTTTTATTCTGCTAAAATAGTTTATGACTAAAACTATAAATCTTGGAGTATTGGGTATTGATCATGGTCATATCTTCGACATGCTTGATGAGATGCTTAAAGAGGGATGTAGTTGTAATTATTTTTGGACACAAGGTTCTCCGTTAATTTTAGATGAATTTAAAAAAAAATATCCTCAAATAAAAAGAGTAGATAATAAAAGTGATATTTTAAATGATGATACAATTGATATGATTTTAATTTCATCCATTCCTAAAGATAGAGCTAATCTATCTATAGACGCAATGAAAGCTGGAAAAGATGTAATGGTTGACAAGCCAGGATGTACAACTCTTGAGCAACTTAATAATCTAAAACAAACAGTTAAGGAGACAGGAAAAATTTGGTCAATTAATTTTTCAGAAAGATTTCATGTAGCAGCTGTTGCAAAAGCAGAAGAGCTAGTTACTGAAGGTAAAATTGGTAAAGTAAAACAAACAATTGGCACGGGCCCTCACAGACAAGGCAATTATGAAAGACCTGATTGGTTTTATGATCGTATTAGTTATGGTGGAATAATAACAGATATAGGCTCACATCAAATTCATCAATTTTTAGTATTTACAAATTCAAATGAAGCTAAAGTGAATCATGCGTTAGTTGAAAATACTACTAAGAAAGAATTCGATGGTTTTCAAGATTTTGGGGAAGTTAATCTTTCTGGAAATGGTGGTCATGGATATGTCCGTTTAGATTGGTTTACTCCTGATGCACTTCATACTTGGGGAGATGGAAGGTTATTTATACTGGGTGATAAAGGTTTTATTGAAATTAGAAAGTACACAGACCTAGCTAAATCTGAAAAAGGAAATCAGTTATATTTAGCAAATAACGATGAAGTTAAACATATTGACTGTTCAAATGTAAAACTCCCTTACTTTGCTAATTTAATTAACGATGTTTTAAATAGAACTGATACTGCTTGTTCACAAGAACTTACTTACTTATCAATGGAACTAGCAATTAAAGCTCAAGAATTAGCAGAAAAAAAATGAAAAAATATCAGGTAGCAATAATAGGAACTAATATAGGATCTAAACATTTTAAAGATTTTCAAAAAGTATCAGACCGATTTAGTGTTCATACATTGTGTGGTTTAACTAGAGATGCAATAGATAAAATATTGGCGTCAAATAATGATACTAAAATGTCATTAAACTTTGATGATGTATTAAAAGTAAAGGAAATAGACATAATTGATATTTGTCTCCCACCCCATTTACATTTTTCTGCGTGCAAAAAATCTCTTGAAGCTGGAAAGCATGTAATTTGTGAAAAACCATTGGTTTCAAGTCTTAAAGAAATTGATGAGCTAGAAAACATTAGTAAAGAAACAGGAAAGATAATCTTTCCTGTATTCCAATATAGATATGGATTAGGATTTTCTAAATTTAAGGCACTAATAAAGTCAGGACTTGCTGGAAAACCTTTAATCGCCTCATTAGAAACTCATTGGAATAGAGGAAAAGATTATTACTCAAAACCTTGGCGAGGTACTTGGAATGGTGAACAAGGAGGAGCAATTTTAAGTCATTCAATACATATTCATGACTTGGTGAGCATGATACTAGGACCAGTTTCAAATGTATTTGCAAAATTAACAACAAGAGTAAATGATATTGAGGTTGAAGACTGTGCATCTTTATCAATTGAAATGGAAGATGGAACACTGGTCACTAGCTCAATCACCCTTGGTGCAGCAAATGATACCAGTAGACTAAAATTCTGTTTTGATGGACTGACTGTAGAATCGGGAGCATCTCCAGATAAACCTTATAATCCAGCTGATGATGAATGGATATTTTTACCAAGAGCTCCTATTTCACAAAGTCAAATTGATGAAGTATTGTCAAAAGTCGAAAAACCTAAATCATGGTACGCAGGAATGTTTGATGAAGTAGCAAAGAAACTAGATGGCTCTTCAAGTGATGAGGTAACATTGTCAGATGCTAGAAAATCATTAGAGTTTGTAACTGCTGTTTACCAATCTTCAAGACAAAATATAAATATCAAACTTCCAATTGATAAAAATAATCCATTCTATAACTCTTGGTTACCAAAAAATTAAAAGAATAAAGAAAATGTGAATAAAGTAGCTTTGATGAAGGTTGTTCTAATTAAAAAATATATTAATGTAAGTAATATTAAAAAGTATGCCTTCATTTGATGTTATAAGTAAAATCAATTATCAAGAGTTTGATAATGCTCTTGCTAATTGTTTAAGAGAAATTGCTAACCGATACGATTTTAAGGGGCTTAATATTTCTATTGAAAGAAAAGATAAAATAATAACTACACTAGCTCCAGATGAATTAAAATTAAAACAAGTAAATGAATTGTTACAAGTTCACCTCATAAGAAGAAAAGTAGATCCAAGAGTAATAATTATTAAAAATTCAGAGGGTGCAGCTGGTAGAACTATAAGGCAGGTTAGTGAATTAGCTGAGGGTATAAGCCAAGAAAATGCTAAAAAGATTATTGCTAATGTAAAAAAACTAAAACTTAAAATCCAAATTAAAATTCAAGGAGAAGAATTAAGAGCTCAAGGAAAGAAAAGAGACGATCTTCAAGAAGCAATATCTGCCATAGAAGCAATAGATATAGGGCTTCCGATTGAATTTATTAATTTTAGAGATTAATTAAACATGATTGAAATTATTTTAGGTATATTCGTAATTCTTGTCTTGGGTTTTTATTTATTCAGACCTACTTCAAAACAAGAAGAGAAAGATTTGAAATCTAAAAATAATTGGCGAGGTGGATTTTAAATGAAAAAAATTTTTGGGATTGTGATTCTAATCTTTTTTACATGTAATTTAGGTTATACAGAGCCTGTTACAATTAAAAAAACTAAGTGGCATCATATGGATATCAAAGAGCATTTTGAAATAGTCGATAAAAATGTTCGTGCTGGTAAATCAGCTCAAAAGTTTGAAATTAGACATGGTGAATGTAAAAAACAAGATTGTAAATGGGGTGCTCAAAGAACAGAAAGACATTTAAAAAAACTTCATTACTCAAGTAAAAAATTTAAAGAACCAGTATTTTATGCTTTGAGTATATATATACCCGAAGATTTTGGATATGATTTCGTAGCATCTAAGATGTCTTTGTTTCAAGCTAAAATGAAAGGTGTAGATATGCCATTATGGATGGTTTCTACACAGGGTTCAGGCTTTCAAGTGAGATTAGGTCACTATAAGAGATGCCATGGTTTCTCTTTTAAAAAAGGTAGTTGGAATGATTTTATAGTTAAAACTAATTATAGTAGAGAAAGAATTAAAGGTGAAAAATATTTTGAGCTATGGTGGAATGGAGAACAGATTAATGAGTGCACCCATTATATTCCTTTTATAAAAAGTAAACATATTAAAGAGTCCAAAAGCCATGGGTGGAGCAGTAACAAACAACAAATTAATATGAGATATGGTATTTATAAATTTAGAGTTGGTGATTACTTATCTCAAATAAATAAAAATAAACCAAAGGGAATGAAGACCATGACTCAACCAAGTGGTCAAAAAAACATAATAAAACCTTTTAAATATAAATGGGAAAATAAAATTCCAACAACCGTAATGCTATTTGATGAAGTGAGATTTGGTAAATCCTATGATGAAGTAGATATAAATAAGAACAAACCAGTTGATTAATAAATTAAAAAATCTTTAAAGTTTATGGTTCTGTGTTATAGGATTTTATTTAGAAACTAGTCCCAAACTAGAGCAAGTTGAACAAATTCGTTGAAAATCATATTGATTAGGAATTTGTTGTGCATATACTAATTTAATTAATTAAAGAAAGGAAAAACTATGAACTTTGTTGGAACAACAACATATGAAGGAACTAAAAAAGATGCAGATGAATTATACAGTATATTTAAAGATGATCTTGCAAAATGCACGTCATCATTTGAATGGGCACATATCCGTGAAGGTAAAATGATTTTTATTGCAAATGTTACTGATGAGGAAAAATTTTATGCCTTATTTGAAGATCAAAGATCTAAAGACTGGAACGCAAAGTTTAATGCTAAAGATGAAGCTTGGAAACTTGAGAAAATAATGTAACTAGTTCCTTAATACGAACTTTTGATGTAAAACAAAAAAAGTGAAGGTGTGAACAAAGAAAATGCAAGCAAACTCTGGAAAATTATTCAGGATGCTGGCGATTATTTGGAAGGACAACTTCCAGATCATCCTAATCATCCTAAAGGCAGAAATCCTTATGCACATGTCGCAATTTGCGTAAAGAGTAAATTTAATGCAAGTTATAAAGATATTGAGGATGAAAAATTTGATGAAATAGTTAATTATATAAATTTCCTTAAAGAAAATCCTAGCTAAATTAAGATTTAATTATATTTAAAAATGACTCTACATCATCTGGATGAGTATTCCAGGCAGTAACTAATCGAACAGCTTTATTTTCCCACTCATCATCGTTAATTTTGTAACCATGCGAATTAAATTGATCAATTATTTTTTTTGGTATTTTGACAAAAACTTCATTTGCATCTGTTGGGTAAGATAATTCAATATTTTTGTGTTTCAGTAAACCTTGGCTTAATTTTTTCCCCATAGCATTTGCATGCTTTGCATTTTTTAACCAAACCTCATTTGAGATATAAGCATCTAATTGAGCTGATACGAAACGCATCTTTGAAATTAAATGACCTGCTCTTTTCATTAAAAAAGCTAGATTTCCAACTAACTCTGGTTTAAAAAAAATAATGGCTTCTGCTGCTAGGCATCCATTTTTAGTTGCTCCAAATGATAGTACATCAATTCCAGACTTCCATGTCATTTCTGCTGGAGTACAGTTTAATGAAACTAATGCATTTGCAAATCTTGCTCCATCCATATGAATATTTAAATCATGTTTGTGAGCAATCTCAGATATTTTTTTTATTTCATCTAAATTGTAAGCAACGCCTGTTTCACATAATTGAGTAATACTTACTGATGATGGTTGAGTATGATGAACCACGCCTTTTCCAGAGATATTACTATCTAATTCTTCAGCTATAATTTTTCCATTATTACCGTCCAGATTTACTAACTTTGCACCTCCAGTATAAAATTCTGGAGCCCCACATTCATCTACATTTATATGGGAAAGTCTATGGCAATAGATATTTCCAAAAGAAGGAGTCATAGTTGATAAGGCTAAAGCATTAGCTGCTGTTCCTGATGCTGTTGGAAATACTATAACTTCTTTTTCAAATATTTCTGAAAATTTATTTTGTAAGTTTTTCGACAACTCATCATTGCCATAGGGCGTTTTGTCATCCTCATTAGCTTTAAGAAGTGCATTTAAGACCTCTGGACATGCGCCCGTAACATTATCTGAAGCAAATTTTACTCTTTCTCTTTTTGTTTTTATCTGTGTCACAATTATTGTTTTGGAAAATAATCTTTTAATTGACCTTCTCTATAAACATCTGCTGTACAACAATGTAATCCACCTCCAAAAGCATAAGCATCTCTAAGCTCAACAGGAACAACCTCCATTCCTAATTTATCGAGTTGTTCTGCTTGGTATACTTCACTTTTTTCTACACATACAGTTTTAGAATCTAAAACTAAAACATTCATTGATAGCCATGTTGAAGAGTAACATAGAGGCGGGGGCTCGTTGTGTGCAGGTTGAGCACTATCAATAATTTCCCATCCGTTATTTTCAAACAATTTTCTTTGCTCTTTAGGAAGCCTTCTTTGAGGATTGTTAATTATTAAACCTTCCTTGATAGGTGTAAAAGTTGCATCTATATGAATTGGATAAGGATCACCTGGAAAATTAACAGCATGAACCCTGTGATCTTTATAATGTCTTTTTAACCAATCAATTCCTTTTAAATTTGTTGTAAAACCATGTTGTACTACTAAATCTTTACCAAATCTTAAAACGTCAGCAGCATCAAATAATGGCTCCTCTTCAGTGGTAACAAAATATCTATTTTCTGTCCATTCCAGTCTTTTTTGAATTCCTATTTTGTCTGATAAGTAATCTTCTCTGTAATCCTCATCTGTTAATCTAGGTTTAGGAGCAGATTCGTGTCTCATATTTGGATCTAAATTATAATATTGCTTTAAAAGTGGTCGGTAACATAGATATTCAAACCATCGGCAACGATAACTCATGGTAGCCTCTAAAATTTCATTGCCAACAGTTAGCAAAACATCTCTAGGTGGCATGCATCCAAACATCGTTTCCGCTTGCCAATCTGGTGTAGATGTTTTTTGATTAAAATCAATTGGATCTGGTCTATCAACTTTAATCCCTCTTTTTTTTAATATATTTGAGAAATCATCTAAAAGCTGATTTGCTTTATCTACAGTATCTTTAGTTCTTGGACCAAATTTTCCTCTCATATCACTGTCTTCTGGAACTTTGGCATCTAATGCTGGCTCAGGGGCAGGTATACAAGTACCATCTGCTTTACCTATTATTACATGTTTCAATGGATCCCATTCATTCCAACTATTAACAATTACTTTTTCATTATTCATTTTAATTTAAACCTATAAATCTTCTATTAGACTGCATAATGAGGCTGTAGTAAAAAATTGACATAAAGATAAAAAATCCACCAATAATAGTATTCGTAGATGGGACTTCATTAATTCCCATCCATGGTAACCACACCCAGAATATTCCACCTATTACTTCAGTAAGTGAGAGTAAAGTTAGATCAGCTGCTGGAATGTTTTTTGATCCAATTGAGTATAATATTAAACCCATGCATACTAGAGTTCCATGGGTAGCAAATAAGGCTTCGTTTTTTCCAGTGGATAAAAAATTAGCATCGTTCGACATAAGCATTACAGCAGAAAATATGAAACAGAAAAACCCTGCAAAGGCTACAGTAGTAAATTTTGGCGTTTCTTTTCTCCATCTAAGTGAAACAGAAAAAATTGAGAAACCTAATGCAGAAATAAGTCCAAACACAAGCCCTGGCAATGAATTTTTACCAGAATTGTCAAAAGCCATTATACAAATACCTGCTGCTGCAACTACAATGGCAATCCATACTGTTAATGAAATTTTTTCTTTTAAAAATAAAAATCCTAATAAGGCTGTTATAAATGGCATTGCTGCAAGACAAAGTAAAGTGATAGCTGCTGTCGTATTAGTAATTGACCATATAAATGTTATCATTGCGGTACCAAGACCAATACCTCCAATTAAACCCGATATACCCACTTTAAAATAATTTTTATAAAACTCTTTTCCTTCCTCAAGGAATAAATACATATTAAGTAAAAGAAAAATAACTATTCCTCTTGTAAATAAATATTGCCAAGGAACTGTTTCTGGCTGATCGATGTGCCTTACAACATATGGACCAAATGACCAAAAAATACCAGCAATTAATACGATTGGTATGGCTACTTTAGGATTTTTTAAATTTAGCATGTGCTATTTTTTTATTTAAGAAATATGAAAATATAAATATAAATTTGTATAATAACAATCAAATAAATACTCAAATTAATGGATATTAATATTTTAAAAATAGCTTCTGATACTAAAAACAATAAACATATTCATAACTTCACTCATTCGATGAAATATAAAAGTCAAATTTGTGGTGATGAGATTGAAATTTTTTTAATTATTAAAGACAATGTTATAAAAGATTTTTCTTATCAGTCTCAATCTTGCATATATTGCAATGCATCTGCAAATTTAGTTACAAAAAATTTTAAGAAAAAAAGTAAAGATAAAATTAAAAATTTTTTAAGATTATTAGATAAGTTTAATGATAAAGAAAATATTTCATTTCCAAGTGAATGGAAAGAGTTTAAAAAAATCTTTGATAAAAAAAATTATGCAAGGAAAGAATGTTTAACACTTCCAATAAAAGCTTTAAAAAAAGTAATACAATAAATGAATAAAGATAAAATTTTAAAATCCCTTTTAGCATTGATTTTTACAACTATAACAATTGGTGTCCTCACTTTATTAACTTATAAAACTAATTTTGGACTTTTTTTAATTGCATCATTTGGGTCCTCGATGGTTCTTTTGTATGGTTACCCAGAAAGTCCATTTGCTAAACCTAAAAATATATTATTTGGCCATCTAGTAACTTCAGCAATTGGAATTCTATTTTATAATTTTATCCCCTTACCAATTTATATATCGATACCTTTAGCAGTAGGTATTGGTGTTGGATTAATGATTTTACTAGATGTAACCCACCCTCCAGCTGGAGGAAATCCTATTATAGTCATATTGGGCTCAGTATCGTTTGACTATTTATTCTCCCCAATATTAACTGGATGTTTAATTATAATAGCCTTTGGAATTATTCTGAATAAATTCGTTGCTAAAAAGAAATACCCCTAATCAACTACTATTCGTTTGATTGATGTTCTTATTTTATGCTACACTTTAATAAGAAATTATCTATAGAAAGATTTTAAAACATAAATATTAGGAGAAAAAATGAAAGTACTTTGCGTGTTATATGATGATCCTAAAGGTGGTATGCCTAAAGCTTACCCTTTATCAGATCTTCCAAAATTAGAAAAATATCCTGATGGCATGACTTTACCTAGTCCAAAAGGTAGGGATTTTACACCAGGAGAATTATTAGGATGTGTATCTGGTGAATTAGGATTAAGAAAATTTTTAGAGAGCAATGGTCATGAGTTAGTTGTAACAAATAGTAAAGATGGAGAAGGATGCGAGGCTGATAAACATATAGTTGATGCAGATATAGTTATTTCTCAACCATTCTTTCCTTATTATTTAACAAAAGAAAAGATTGAAAAAGCAAAAAACTTGAAAATGGCAATTACTGCAGGAATTGGTTCAGACCACGTAGATTTACAAGCAGCAATGGATCATAAAATTGATGTCGTAGAAGTTACTTTCTGTAACTCAAGATCAGTTGCTGAGCATATAGTAATGATGATAGTTTCACTTGTTCGAGATTACCACAACCAACATCGAATCGTAAATGAAGGTGGATGGAATATAGCAGATGCTGTTCAAAGATCTTACGATGTTGAGGGAATGCATATTGGAACTGTAGCAGCTGGAAGAATTGGATTAGATGCACTCAGAAAAATGAAACCTTTTGATGTTCATCTTCACTATTTTGATAGGCATAGATTACCTGAATCAGTTGAAAAAGAGTTAAATCTTACTTTCCATGAAACTGTGGAGTCTATGGTTAAAGTATGTGATGTTGTAACAATCAACTGTCCTCTGCATCCTGAAACAGAAAACTTATTTGATGATGAAATGATAGGTAAAATGAAAAAAGGTGCATACATTGTAAATACTGCAAGAGGTAAAATTTGTAATAGAGATGCAATAGCAAAAGCCTTGAAGAGTGGACAATTAAGTGGATATGCGGGAGACGTATGGTTTCCTCAACCAGCTCCAAACGATCACGTGTGGAGAACAATGCCAAACCATGGAATGACACCTCATACTTCTGGAACATCACTATCTGCTCAAGCTAGATATGCTGATGGTGTAAGAGAAATCTTAGAATGTTTCTTTGAAGGTAGTGAAATACGTAACCAATACTTAATTGTTAAAGATGGACAATTAGCTGGAATGGGTGCGCATTCTTATAGTAAAGGAAGCGCTACCGGTGGTTCAGAAGAAGCGGCAAAATATCAAAAAAAATAGAGTTTTAAATAGAAATTATTAAAGGTAAGCTATCATTAATTAGATAGCTACCTTTAATGAAAAAATTTTTATCAATAATTTTCATTCTTATTTCTTCAACGAGTTTTGCAAATTCACCAAATTTTGAAAAAGCCTATTTTGCTGGAGGATGCTTTTGGTGTATGGAAGAGTCTTTTGAAAATATTCTTGGCGTTTCAAAAGTTATCTCTGGCTATTCAGGTGGCACTACCGAAAATCCAACTTATGAAGAAGTTACATATGGAAACACAGGTCATTTTGAGGTTATTGAAGTCATATATATTCCAGAAGTAGTTAGCTATGAAAAACTCTTAGAAGAATTCTGGGTAAATATTGATCCATTTGATGCTGTAGGACAATTTTGTGACAAGGGATATAGTTATAGATCAGTGGCATTTTATCAAAATGATGAGCAAAAAAAACTAATAGAAAATAGTATTAAGGAAATAGAGAAAAAATTTAAAAAAAAAGTAGTAACTTATGTAAGAAAATTTGATAAATTTTACATGGCAGAAGCTGTTCATCAAGATTATTACCAAATAAATTTCCTTAATTACTTAAGATATAAAAAAGGATGTAGACGCGAAGCGATATTAAATAGTATTTGGGGTTCTTAAAATGTCTGTGGTTAGTAAATACGTATCTTTAAAAAATTATATTCCAACTGGATTACCAAAAGAAACAGATTTTGAAATAAAATCAAAAGAAATTTCAATTAATGATGAAAAAAATGTCTTAGTGTCAAATTCATGGATATCAGTTGATCCATATATGCGTGCAAGAATGACTGAGAGAAAAAATTATAAACCACCATTTAAAATCGGTGAGGAAATGGAAGGGTATGCAATCGGTAAAGTAGAACTCTCAAATGATAAAGATTTTAGTGTTGGAGATTTAGTATTTAGCAGTCTTGGTATGAGAGATAAATTTGTTTGTAGTTCTGATGAACTAAAGAAACTAAAACCAATTGATATGCCTATACAGTCGTACTTAGGTCCACTTGGAATGACAGGTCATACAGCTTATATAGGTCTGTTAAAACATGGTGAATTAAAACCTGGACAGATAGTTTTAGTCTCCTCTGCCGGAGGAAGTGTTGGATCTACTGTTTGCCAAATTGCAAAAAATCTTGGTTGTAAAGTTATTGCAAGCACAGGGTCTGATGAAAAAGTTGATTGGTTAAAAAATGAATTAAAAGTTGATCATGCTTTTAATTATAAGAAAGTAGAAAACCTTGTATTACATTTCAAGGAAATTTGTCCTGATGGTTTTGATCTCTATTTTGATAATGTTGGTGGAGACTTTTTAGAGTCCGCTATTTTCCAAATGAAAACATATGGTCGTATTGTGATTTGTGGAAGAATTTCTCAAATGAATGCAACAAATCCTGGATCTGGTTTGAAAAATATGGCTTATGTTTTAGTAAAAAGACTTACAATTAAAGGATTTCTTATTTTTGATCACGATAATGAAAGAGAGCCATTTGAAACTGAAATGTCAAAATGGTTGGCAGATGGTAAAATAAAATTTAAAGAAACTATCTACGAAGGAATAGAGAATGCTCCAAAGTCATTTATTGATTTATTAAATGGTAAAAATATTGGCAAAATGCTTGTCAAAATTTAGTTAAGAAAATTTGTGACTTAAAATCCTCAATAAATGATTAAAACATTTCCTTTACTATTTATATTGCTATGGTCATCTGCATTCATCTCAGGTGATATTATAGTTCAGAATGCATCACCTTTTGCAGCACTTGCCTTTAGATTTGGAATTGTAACTATTGGTTTCTTCTTATTCGCATTACTTAAAAAAGAGATAATTTTTACAAAAGTGAGATATATATTAGAAAGCATAACTACAGGTGTATTATTTCATGGATTATATCTTGGTGGTTGTTGGTACGCGTTTCATGTAGGTGTCCCTGCAAGTGTTGTGGCTTTAATAGTTACTCTTCAGCCAATATTAACTAACTTATTATCAGGACCAATTTATAAGGAAGTAATAGGGTGGAGACAGTGGGTTGGTATTATATTTGGTTTTATTGGCTCTTTACTAGTGCTTGGGGTAGATTTTGGAGACGAGTTCCCAAAGGATGGACTTGTAACTTGTTTTATAGCTCTTGCTGCAATTACTACAGGAACTTTATGGCAAAAAAAATTAAGTGGTAATGTTCCATTATCAGTTAATAATGGATTTCAAGCTTTTGGGGGCTGTGCTTTTAATTTAATTTTAATATTAACATTTGAAACTCCTTATATAAATTTTACAACTGGATTTTTATTAGGAATGACACATCAGATTATTTTAGTGTCATTTGGAGCCTTTACAATTTTAATGTTTTTAATAAAAGCAGGCTCAGTGAGTAAAACTTCAACATTATTTTTTCTTGTCCCACCTACAACAGCTGTAATGGCCTATTTATTTTTAGGAGAAAAATTATCTAATATTGATATAGCAGGATTTATACTTGCAACAATTGGCGTTTATATTGCAACTAGAAAGTAAGTGAAAATTTTAAATTTTATAAAAAAATTTTATCGGCCTTTTATTTTAACTTATCTTTTTTTTTCAATTGGGATAAGTTTTTATCCATCCTTTGAATTTTACTCGTTTAAAGGACAATTGTTGATATTAGCTGTATCTATATTTAACGGAATACTAGGAGTTTATATTAAAAAATTATAAAACGTAAGGTTCTGGTCTAGCATTACTTTTTAAAACTCTTTCTACATCAAAAACACTTATATCTATTGATTGGTAGCTACCTGTTGTGATCAATTCAGTCAGAGCCCTTCCAATACCTGGTGCCTGCATTAAACCTCTTCCAGTGAAACCAGAGGCTAAATAAACATTATCATATTTTGGGTGTTTACCAACAACTGCGTTGTTATCAAGTTTATTACAATCATAAAATCCTGCCCAACCACCAGTTAATTTTAGTTCTTCAAAGGCTGGAACTCTTTTTGCCAGAGCAGGCCAAACTAATTCTTCAAAATCATTCCATTCTGGTTCTAAATCTTTCGCATCAAATACAGATATAGGTGAACCTGCTAAGAACTCTTTACCCTCTGGTCTCCAATATACACCTGTTGTTAAATCTCCAGTTAGTGGCATATCAGGAAAATGTTTTGGACATTTAACTCGAAATACAGTGTGCTTTTGTGGTTCAACTGGTATATCTGATAACAATTCTTTAGTCCAACATCCTGCTGCTGAAATGATAGTTTTTGCATTTATCTCAGACAAATTTTTAACCTCACCTTTAAGAAACTCTGCGCCTAACTCAATTGCTTTACTTTTTAAAGCACTATGAAACATAAAAGGATCAATCCAACCTTCACTTTTATTATCAGTATATGTAGCTGTTTCTATACCTTCGTTATTTATATACGGAAAAATTTTATTTAATTCTGAACCTTTAATATTTTTTGTGCCAGCATCGCATTCTCTATGATTTTCCAAAGCTTTATATTGTTCCTCTGCATGTTCTGGTCCAAACATTAAAAGGTATCCATTAGGAACCATGCTTGCCGTTGGGTTTGGATTTTTTTTTGTTTTTAATAATTCTGGTATTTTAAAAATGAATTCTCTAGCAAATTTACCTAAAAGTATATTTTCTTTTTGAAAAAATTGTCTTCTAAATCCACCTAAAGATAAAGGAAATGAAGCAGTCTTATATGTAGGGTCTCTCTCAATTACCTTAACTTTTCTACCTTCTATTGATAAAAAGTATGCAGTTGCAGCGCCTATTATACCTCCACCAACTATGACGACATCATCCATAAATTTTAATATATACTATTTTCTTTGCATTAACCATAAAGCATCTTGAGATAAAAAATAAATTTTTCCGTTAGAGGGATGCACTTGAATGTCTCTAATTCTTCCAATTTTATTTTTAAAAATAACCTCTTCTTTTACATTTGATAAGTCATCAAATATCAGTTTTCTTAAGGATTTATCTTTTAAAGAAGTGATTAAAGCATGACTATTCCACTCATTAAACTCGTCACCTTTATAAATAGTTATTGCGCTAGTTGCTATTGAGGGTACCCAATATTGAATAGCTTTTGTAAATCCGGGTTTCCATTTTGGGCCAATTGGAATTCCAGAATAATTGGTTCCTCCCCATCCTAAAATTTTCCATCCATAATTTTCACCTTTTTTAACTTCTCCGAACCAATCTCCACCTTTTGCCCCATGATTACTCATGTAAACTTTTCCATCAAATTCAGAAAGTGCCATCCCTTGAGGATTTCTAATTCCAATTTGATAAATCTCTGGCAACCAATCTACCATGCCCTCAAACTTTGGATTATCTTTTGGTATACTTCCATCTAAATGAATTCTTATAATACTACCTGGATGCTTTGAGGCGTCTTGTGCAATCATACCTTGTCCTCTTTCACCCGCAGAAGCAAATATAAAATTGTCTTTGATAACTAATCTTGATCCAAAATGATAACCAGAGTCTATTGGGGGATTTGCTTGAAAAATATTTTTAAAGTTTAATTGTTTCTTATTAAATTCTGCTTTTGCAATTGAAGTGCTAGTTTTATATCCACCTCTATCTTCAGTATATGAAATCCAAATATTATTGTCTTTATGAATAATATCTAATAAGCCTCCTTGACCATGGACAACAAAGTTAAGTTGATGACTAATTTCTTGAACTTCTCTAGATAAAATATTTACAATTTTTATTTTGCCACTTTTTTCTGTAATTATTATTTCATTACTGTTAATAAAAGAGGATCCCCAAGGTGAATCTAGGTTAACCAATTTTTCTAATTTAAAGTTTTGTGAATACGATTTTGAGGCAAATACGAAAAAAAGAATTAAAACGTATATTATTTTTTTCACTTTATGAAAGTTTTGATCTTCCACCATCAACTGCAATTATTTGACCCGTTACCCAGGAACTTTCCTCGGTAAGTAAAAATTTTGCTAAAGCTGCTCCATCTTTACCCTCACCTAGTCTTTTAAGTGGGTGGGCTTTAGCTATTCCTTGAGCAATTGCTGTATTTTTTAACATTGGTTGAGCTATCTTAGAATTAGTTAAACTTAGAGCAACACTATTAACTCTTATGTTTGGAGCAAATTCAGCTGCTAATGATACAGTTAGTCCCTCAATAGCCGCTTTGGTTGATGCTATTATTGAATGATTTGTAAAACCTCTTTGAGCTGCAACTGTTGAAAATAAAACAATTGAACCATTATTTTGTTTTAGGTTATCTTGATATCCTTTGATTAAGTCCACCGCAGAATAAAAATTAAGTTTCATACATTTATTGAAATCATTCTCAGTTGCCATCTTTAAAGGCTTCAAATCTATTGATCCAACACAATATGCTACACCTTTGATTTCTGATATGTCTGATTTAATTGTATTCACGAACCCCTCGTGTAATACATCTGCAACAGTATAAGAAGAGTTTAATTTCTCAGCTAAATTTTTAAGTTGACTTTCATCCCTTCCAACTAAATGAATTTCTTTACCAGAAGAATACATTTGCTCTGCTAAATTGGATCCGATAGAACCTGTCGCACCGACAATTAGATATTTTTCTGACATATAATAATTAATGAAATTATTTTTTATACTTGGAAATCAGTTATTTCCATTAAAAAACCTCGACCGCTTCAAAAAAGACCACCTATTTTTTATGTCAGAAGACTACCAATTATGTACATATGAAAGACATCATAAATTAAAAATTCTACTATTTTTATCTTCAATGAGATCTTATGCGGATAAATTGAAGGAAAATAAATTTAAGCTTAATTACTCAAAAATTGATTCTACTGATTTTAAAAAGGACTATACGAAGAAATTAGAAAAATTGTTAAAGATGAATAAGATAAAAGAAGTAACTAGTTTTGAAATAGAGGATAAATTTTTTGAAACAAAAATAAATAATTTTTTAAAAAAACAAAATATTCAGTGGAATATAATTCGATCGCCAATGTTTTTAGATAGTCGTGAAGATTTTAAAAAATATTTATCAAAAACAAAAAAACCCTTTATGGCAAAGTTTTATAAAGAAAAGCGAGAAAGATTAAATATTTTGTTAAACAAAGATGGTACACCAGAGGGAGGAAAATGGAGTTTTGATGAGGATAATAGAAAAAAACTGCCAAAAAATATCTTAATACCAAAATTTCCAGAAATTAAAGACACTAAACATACAAAAAGTTTAAAACCAATTATTGAAAAATTATTTAGTAAACATCCAGGTGATACCAAAAAATTTTGGTTTGCAACTGAATATAAAGATATTTCAAAATTATTAGATTTTTTTATTAAAGATAAGTTAAACCTATTTGGTGATTACGAAGATGCTGTTGATCAAAAAAATAATATTTTATTTCACAGCGCTCTTAGTCCGTATTTAAATCTAGGTTTAATAACTCCAGACATTATCATTCAAAAAATAATGACTTATCACCATAGTAAGAGTGTGAGACTAAATTCTTTAGAAGGTTATATAAGACAAATAATTGGTTGGAGAGAGTTTATGAGAGGAATATATCAAAATTATAGTAAAGAAATGGAAAGTGGAAATTTCTTTAAACATAATAGAAAAATGAAAGATACATTCTATGATGGCAGCACTGGTTTGGATCCTTTAGATCATGCAATTAAAAATGCTGACAAATTTGGTTGGTCGCACCACATTGAAAGATTAATGATATTGTCAAATATTATGAATTTATGCGAAGTTGAACCAAAATCAGTTTATAAATGGTTCATGGAAATGTTTGTGGACTCATCTGATTGGGTTATGGTTCCAAATGTTTATGGAATGGGTTTGTTTAGTGATGGTGGAATTTTCGCAACTAAGCCTTATATCTGTGGATCAAGTTATTTTATGAAAATGATGGATTTTAAAAGGGGCAACTGGTGTAATGTTATGGATGGTCTTTATTGGCGTTTCATAGATAGAAATAGAAAATTTTTTTTGAAAAATCCAAGGTTGTCTATGATGGTAAGAATTTTTGATAAAATGAAAGAAGATAGAAAAAAATTAATATTATCAGAAGCAAACAAATTCATTAAAGATAATACTTATGGGAATTAAAGTTTATTTTAACGATTCTTGCAATATTTGTAGAATGGAAATAAATCATTATAAAAAAATTGCAAATAGTGATTTGGAGTGGATAGATATTACAAATAATGATGAGGCTATAAAAATAACATCTAAGTCGCAAAAAGAGTTGCTCAGAAGGTTACATGTAATAAATGATGGTGAAGTTATTGGAGGTGCTAAAGCATTTATTATAATTTGGTCAAAAATACCAAAATATAAAATCCTATCTAAAATTTTTTCAATAAAACCCTTATTTATTATTTTTCATTATATATATGAAATTGCTGCATTTTTCTTATTTTTAAAAAACAGAAAACAATTAAATGAAAAAACAAAACCTACCAACTAAGGTATGCAAAGTTTGTAACAAGCCTTTTTCTTGGAGAAAAAAATGGAAACTTAATTGGGAAAAAGTTAAGTATTGCTCTAAGAGATGCGCCTCTAGCAATTAATTATTGTGTATTGCTTTTTCTAGGATCTTTAAGTGATTTTAAAATTTTTGATAGCCCTGTAATTTTTAAACTATAATAAATCACATAAATTAAAGTTAGTCCTAAAGCCATGGTAGATAGAAACACAAAGATGGCTGTCAAAATTTTTTCTTGGAACCAGTTCTCTACTCCAGAGTTAGAATAATAAAGAATATTCCAAAACGCGACGAAAATTAACTCATATATGATTATAATTTTGAACATATGGTTGATATAGTTCTCAATATAATTAATACTATTCAATTCTTGTCGCATGTCGACAAAAATTTATGAGATAAAACAAAGAAAATAGATGAAAAAAGTAATTTGGATAACTGGCGGTAGCAGTGGAATAGGAAAAGCAGTTGCATTAAAGTTTGCAAATAATGGATGGCAAGTAATTATATCATCAAGACGTGAGGAAGTATTAAAAGATATTTCAGATAAAAATGAAAATATTGATTATTTGAAATTAGATATTGTTGATTATGAAGCATGTAAATCAGTTTTTAAAACAATCGTGGAGAAATACAATAAGGTTGATATTTGTTTTTTTTCTACTGCAATTTATGAGCCTGAAAAAGAGAAGGATTTTGATCTTCAGAATATAATTGATGTTACAAATGTGAATTATATTGGAACCATAAATTGTATTAAAGCAGTTGAAAAATATTACAAAGAAAAAAGGCAAGGAGTTATATCTATTGTATCTTCTACTGCAGGATACAGAGGATTGCCAAATTCAACTGCCTATGGGCCTGCAAAAGCAGCTCTTATTAATTTAGCAGAAAGTTTATATCTTGATTTTCAAAGATATGATGTTCGCGTATGTCTAGTCAGCCCTGGATTTATCAAAACAAGACTTACGGATAAAAACACATTTAAAATGCCATTTTTAAAAACAACACAATATGCGGCTGAACAGATTTATGATGGTTTAATAAATAAAAATTCATTTGAAATAGCTTTTCCTAGAAGTTTATTTTTAATATTAAAATTTTTTAAGATTTTGCCAAATGGGATCTACTTATATTTGATAAGAAAAATGACAAAGCTTCAAAAAAAATAAATTTAATCTTTTACAAACATCACAGTTAATTCTGCAACTTTAATACCAAACTTTGTCATTTTTGCTCTATTAATTGCTACTCTTTCATCTTGCATAAAGATCCAATCATCAAAAGTTATTTTCATTTCTCTTCCTTTTACAGGAACTAACAGTACATATTCAAACTTAAATGCAGGACCATAAGAATAACCCTTTGCAGTTCCAACTACGTCTCCAGCAGTGCCTTCATAGTTATGTTCATCGATTTTATTGATTGTCCATTGCCTATTTTGAATTTCTCCATCATTCCAAACAAATTTTTCGTCAAGTATTAATTGTTTTCCATCCCACTTTCCATCTAGGTCTGCAGAAAATTGCCTTGTCACTTTACCTGATCTATTTTGTAAAATTCCCCATGCCTTTACATTTCCAGATAAATACTCTTCTATTATTAATCTAGGTTTTTGGTTTTTGAAATCTTCTGGTTTCATTGCTTGATTTGATGAACAACTTGTAATCAATACTGTAATTATTATCAATAAGAAATATTTTATTTTCATAATATTATTTATTTTTGAAGAGCAAATTGGATTAAGTCTATATTTTTTGATTTAAATCCAGCTTCACAATAAGATAAATAAAAATTCCACATTCTTTTAAAAGTATTGTCAAAGCCTTGAGATGAAATTTGTTCCCATTTTTCTAAGAACTCTTCTCTCCAAATATTTAGTGTATTTGAGTAATGATCACCATATGAATTACAATTTTCAAATTTAAGTCCAGATTGGTTTGCAAGATTTACTAACTCATTTTTACTAGGTAAAAAACCACCAGGAAAAATATATTTTTGGATAAAATCAGTTTTACTTTTATATCTATCGTAGATAGAGTCATCTATGGTAATTGATTGTATAGCTGCTGTTCCTCCATCAACTAAGTTTTCTTTGATAATATTAAAATAGTTTTTTAAATAACTCTGCCCTACTGCTTCTATCATTTCTATTGAAGCTATTGAATTATAATTATTTTTAACATCTCTAAAATCTAACATTTGTATATTTATTTTTTCATTCAAACCCTCTTTATGAATTCTTTCTTTTGAATATTCGTATTGTTTTTTGGAGATTGTTATACAATCTAACTTTACGTCATAATTTTTTCCAATATATTCTGCAAATCCTCCCCAGCCACAGCCAATCTCAAGCATCTTGTCGCCTGATTTAGGCTTAACAAGATTCGAGAGTTTTTTATATTTATTTAACTGAGCTTTTTCCAAATCATTACTATCGTCAAAAATTGCGCTTGAGTAAGTTAGGGTTTTATCAAGCCATAATGAGAAAAATTCATTCCCTAAATCATAATGTTTTCTAATGTTTTCTTTGCTCCTAGATTTATTATTTTTAATAAACAAACTTTTGATTTTATTAAATATTGAAAGATCGAAAGAGCCAGAAAATTTATGAACTATTTTTATATTTTTTGCCGCTAGCTCTATAAGATTAGTTAAATTATTTGTCTCAAAATAATTATCCATATATGCTTCTGCCAGACCCACACTTCCATTTTTGATAATTTTAAAAGTTAACCCTGGTTTATTTATTTTTAGATCAACATTTAATTTTTCATTTCTATTTCCGAAGGTATATTCTTTTCCATCATGGTTTGTTATTTTTAAATTTCCATGTTTAATAAATTTTAGTGAGTTAAAGACAATTTTGTCAGATATTTTATTCAAATTCACTTTTTTCTACCGAACTATTATTTTTAATATTTATTTTTTTTTTAATAAACTTTATTCCTTTTAACCATAGTTTAAATGCCTCATAGTGAATTGCGACAATAACTTTAAACGTCATCAAGGGGTGAAAAATATAAGAAACGAACAGATTTTTATTACTTAATTCTTTTGCAGTACCGTCTTGGGATGCGAATAAAAGTTTACCATCATTATCAGATTGGTCTATTATAACTGATATTTTGTCTGAGGGCTTATTTACTCTAAATTTGTAATTACACTCCATATCTATGAAGGGTGATACGTGAAATTTTTTTACACAACTATTTCTTAAAGTTTCACTATCTTCAGCTTTGAAAATGTATGTGTGTTGTTCACCAAATGTATTTTTAACCTCATAAAATAAAGAAATTATCCTATCGTACTTATCATATATAAAGAAAACACTTAGGGGATTAAATACGTAACCTAATATTCTTGGATAACAGAATAATTTGATTTTAACCTCTTTATTTTCAATACCAATATTTTCAAGTTTTTTTTTTACCCAGTTTTTTAAAGAGGTGCCATCTCTATCCCCATGGTCTTTGTCAAAAAAACTAATGATATTAAATTTATTATATGAAAATAATTTTATTTTATTATCAATTTCATTTAAATCATCTAAGTCTATCAACAATGAAAAAACCCTATATTTGAAATAATGATTTTTTGGTTTAAATCGTCTGTGAATTACTTTTCCTACGTATATCTTAGAGTTTTTAAGCATTTATATACTTAATCATATCTATTGATGATTTTATACCATCTTCATGAAATCCATATCCAAAATAACTACCACAAAATAAAATATTATTTTTATTTTGAATTAGGTGAAGATCTTTCTGGCTATTGATTGCGTTTTGATCAAAGTAAGGATGTGTAAATATAACTTTTCGGATTATTTTATCTTTGGGTATCTCTAAATAAGGATTTAATGTTAAAAAAATATTTTTATTTATATTCAAATTTTGTAATAGGTTTAACCAGTAAGTAATTGAATTTTTTTCACTATTCTCAGACTCGATCGAAGAATTCCATGAACACCAAGCACTTTTATTATTTGGCATATAACTTATATCCTCATGGACTATTGCCTCATTTATTTTATATTTAAAATTACTTAAGATCTTATTTTCTATTTCTTCAGGATTTTCAATTAAAGAGAGAGCTTGATTAGCATGGGTTGCCAATACTACTTTATCGTAAGTAAAATATTCATTTTTATCTCCATAATAAACCTGAACTCCTGATCCAATTCTTTTAATTTTATTAATATTGTAATTTTTATAATATTCTCCACTGATTTTACTTAGAATTTTATCTACATATGTTCTACTTCTTTTAGAAACTGTAAACCATTGTGGTCGATCTTTTAATTTGAATAATCCATGATTTTGGAAAAATTTAAAAAAAAATTTCAATGGCATTTGTTTTGCCTCATAAGGAGGCATTGACCATATAGCTGATACCATAGGAATAATATGAAATTTGATAAAATACTCTGACAGTTTTAAATTGTCTAAATAGCTGCCTAAAGTAATATTTTCGTTAATTGGATCTTGGTTTTCACTTTGTTTATAAAAACTGATTATTGTAAAAAACATCTTCAAAAATTTTATATTTAACAAGTTTGATTTATTGCTAAAAATTCCGGAAAGACCTTTTCCACAATATTCTATATTTGAGTCTCTAACAGATACTGAGAATGACATATTACTTCTTTCGATAGCAATATCATTTTCTTGAAAAAAATTTATTAAATTTGGATAAGTTTTTTTATTAAATACAATAAAGCCTATATCAACAGGGACTATATGATCTCCAACATTAACATCAATAGTATGAGAATGACCTCCAAAATGGTCTTCTTTCTCAAATAGATCTACTTTATATTTTTTAGATAAACTGTACGCTGCACTTAGACCTGATATACCAGAGCCTATAATAGCAAATTTCATTATTGAGGATTATATTTATTTTCTTTTGTAAAGGATGAGACAAATTGTAGAAAAACTGCAAGAATTATAATGCTTCCTCCTATTAATACGTAGAATGAAGGGTTTTCATTTACAAATAGCCAAGCCCAAAGAGGACCAAGTATCGCCTCTGTAAGCATTATTATGCCAACCATAGCTGATAGAGTTTTCCTCGCACCAATTGTTATAAAAATAAAGCCAAGTCCTATTTGAAATGTCCCAGACAAAAATGCCAAAAACATATCATTTAAAGATATAGAAATTTTTGTTGAAGCTAAAAAACCTATTATCATTGCAACTATTCCTGCAACTAATTGTAGGGGCACCATATCCACATGAGGATATCTTCTTACAATTAAAATTAGAGATGCAAAGGTAATTGGCATTACAAAGGCAACGATATTTCCAGACATCTGTCCACTTGATAGAGTATTTCCTAGCATTAAAATTAATCCGGAAATTGCTAAAATGATAGAAGCTAAAGTAATTTTTGAAATTTTTTCTTTTAAAAAAAAATATCCAAATATCGCTAAGAAAATTGTTTGTGTTTGTATTATGAAATTTGTATTTGCAACAGTAGTATTATACATAGCAAAAACGTAACTACTAAATCCAATGCCTAATATAATTCCACCAATTAAGCCGGGAATCCCCGATACAAAAATTTTTTTAAATACCTCTTTTTTGTAAGTTACAATTAAAAAAATAGTTACAACAATTATAAAAAAAACTTGTCTCCAAAATAAGATTTGCCATAAAGTTGATCCTTCAAATGATTTAACAATCAACCCACCAAAACTAAGACAAAATGCGCCAAAAAAGATTAATAATGGACCTGGTATCTTTGAAATAAAATTCATTTAATATTGGAAATCAAATTTTGAGTTTCCATCTCATACAACTTAAAAATAGTTTCTGCATCTTTTAAATTAATTTCTTTAAATTTAATTTTTGATCCTGGAGGTATTTGTACTAGTTTGTCATAATCAGCACTTATTACAACTCCAATCTTAGGGTAACCTCCAATAGTTCCATGATCAGATAGCATAATTATTGGGTCCCCATCTGCAGTGATTTGGATAGCACCCTTCACTAATCCTTCCGACTTTATATTGGTATTTTTAATATTATTAATCTTAGGTCCTTTAAGTCTTATTCCCATACGGTCACTTAATTTGGTTACATTAAATTCATTGCTAAAAAATGAATCTATTGCATCCTTTGAAAAATAATCAAAATGGGGTCCTTTTATTATTCTAATATTTTCAATTTTAGAATTTAGGTATTCTATTTTATTTTTTGGCAAGATTTTTTTTATATTTTTTAATTGAATTATTTGTCCTATCTCAAGTTTTTCGCCACTATTTGCTCCAATTTTAGCCTTAGTATTTGTAGAACAACTATTTAAATAATAATCTACCTCAAATGTGCCTCCAATAGATAAATAACCATATACTGATCGATTGGTGGACAGTATATCTAAGCAATCATTATTTTCTAAAACAATATTTTGGTAACAACTAAACTTTAAATTTTTATTTTTTCTTATAATTTTAAAATTAACATCTCCAGTAACATTGATGGAGATATTTTCTCCTATATATTTCAATTTTGGACCTTGATATGCAAATTCTAGGACCGGATTGTTTATTCCATTATTTGAAATGGTATTTGCTAATAAGAAATTCCTATTATCCATTGCTCCACTAAAAGGTATGCCTATGTGATAAAAATTATTTCTACCATTGTCTTGAAATGTAGAATTGATACCTGGTCGTAATACCTCAAAATAGTTTTTATTCATATTTTTTTTCATACTCTAGTTTGGAAATTGGGTAAAATGATATTGTATCACCAGGATTAATTAGATTTGGTTCAGTATTTTTTTTTTTATCAAAAATATTAACTGGTGTTTTGCCAATTATATTCCAACCACCTGGACTTTCAAAAGTATAAATATTACAAAATTGCTCTGTTATACCTACAGAATTTTTTGGGACTTTAACTCTTGGTGTTTCTAAACGCTTTGCAAAAAGAGATTTATCCATATCTCCCAAGAATGGCATTCCCGCAATAAAACCTGTCATATAACAGTAATAATTTTTTGAAAAGAATATTTCATAAATTTTTTCTTCATTTATTTTTAATAATTTTTTTAAACGTTCAATATCTAGTGCAAATTCCTCTGCATAACAAACTGGGATTTTAATTAGATTATTTTTTGAATTATTATTTTTTTTTAACTCTAAATTTTCAACTTGTTTTTTTAATTTAGCATAACTCGTAAGTTTTAAATCGAAACTAATTACTAGTTTATTATAACTTGGTGTAATATTTGTAATACCTAAGAAATTACTATCTCTTAAATTATTAAAATAATTTATAACATTTCTGTTTATTTCTTTATTTACCTCAGTACCAAAGTCACAGTACATTGCTGCGTCACCAAGATTTGATATATTTTTAATCATGTCATGTTATACTTTAAGCTTTATAGTATGGAAATTAATTTAAATTGTGATTTAGGTGAAAAATCAAAGCATCATTCAAATGAGAATGATCCTGATTTACTCAAAATAGTAAACTCTGCAAATGTGGCTTGTGGGTACCATGCTGGAGATGAGGAAACTATGAGAGAAGTTGTAGAGATTTCAAAGCAAAATAACGTAAGTATTGGCGCACATCCATCTTTCAATGACCCAGAAAACTTTGGAAGAAAACGGATTAATCTTGGTGCTGATGAGATTTCTAAGCTTTTAATTGATCAATATGAAATTTTACAAAATATTGCCAGTAAATTAGATGAAAGAGTTTCTCATATTAAACCACACGGAGCCTTGAATAATATGGCTTGCGAGGACCTTGAGCTAGCAACAATTTTGGCAAAAACTATTTATAGTATTGATAAAGATATAATTTATTTAGTGCCAACAGGTTCAAAAATGGAAATTGCAGCTAAAAAATTAAATATGAAAATTGCATGTGAAATTTTTGCAGATAGAAATTATGAAGATGATGGAACGCTTGTGTCAAGAAGTAAGGATCATGCCTTAATAACCGATCCTGAGCGAGCTAAAAAACATGTATTCAATATGGTAAAAAACCAAACTCTTAATTGTCACAGTGGAAAACAAATACCTTGTGAAATCGATTCAATTTGCATACATGGAGATAACGCAAGTTCTCTTTCGACTGCAAAACAGGTAAGAGAAAACTTGATAAAAAATAATTTGGAATTGATGCCTCTTAATAAAATGAAAAAATTTATATAATTATGATTAAAAAACTATTTACTCTTCTCATATTCTTTTTTTTAGCTGTTGAAACTTTTGCTGCTGGAACAAGTTCATCAGATAAAAAACCGAGCTATAAAAATGCTGTAAAAATAATTGAAGCAGCTAAGAAATACGAATCCAAAAATAAAATGGATAAAGCATTAAAAAGATACGAAAAAGCTCAAAAAATTTTATTAAAACTCGACAAAGAAAAGCCCTTGCAAGCTGATACACTAAACTATCTGGGTTTTACAACTAGAAAACTTGGGGACTTTGAAGCGGGAGAAAAATATTATTTGTTAGGTTTGCAAGTAGATCCAAAGCATGTAGGTATAAATGAATACTTAGGTGAATTATATGTTGTAACCAACAGAATTGATTTAGCAAAAGAAAGATTGGAAATTTTGAAAAGCTGTAATTGTGAAGAGTATCAAGAGTTAAAAGAAATTATTGAGGGAACAAAAAAATCAAAATACTAATTGATATTTTGAATCATTTGTTCTGGCATCCATAAAGCGATTTGCGGGAACAGCACAATCAATAGAACTGCAAAAATCATCAATAAAAATAATGGAAAGGCACTCTTTGCTATAAACCCCATATCTTTGTTTGCCATTCCTTGAAGAACAAAAAGATTAAAACCAACAGGTGGTGTAATTTGAGCCATTTCTACAACAATGACTAAAAATATTCCAAACCAAATCATATCAAAGCCTGCCTGCCTTATCATTGGTTCAATTATTGCCATTGTAAGAACAACTGCGGAGATCCCATCAAGAAACATCCCAAGAATTATGTAAAAAATCATTAATACAAATATTAATACATACGGTGATAACTCCATATTCTGTATCCACAATGCTAGATTTCTGGGCAAACCTGTAAATCCCATAGCAAGTGACAAGAAAGTTGCCCCAGCTAAAATAAACGCAATCATACAGGAAGTTTTAGTTGCTCCTAGCAATGAGTCTTTGAATGTTTTTAAGGTTAAACTCTTTTGAAAATAAGAGAGAATTAAAGCTCCAACAACACCTAAAGATGCAGCCTCGGTTGCTGTTGCTATACCAGTATATATTGAACCTATTACTCCAAGTATTAATAAAATAACTGGAATTAATTGTTTAGATTTACCTAATTTATTTAAAAATGAAAAATTTTCATAATTAGTTGGCATTTTATTTTTATTTAATAAAGACCAAAAAATTACATAGCTCATAAAGATTAGAGCAATCATTATGCCTGGAATTATTCCGGCTATAAATAGTTTTGCAATTGACTCTTGAACAGTTACACCATAAATAATTAAAATTATTGAGGGTGGAATTAAAAGACCTAATGTTCCTGAACCTGCCAAACTTCCAAGCAGAATTTTTTCAGGATATTTTCTTTTTCTTAATTCTGGAATTGACATTTTTCCAACTGTAGCAACTGTTGCAGCAGATGATCCAGAGATAGCGGCAAACAAGGCGCAACCAACTACATTAACGTGTATCAAACCTCCTGGTAACTTTTGAAGCCAAGGTGCCAATCCTTCAAATAAATTTTCTGATAATTTGGTTCTAAAAAGAATTTCACCCATCCACACAAATAACGGTAATGCTGTTAGTGTCCACGATGACGATGCTCCCCATATAGTTGTAGCCATCGCATCACCCACTGGTCTAGAGGTAAACAAAATCATTCCTATTGAAGATACCCCAACCATACTTATGGCTACCCATGTTCCAGATCCTAAAAAAAATAGTAAAACGCTAATAAAAAAAAATGCTAATAAAATTTCAATCATACTTATTAACTATTCTTAATATTAATTGATGGAATACACATATAAAAAATAACAATGAACCAATTGCTACACTTGATTGAGGTATCCAAATTAAAATTTCGTCAGCTCCTTCACTTCTTTCTTGAAACTCATAAGATATCTTTAACATTTTAAGAAAATAAAAGGCCATATATCCTGAAAAAATAGATGCAATACTTAAACTCCAAATCTCTAGAAACTTTTTTCTTAAATCAGTGGCTTTTTCTAAAAATAATGTAATCCTAATATGACCTCCATTTACAAAAGTGTATGAAAGTGCAAAAAATGAGGAAGCGGCCATACAGTAACCAGAATATTCAGCTAAACCTCTGATATAAAAACCAAACATTCTTGAGGCAATTCCAGTTAAAATCAAAGCTGCTATCAAAATTAAAAAAAATGCAGCGATATATCCTGAGAAATTATATAGATTATTTAAAGATTTATTAATTTTTTGTAACATAAAAAAGGCCGTTTTTTTAAAACGGCCTTTCTGATTATATTAATTTTATTTGTAAGCAGCAAGTACGCTAGCTCCTGTTTTGCCAGCCTTTTTCTTCCATTCCTTTGCCATTTTTTTTCCAACTTTTTGGAAATGTTTTTCTAAATCAGCATTTACTTTGCCTACTGTCATTCCTGCAGCAGCTAAAGCTTTTTTATCCTCAATATTTCCAACTCTAGAAAGCATCCAACCTTTTTCTTCTGCTACAGTTGCTTCTTTCATTATTAGTTTTTGAGTATCTGCATCTAGTTTGTTCCAAGATCCTCTATGAGCAACTACCATATTTTTTGGGAACCAAGCAGCAATATCATAGAAATATTTTACTCCGTTCTCCCAAATTTTACTATTTTTTCCTGTAGTTGGTGAAGTAATCATACTCTCAACTGCTCCAGTTGAAAATGCTTGACTAATTTCTGCAGCTTCAATTTTTGTTGGAGCCATACCAGTAAGTTCAGCGATTCTAATTGTTGCTGAATTATAAGCTCTAAATTTTAAACCCTGTAAATCTGAAACACTATTAATCTCGTTTTTACTATACAAACCTTGTGCAGGCCATGGCACAGCATACAAAAATACCAATCCTTTTTGGCTCAAGCTTTCTATGATTGCTGGTTTCGATGCTTGGTAAAGTTTCATAGCATCATCATATGATGTTGCTAAGAATGGTTGTGAGTCAATCTCAAGAATAGGATCTACTTTTCCAAGAGCCGACATAAATCTCTCCCCCATTTGAGCTTGACCAGTTCTAACTGCTCTAAAGATTTCTCCACCTTTAAATAATGATCCTCCAGGATGAGTTACAATAGTTAATTTACCTCCACTTTTTTCTGAAACATTTTTAGCAAATTCTGCAGCGTTAGCTGAATGAAAATTGCTTGCACCGTAAGCTAAAGCCATATCCCACTTCTCAGCAGCGTTTACGTTAGCTGTTAACAAAACAGAAAATAAAATAGAAATTAAAGTTTTTAAATTTTTCATTAATCCTCCTTATTTTTAAAAAAATACATCTGATTATGTATTATTTGTTAAATCAATAAAAAATTTTCTATGTTTTATTGAAAAATATGAAAATACTACTATTATACGGTCACCTTGATCGAAGAAGCCCTTATTTTACTACAAATTATATTTATAAATATAATTTTAACTGCCGATAATGCCATAATAATTGGCCTTATCGCATCTAATTTTGTTCCTAAAAATAGGAAAAAAATTATATTTTGGGGGGTAGTCGGGGCTTTAGTCTTTAAGGTTTTATTTGCAGTATTTGCTACATATTTATTCAAATTTTACTTTATAAAAATTCTAGGAGGTTTGTTGTTGATTTGGATAGTCAACGATTTAAGAAAAGATCTTTTACAAGTTCAAAAGCAAACTAAATCACCTACAAAAAAATCTTTAGAACCATCATTTGCTAAGGGTATGTATAAAGTGCTTTTTGCAGATATTACAATCAGTTTCGATAATGTTATAGGTGTTGTTGGGGCTTCTAAGGGTAACTTTGGTTTCATGATTTTTGGTTTAATTTTATCTGTAGTGCTTACTGGTGCAATGGCCACTTATCTAGCTAATTACGTACAGAAACATTTATGGGTTGTCTATGTTGGAATGGCATTTATTCTTATACTAGCAATACAACTTATTATTGGAGGACTTGTAGACTTAGAAATTTTAAATATAAACGAAGAGTTTAAAAAATATTTTTAATAAGAATATCTAATTGATGGGTATGACCCTTTCTTAACATCTAATTTAAATTTTTTAACTGCTGTCCTTACATTACTTTTCAAATTGGCATATTTTTTTACAAATTTTATTTTATTATCTGTTAGTCCCAATAAATCATCTGTAACTAAAATCTGACCATCACAAAAATTTGATGAACCTATTCCTATTGTAGGAATGTTAATTGATTCTGTAATTTTTTTTGAAACTTTTTTTTCAATACATTCTAAAACAATTGCAAATACTCCAGCATCTTCTAAAGATTTTGAATCTTTTAACAAATTTTTTTTTTCTATATCTGTTTTACCTTTGTATCTAAATTTTCCTCTTACAGATTGTGGTGTTATACCTATATGGCCCATTACAGGAATTTTATATTTTATTAAATGTTTAATGATTTCTATAATTTTTCCCCCTCCTTCTAATTTTATACCATCACATTTTGTTTCTTTCATTACTTTTTTACAATTCTTAAGTGCTTGAGATTTATTTTTGTATGTATTGAAAGGCATATCTACAATCAATAAACTTTTTTTAACTCCTTTTCTTACACTCTTGGAGTGCTCAATCATCATTGATAAATTTACTTTTCTTGTGGTTTCAAAATTATATAAAACTGAACCCAAAGAGTCTCCAACAAGTATTAAATCTGTGAAGTTATCAATCTCTTCAGCTATATTTTTTGAATAAGCAGTTAAACAAACAATTTTTGATTTATTTTTTTTTTTAATAACCAGCCTACTCGTTTTTGTAAGCATAAATACCTACTTACCAAGTGCCCGTATTTTTCATAGATTTCCAAGGTTCTATGGGTTCTAGGTTTCCTTCTTGAAGAATTTCAACTGATATTTTATCTGGAGATCTAACAAAAGCCATATGACCATCTCTAGGAGGTCTATTTATTGTATAACCCATATCTTTTAATCTCTGACAAGTTTCATAAATATTATCAACTCTGTAAGCTAAATGTCCAAAATTTCTAGATCCATCACCTAAATTATCTCCGTCCCAGTTATAAGTTAATTCAATTTCAGCATTTTCGTCATTTGGAGCTGCAAGAAAAACTAATGTATATCTTCCCTTTTCATTTTCCATTCTTTTTGTTTCTTTTAGTCCTAAACCATCACAAAAAAATTTTAGTGAGTCTTCAATATTTGAAACTCTGATCATTGTATGTAAATATTTCATATGGATTACTTATATAGTCTTATTATTCCAATTCAATAGTACTTGGCGGCTTTGAAGTAACATCATAAACTACTCTATTAATACCTCTTATATTATTTACAATTTGATTGGATATTGACTGCATAAAAGATTTTTTAAATTGAAAGAAATCTGCTGTCATTCCATCTTCTGAGGTGATTGCCCTTAGTAAACAAAGATATTCATAAGTTCTATTATCTCCCATAACACCAACAGTCTTAACTGGAAGTAAGGCAGCATAGGCCTGCCATATCTTATCATATAGATTATTATCTTTCAAAGATCTGATAAAGTAATCATCTGCCTCTTTTAAAATTTTTATTTTTTCTTTGGTGATTATGCCAGGCATTCTTATTGCAAGACCTGGCCCAGGAAATGGATGCCTAGATATAATTTCATTACTTAATCCAAGTTCTAATCCAAGTTTTCTAACCTCGTCTTTAAAAAGATATTTTAATGGCTCTACCAATTTAAGTTTCATTTTTTTTGGCAATCCCCCTACATTATGATGTGATTTAATTTTTGATGTTTGGCTACCTGTAACAGATTTACTTTCAATTAAATCAGGATACAAAGTTCCTTGAGCTAAGAATTTTACATTTTTAATTTTATTTGAATATTTTTCAAAAATTTTAATAAAGAGATTTCCTATTATTTTTCTTTTTTTTTCTGGATCATGAACATTTTTTAATTTTGACAGAAATAAATTTTCTGCATTTACATAGATTAGATTAATTTTAAATCTCTTCTTAAATGTGTGTACAACTTGCTTTTCTTCATCTTTCCTAAGTAAACCAGTATTAACAAATATACATGTTAATTTTTTCCCTATGGCATTTGACAGTAATTTAGCAACTACACTGCTATCAACACCTCCAGATAGTGCACAAATAACCTTTGAATGTCCTACGCTATTTCTTACTTCATTTATTAATTTTTTTTTCTGGTCTCTTGAAGACCAATTTTTAGTTAATTTACATATAGAAAATATAAAATTTTTAAGTATTAACTTTCCTTTGATAGTATGGCTTACTTCTGGGTGAAATTGAATACCAAACATTTTTTTTTCTTCATTTTCAATAATACACATCTTAGAGTTTATACTTTGTGCAATTATTTTAAAATTTTTTGGTAATTTTGTTACTTGATCTGCATGGCTCATCCATACATTATTTTTTCCCTTAGAAAAAAAATCTTTAGTTAACTTACTTTTTCTATTTTCTTTTACTTCAGCAAGACCAAATTCTCTATGTTTAGAGCTTCTTACACTTCCCCCCATTGCTTTTGAAATAATTTGATGACCAAAACATATACCGAGTACAGGTACTCCTAGTTTAAGAATTTTATTGTTAAATTTTACTTTTTTACTCTCATAGACATTTAAAGGACCGCCAGACAAAACTATTCCTTTAATATTTTTTTCAAACTTTGTGAATTTTTTTATTTTTTTGTGACTTACTATCTCACAATAAATACCCAGTTCTCTGATTTTTCTTGCAATTAACTGTGTAAATTGGGAACCAAAATCTACAATTAGTATTTTATTGAGAGTGTCCTCAAGACGCATCTTTTCTTTCAAAATCTTTTAAACGACTTTCAATTGAAACAATTTTTTTACACATATCTACACAAATTTTCTTAAAATCTTTACTCAATTCATCTGCTTTTGAAAAATTTGATCTTTCTAATTCCATATCAATTAAAAGGAACATTGCCTCTTCATTCTTAGGGTCTAAAAGTAAAGTAGTTTTGATATTCTTTTCCTCTTGTCTTTTATCTTCCTCAATTTTAAAAATTTTAGCTAAATAAAGGTAAGATGCTGAGTCTTTTGGGTTATAGACTATATTTCTGTGAAATAAAAACTTTGAATCTTCATATTTTTTTTTGTCAAATAAATCCTTGGCTTCGTTAAAAAAATTATTTTCATTAGCTTTAACAAAAAAGCTAAATGAAATAAATGTAAAAATTAAAATTAAGTATTTCATATTTATTTTTTAATAACATCTATATTATGTACCATACTTTCATAAAAACCTGCTTTAGTAATTTTAACAAATTTTGGTTTTTTTCTCAGATCAATTACTTTCCTAGCTCCCATGTAACCCATTGAAGATTTCAAACCTCCAACTAAGTTGTATATTATTTTATCAACTTTACCTTTGTATTTAATGTATCCCTCTACACCTTCCGCTACATATTTTGATGAATCTTTTTGTTTCGTTTGAAAATATCTGTCTGCTGAACCTTTATTCATTGCACCTATTGACCCCATACCCCTGAAATATTTATATAATTTACCATTTTTCTTTATTTTTTTTCCAGGTGCTTCATCTGTACCTGCAAATAATGAACCAATCATAACTGCATCTGCACCAGCTGCTAATGCTTTAGCAATATCACCAGAAAATTTTATTCCACCATCAGCAATTAATCTTGTTTTACTTTTCCCAATTCCCTTTTTAACATTTAATATAGCACTTAGTTGTGGAACTCCTATTCCTGCTACAAGTCTTGTTGTGCAAATAGAACCCGGGCCTATTCCTACTTTTATAATATCAACACCTAATCCAACCAAAAACTTTGCAGCTTCTGCTGTTGCAATATTTCCAGCACAAATTGCTGTTTTTTTGGGACGTATTTTTTTTATTTTTTTAATTATATCTCCTACTTTTTTGGTATGTCCGTGTGCTGTATCAATTACTATTATATCTAAGTTTTCTTTTAATATTTTTTCAGCTCTATTTAATTCTTTTTCGCTTGCACCAACTGCAGCGCCTATTAATATTTTTTTTGATTTTACTTTTCTAATTTCTTTAATCTGTTCTTGTATGTTTAAGTTTCTATGAATTATTCCTAATCCCCCAGCTCTCCCTATTGCAATGCCCATTGAAGACTCTGTAACAGTATCCATTGCAGATGACAAAAGTGGTATTTCTATCTTTAAACTTTCTGTTAGATTCACAGATGTGTTTACTTCCCTAGGTAGAATTGATGAGTAATTTGGCGCTAAAGTAACGTCATCAAATGTTAAAGCTTCTTTAATAGTTTCCATGTCCCTATATAAATGATTCTTGAAAAAATAAAAGTATAACTATCTTAAATTTCTACAAATTATAAAATTTTCTTTAGAGTCTTTTCTGCTTGAAGGTGGCTTAAAAATATCAACATCTTTAAAAGATTTTTTACCTAATGCGACAATCTCGTTAAAAGATGATCCCATAAAAAGTTTAGAAATAAAATTTCCTTTTTTATTTAGAAATTCAATCGCAAAATTCATTGCCTCTAAACATAATTCTCCTGTAACTAATGAATCTACACTTTTATTACCTGTGGTGTTAACTGCCATATCAGAAACTATAAGATCTACTTTCTTACCAAAATAATTTTTGATATTTTTTTTTTGCTGCTCCTCAGTAAAATCCCCTTTTATATGTACTAAATTTGTAATTGGCTCAATATCCTTTAAATCAATTGAAATTATTTTAGATTTACTAAAATTTCTTGATATATACTGAGACCAACTGCCTGGGGCTGCACCAAGATCTATAACTAAAATATTATTTTTTATTATTTTAAATTTATCGTTTATTTCTTGCAATTTATATACAGCTCTTGATCTATAACCCTCTAATTTTGATTTTTTGACATAAATGTCTCTTTTTTGCTTAATGATCCAATTCTTAGAAAATTTATTCTTTTTCAACTAATTCTCAAATCTTAAGGATTTTTCAATTATATCTCCATCTAATGTTTTAATTTTGGATATATAATCTTTATTATTTCTTATAATGTCATTATTTTTTCCTGCTAAATGTATAATTCCTATTTCATGGTTTGGTAAATATGGTTCAACAAAAGTATTTTGTTTTTTGTCAAATTTAATTGCTTCAATTAGAGTCCAGTTGCAATAAGCAGGTAGAATTTCTACATCTAAATTATCTGAATATATTGTAATATTCATGGCTATTTGCTCTGAACCCCAAATTTTTCCAGAGGACAATGCTTTTTTTAAATTTTTTTGCCAAATTTCCCAATGAGGAGCACTTTCTTCTAAACAAAATAATCCAATATTTAAATGAGGTTTGAGTGCAACTTCTCTTGAAACTTTTTCTGAAAACCCAGATGATTTCGCATGTTTGTAATTTTGTGATTTTATTCTTGCAAAGCTACCCCATACCCAATCTGCTCTTAAAACTCTTCCATAGGATCTATCTGCTGATGTTGCTATTGATAATTTATTATTCTCACATCCTTTAAAATAAAGATCAATTGCATACCAAGAGTTTACCCACGCATCAGCATCTATCCACAAATATTTTTTATATCCTGGAAAATAATTTGGTAAGAATGCTCTAGATACCTGACTTTTCAACCACTCTCTTCCTTTTATCTTGAAATTTGGAACTTCTATATCCCACTCAGCCTTTTTGATTTGAAATACTTTTTTTTCTAATATTTTAATTTGTTCAACAGTTAATCCTGCATCCATGATGCAAATATCTACTGTTTTGCTTTGTTCAAATCTATTAATTGAGTCAATTAATTCGATAAGAAGATTGAAATAATTTGAATCTGCTAACGAGATTATTGTATTTTCCCTCATTTATAACACATCTTCATGATGGTCAGTATCATCTGCGATAGCTTTCATATTCTTTTTAATCATAAGAAAATGCATTGAACTTATTGGTATCATTAACAAATAAATTACACCTGAAATAATAATAGCATTAAATGTATAAACAAGAAGTAGGCCAAAGTATAAGATTATTCCAAATAACAAAAATATTGACGTACTTCTTGGGACAGCAATCCTTTTAAAAGAATAAGTCGGTATTTTGCTTATTAACAATATTGAGACAATTATAAACATAACAGGTACGATAATCTGATAATTAAAGTTTAAAAACTGAAATTCACTAATACTTAATATCAATGGCATTAAAACAAGAACTCCACCTGCTGGAGATGGGATGCCCTCGAAAAAATTATCTTTCCAAGAACTCTCTTCGTTTGATGAAACATTAAACCTTGCAAGTCTAAGTGCAACACAAACAACATAAATCAATGAAATTAACCAACCTACTCTTCCAGTTTCAGACAACGCCCAAAAATACATTATAAAAGCTGGAGCGACACCAAAACTTATAACATCTGTAAGGGAGTCTAGTTCTTTTCCAACTTTAGAGGTACCTTTAATTAACCTTGCAATTCTACCGTCTAACCCATCAATAATTGCAGCTACTATAACTGCTATAATTGATAATTCAAATTTACCATCAAATGCAAACTTTATTGAAGTCAATCCAATACATACTCCAACAAGTGTTAAAATATTTGGTAGAATAACTCTTGTTTTTTTATTAGAAACTAGTTTAATATTTTTATTTAGAGGCTCCATTAAATCATTTTTTTGCAATTAAGGTTTCACCAGCTATAGTTTTTTGATCAACTTTAACCAAAGGAGTATAACTTTCAAAATACATATCAGCTCTACTTCCAAATCTAATCATTCCTATTCTTGAACCTTGTTCTACGAGCTCATCTTTAGAAACTTCTGTTACAATTCTTCTTGCAACAAGTCCTGCGATTTGGACAACAATTATATCATCACCATCAGAATTTTTAATTTTATAATAACTTCTCTCGTTATCTTCACTTGCCTTATCTAAAGATGCATTAAAAAACTTTCCTGGTTTATAAAGTATCTCAGATATCGCTCCAGAACATGGAGACCTATTTACATGACAATCAAACACATCCATAAAAATACTTATTTTTTTCATTTGCTTATTTTCCAAACCTAGTTCTTTTGGACCATTAGTATCCATTACTTGTAATACAACTCCATCAGCTGGACTTGTAAGATAATTTTCGTCTCCTATAGAAGTTCTTTCAGGGTCTCTAAAAAAATAATAGCACCAAATGGTTAATACCAATCCTACAAAACCAAGAAATCCATTTATCAAATAAAGAATTATGGTTGCGATTGCAAAAATAATAATAAATTTGTATCCTTCATTGTGTATTTTTGGAAATATTTTACTCATGACAATCCTATAATTGATAATTTTGGATTAATATGTATACAAAAAGAATAAATTCAACTATTAAGATATATCGAAAAAATGAGTAAAATTAAGGTTAAAAACCCCATTGTAGAGTTAGATGGCGATGAAATGACCAGAGTTATATGGGACTTCATAAAAAATAAGCTCGTTTTAACTTACCTTGATCTCAAAATTGAGTACTACGATTTAGGAATGGAGAGTAGAGATAAAACAGAAGATAAAATAACAATTGAATGTGCTAATGCAATTAAAAGAAATGGTGTGGGTATTAAATGTGCAACCATTACACCCGATGAAGCAAGAGTTAAAGAATTTAATCTTAAAAAAATGTGGAGATCTCCAAATGGTACAATAAGAAATATTATAGGAGGAACTGTTTTTAGAGAACCTATAATTTGTAAAAATATTCCAAAACTTGTACCCTCATGGACAGATCCATTGATCATAGGTAGACATGCATTTGGTGATCAATACAGAGCAACAGACTTTACAGTACCTGGCAAAGGTAAGTTAGAAATCAAATGGACTGCTGAGGATGGTTCTGATGAGAGAAAATACGAAGTCTTCAATTTCCCAGGTCCAGGGATTGCATTATCAATGTATAATTTAGATAAATCAATAGAGGACTTTGCAAGATCTTGTTTTAACTATGGATTAATTAAAAAATGGCCAGTTTATCTCTCTACTAAAAATACAATTTTAAAAAGATATGATGGAAGATTTAAGGATATTTTTGAAGAAGTTTTTGAAAACGAATTTAAAGATAGATTTGATCAAAATAAAATTACTTATGAGCATAGATTAATAGATGACATGGTGGCATGTGCAATGAAATGGCATGGTAAATATATTTGGGCGTGCAAAAATTATGATGGAGACGTACAATCAGATACAGTTGCTCAAGGATATGGGTCTTTAGGTTTAATGACAAGTGTTTTGCTTGCTCCAGATGGTAAAACAATGGAAGCTGAAGCTGCACATGGAACAGTAACTAGACACTTTAGAATGCATCAACAAGGTAAAGAAACATCCACAAATCCAATTGCGTCCATTTTTGCATGGACGAGAGGGCTTGCTCATAGAGGAAAATTAGATGGAAATGAAGAATTGATAAAGTTCGCAGAAACACTTGAAAAAGTATGCGTTGATTGTGTTGAAGAGGGCTCAATGACTAAAGACTTAGCTATTTTGATAGGACCTTCGACAAAGTATTTAACAACTAATCAATTTTTGGATACTTTAGATGGTAAGCTGAGACAAAAACTAAATTAAAGTCTTAATTTTTTCAAAAGCCTCATCAATTTTATCTTTAAATTGGCCTCCTGCTTGTGCAAAATCTTTTCTACCACCTCCACCTTTTCCACCAATAATTTCAGATCCTGTTTTAGCAAATGTGACTGCATCATACTTATCAATAAGTTCATCTGTTATCCCAACAGCAAGACCTACTTTGTCCACTAAACTAGCAAAAACTACAACAATTCCGGTTTTTAGGTCTTTTTTCCCAGCATCAACCAATTTTCTTAACTCTTTAGGTGGAAGATCATCAACTTTCTGAAATCTTACACTTATATTATTTATTTTAACATCTTGAATTATATTTTTTGAATTATTTTCTAAAATTGAACTAAATTTTAATTGCTCTAGTTGTCTTGATAATTCTTTAATTAAAATCTTATTATCTTCATTTTCTAAATTTGGTTTGCCACCTAATTTAATTATCTGTTTTGATAAGTCATTAATCATTTCTTCATCTTTTTGTGCAGATAAGTCAGATAATTTCTCTTTATTTTGTAAAAAACTATTTAATTGATTTTCTCTAAGAGCTTCTACTCTTCTAACACCCGCTGCAATTGATGACTGACTAATAATTTTGAATTTACCAATGTCACCAGTGTTACGTACATGAGTACCTCCACATAGTTCAGTTGAAAAATACTTATCTTTCTCATCTCCCATAGATAATACTCTAACTTCTTCTCCATATTTCTCTCCAAATAGTGCCAGAGCTCCGTTATTTACTGCTTCTTTAGGAGTCATAATCCTTGTTTTTACCTCTGATTTTTTTTGAACCATAGAATTAACATGATTTTCTATTTTTTCTAGTTCCTGGTCTGAAATTGGCTTCATGTGGCTAAAATCAAATCTTAATCTGTCAGGTGCAACTAATGATCCCTTTTGTGTAACATGAGTTCCTAATACTCTTCTTAAAGACTCATGTAAAAGGTGAGTTGCTGAATGATATGCTCTAATGTTATTACGTCTATCTATATCAATTTTCAATTCAACATTATCTTTGACTTTGATACTTCCTGATTTGACTTTTCCGTAATGTACAAACAGATCACCTAATTTTTTTTGGACATCTGTTATCTCAAACTTAAAGTCTCCAGATATTATTTCACCTGTATCTCCCACCTGTCCCCCAGACTCTCCATAAAAAGTAGTTTGATTTAGAATAATAATTCCTTCATCGTTTTCATTCAATTCATTTACTTCTTTGTTGTCTTTTAATAATGATAAAATAATACCTTCTGCTTGATCAGTCTCATATCCTAGGAATTCTGTAGGACCTAATCGATCTTTTATCGAAAACCAAATATCATCTACCGTACTATCACCTGAACCTTTCCAATTTTTCTTAGCAAGTTCTTTACTTTCTTTCATTAAACTTTGAAATTTATCATTATCAATTGTCAAAGATTTATTTTTTAATATGTCTTGTGTCAGGTCTAATGGAAAGCCGTAGGTATCATAAAGTTTAAAAGCTACTTCTCCAGGTAACAGCTTGTCTATTTTAGCTATTTCCTCATTTAATATTTTAATACCTCTGTCTAAAAGAATTAAAAATTTTTCTTCCTCCATTCTTAATGTTTCTTTTATTAAAGATTCAGCTCTTTCTATTTCTGAGTAATTACCTTTCATCTCATCTTTTAAAGTTTTGAAAATATTATAAAAAATAGGCTCTTTAGACCCAAGAAAATGAGAATGCCTCATTCCTCTTCTCATTATTCTTCTTAAGACATAACCTCTTCCCTCGTTTGATGGCAAAACTCCTTCTGCAATTAAAAATGAACTTGCTCTTAAGTGATCTGCTATTACTCTAAAACTTGCTAAATTTTCTTTATTTGGTTTAACTTTTAAAATTTCTGCAGCAGAATTAATTATTTTTTTAAAATGATCTGTTTCATAGTTATCGTGAGTTCCTTGAAGTAATGCAGCAATTCTCTCCAAGCCCATTCCAGTATCAACTGATGGTTTTGGCAGATTAATTCGTTTATCTTTTGAAATTTGCTCATATTGCATAAAAACTAAATTCCAAATTTCTATAAATCTATCTCCATCCTCATTTTTTGTTCCAGGCAATCCACCTTCAAGATGGTCTCCATGATCATAAAATATTTCTGAACAAGGACCGCAAGGCCCTGTTTCACCCATGGACCAAAAATTATCAGATGATGCTATCCTAATGATTTTATCTTCATTTAACCCAGCAATTTTTTTCCAGTAATTAAAGGCTTCATCATCATCATGGTAGACAGTTACATAAAGTCTGTTCTTATCTAAACCAAATTCCTTTGTTATTAAATTCCACGCAAGTTCAATAGCTCTTTCTTTGAAATAATCGCCAAAGGAAAAGTTTCCAAGCATCTCAAAAAATGTGTGATGTCTTGGTGTATAGCCAACATTTTCAAGATCGTTATGCTTACCACCTGCTCTTACACATTTTTGGGATGTTGTAGCTCTTTGATAGTCTCTCTTTTCAAGTCCAGTAAACACATTTTTAAATTGAACCATTCCAGAATTGGCAAACATCAATGTTGGGTCATTATTTGGAACTAAATTGCTAGACTCAACTATTTTATGATCATTTTTTTCAAAATAATTTAGGTAAGCTGACCTTATTTCATTTAATGTTTTAGCCATATTTAACCAAAATACAGCATTTTTATATGATGTCTACACTTCTGAAGGGAAAAAAGGCACCCAATTGAGCGCCTTTTTTTTAATAACTAAAAGTTATCTGCTAATTCTTTTTAGTAGGTGCTTCATCCTCTTTTTTCTGCGCTTCAAGCTTTTCTTCACTTAATGGGTTGCCTTCAATCTTTTTTGAAATAACACCAGCTTTTTCTCTAATAGCCATCTCAATTTCAGCCGCAGCTTTTGGATTTTGTTCAAGGTAAAGTTTAGCGTTCTCTCTACCTTGACCAATTTTTTCACCTTTATAAGCGTACCAAGCTCCTGATTTTTCAACAATCTCGGCTTTGGCACCAAGGTCGATTAGTTCCCCTACTTTACTAATTCCTTTTCCATACATTAAGTCAAACTCAACAACTTTAAATGGTGGTGCAACTTTGTTTTTAACAACTTTTACTCTTGTTGTATTTCCGACAATCTGCTCTTTATCTTTTATTGCTCCAATTCTTCTAATATCCATTCTTACTGAAGAATAAAATTTCAAAGAGTTCCCTCCAGAAGTTGTTTCTGGACTTCCAAACATTACACCAATTTTCATTCTAATTTGGTTAATAAATATAACCATTGTATTAGTTCTGGATATTGATCCTGTTAATTTTCTAAGAGCTTGAGACATTAGTCTTGCTTGTAGACCAACATGGTGATCCCCCATATCTCCTTCAATTTCTGCTCTTGGAGTTAATGCTGCAACTGAGTCGACTACTAAAACAGACATTGAGCCAGACTTAATTAAAGTATCTGTTATTTCCAATGCTTGTTCACCAGTATCTGGCTGTGAAATAAGCAATTCTTCAGTATTAACACCTAATTTCTTTGCATAAACTGGGTCCAATGCATGCTCTGCATCTACAAATCCACATATTCCTCCTGCTTTTTGTGCTTCAGCAACAACTTGTAAAGCTAATGTGGTTTTACCAGATGACTCTGGTCCATAAATTTCAACAATTCTACCTTTTGGTAATCCGCCTATTCCAAGTGCTAAATCCAAACTTAAAGATCCAGTAGAAACGGACTCTATATCCATTGCTTTTTGTTCTCCAAGCTTCATCACAGAGCCTTTTCCAAAACTATCTGTTATTTGGCTAATTGCAGCATCTAGTGCTTTATTTTTTTCTTTATCTTCCAATTCTTTATCTTTTGCGGTTTTCACCACTTTTAAGTTATTTTTAGTCATTTTTTGCCTCGTTTTTTTCATTTATTAACATTCGAATCATGAAAATAAATGTACACATTTTGTTCTCATTGGCAATATTTTTTTAAAATTAGGTCTAGAAGTCCCTATTTATCTAAGTTTTAGGTATTCGCTATTTAATAAACCTGCAGACTTCAACAGTCTATATTGCGCTAATAAGTAATTTCTTTCAGCTTCGGCAAGATTAATTTTAGCATTTATTAGATTTGATCTTGATTGAAGAACATCAAATGTAGATCTATTCAATCCACTCTCATACTCAAATGTAATTCCCTCATTTGCAATCTCTGCAGCCTTAACTTGTGATTGCACAGCCCTTAAAAGACTTTTTGAAGACTCTAAAGTAGACCAAGCCGCGGTAACTCCTTGTGTATTATTTCTAAAAGCATTCTCAAGTAATAATTTTTTCATTCCTTTTACTTGAAGATTTTTATTTATATTAGATTTATTCTTTCCTCCAAACTGATACGGCCAACTTACTGTTGCTTGCAGTACATCTTTTTCCCTTTCATCATAAGTTGCGCTTAGATCATCAGTATATGATCTTTCGAGTGAAAGTTTTGCTGTCGGAGATAAATCTGATCTTGCAATTTTTACATCTAATTCGGACTGTCCATATTCTATTTCAGCAATAATAAGATCTGGGCTTTTTTGTTCAGATATCTTTTTTGCATCAACTAAACTTAGAGGTAGCGGGACTTCAGAATTATAAATTTTTTTAAATTTTTCATTGCTATTAATTGGCCCAATAATATTTTCATAAACTAATTTACTCGTTACAATATTATTTTGTGCTCCAATGTAACCTGCTTGTGCCCCTGATAAAGAAGATTGGGACTGTGCTAAGTCAGTAGCAGTTATCTGAGCTCTAGATAGTCTTGCATTATCTATCTCGAATTGTCTTTGAAGTAGGTTAACATTTTCTTCATTAATACTTAGTTTTTCATAAGCAAGAATTAAACCTGTATAAGCCTCAATTGCTTTCATAAAAACATCTTGTTCTTTTTTAATAAGTTGTGCCTCAGATAAATTTAATCCTAACTTACTTTTTTCATATTTTGTGCCACGTTCACTGCCATCCAAAAGTGTTTGTTCTAGCTTTATAGATGATGTCATCGGATTTGTATTAGTTATTGAAGCATCAGTACCATCTTGACTTGTAAGTTTATTTGTATCTTCAAAACTTTTGGTACCTGAAAGAGTTAAAGTTGGAAAAAAATCACTTTTAGAAATATTTAATACTTCTTTTTGAACTTCCAAATTTTTTCGCTCAGCTTGTAGTTCTAAATTATTTTGAAAAGTAGTTTTTAATGCATCACTTAAAGTCGCTGCTGCTACAGATGTTACAGAAAGCAATAAAAGTAAACAGATAAGAAAAAAATTTTTCATTTATTATATTTTAAGGATTTAATTTGATGATTTCTATTTAAATTTAATACAATTGAGGAATATTTTGGAGCAAATTTGAACATATTTTGTGTGACCCTTTGGTAAGTTTGCATAAATGTTAAAACCTCATTTTTGCTCATAATCTTGCTATTTGCTTTATTTTTTGTGTTTGATTTAAGTAAAGCCTCCTGTTTAAGCCTCCAACTCTGCAATAATTTGAAATTACCTGCTTTTAAAAATAACAAACAGTCTAATTTAGAAAATAATTTTTTATATTTTGTTTGTAGTTGACCATTTACATATTTTCTCCATCTTAAATTTTTATCTGCTGTTCTTTCAAGAAAATTAATCGATTTTTTTAAAGTTATATTTTTTTCTGACCTAGCCCCTACACACCATCCCTCAAATATTATAACATCAGGGACCTTTTTAACTAAATACCAAGACTTTCTTTTTAATCTATCATCCATTGCCTTATTAAATTTAGGAAGTCTAAGTTGATTGAATGGTTTTTCTTTTGTTTTTTTTAGAAGATCAAAGATAAAATTTATATCGTGAGTGCCTGGAACACCTCTGGTCATTAATAAAGGATGAATTTTTTTGGATAATTTTATTCTATCTTTTCGAGTTTTATATAAATCATCAATTGATATTTTAAAAACATTTAACTTAAAATATTTTGTTAGGACAATTTTTAAAATAGAACTAATTGTTGTTTTGCCGGTTCCTTGACCTCCTCCTAAGCCTATTAAGTAAGGTTTAGATTTATTTGTTCTATTATTGATCCAGAAACAAATTGGAATTAGAAAAGATTTAATCATCTTTTCTTTATTTTTAAATTTTTCCTTTGTTGTTTCTTGAGATCTTATAAATTTGAAACATTCTTTACTAACTTTTTTATAACACTCATTAATTGATTGCATAAAAAATTTATTGTTTTTGATCTAAAGGATGATTTTTGCCATCGTTCACTGGCACATCTTCAATTTCAAATGGCTCCACACCTTCTATACAAGCAATATTTACACCAAATATTTTTGGATTACTTCTAGGTCTATTATGAGTGTGAATTCCACAAATTGAGCAAAAGTAATGTTTAGCAGTATTAGTATAAAACTGATAAAGTGATAACTTATCTTCCCCTTTAGTAAGTTTAAAATCATCAGGACCAAGTACTCCAATAATATAACCTTTTTTTTTGCATATTGAACAATTGCAACGCATGATTTTTTCAATACCACCCAAAGGCATCTTAACCTCTGCTTCTATTGCACCACAATGACAGGATAATTTTTTCATATTTTAATCTCCTAAAAATTTATCTTTTATTATCTTTTATTATCTTTTAAATAATTTTTATATCTTTCGTAACTTTCTTTTGGCCAAGTATTTTTTAAATCATACATTTTTTCAAAACAATTTGCATCATCAGTAAGTTTTAACCATGGATCTTTATCTTTTATAAATATATGCGCTTCAGGAGGAAAGTTTTCAGAATTATCTAAAGTTTTAGTTCTAACTGTTGATCGACCAACTGCCGTAGCATAATCTGTATAAATATAAGTACCACATTTGTTACAAAAATAAGCTCTTGAGGTAGCTCCACTACCTGTTTTAAGTTCAGTTGACGAAATATTACCCTCTATAATTAAAGTATTATCTAGAACGCTCGTGTTAATAACATAAGAAGACCCAGTTATAATTTTACAATCTTTGCAATGGCAAGCTTGAGTGAATAGAGGTTTCTCAGTAATTCTATATTTAACCTGACCACAAATACACCTTCCTGTTAAGCTTTCGTTTTTTTTCATTTATTATATTCAAACTATTTATGGTTAAAGTTATCCACATGTATACAACATGTGGTTTCGATGTTCACGTTTTGATTCACTTTTGATTCAGTTACAGACTCAAAATACAACCCGATTGACACTATTAAATAACTTATGTATTTATTAGAACAAAATAAGAACATTTATGAAGCTAACGATACCTTACTATTTACATAAAGCTGGCGCGGGTTTTCCGTCCCCTGCTACTGACTATATTGAGGAAGATATCGATTTAAATGTTCATTTAATCAAAAATGTTCCAGCAACCTTCATCATAAGAGTTCAAGGAAAATCAATGGTGGATGTTGGAATTAATGATGGCGATCTATTAGTTGTTGATAAAAGTTTAACACCAAAAAACTTCTCAACAGTTATTGCAAATGTTCATGATGAACTGGTTGTCAAAAGTTTAGTTCAAGAAAGAGATAAAAAATTTTTAACATCAGGTTCTAAAGAATTTACAGATCGAATTTTAATTAACGAAGATGAAGATGTATTTATTTGGGGAGTTGTAACTTATGTCATCCATTCAGTATACTAAAAAAATAGCACTTATTGATTGTAATTCTTTTTATGTTTCTTGTGAAAGATTATTCAATCCTAAAATAAGAAAAAAACCTGTTGTAGTTTTATCTAACAATGATGGTTGTATAATTTCAAGATCAACTGAAGCAAAAGCTTTAGGTATAAAAATGGGAGAGCCTTACTTTAAAGCAAAAGATATTATTGTTAAAAATAAAGTTGAAGTTTTTTCATCTAATTATTCTTTATATGGAGATTTATCTAGAAGAGTGATGAGAACATTAAAAAGATTTAACTCTGCTATCGAAGTATATTCTATCGATGAAGCGTTTCTAGATTTATCAAATTTTTCAGATAATGAAGTCGAAAGCGTTGGAAGAGAAATTAGAGAAACAGTTTTAAAGTGGACAGGTATTCCAACTAGTATTGGTATCGCTAAAACAAAAACTTTAAGTAAGGTTGCAAATCATATTGCAAAGAAAAAAAAATCAGGTGTAACAAGTTTGATAGGAATTGAAAATATTGATCCAATATTAGAAAAAGTTGAAATTAACGATGTATGGGGTGTTGGAAGACAGTTAACAAAATTTTATCATAAAAATGGAATTTATAACGCGAAGCAACTTAAAAATAAATCTAATACATGGATAAAGAAAAACTCCAATGTTTTAGGCTCAAGAACTGCAATGGAACTAAGAGGAGTTCCTTGTATCGATTTAGAAACAACACAAACAAAAAGAAAAAGCTGTGTTGTATCTCGTTCTTTTGGCCAAAGAATTGAAAAATATCAAGAATTAAAAGAAGCAGTTGCAAATTATTGTTTGAATGCGTCTGAAAAAATAAGATCTGAGTCTTTAATTGCAAAATCAATTACAGTTTTTGTTAGAACAAGTCCTTTTCAAAGTAGATTTGGATATTATTCAAACTCAAAAACGATAGATTTTGCAATTTCAACAAATAATAGTATTGAAATAGTTAAAACTGCTCTAGTTGCTTTAGACTCTATTTTTAAAAATGGCTACCGTTATCAAAAAGCGGGCGTAATGCTTACTGGTTTATCCAATGAAGATCGTAGTAAGAACCTATTTTATTCTGAAAAAGACGAGAAAATAAAGGGGTTAATGAGGTCTATTGATAATACTAACTATCGATATGGAAGATCTACGTTAAGTCTTGCTAGTGCGGGTGTTCAAAAGAGATGGAACATGAGAAGAGAACATTCTTCTAAAATAGATACAGCCGATTTTTACTTACTGCCAACAATTAAAGGTTGATTAAGATTAATTTTAAAAAGTTTAGCTGCATTTTTATATGCAATCTTTTCTTGTACATCTGGGCTTAAAGATCCAATCATCAAACGAACATGCTTCATATAGTGTTCAACAAAAACATCATGTGCTGGGCTTTTACCTAATTTATGATCAGAACCAAAAAAATATCTATCGGAATATTTTTCCATCGATTTTGCCCAAACCTCATGTAATTTAAATCTATAATCATTTGGGATATGCAAATCCTCAAAGCCCCAAAGAGAAGACCAATGAAATGCTATTTTCCAGTCAGTATATGTATTAGGACAATAATCAAAAATTTCTTCAAGGTCTTTTGTTGGCATCATTCCTGTATGAGCTATCACAATTTTTGCGTTGGGGTATTTTTCACATTTTTTTTTATAAAAATTTTTAAACTCTGTTAATCTATCTATCCCATCTATTTCATGAAAAGGCTCCAGGTGTAAATTAATCGGCATACGGTGTTCATTGACAAATTCGAACGCCTTATCAATAATTGGGTGCTTAAGATCTAAATCTAATGTCGGTTGATACCCACCATAAGGGGGATTTTTTTTCTTTTTATTATAGTGAACTAGTCCAGTTTCTCCCAATCCATAACATTGTCCTTTTTTAAATCTTTTAATAGTTTCTTTAAACTCTTTATTAACTTCTGAGTTCTTATATTTTTTTTTATTTGCTGACATTCCAATAAAATTGGAATGACAATTAGTTAAAACATTCTGATGCTCTGCTGCAAAATCATAATAATAATTCCAATTATCTTCTGATTTGTAAGTATTTGGAGTTCCCATAATTACAGACATAAAAACATTTGCCTTATTTGTTAACATTGGCAAATCTTCTATAAAATACTCAGTACCTATATCTAAAGCTTTTCCGGTGGATTTTCTAGGATGTGCATGACCATCTATTATAGCTCCTAAATAAGGTTTATTTGTATCTCTTACCTCAAGATTATTATTTTTATAGCTGTCTAAAAGTTTTTTTGCTTCTTCACGACTTTCAGTTTTTCCAAACATAATTCTTTCATAAGCCCAGTGATCGAATCTATAGTGTTCGTCAAAACTGTTGGCAAACGTTGGTAAAATTAAAAAAATAAATAACAAAATTTTTTTCATTAATTAATTTTGATAACAGGTAATGGTTTTGTCCATTTAATTGATTTAGTAATTTTTTTTCCATATGTAGGCATCCTATAACTACTTTTTCTATATCTTACATAGGAAACAGACTCTTTGCTTTCTGATAGGTAGGAACATTTTTCTTTATCTAAAATTTCCTCACATTTATCACTATAACCAAATTCTTTTACCGTTAAAGATTGTGTAGGAGTTTCATTTAAAAATGCATCTTTGAGCCATCTATAGAAACCCCATTTGAATGTGTGACCATCGCCTATTGTAAAATTAGGGCCATAAATCTCAAAAACTTTTTTATTATCAAGCCAACCTATCAATATTCCATTATCCTCTTTTGAAGCTAAAATTTTAAAACTTAATGTTCTATAATTTTTAAAATCATCAACAAATCCTAAAGGAAATAAATATTGAACTTTATCAAAATTTGAATTTTCATCACCTTTTAAATAAAAAACTTCCTTTGTGAAGTTTATTTGATGTAAAACTTGACTACCTTTAAATTGTAATTTCATCCAAGGTAAAATTCTAGACTCTCCTTTGTTTGCAATAACTTGAAGAAGACTACCTCCGACCGCAGGATGAGTCGGAAACTCATTTAACTTAAATGTATATTTTACATATACTGGCTTTTTAAATTTTCTTGGTCTTTTTTTGTTTGCCATTTCCCATCTTTGATTCCTTTCACCTGTTCTTTCCCAATCTTTTTTGTTTCCTTTAAATTTAGTATCTAGTGTAATTTTTATTGCTTTACCTTCTTCATCTTCATAAATAGACAAAGCTTTCTTCTTTGGTATTGACCTACTATCATTAGTCAGTTCTTTCTTAGCTTTTTCAATCAAAATTTCTTTTTTTAAAAATTTATACGGATTCTCAGATGCATTAGAATTTATTGATGCAAAAATAAAAAGTATAAATATTAAAAATAATTTTTTCTTCACATTTTGAACAATTTTTCAGAGAGATTATCTAATTTTTCTCCCCAAAAGACTTCCTTTTTAATTCTGTTGAAATCAATATCAAAAACTGTAGACATAGCTGATGCATAAATAGATCTGGCATCTAATGTTGCATTAAGATCTCTACCATCAAAAAGTTCTTTCTTTTTTAAACCTGGCCAGTCTGTGTATACTTGGCTTTTCTTAATTAATCCTCCAGCCATAAATATTGCCGTTCCATAGCCATGTTCAGTTCCATTTCCACCATTTTGTTTTATGGTTCTCCCGAACTCAGTAACAGTTAATATTAAAGTATCTTTATACGAATCCCTAAGTTCAACTTTTAAATTTTGAATAATATTATCCATTTCAACTAAACATTTTGTATGGGTACCGTTCACACCACCTTGGGCCGCATGTGTATCAAAACCATTTACCTCGAACACAGCAACTCTTGGTCCATTTGGTTTTCTTAAGTATGCAGCAGCTTGTTTTGAGAGATTATTATTTTTTCTTTTATCCCAGTTGCTTGAATATCCAGCCATCATCTCTTCATTTTTTCGTTTTTTTATGAAGTTCATCATGTCCATTAATTCTTCTTCTGAGCTATCAGCATATATAGATTTTAATAAATTTAACGTTTCGTCTCTTGGAAGTTTTCCATCAGATGGGAAATAATTATTATTTTTAGGAACTCCTCTTAGTAAAAGCGGCATGGGTAGAGATAATGCCAATCCCTCTCCTTGAAGTTTAGCTAATTTCATAGCTCTTCCAACCCAACCTGTTTTTTCTTTGTATGGAGTTCTTCCACCAGATTCCATTAAGTTTTGCCCTTCAAAGTGAGACCTTGCCGTGTATGGAATACTAGTTGCATGAACTATAGCCCCTGTGTTTTCCTGCCAACAACTATAAAAAGTTTTTAGCTTTGGATGCAAAGCAAAATCCGAGTCAAGCTTAATGGTATTTTCGATTAAAATATTCTTTCTTCTTTTTTCAAAATTTTTATCTCCGATTACTGGAACTGCACAAAGTCCATCCATTCCTCCTCTAAGCATAATAACAACTAGATTTTTCTTTTTAGATGAGGAGGCAAGGACAGGAAAATTAAATCCTGCTAAAAACATAGTAGTTGCTGCTGAACCTTTTAAAAAATCTCTTCTTGATATCTTCATGCTTTTAATACCTCCGGTAAATTAAACAGAATCATATGTTTTTCTTCATTTGTTTTAGCTCTTGCTACAATTTTTAAAATTTTATCAGGATTGTCAAAGTTAGTACGTATAATTCTTTCATGGATAGTATCATCAATTTGATCAGCTACTTTGTATTGATGGAATGCTTTTTTAGCATACATTAATCTCCTAATAACTAGCTCTGTTGATAGCCAGTCCTTTTCTAAGTCTGAATATCCATTTGGTTGTTTTTGCTTATAAGGATGACACCCAATATCCTCTAATAACCAACTTGGAAATCTCATTTCATGAGATGGTTTAAAACCAAATACAAATTGATTCATCTTATATTCACTAACAGGATATTTATAATTAGAGCCTGACATATTAATTGTGGTCAGCCACCAATTTTCTGGATTTTGAAATTTTTTATATTTATTATTGTATTCAAATGCAACTTCAATTGCAGCTTTATGAACTTCTGGAAGAAGTCCGTCTGATTTTTCCCAAGCTTTAATAACTGGTGCAATCATTTCAGGTGTTGGATTGTCAGTGATTAAATATTTACATAGTTTTGTTGATATAAACTTTCTACAAGACGGGTGATTAACTAAATCTTTTATTGCAAGATCAATTCCTTTCTTTCCACTTTTGTAAACTTTTCCTAATACTTTTTTCTTACCTGGCTCATGTCTTTCTCTGTCAAATGATACATCATGGCCATGATCTCTTCCCTTTGTCCATTTAGGTCTCCAACCAGTCATAATTTTTGCAAGTTCTACAACATCCTCTTGTGTATATCCTCCATCTGGAGAAATAGTATGTAGTTCCATTAATTCTCTAGCATGATTTTCATTAATAGTTGCTGGTTTTTTTTTTTCTCTTCTCCAATCTTCTTTTCCGCTAATTGATTTTGGACCAACATTATCTTTATTGTCAAGATGCATTATCATTGGCCAAGCAAGAGTGGCTTCTTTTACCATGGTCTCAAATGTTTTATCCATATTGGATCTTAAAAATTCTCTTTGATAAGCTCCAGTTGAAAAAGAAGACAAAGTTTGAGTATCACTTATTGTAAAATGATTTCCCCAAAAGTACCAAAGCTTGGCAAGAACTGGGTGGTCACTTTTTAAAGCTTCAGCATGTCTTATACAAATTTCATTATTTGGCCAAAATTTTTTTCCAACATCATTTTCTAATTGACGTTCTGCTCTTCTAAATCCTTCTGGGTCATTTTTATATTTTTTTCTTAATGTTGTATTTTCCTCTACTCTCAACTTAATCCAATACTTTCTCATCTCTTTTTCAGATAAGATATATTTTCCTTTCCAATTGAATTCTGGAATAGTTTCAACTTGTTTTTGAGCCCAAATTAATGGATCAGATGGAACTTTCTCATCAGGTTTTAAACCAAAAGCAACTTTTCTAAAAAAGTTTTTCATACAAAATATTATAAAAAATTATTTTATTTTTTCAATATTATGTATATTTGTTAAAGAATTATTAAATTCATTCATATTTTCTCTTCCTGAAATTTTTAAAATAACTAAACCAAAAATAATGATTACAGCTAGTGGTATTGCTGTAATTACATTTATATACTCAGCAATAATTATTAAATATATCGCATAAAATGATATCGATCTAAAAATTACACCTGTTTTAAAAACAGCGATAATGGCTAATGAATGCTTTATTAAATTGATGAAACTCATTTTTGAGGGACCAAAATATCTTGAACCTCTTATCGATGGAGATTTAATTAAATTATTCTCAGTTTTTGCCAAAGAACCAGAAAAACTACTCCAAGTTGCTTTTTCCTGAATTAGTTTTTTTACACTTTTCTTTGTAAGGCAAGTATAGTTTCCAAATTTTATAAATTTCCCTGTAAATGTGTAAGTAATAATTTTATGAAAAAAATAACAAATTTTAAAAATAAAATTTTCTGATCTTTTCACTCTTTCTCCAACAATGGTATTATTTGGATTATCTTTAATCTTTTCTACAAAGTTTCTTATTTCCTCAGGTCTATCTTCTCCATCTCCATCCATTGGAATTACATAATCAAAATCTTCATTTTCTGAAATATGTTTAAGCCCTGCTGCAATGCAACGTGCATGTCCTTTATTATTTCTCATATTTATTAATTTTAGTGATTTAATATTATTTAAATTTTTAGTTTCTAAAATTTTTTCCTCAGTAGAAGCATCGTTCACTACTATTACTGAAAATGCTGCTTTAAGCTCAGAAATATTAATATCAATTTCTTCAATTAATTTTGATGCAGATTTAAAGTCATTAAAGACTGGAATTAGAATTACTATTTTCATTAACTTACTGAGCCTATCAGTCTAAATAGAGAAGCAAAAAAACCATATCCTGAGAGTTCAATTAAAACAACAATTCCAATAATGAATAAAAGTCTTTTATTTTTTTTGTTTAATTGAAATTTCATTTATATGTTAAGCATTTCATATCTTTGTTGCACAATTGGACTTCATTTGAACTATAGATCCATTTTGGTCTTTCTGGAAGATGGTAAGATATATTTCCTGCAATCCACTCATTACCTTTAATATATTCCATTTTTCCAAGTTCCTCGCCTTCAGTTTCAAAAAAAACTTTAGCCTGCTTAGCTAAATTTTTACCCTCAAAATCAGTTCTTTTATCAGTTTGAGTAATTGAATCATAAGAATACAAAATTGGAGATAATAAGAATAATATCAAAAAGATTAAAGAAAACGTTCTTATTTTTTCAAGATTAATTTCTGATTTTAAAATATAAACAAATAACAAGCCAAAGCTTATATAAAATGGCGTCATCCACATAGTTCTAATTTTTACACCCATAGTAAATGATGTAAGAAAAATAAAAAAAATTGGAATTAAATTAATTGATAATAAAAATAAAAGCTTTTCGTCGTTTAAATTAATATTTATTTTAAATTTTTTAACTAAAACAAAAATCATTAGTAAAAACGGTAATAATATACCAATTTGCTTTCCTAAAAATATCGTAGGATGTTTTAAGTGGTTTAAAATACTTGCTTCTTCTGAACCAGTTCTAAGAAGTCCATAAGTAATTGTTATATAATCATTTTCGGTTAACCAAATAATGTGCGGTAATAAAATTATAATAAAAGGAACGAACGAAACTAGGCATTTTAAATTTAGCCTTTTGGTATAAATCATGTAAATTAAAAGTACATCTATTGCTAAACCTAAATAGACAAATAAGTATTTAGATAGAAACCCAAGTCCAGCAAATAGACCGAGTAGTAACCAATCTAATATTTTATTATTCTTAATTCCCCTCCATAAGTAAAAAACTGAAAGAGACCAAAAGGGTATTAAGCAAACATTTACATTAAATTCAGGTGTAGTGAAGTTATAGAAATATATTCCCTCTAATAACAAAACAGATAATAAACAATATATTTTACTATCAAAAAAATCTTCAGCTAACTTAAAAACTACAAAAAATAAAATTATAATACAAATTTGGCTTAACAAATAATAAGCCCAATCTTGAGCTCCGAATACTTGGTAAAAAATTTCTGGCAGCAATGCGCTCATTGGAGGATGTTTGTTAAAGCCCCAGTCTAGATTGCTACCCCATGCTAAAGCCTCGATAGTATCAAGTGGTAAATTATGATTTGTTAAACTTGGAACCAATGTCCAGATTAATACGTGTGCTGTTACAAAAATATAAAATAGATTTGTAATATTCTTTTTATAAATGGCCATTTTTATTAATTTATACAATTAATCCATTATTGACACTTATTAAATGATGAATATATTCTCGAAATTCATAAATTTGAGCATGGTAAAAATCTCTAAAAAATATATTCCAAAAGAAACTGAAAAATATATGTGTGCCAAACATCTTGCATACTTTAAACAAAAATTAATGGATTGGAAAAAAGAATTAAAGAGAACTAATAATGAAGCAATATTTAATGCATCAATGGATGATAATAGTGCATCTGCAGATATTGTTGACCAAGCAAGCTCTTATACAGAAAAAAATGTTGAGATGAGAGCAATCAATAGACAGATAAAATTAATTTCTAAAATTGATGGAGCTTTAAAAAAAATTCAAGATGGAACTTATGGTTTCTGTGAAGAAACAGCAGAGCCAATAGGTATTAAAAGATTAATGGCAAGACCAGTTGCTACTTTATGCATAGCAGCACAAGAAAAACACGAAAAAGAGGAAAAAGTTTACGCTGATATTTAAGGGTAATCTATCTCAGCACTTTTATTTAATACTTTAAATCCTTTAATGACAGCAGGGCGTTTAGCTATATCAACATACCATCTTGATAAACTTTTAAAATTTTCTAACCCAATATCATGTCTTTTGTGTCTTGCTATCCAAGACCATGTAGCAATATCTGCAATTGAATACTCTTTGCCTGCTAAATAATCACATCTAGAAAGTCTCGCTTCTAGATCTTCATAAAGTTTTCTTGTAATCTTGAAATATCTTTCTTCTCCCCATTCACTTTTGCCTTGATGGTAATAATGAAACTGATGATGTTGTCCTATCATTGGACCAATCAAACCCATTTGGGCCATTAACCATTGGTTTATCTCTAGTCTGTTCTCTTCAGGATAAAACATTTTACTTTTTTCACCCAAATACATCAAAATCGCGCCTGACTCGAAGACTGATTTATTATTTTCGTGATCTGTAATTACTGGAATTTTATTAAATGGACTAATTTTTTTAAATTCTGGTTTATGTTGTTCACCCTCACTTAGGTTAACTTTTGTTATTTTATACTCAAGATTTATCTCCTCGAGCATAATACTTATTTTCCAACCGTTTGGTGTATCAGCTGTATAGAGTTCTATCACTACTTTACACCCAATCTATCTTTGATGGTGTTTGACGCTGTTGTAAATTCAAATCTATATTTTTCGTTAGGTCTTGCGTATTTAAAACAACCTCTTGCAGCTAAAGCACCTTCATGAAAACCTGATAGGATTAATTTAAGTTTTCCTGGGTAGGTACAAATATCACCAATAGCAAATATACCCTTCTTATTAGTTTCAAAATTTTCAGTATTAACTGGTATTACTTTTTTATCTAAATTAAGGCCCCATTCTGCTATTGGTCCAAGCTGCATTATCAAACCAAAGAAACCCAAAATATAATCTGCTTTTAATATTTTAGTCTCCCCTTCTTCACTTTTTATTTCTACTTCTTCTAAAAATCCATTTCCTTTTACATCTTGAATTGAGTATTGAGTAAATAAATTAATTATTTTTTTTTCGCTTAATTCTTTAATTTTTTGAACACTCGCAGGTGCACCTCTAAACTCATCTCTTCTATGAATAAGTGAAACTTTAGAAGTATTTGATAGTTCAATTGCCCAATCTAGAGCACTGTCTCCACCACCAAATATAGCTACAGATTTACCTTTAAAAATTGTTTTGTCTTTAATTGAATACAAAACTGAAGTTCCATCAAACTTTTCTGCACTTTTTGTCGGAAACTTTCTTGGTTCAAAAGATCCAACACCTCCAGCAATTACAACGTTTGGTGTTTGGAATTTTTTTCCACTAGTTGTTTTAACAATCCAATTATCATCTTTGTTTGTAAGTTCTTGGACTCTGTCATTTAAATGAAAATTAAACTTAAAAGGTTTAATTTGTTCTATTAAATTGTTTGTAAGTTCTTCCCCAGTGCACTCTGGAACTGCAGGAATATCATAAATTGGTTTATCTGGATAAAGCTCTATGCATTGACCACCTATTTTATCTAAGTTATCAACTATTTCGCACTTCAATCCAATAATACCAAGTTGATGCGCACAAAATAATCCTGTTGGACCTGCACCAATTATAACAACATCGGTTTTAATCATTAAACTTGTTTCTCCGGCATATAAACACTTAGACCATCTAAGTCATCTGAAACCATTATTTGACAACTTAACCTGCTTTTTGAATTAGGTTTGTAAGCTTGGTCTAACATATCATCTTCGCCCATTTCTTTTCTTGGTAATTTATCATACCAATCTTCTTTGACATAAACATGACAAGTGGCGCAAGACATGCTTCCTCCGCAATCAGCATCAATTCCAGGAATATCATTTTGTACAGCACCTTCCATAACAGTAAGCCCATTTTGGACCTCGGCTACATGCTCTTTTCCGTTATGTTCTATATATTTGATTTTAGCCATTGCTTTTATATAAGCACAAAAAAAAATAGGGCAAGTAATCAAACTTGCCCTATTTTATATTTCGTAACTAATTATTATTACGCTCTTCTTGTAGAGTTAGATACTGCACAAGACCAGATAATTAAACCAAATGCGATTTTATTAACAAAGTCTGCTAAGTTATAGATAACGTTTAACGCGTTACCATCTATTCCACCTGTTAGGTAACCAAAAATGTAACCTAATGGGTAAATAGCCCAACCTACAGTAACAATCATTCTTAAAGCTCCAAATGCAGTTACTAAAGATTTATTTCCAGATTTAGCAGCAACTTTTCCTGCTTCTCCTGAAAAGATTTCATAAAGAATGTAAATCCATCCAGCCATACCGATTATGAAACCTAGCGTAGCATTAATGAATCCAGCTTCTCCAAGATATCCACCTATTAACATAACTAGGGAACCAATTAAGATTCTCCAGAATATGTTGGTGTCAACTTTTCTTACTGCTGAAAGAATTAAGTAAAATTCTACTAGCTGTAGTGGTACAGTAATTAACCAGTCAATGTATCTGTAAACAGTTGGAGTATCACCTGTTTCGATCCAAACTGCTCTCATATACATATAGTGAATAAATGCTATACCTGTTACTAATCCAGCTACGTTTACTGATTTTCTCCATTGTGAACTGACGTTAGCCTGTTCCATAAAGAAAAACGCTGTAGCTGCTAACATACCCATTGATATTAACCAAAACGAAATACCTACGAAATCGTCTGTGGCTAAAAAGGCAGTCGCTGCGTTAGCTGCCGTAGTTGCTCCAAAAAGCACTGCCGCTAATGCTAACATTTTCATTGTCTTCATAAAAAACTCCCTCATAGTTAGTTTTTTTTTAGTTTAAATTTAAACTACAGACCAATCTAATGAATGATCTAAAGTTAGGGGTTAAATAACAAATAAAATAAGTTTGTTGAAGAGTTATTTTGAAGCAATAAGTATTGATTTTATTAACTTTATGAAATTAAATACAACCTGTTATATAAAATCAACATAAAAGCGTGTCAAAAAACAAATCACTATGACAAATAGTTTTAACAAAATTTATCAAGAGTCTATTCAAAATCCAGAGGAATTTTGGAGAAATGTGTCAGATGATATCTTTTGGTTTAAAAAACCTAATAAGATTTTAAATAAATCTAATCCTCCATTTTACAAATGGTTTGAAGATGGGGTTACAAACACCTGTTACAACGCTATTGATGTTCATATAGACAATGGTAACGGTGATAAGACTGCTTTAATCTATGACAGTCCCATAACTAACAGTAAAGCAAAATTTACATATAATGAATTAAGGGAAAAAATCTCAAAATTTGCTGGAGCACTGGATAATCAGGGTGTCAAAAAGGGTGACAGAGTAATTATTTATATGCCAATGATACCTGAAGCAGTTGTAGCGATGCTAGCATGTGGGAGAATTGGTGCAATACACTCGGTTGTCTTTGGTGGGTTTGCCTCAAATGAACTAGCAAGTAGAATTGATGATAGTAAAGCAAAGATTTTAATTACTGCATCCTGTGGATTTGAACCTGGACGAACTGTTGAATATAGACCTTTAGTTGACGGAGCATTGAAACTTGCAAAACATAAAGTTGAGAGAGTAATTTTCTTTCAAAGGAAAGACCATGAAATAAAGCTTAACTCTCCGACTGAAATTAACTGGGAGGAGGCACTTGTTAATGCCAAAAATAAAGATTGTGTTGAAATTGGTGCAAATGAATTTGCATATATTTTATATACATCTGGAACTACAGGTATACCAAAAGGTATAGTAAGAGATGTTGGAGGTCATATCGTTGCTCTTAAATGGACAATGAAAAATATTTACAATATCGATGAGAATGATGTTTGGTGGTCAGCAAGTGATATTGGTTGGATAGTTGGACACTCCTACATTGTTTATGCTCCTTTGTTCAAAGGATGTACTACAGTTTTATTTGAAGGAAAGCCAGTTGGAACACCTGATGCTGGGGTATTTTGGAGAATAATTTCAGAGTATAAAATTAAATCTTTATTCACTGCTCCTACTGCATTTAGAGCTATTAAAAAAGAAGATCCTGACGGAAAGTTTTTCTCTAAATATGATTTAAGTTCTTTTGAATCATTATTCCTTGCTGGAGAAAGAGCCGATCCTGATACAATAAAATGGGCTGAAAATCTTTTAAATGTTCCTGTTATAGATCACTGGTGGCAAACAGAAACTAGTTGGGCAATAAGTTCAAATTGTACTGGGATAGAAATGCAAAAAACTAAGTATGGTTCAGCATGTAAAGCAGTTCCAGGTTATGATGTAAAAATAATTAAACCAGATCATTCAATTGCTGAACCTAATGAGATGGGTGATATAGTTGTTAAATTACCTTTGCCACCAGGTACTTTTCCCACACTTTGGAATGCTGATAAGAGATATGAAGAAAATTATATGACCAACTATAAAGGTTATTATCAAACTTATGATGCAGGACACATTGATGAAGATGGATATATTTGGATTATGTCACGGACAGACGACATTATTAATGTTGCTGGTCATAGATTATCGACAGGTGCGATTGAAGAAGTGTTATCTGAACATCAGTCAGTTGCTGAGTGTGCTGTTCTTGGAATTTCGGACAAATTAAAAGGACAATTACCTATTGGCTTAGTTGTTTTAAAATCTGGTGTTGAAAAAGAAAATGAAACTATCTCAAAAGAATGTATTCAAATGGTTAGAGATAAAATTGGACCCGTAGCTGCATTTAAAGTTGTTATAATTATTAAAAGATTACCTAAAACAAGGTCAGGAAAAATATTGAGAGGAACTATTCGAAAAATTGCTGATAAGGAAGATTATAAAATGCCAGCAACAATCGATGATCCAGCAATTTTAGAAGAGATTACTCAAAGTTTAATAGAAAATAAAATTCTTAACAAATAAATTAGATTAATTTTCAAACTTGATGGGCTTACCTGATGCCTCTCCAAGTATTTCGCCATCTTTCATTTTAATCTCTCCATTTACGATTGTAAAAACTGGGGTTCCCATAAATTTATATCCATCGAAAGGTGACCATCCACACTTACTCTCTATTTTTTCATTTTTGATTTCGATAGTTCTTTTCATATCCACAATTGTAAAATCTGCATCATAGTTCTCTTTTATATATCCCTTACCTATAATACCAAAAATTTTTGCTGGATTTTCACATACGAGATTCATAAGCTGAACTAAAGATAATTTTCCATCATTTACATGGTTCAGCATCACAGGTAATAAAGTTTGAACTCCAGGCATTCCTGATGGAGTATCTGGATATTCTTTGTCTTTGTTTACTCTAAGATGAGGAGCGTGATCTGAACCGATAGTATCATTATAATTATTTCTTACTGCATACCACAGCCTGTCGTAATGACTCTTTTCTCTAATAGGTGGGTTCATCTGGGCATAGGTTCCAAGTTTATCGTAACAATCTGGAGCAAACATTGTTAAATGCTGTGGGGTTATTTCAAAAGTTATGTCTCCCTTATTCTGAGATAAAAAATCAATCTCCTGTTTTGTGGTAATATGCAAAATATGAGCTTTTTTACCTAATCTTTTTGCAATTTTAACAATCTTTCTGGTTGATGAAATTGCACATTCTTCATCTCTCCATATTGGATGGGAATGAACATTGCCTTTTTCTCTTAATTTCTTTCTTAAATTTAAAATATCTTCATCTTCTGAGTGAACTGCAACAATTTTAGATGTACTTTCAAATACTTTTTCAATATCTTCTTCTTTATGAACCAATAAAGTTCCTGTAGACGAGCCTGCAAATAATTTTACTCCACAACATCCGTCTAAACCTTTAAGATCAGCTAATTCACTTTGATTGGTGGGAGTTGCTCCAAAATAAAATGCATGATTACAATACATTCTATTTTTTGCTAAATCTATTTTTCTTTGAAATTCTGCTTTGTTTGTAGTTGCAGGATTAGTATTGGGCATTTCAAATACTGAGGTTATACCTCCAACAATTGCTGCTCTACTTCCAGAAGCTAAATCTTCTGTATCTGTTGAGCCTGGTTCTCTAAAATGCGTCTGAGTATCAATACAGCCAGGAAGAACAGTAAGTCCAGTTGCATCTATTGATTGACTTGAATCTTCATCTAACTTACCAATTTTTACAATCTTACTGTTTTGAATGCCTATATCAACATCTTTGAGATCTTTATCAATATAACACTTCCCATTTTTGATTATTAGGTCTAACATTTTTAAAAAAACTACTTATATCATTCGTTATAATATTACAATATGAATAGAAATAATATTTACATCCTAGAGGATAGGGGTCTTCTTTATATTAATGGGGATGATGCTAAAGAATTTTTACAAAATATAATTACAAACAACATTGAAAATGTATCAGATTATAGAAGTTGTTTTTCAGCTCTATTAACACCACAAGGCAAATATCTTTACGATTTTATAATTATTAAATATAAATCAGGCTATTTTTTGGATTGTGAAAAGAAAATTATTGAGAATTTATATAAACAGTTAAATTTATACAAGCTTAGATCTAAAGTAGAAATTTTAAATCTAAGTAATGAGTTTGTTGTTGCAAATTTAACAAAGGAAAAATTTCTAGAATTGGAAAATTCTAAAGATGAGATGGGTTTTACTATAAAATTTAGAGAAGATCCTATTCTTTTAGATCCAAGGTCTGATAAATTAGGAGCTAGATTAGTAATTAATTTAGAAAAATTGTATCTTTCTATAAAAAAGTTGGGATTAAAAGTTTCTGATGTTAATGAATATTATAATTACAGTCATGAATTAGGAATTGCTCAAATTGATACATATAATCTTCAAGATAAAATATTTGGAATTGAATGTAATTTTGAAGAACTAAATGGAATTGACTTTAGAAAAGGATGTTATGTAGGGCAAGAAAATACAGCTAGAATAAAACTTAAAGATAAACTTAATAAAAGACTATTTGCAATTAAAGTTTTAGATGGAGAGATCAATAGTGACGAAATTACTTCTGAAAATAAAAACTTAGGAAAGTTATTGATAAATAATAAAAATCCATTTGCTTTACTAAAACTAGAAGATAAAAGCTTTAATTTTGATAAAGATCTAAAGTGTGGTGATGCAAAAATAAAAGTCTTAAGACCTAATTGGATATAAATTATTTAATAAATTTTGATAAATCTGGTTTGAAATAGTCTGGTCCTTTCATAACTTTTCCAAATTCATTATATATTGGTTTTCCATCTTTTCCCAATTTACTCATATTAGATTTTTGAACTTCTTCAAAGCATTTATCTAAATTAATACCAAAAGCATGACCTGCGCCATAAGTAACATACAAAATATCTGTTAATGCATCTGCAACTTCAGTCAAATTTTTTTCTGATATTGCCTTTTTAAGTTCCTCTAGCTCTTCGTTAATCAATGAAATTCTTAACGAATTTATTTTATCTGTGCTTAAACTTGATGAATCTTTTACATCTTGATTAAAAGTTTTCATAAACACGCCAACTTTTTCAAAATTTGTCATTTTACTCCTATATGATTTTATTATTATTTAATGTATAAGTGTATAAATATACTCTCTAAACTAAAATATGAAATTCAGAAAAGAATATGATAGCATTGGTTCTATAAATGTACCTGTGGATAAATATTGGGGCGCATCCACACAAAGATCAAAAAAATACTTTGATATTGGAGATGTATTAGTCAGACCAAAGTTAATAAAATCCATAGCTATTATAAAAAAAGCAGCTGCTATTACAAATTATAAAAGCAAAGATATTAATTCAAAAATTTATAAATCAATTGTAAGAGCTTCTAATGAAGTTATCGCGGGAAAATTAGATAATCATTTCCCTCTTAAAGTTTGGCAAACTGGTTCTGGCACACAAACAAATATGAATGTGAATGAAGTTATCTCAAATAGAGCAATTGAAATACTTAAAGGAAAAAAGGGTACAAAAAAACCCGTTCATCCAAATGATCACGTTAATAAATCACAGTCAACGAATGATGTATTTCCCACAGCAATGCATATTGCAATAGCAATGGAAACTAGAGAAAAACTATTACCAAGCTTAATATTATTAAATAAAGAATTAAAAAAAAAGGTAAGTGAATTTAATAAAATAGTCAAAATAGGTAGAACACACCTTCAGGATGCTACCCCTTTATCATTGGGTCAAGAATTTTCTGGATACCAATCTCAACTAGAAGAATGCATTAAAAGAATAAAAGTTTCACTAAATGAAATTTATTATTTAGCACAAGGTGGGACCGCAGTTGGAACTGGTATTAATACCAAAAAAAATTTTGATAAGAGAATAGTAAATGAAATAAAAAAAATCACCAAGTTACCTTTTAAGCCAGCTAAAAATAAGTTTGCTGCACTTGCTGCTCATGATGCAATAGTAAATTATTCAGGTACATTAAATACAACTGCAGTATGTTTGATGAAAATAGCAAATGATATTAGATTTTTAGGTTCAGGACCTAGAGCAGGATATGGAGAGTTGATATTGCCAGAGAATGAACCTGGATCATCAATTATGCCTGGTAAAGTAAATCCAACTCAATGTGAAGCTGTAACAATGGTATGTGTGAAAGTAATTGGTAACCACAACGGGATTACAATGGCTGGTTCTCATGGTCATTTTGAGCTTAATGTATTCAAACCTTTAATAATTCATAATGTACTTCAATCAATTCAAATTCTCTCAGATAGTACAAAAAGTTTTGCAAAATATTGTATCTCTGGACTAAAAGCTGATAAAAATAGAATAAAATATTTAGTAGATAACTCTTTAATGTTGGTCACTGCCTTATCTCCAAAGATTGGTTATGATAATGCTGCAAAAATTGCAAAGAATGCATTAAAAAATAAAACTACTCTTAAAATTGAAGCAATGAGATCAGGTCTTATTAATGAGAAGGAATATAATAAAATTGTTGATCCCAATAAAATGATTAAACCAGACTAACTATTAATAATTTTTTTAACTAGTGATTTAAGCTCTTGGGAATTTCTAATATTATATCTAGAGTCACCATTGATTTTGCCCATATACATTGATTGATTAATTTTTATATCAAATATTGATATTACTCCGGTGGTAATATTTTTCTCAACCTTAAAGCGGATCACATTTATATCTTTAACTTTGTCTGATTTTACTTGAAATTTTTTAGCAAACTTTTTTTTATTATTTATTATTAAAGAATTTGTAGAGTGGAATATTATATCACCGCTTTCTTCTTTATATTTTATTTCACTTTCAATTTGGCCAATTTCATCGATATTGAATAAAACTTCACTTAAATTAATAGTTTTTTGGCTTATATTTAAACTTATATTACCATTTCTTATCAGCTCGTGCTCAATGTCATTTAAAAGGAATTTGATATCTCCATTTACATTACCTAATAAATCAGGTTGCAAGTATAATATAGAAAACATTAATTCATCTACCAAAAAATTAATATTTTGCCTATTCAAAGTAACATTTGAATTGAGATAAAAAGGTGATAACTCAACTGTTGTATCGATTTTTATGTCATTATTATTTTCTGGAGATTTTAAAGAAATAATATTATTTTTTAACTGGTATTCCATTTCAATATTCTGATTTAAAAAGATAAGTGCAATTGTGCCTTCAAAACTAGAATTATTCTCATAATTTAATTGATTTTTAATGGAAATATTCGGTTCTTTAAAATCTATTTCTATTTGTGAATTCATTTGAGAATTATATTTTTTTTTCCATAATGATTTGAAATTCAAATCAAACAAATTACCTTTGATATTTAATTTTTTAAAATTATCTTTTTGAGAGGTAGTAAAATTAATTTTTTCTATTGGGGATATAATTAAAGTTTCATCATTATCATCTATTAAAAATACTTTACTTTTTTTAATATTAATTGGTTTACTTTCACTATTATGAAAATAATTCCTTAAAGTGGTATATTCTTTATTTTTTATTAAAAAATTTGTATTTTGTATTTCAAATTTTTCGAAATTAATTTTAGATTTTGGATATAAATTATTAGTATTCACAAATATTTTTAAGCTTTTAATGTCAAATGAAATATTCTTATTATTGTTTTCACCTATATATAGTGATGAATCGCTAATTAATAAATGAGGCTTTGGGAGTAATTGATACTTTATGTCACCATTTATGTTTAACTTAATATCAAAATCAGAATAAAATTTACTTTCAATGATGTTTTCTATGCTTTTATAATTAAATAAAACTGGTATTGATAAATAAATGCCAAATAAAAAACACAATGCAATTAATATAAAAATAAACTTAGAAAATATTGTTACTTTTAATTTTTTAATCATTAATCCAATATCGCTTAAATTGAGAAAAAATAAATGATGAATTTAGATTATTTAACAAATCTTAATAAAAGTCAGGAGGAGGCAGTTCTACATTTAGAAGGACCCCTTTTGATTGTTGCGGGAGCCGGGTCTGGAAAAACGAGGGTTCTTACAGCTAGAATTGCCCATATTGTTAAACAACATAAGGCATTTCCCAATCAAATCTTGGCAGTAACATTTACAAATAAAGCTGCAAAAGAAATGCAATTAAGGGTTTCTAAGTTCTTAAGAAAAGAAGCAACTGGGCTTCCTTGGTTAGGTACCTTTCACTCAATTAGCGCAAAAATATTGAGAAAACATGCAGAAGCAGCTGGATTAAAATCAAATTTTTCAATTATTGATCAAGATGACCAAGTAAGATTAATAAAAAATATCTGCAAATCTGAGAATATAGATACAAAAAAAATATCCCCAAGATATATTTTAGCAGTAATTGATAAATGGAAGAATAAAGGCTTTTACCCTGATGAAGTAATACTTAAGCGTAAAGACATATTAGAAAAAAGCTTTCTTGGAATATATAAAATATATCAACAAAAACTAATAGATTTAAATGCTGCTGATTTCAGTGACCTAATACTTCACACTGTTAAAATTTTTGAAAGACATAGAGATATATCAAAAATGTACTCTAAAAAATTTAAATATATTTTAGTCGATGAATATCAAGATACAAACTTTATTCAAAGTGAATGGTTAAAGTATTTAGCAGAACATAATCAAAATATTTGCTGTGTGGGAGATGATGATCAGTCAATATACAGCTGGAGGGGAGCAGAAATTAAAAATTTTCTTCAATTTGAAAGTGTTTACGAAAATACAAAAATAATAAGATTAGAAAAAAATTATAGATCCACTCAAAATATTTTGAATGTAGCATCAAATATTATCGAAAATAATCAAAATAGAGTTGGAAAAAAACTTTTTACAGACCAAGAAGATGGTGAGCTAGTGACTTTAAACTGTTTTAGAAATGTAAAAGATGAGGCAACTGAAATTGGTTCTAATATAGAAGATTTTAAAAATAAATTTTCATTAAATGAAGTTGCAATTCTTGTAAGAGCTATTTTTCAAACCAGGGAATTTGAAGAAAGATTTTTAAAAATTGGTGTTCCATACAGAATTATTGGTGGTATTAAATTTTATGAAAGAGCAGAGGTAAAAGATTGTGTTGCATATCTAAAAACAGTTTTTCAACCTCAGGATGACTTAGCCTTTGAGAGAATTTTAAATGTTCCAAAAAGATCTATTGGGGATACTACTTTAAAAGCTATTAATAATTTTGCAAAATTAAATAAATGCTCATTAGAAGTAGCCTCAAAACATTTAATCGAACAAAACAAAATAAAGCCTAAAACAAAATTAGGTTTAAATTCTCTTTTAAATCTTTTAGCTAAATGGAGAAATGACTTAAATGGAAAAATGAATCATAACAAGTTATTACAAACAATTCTTGATGAATCTGGATATAGTGAAATGTTAAAAAATAAGAAAGACTTAGAAAATGAAAACAGGTTAGAAAATATAAAAGAATTATTAAATGCGATGAAAGAATTTGATAATTTGGAGAGTTTTTTAGAGCATGTTGCCCTTGCGACATCTTTAGACCAAGATTGGCAAAGTGAAAAAGTTAATTTAATGACAATTCACGCATCAAAGGGACTAGAATTTGATGTTGTATTCTTACCTGGATGGGAGGAAGGATTATTTCCTCATCAAAAAAGCATTGAAGAAAAAGGGGAAAGTGGATTGGAAGAAGAAAGAAGATTAGCTTATGTTGCAATTACTAGGGCAAAAAAGCTCGCCAAAATATCATTTTCTATGAATAGATTTTATCAGGGAGATTGGATAGACAGTATGGCATCAAGGTTTGTAGATGAACTACCAGATGAATATATTAAAAAAAATAATAATTTTGTTGATGAAAAAGAAGAGGATTTTGAATTTAACCAAGATATAGATTTCAATAATGATAGTGAAATTCGGAGTCCTGGTTGGATACGCTATCAAAAAAAATTAAAATGAGTACTGAAATAAATAATATTATTTTATCAAATAATTTAGATGGATATATCTTACCAAAAAATGATAATTATTTTACTGAGTATTCAAAAACAAACCATCTAAAATCAATTACAAATTTCTCAGGTTCTGCAGGATTTGCAATTTTCTTAAAAAGTAAAAATTATTTATTTGTTGATGGTAGATATACTATCCAAGCTGAAAAAGAGTCTGGAAAAAAATTTAAAATTTGCGAAATTCCGTATATATGGCCTAAAGATATTTTAAATAAACAAATTAAAATTGGATTTGATCCAGATCTTTTCACTTGGGGAACCCTTAATAAATATTTTGGAGATAATTACAACTTAGTTCCTTTAAATTTAAAATTTAAAAGTGAGAGAAAAAATAAAGATAATTATCCTTTTTTTAGCTTATATTCAGATGTAGCAGGTGAAAGTGTAAATAAAAAAATTGGTCGATTAATTAAGATTATGAAAAAAAAGAAAATTGATTACACATATATAAGCTCAGGTGAAAATATTTGTTGGCTCCTAAATATAAGAGGTAGAGATCTTCCAAATTCCCCTATTGCTAATTGTAAAATAATTATAACAAAAGAAAAACAAATTTATTTTTTTTCAAATCAAAGCAAAATAAATAAAATAAAATTAAGTCTTAAAAAATTAAAAATACAATTTTTAAAAGAAAGCAATATTTTAAATTGCTTAGTCAGATTAAAAAATGGAAATTTTTGTATTGACAGTAAAACTTGTTCGGTTTTTGAGGAAAGCTTAATCAGCTATAAGTTTAAAATAATTGATAGAGAAGACCCTACTTATGATTTAAAATCTTTAAAGAATAAAATTGAGATTAAAAATATGATTAATTCACATATTGAAGATGGTGTAGCTTTAACAAAATTTCTATATTGGATTAAAAATTGTAAATTAAAAAATTTAACAGAGAGTAAAATTGAAAAAAAATTAGAGAGTTTTAGAAAAAAAAATAAAAATTATTTATATCCAAGTTTTGATACAATCGCAGGATCTGGACCAAATGGAGCGATCATACATTATAGATCAGATAAATTTTCAAACAGAAAATTAAAAAAAAATGATTTGTTACTTCTTGACTCTGGAGGTCAATACAAATGGGGTACCACTGATGTAACGAGAACATTATGTTTTTCCAAAGTTTCAAATAAAATTAAAGATATATTCACAAGAGTTCTGAAAGGTCATATTGCTGTTGCCTCAACAGATATAAAAAAAGCAGTGAATGGGCACAATATTGATAAAATTGCCAGAAAAAACCTCAATTCAGTTGGGCTTGATTATCGTCATGGTACTGGTCATGGAGTGGGAGCATTTCTTAATGTTCATGAAGGACCACAAGGTATATCGAAAAATAACTATGTAAAATTAAAAGAAGGTATGGTTTTAAGTAATGAACCTGGCTTTTATAAAAAAAATAATTTTGGAATAAGAATTGAAAATTTAGTTTTTATTAAAAAAATAAAATCAAAGCTTTTATTCGAAAATTTGACAATGGCACCAATTGATAAAGACCTAATTAATTTTAAAATGCTTAATAAAAAAGAAAAGAATTATTTATTTAAATATCACTTTGATGTTTACAATAATATTTCACCATTTTTGAATAAAAATGAAAAAAAATGGTTAGCTAAATTAATTTAGTAAGTTAAGCCAATCTTTTTCAGATAAAATTTTAATACCCAGCTCTTTAGCTTGTTCCACTTTTCTGTTTGTAGGTTTTTCTCCAATTATTAAATATTTTAATTTTTTATTAACAGAACTTACAACTGATCCTGAATTTTCTTCAATTAAAGATTTTGCTTCAGCTCTACTCATGTTTGATAATTTTCCAGTAAACATGAATGTATTATTTAATAGTTTGCCATTCTTATTTAATTTTAAATCAGAAATATCTAATATAAAAGATAATTTTTCAATTATTTTATAATTAGATTTATTTTCAAAAAACTTTTTTAAAGAATTAATTTGAGTCTCACCAATCCCGTCTATATTTAAAAATTCATTAATTTTTTTATTTTTAATAAAATTTAAAAAGTTCGATATTGATTTTGTGTATTCTGCCAACAATTTTGCATTCTCTATACCAATATGTCTAATACCGATAGAATAAAGAAATTTATCTAAAGAAACTTTTTTTGATTGATCTATTGAAAACTTTAAATTAGAAACTGAAAGATCACCCCAACCTTCTAATTTAGAAATTTGAGTATAATCTAAATTAAAAATATCTTGTGGAAATCTTATTAATTTAAGATCCCAAAACTTTTCTACTACTTTTTTTCCAAGACCATCAATATTAAGAGCTTCTTTTGATATAAAATGTTTAATTTTTTCTACTGCCATTTTTTCACACTCAAATCCTCTATCTGGACATCTTCTTACTGCATCGAATTTTTTAGTTACTTTATTAAATTCCTTTGTTGTTTCAAAACCACAAGGACATTTTTTTGGAAAAACAAATTTTTTCGAACTTTTTTTTCTTTTTTTAAAATCAACTAAAACAACATGAGGAATAACGTCTCCTGCTCTCTCTATTTTTACAGTATCTCCAATTCGTATGTCTTTTCTGATAATTTCATCTTCATTATGAAGTGTAGCATTAGAAACTACTACACCCCCAATATTTACAGGCTTTATTCTTGCAACTGGGGTTAATGCGCCTGTCCTACCAACCTGAATATTTATGTCTTTTATTTGAGAATATGCACTATCTGCTGAAAATTTATGAGCTATGGCCCATCTTGGAGAATTTGCAGTAAAACCTAATCTTCTTTGAAGTTCTAGACTATTAATTTTATAGACTAAACCATCAACATCATATTCTAAATCAAATCTATCTTTTTCAAATTTTTTATGAAAAGTTTCTAAATCATTAATAGTTTTAATAACTTTGTTGTGTTCACTTGTATTAAATCCCCATTTTTTCAATGAACTTAAAAAATCTGACTGTTTTTTGATTTTATCACTTTCAAAATAACCATAAGTATAGGCTATGAAATTAAGAGGAATTTTTTTGGTCTCTTTAGGATTTTTCTGTCTTAGAGAACCCGATGCTGCATTCCTTGGATTGGCAAAATCATTTTTTAAATTATTGAAATCACTTTTTTTTATGAAAACCTCTCCTCTAATATCAATATCTTTTGGAAAATCATTATTTGTAATTTGATGAGGTATGTCACCAATAGTTTTTAAATTTTCAGTAATTTCTTCCCCTGTTGTGCCGTCTCCTCTAGAAGTACCTAAAACTAGTAATCCATTTTTATAAGTTAGTGAGGCAGATATACCATCTATTTTTGGCTCTACACTATATTCAATTTCAACTTTCTTGTTTAAATAATTAAATATTTTTTTTTCAAAATTTTCTAAATCATCTTTATTAAATGCATTTGATAAAGACAGCATTTTCACTCTATGATTAGACTTTATGAAATTTTTAGAGGGTGTAAATCCTAATGAATTTGATGGAGAATAACTACTTTTCAAAAAAGAAAACTTATTTTCTAAATCAAGTATTTCTCTTTTAATTTTATCATATTCCTTATCTGAAATTTTGGGAGTGCTTTTATCAAAATATAGTTTATTATGGTTTTTAAGTTCGTTTATTTTATAATTATATTTTTTTTTAATTTCACTTTCCTTCATTTAGTTTTTATTATTTAAATAAGGTTTTAAATCTTTTTAATAATGATTTTTCGTTGCTTTGATCCTGTTTTATCTTACGTTTATCATAATTTTGGTTCAGAATTTTATATGACATTTCATACCAATCGCTCGATTGATAATTATACCCAAGTAATGCAGCATATTTCCTTGACTCATCTAAAAGACCTAATTTATAATTTAATTCAACTAATCTGTACAAGGCCTCTTCAACATAAATGGAAGTATCATACTTATTAACTATTTTTTGAAATCTATTCATTGCTGGTATCCATTTTTCTCTGGTTAAATAATAATTTGCTAAATACAACTCTTTTGCGGCTAATATTTCTTCTATTAACTCAAGTTTGAATTTTGCATCTTCAGCAAACTTTGTGTTAGGATAATCTTTTATAAGCAAAGTTAAGTATTCTTTAGCTTTTACTGTCTCGCCTAGGTCTTTTTTTTCATCAACAACTAAATTGTAATGACAAAGTGCCAATAAATAGTATGCATAATCTCGATCAGGATGATTTTGATATTTATCTAGAAATCTCTCTAACTCTATTATTGCATCATTATAATATAGTTGTGAATAGTATGCATATGCAGCCATTAAAACTGACCTTGGAGCCCATATTGATTGAGGGTATATAAGCTCAACCTCATTAAATTTTTTTGCAGCAAAAAATACATCTCCGTTATTAAACTCTTTTACTCCTTGTTTGTAGGCATCTATCATTTGCATTTCTAAATTATCTGCTTGTATTAATGAAATTTTTTCTTCCTTTTTATCTGCACAAGAGTTAAGTCCAATTAAAAAAAAGATGATTAAAATAAATTTTTGAAATTTCATCTCAAAACTTTAACAGAATTTTTTTAAAATTCTAATTATTATGCAATAGATTTTAAATTATGGTGGTTATTTATTAGTGTATGAGGTAAATTTTTACCCTTTATTTCTAACAAAGAATAATTTTTATTATCACTAAATACTTTTCTTAATAGTTGATTAGTTAAGCTATGACCACCATTTCTACATCTAAGCGATCCTATTAGTCTATAACCGACTAGATAAAGGTCTCCCATGCAATCTAGAATTTTATGATTTACAAATTCCTTTTCATTTCTTAGTCCACTAGGATTAAGAATTTTATCTTCTTTAACAACAATTGCATTATTTAATGATCCACCTTTACCTAAGCCTAATTTTTTAAGCTTTTCAATATCTTCAAAAAGACAGAATGTTCTAGAATTATATATATCCTCTAAATTATCCTCAAATACATTAACTTTATTATTTTGATGATTTATAATTTGATTTTCATAATTTATTTCAAACTCTATTTCTAAAGTTGTGTTAGATTTATCTAAGGAAATAGATTTATTTCCCTCTACTATTTCAATATTTTTATCAATTTTAATTAATTTGATTGGAACATCGCTGATTTTCAAACCTGTATCTTTTAAAATTTTTACAAAATCTTTTGCTGAGCCATCAAGTATTGGTAACTCCTGCCCATCAAGCTCCACAATGGCATTATCTACCCCTAAACCAAAAAAAGCAGCCATGAGATGCTCTATCGTCGATACTTTTACTCCAAATTGATTTGACACAGTTGTGCATAAAGTAGCTTCACTCACGTTTGCAAAATTTGGAATTACAATATTATTTTGCTTTAAATCTGTTCTCTTAAAAATTATTCCAGAATTTGGTGATGCAGGCAAAATATTTACATGCACATATCTGCCTGTATGGATCCCTACACCTGAAAATGACACTTTTTTTGCTATTGTCGACTGTGAAAGCAATGACATTTCACAACTATATAAAATAAAGGGAAATTTTATATTCAAGTAATATTACGAGAAAATACAATTATTTAGAGAAGAGATTAAAAAATTTCTCAAAAAATCCAGTTTTTTTTGATCTTTTATGGTTTTTTGCGAGAAATCTTTCATCACTTGTGTGATAATTAATACCTGATTTACAAATTGTCGTATCATTTTCCTCAAAAAAAATTAATTCTGAAAAATCATTGTTTAAATCAAAATTAAAGCTATTTGACAGCAACTTTGAACCACTTCCAATAAAAATTATGCTTGGTTTATCAACTCTTATATTATTTTCAAAAAAATTATTTTGAATAACTGCTAATTTAATTATTTCATTAATCCTAGCTTCTATAACTTGTTTCAGTAAATCAATTGAAATATTTTTTTTAATCAATTCTCTATATAAATTAATATCATTTTTAGAGTTTTTATTAAAAGCTATCTCGCTATCGTCTTTATTAAATTTTAATTTTAAATCCTCAGAATAATTAATATCAAGCTTTAAAACTTTTGAAATATCTTTTGTAATGTTATTACTGCCGATAGGAATAGATTTGAAAAATTGAAATTTTTTTTTGTAAAAAAAAATTGCACTAGTTCTTTCATACCCAATATCTAAAAATATCAAATTTTTTGTATTTTCAAAATTTTTTTTATACAAAATAGATTTAACAAAACTTGAACAGTATATATTTAAGATATTTAAATTATTTTCTTTAAATTTATTTGATAAATTATTTATTAAAGATTTTTGTAAACAAATAAACTTTAACTCTAGTATTAAAGATTTTGCTTTTATATCATCAGGTAAAGTTTCTAATGTTCTATTATTATCCACAATCATATTATTTATGGTAATATGCAAAATCTGATCTTTAAAATTATTTTCAGAAACAATAAAGTTGGCTTCTTCAACTAGTATTTTATAATACTTTGATATTAAAGTTGGTCGGTCAAAAGATTTTTTAATTGAAAGGTCAATAAAATTAAATTTAGCAGAATCATATAATACATTTATGTCAACCAGGTGCGTTGATAATTTTTTTTCAGCATCTCGTATCAATTTGTCTAAGGATTTTTCTAAATTTTCATTCTCAAAATTTTCAATAATTTTGATGTTAGATGAATAAATTATTTCTGATGATTGATCAAATACTCCTAATCTTAAATTTTTAGATCCAAAATCTATTATTGTTTCTAAATTACTCATTTATGTTTGTCATTATAATTTGATTAATTACCCTAAGATCAACAATTTTAATATTTGTTAAATTATCATTATTTAAGAGTTGTTTATAAATTTTAATTGAGTCGCTTTTATTTTTAGAAGGCAGTTTAAGGACTAACTTGTTTGAAAATACCAAATCCCATCTTCTATTTTTAAAGTAGTAATATTGCTCAATATTTCCAATTTCTAACTTTTGATTATTTAAAATATTATATAAATTAAGGAATTCTTTTATTTCAAATTCTCCAAATACTGTTGCAGTTTTATATTGTTCAAAAATTTGATGAGAATTTATAAATTTTCCATTTTTTCCAATATAGAAAACTTCTCCATTTATAAAAGTTTTTGCAAGGATATCTGTTTTTGATATGTTTATATTTATTGAAGACGGTATAACTTTATTAACATATATACTATCTATAAAATTAAATTTAGTTAAAATATCTAAAACTTTATTTTCTGTTATTTTGAAAATATTTGTATTTTTTAGCTTGTATAATTCTTCTTCAATATATTTTTTTTCTTTATAAGAAACTCCATTTATATTTATATTCTTTAAAATAAACATATCTTGATAATTTTCTAAAAATTTAAAATTAAATATTGAACTTAAAAAAATTAGAAAAAATAAATAAAGATATAATTTATATTTATTTATTGATCGAAGCATCTCTCATTATTTCTTCTATAAGTTGTATAAAACTAATATTTTTGTATCTTGCTATTTCAGGTACTAATGAAAGCGAGGTCATACCTGGCTGAGTATTAATTTCTAATAAATAAAATTTGTTTTTATAAAATCTGAAATCTGATCTAGATACTCCTCTGCATTTTAAAAGCCTATGTGCTTTCATAGCTATTGAATTAATTTTATTAAAATTTTTTGAACTTATGTTGACAGGAATTATATGCTCAGTTTTTGCACTAGTACTATACTTAGCTTTATAATCATAAAATTTCCTTTTGGGTTTTAGCTCGATTATGCCCAGTTTTTTTTTACCCAAAATAGCAGCTTGAATTTCTCTTCCAGGTATATATTTTTCAATTAAAATATCTCTAAATTTTTCTAATTTCATAAGATTACTATTGAAATTTTTTTTGTTGCAAATATATACTCCTACACTAGATCCCTCATTAATTGGCTTCAAAACAACAGGAAATTTAAATTTTTTATCAATTTTTTTTATTGTGCTTTTAATCTTAAAATTATTTTTAAAAGAAAATTTAATATATGGTGGTGTTAAAATATTATTTTTAATAAAGATTTTTTTTGAAATCTCTTTATCAATTGCAATTGAAGATGATAAAACACCAGAATGGGAATATTTTACCTTTTCAGACTCAAGTATTGACTGGATATAACCATCCTCTCCATACCTACCGTGTAAAAGGTTTAAAACTAAATTTGGTTTAAATTTCCTTAGTTTTTTTACAAAACTCCCGTTTGGTTCAATTAATAAAAGCTTATACTTTTTACTTTTTTTTAGTTCGTAGATTACACTTTTGGCTGTTATTAAACTGATTTGTCTTTCATTAGAGTATCCCCCTGCTACTATTAAAATTTTATCCATTATTCAACCACAACAATTTCTAATTCTAATTTTATACCTGTCTGATTTTTTACTTTCTCTTTAACAAAATTAATTAAAGACTTCATATCTACAGATTTTGCATTTTTTTTATTAACGAAAAAATTGGCATGTTTCTCAGAGATAACTGCATCCCCATATTTTGTTTCATTAGGAACACTTGCTCTAATTAGTTCCCAAACCTTTTTATCTGTTTGATTAATAGGATTTTTAAAAGTACTACCACTTGTTTTAATTTTAGTTGGTTGTGCCATATTTTTAACTGTATTTAATTCTTTCATATAATTTCTAATTTCTTCACGATTTTTTTCGTTTCCTTTTAAAGTAGCACTTAAAAAAATTAAATTTTTAGGTAATTCTATTGATCTGTAATTAAAATTAATTTTGCTTGCTGGTATACTTCTTACTACGCCATTAAAGTCAACCAATTGAATAGAAATAAGAATATCTTTAAATTCTTTTTTAAAACATCCAGAATTCATTCTTATACCACCTCCTATAGAGCCTGGAATACATGACATAAACTCTAATCCAGAGATGTTATTTTTCATTGCAAATTCTGAAACTTTTTTTTGTGAAGCTGCAGTTCCAGCAATGATTGTTTTGCTATCTAGAAGGGTAATATTTGAGAAATTTTTACCTAACTTTATTACTGTACCTTGATATGTATCATCATCAAATAATACATTTGACCCATTCCCTAAAATAAATATTTTACCTCTTAAAGAATAGAGTTTTAGGTATTCTATTAAACCCTTAAGAGAGTTTGGTTTAAAAAAAATTTTAGTTTTTCCGCCGATATTGAACCAATTAAGATTTTTAATATTCTGATTAAAAAAAATATCCCCATCTATTGACAATATTGCTTTTTTTATATCTGCTACTTCCATTAAAAAATATTTTTCAAATTTTTCATCCAATTTGATATAGATCCTGCACCCATACCTATATAAATTTTTTCACCAAATACATTCTGTTTTATAAATCTACGTAATTGTAATTCATGGTCAACATGTATTAATTTAACATTAGAATTTTTTATTATTAATTTTGCAAATGAATTATATGTAAAATTAAGTTTTAGTTTTTCGTTAGCCTTGTAAATTGGACACAATAAAACCGTATCTGCCATTTTAAAACATTTTGAAAATTCCTTTTTCAAATTTATTAATCTTGAAATTCTGTGTGGTTGAAAAACACACACAATTTCTTTACTTTTATAGACATTTCTAACACCATCTAGAACTGAACTTATTTCTGTTGGATGATGAGCATAATCATCATAAAAACTTATGTTGTTATGATTGAATAAATGTGAAAACCTTCTCTGAACCCCTTTAAAATTGTATAGTCCATGTCTAATATACTTTTCAGGTAGTCCTAGTGTAAATGCTAATGAAACTGCAGCTGTTGCATTTTGAATATTATGGACTCCGATCATTGGAAGCTTTATTCCTTTAATTATTTTTTTTTTGCTCGGTATATTTATTTTTATATCGAAACTGGAGAACTCGGCTGTCTGCTTTATATTTATTATTTGAAAATTAGACCTTTTATTTTTGCCATATGTATAAAAATTTTTGTTTACTGATTTTTTTAGAACTTTTTTAAGGTTTTGATCATCACTGCATATAAATCCTTTACCTACAGATGGTATTTTTTCAACAAATTTAAGGAAACTTTTTTTAAGGTTATTAATATTTTTATAAAAATCTAAGTGCTCTGAGTCAAGATTGGTAGCTATTGAATACATAAATGGAATTTTTAAAAAACTTCCATCTGACTCGTCAGACTCGGTTACACACCAATTGCTTTTACCCAATTTTGCAGAATTACCAAATGAATTTAATACACCACCATTAATTATAGTTGGGTCTAAATTAGCTTCAGAAAAAATACTGGATACTAATGATGTTGTTGTTGTTTTTCCATGTGAGCCAGTCACCACAATATTCCTCATGAAGGATACTATATGACCCAACATATCTCCTCTTGTATAAATAGGTAATTTTTTTTTGATAGCTTCAACTAGTTCTGGGTTATTTTTTTTAATAGCTGAGGAAATCACCAGAACAGTCGTTTTTTTTATATTCGCTTTTTTATGATTTAAAAATACCCTTATTTTTTTTTCATTTAACCTCTCAATATTTCGATTATTTACAATATCGCTACCTTGAACTTTGTAGCCTAATCCATTCATAATCATTGCTAAACCACTCATACCTATTCCACCAATACCAACAAAATGAATAAGTTCATTTTTGCCTAAATCAATTTTCATTAATAAGCTCAATCAGTTTAGATTTATTTTTTTCCCATGTATTTTCTTTATTGAATTTAATTAAATTATTTTTTTTAGAAAAGTATTCATTTTGATCTTTAAATATTTTTACCATTAAATCTGTGAAATTATTTTTGTTTATATCTTTTTGCATCATCAACCAGCAAGATTTATTTTTTTCATATAATTTTGCATTGTAGTATTGATGATTATCTTTAGCATACGGATATGGAATTGCCACAAATGGAATATTTAAATAAGCTAATTCTGAAATTGTAGATGCGCCAGACCGAGTAATAGCTAAATCATAATTAATAGCTTTTGTTAATAATTTATCTTCAAAGTAAAATAACTCATGCTCAATGTGGTTTTTTTGATATAATTCTCTGATATTTTCTTTTGATTTCAAATTAATTACTTGTTGCAAAACTTGAATTTTCTCTATTTTTGATAATTTTATTATAATTTCAGAAATAAATTCGTCAAAGAATTTTGCCCCCTGACTTCCTCCGACAATTAATATTTTCTTTTTTTCTTCAATTGTCGTCTTTTCATTTTTTTTAAATTCATAAATTTCTTTTCTGAGTAATGGTTTCACTAGATAAATTTTATTTAAGTTTTTTTTAGAAATACCTTTTAAATTTTTTTCATAACAAATAATTTTTTTTGCAAAATTAAGCATTAATTTGTTTGCTCTTCCTAGAACTAAATTTGGTTCAAAAATATAAATTTTTATATGTAATAAATTTGAAGCCAAACATAAAGGTAGGGACATATATCCACCAGTACTAATTAAAATATTAAAATTATTTAATTTTAAGTATTTGTAAGATTTAATTATTGAAATACAAAATTTAATTAAATTGTATGGAAGTAACAATAAGTTTGAAAATAAATTTGGTACATCAATTAATGAATAATAGTAATTGTCATCATTAATAAATTTTGATCCTCTTAAATCTGTTGAAATTTTTACCTCAAAATCATTTTTTAAAGCATCATATATACCCAATGACGGGATTACATGTCCACCCGAGCCACCAGTTGCGATAAGTATTTTTTTCACTAGTTAATCTAATTTTCTTTTAGTTAAATTTAAAATTAATCCCGATAAAATTGCTGTACAAACTATAGATGACCCTCCATAACTTAAGAAAGGTAGAGTCATGCCTGTTGTTGGAAGAATTCTTAAATTAACACCTATGTGAATAAAAGTCTGTAACAAAATTAAAGAAATACAACCAGTTAAAATAAGTTTATATAAATCCTCGTTAATAAAGTTAATTTTTCTTATTACTCTATATGAAAAAATTAGATATAAAAATAGTATTACAATGACTATAATTGCACCAAACTCTTCCGATATAACTGAAACTATATAATCTGTATGTGCCTCAGGCACTCTTGAATTTAAAGTGCCTTCTCCAATACCTTTTCCAAAAAAACCACCGTTTATAATTGCATCACTTGCTCTTTCTGCTTGATAATTGTTGTTGGAACTTGAATCTAAAAATGTGAAAAGCCTAATTTTTATATATTCAAATTTTGGAATAAATAGTATCAAATAACTTACAGTTGAACCAACAATGAGAAAGAATATAAAAAATACAAAAATATTTACACCAGAAATAAAAATCAAAGCTAACCAAACCATTGATATTAAAATTGTTTGTCCAATATCAGGTTGATAAACAAGTAATATTAATATTGGCACAGTGAATAAAGTGCTCAAGAAGTATTTGAAATATAATCGTCTACTTTGAATAGTTAACATTAATGATAAGGCTACAATAAAAAAAGGTTTAACAATCTCTACTGGTTGGAATCTTGGTAAAAATATCAAATCTAGCCATCTTTTTGATCCCTTAACCTCTATTCCAAGAAAAGGAACTAAAAGCAAACTTAAAAATGCAATGAGGAATAAAATCAACGAAAAATTAATTAAAATTTTTTGATTTAAAAATGAGAATATTATCAAAATCACTATTGCTAAAACTATGAAAGCGAAATGTTTAAAAAAAAAATAATATGATTTGGTATCTAATTTATCTGAAGCTATCAGTGAAGTAGAGACTAATGAAAAGAAAAGACCTAATAAAAATAAAGATAAAATTATGAATAATATAAATTTGTCTATATTTTTCCACCAGTCATAAAAATTATCTAAATATTTATTCATATTTTGATTTTCTGAAACATAACTTTTATAATTTTATTAAAAAATTTCCCCCTATCTTCAAAATTTTTAAATTGATCAAAAGAGGCAGCTGATGGACTAAAAAGAATTACTTTTCTAGTATTATCTTTTTTAATATAGTTCTTTAAAATTTTGATAATCTTACTAAGTGTTGATGAAGACTTATAAGAAATTTTATTTCGTAGCAAATTTATTAAAAAATTTCTATCTTTTCCATAAACAAAAGCTTTAATATTTCGAAAATATTTTTTTTTTAATTTAAGTTTGTCTCCCTTTTTAGCAAGTCCTCCTAATATCCAATAAATATTTTTATAACTTTCAAGTAGAGGAGCTGTTGATGAAAAACTAGTAGATTTTGAGTCATTAATAATTAATAATTTTTTTGATTTATAGATTATTTGCTGTCTATAATCTAAACCTTTAAATTTATTTGCAGTATTTATGACTGTTTTAGAATTTATTTTGAATATCTTGGCAATACTAAAAACAAAACTAAGATTTTTTCTATTACTAGGATTATTAAAGTAAATATTATCTATCTTCTTAAAATAATTTTTATTTTTTAAATAATTTATTTTTATAACTTTTGATTTAATTTGATTATTTTCAATTAATTTATTTAGAAAATTATTCTCATTATCTATGAAAGCATAGTCTTTATTATTTTGGGATTTAATAATTTTAAATTTTGCTTCTGCATAATTTTTAAAAGTTCGATGCCTTTCAAGATGATCTGGATTAAGATTAAGAATAATTGAGTACTTAGATCTATAGTATTTGCTATAATCAAGTTGATAAGAAGATGCTTCAATTACAAATATTGTATTATTTTTAATTTTTTTCTCCATTAATACTGGATATCCAATATTTCCAGTTAATCTGACGTCTTTTTTATTATTTTTTAAAACTTCGTATAACAGTTTAGAAGTAGTCGATTTACCATTTGTTCCTGTAACTGTAATTTTTTTTATTTTTGGGTAACTAATTTCAAATATATCAAGCTCTGAAATGATTTTAGACCTATTTTTAAGCAAGAAACTAGAAATTTTACATTTGTTAATATCTATCCCGGGACTTAAAACTATAAAATCAACGTTTATTGTAGATAATTTACGAATATTTATAAATTTTTTTTTTAAGTTAGAAGGTACATTTTTTTTATTATCATCAAAAATTGTACAAATATTATTTTTTTTTAAAAAATTAAAACAAGCAATGCCTGACTTTCCAAATCCATAAATTAAAATATTCTTATTTTTAAAATAAATTTGTCTTTCATTCATTATCTAAGTTTTAATGTTGCAAGACCTATCATAGCTAAGATAATTGATATGATCCAAAATCTAATAACTACAGTTGACTCAGGCCAACCTTTTTTTTCAAAATGATGATGTATTGGCGCCATTTTAAATATTCTTTTACCAGTTAGTTTGAATGATATTACTTGTGCAATTACTGAAACGGCTTCTAAGACAAACAGTCCACCTGTAATAGCAAGAACAATTTCGTGTTTAGTAATTATGCCAACTGCCCCTAATGATCCACCTAATGCTAAAGACCCTGTGTCACCCATAAATATTTTTGCAGGTGGAGCATTAAACCACAAGAAACCTAGACAAGATCCTATTATTGCACCACAAAAAATAGAGGACTCTCCTACTCCTTCAATATATGTGATTTGTAAATATTCTGAAAAAACTATATTTCCTGATACATAACTAATAAAAGCAAAACATGCTGCAACCAATATTACAGGCACTGTAGCTAGACCATCTAGACCATCTGTTAAATTAACCGCGTTTGACGAACCTACAATAATAAATAAATAAAATGGAATAAAGAACCATCCTAAATTAATTATTATATTTTTAAAAAATGGAAAATACAAATTTTCAATCTCATTAGATCCACTATAAAAATAAAGAATAAAAATCCCAACTAATGCTAAAATAATTTGGAATATAATCTTTAGTTTTGAGCTTATACCGTTTGAATTATTTTTTTTAATTTTTTGATAGTCATCGTAAGCTCCTAATAGTCCAAATGACCCAGCTATATAAAGTAAGAACCAATTATAGGGGTTTGAAAGGTCACCCCATAAAAGAACTCCTGAGAATATGCCTAGTAAAATCATAAGACCTCCCATAGTAGGTGTTCCTATTTTTTTAACTATATGATCACTTGGTCCGTCTTCTCTGATTGGGTCATGAATTTGATGTGACGAAAAATAATTGATAAGTGGACCCCCAACTAAAAAAACTACTATCATCGATGTAAACATTGATAGACCGGTTCTTACTGTCAAATATTTAAAAACATTAAGAAAACTAAAAATTTCAACTAAGTTAGAAAATAGACTAAAAAGCATTTATTTTGCCTTGTTTTAAGCTTTGACTTATTTTATTTAGTCCTGTGGAGTTTGACCCTTTTATCATTAGATATTCACCATTTTTAATATCATTTATCATAAAATTTAAGATATCTTTTTTTGAATTAAATATTTTCCCTCTTTTTTGTGGTTTAATTTTGTTAAATGTTTCAATAATATATTTGCCATATACATAAACTTTATCAATTTTAGTAGCATTAACATACCTAGCAGCTTCCAAGTGAAGCTTTTTAGAATATTTACCAAGTTCCAACATATCACCTAAAAGAATTAATTTTCTTTTAGATTTAGAATCTAAGCTATTTAATTTATTTAATGCAAATTGAAGTGATAAAGGGTTAGAATTGTAACTTTCATCGATTAGGTTAATTTTTTTTTCTTTTAACTTAATTAAATTTAAATCTCCTCTTCCTTCTGGAAATTGGTAATCATTAAAAAATGACTTGTCTAATTTTTCTAAATCAAAATATACAGATACTACTGCTAAGGTCGATAAAATATTATAAATATAATTTTCTAAATTTTTTTTAATTATAAATTCTAATTTTTTTTCATTATATTTTATATGAATTACAGATCTAAATTTTCCTTTTTTTATATTAATTAAACTCACATCTGATTTTTTTTGAATTCCAAATGAAATTATTTTCAATTTTTTTATAATAGATTTAGATTTAAAAAATTTAAAAAATTTGTCATCTGCATTTAATATAATTGTACCACCTTCAAGGATATTGTTAATTATCTCTGATTTAGCACGAGCAATATCTTTCAGATTTTTAAAATTTTTAATATGCGCATATGAGATATTGGTAATGACACCAACATTGGGCATTATATTTTTTGTTAAAAGATCTATTTCTCCTTTCTTATCCATTCCAACTTCGAAAATACCTATTTTATCATTTTTTTTTATATTAAATAAAGAAATTGGAACTCCATATTTGTTATTAAATGATTTTTTTGAATAAGATGTTTGACATATTTTATTCATCAATTGCCCCAACATCTCCTTTAAAGAAGTTTTACCTGAAGATCCTGTGATTGCTACAGTTGAAATATTAGATGATGCTCTTACAATTTTTCCGATTTCAGAAAAAGTCTTTAATGAGTTTTTTACATATATATTGTTTTTGAATTTATTTTTTTTTTTATTTTCGTTTATCGAAACAGAGGCTCCATTATTAAAAGCTTGACTAACAAATTTATTTCCATCAAAGTTTTTTCCTTTAATACCAAAAAAAATGTTATTTTTTTTTGTTAATCTTGAATCAATTGAAGCATCATTAATGTTAATATTTTTTTCTATTTTTTTTTTAGTTATCTCTGAAACAATGTTTGACTTCCAATTTCTGTTTAAAGATTTATTTTTAATTTTAATAAATTTTTCAATACATTTTTTATCTGAAAAAAATTTTCTATTTGTATATTCTTGATAGACTTCGTGCCCTTTTCCAGCAATAATAACTACCTCGTTTGATTTAATATTCAAAATTGCAGATTTTATAGCATTTTTTCTTGATGGTATTTCTAATATTTTATTCTTTGAAATATTAGACTTGATATCTCTTCTTATTTTATCTGGATCTTCACTTCTCGGATTGTCATCTGTTAAATAAATTTTATCACAATATCTATCAGCAATTATTCCCATTATTCTTCTTTTGGGCTTATCTCGTTCTCCACCACATCCAAAAACTAGATTAATTTTTCTTAATTTAAATTGTTCCTTAACACTTTCAATACAAGTCTTTAAAGCATCTGGTGTATGAGCATAGTCAAGAATAATAATTCCATTATTGTAAAGTTTTCCAATTTTTTCTAGTCTTCCATTCACTGGCTTTATTTTTTGAACAATTTTTAAGATTTTTTCTAATGGAATTTTACTTTTCATTGCAGCCATAATTGCCATCAATAAATTTTTAATCTGAACTCTTCCAATTAATTGCGTTGAAAGAATATATTTTTTTTTATCAAATCTGAATGTTATTTTCTGTTCATTTTTTAAAAATTGATGATCTAATATTGTAAAACTTGATTTAGCATTTCCAATTGTGAATTTTTTAATTTTATTTAATTTAGTAATTCTGTTTAATTTTGATGAAATTTTTAAATCATCATCAAAAATAGCATAAGACTTTTTTTTTAATAAAGTTTTAAATAATATTAATTTTGAATTAAAATAATTTTTATAAGACTTATGATAATCTAAATGATCTCTAGATAAATTCGTAAATATACCAATATCAAATTTTAATCCATTCAATCTATTTTGATTTAACCCATGACTGGAGGCTTCCAAAATAACATTTTCAATTTTTTTTTCTTTTAATTTTTGTAAGATCTTATTTATTTGTATTGTATCAAATGTAGTATTGAAAGATTTATTTTTAATATTTATACCATCAACTCCTAGTGTTCCGATGGAGGCTACTTTAATTTTTATTAAATTTAAAATTTGAAAATAAAAATTTGCTATTGATGATTTTCCATTAGTGCCTGTAACCGCTATCAAATTATTTGGCTTTTGATTAAATATTTTTAAACTGAATTGAGATAGTAATTTTCTAGGATTTTTAGTATTTAAATATAAAATGTTATTTTTACTAACAATTTTTTTTATTTTATCAGAAATTATTATTTTTGATCCATTGTTAATCGCATCATTTATAAACAAATTTCCATCTGTATTAGTTCCTTTAAATGCAAAGAAAATATAACCCTTCTCCACTTCTTTAGAATTAAAAGCTATCCCTCTAAAACTTAATTCATGATATTTTTTATTTAATTTTGGAAAGTAGTCTTTGAGTAACATGGTTTACGCTCTTAATATTTTGTGGCTAAAATTGGCCCGATTTTATCCATTATCTGACCCGTTATCCAGACTGTAGTCCAGCCTGCTGTATTCCTCCAATTACCCTTGTAAGGATATCTGTCGTCTCTATAATGGTAGACAAATTCTCTATTTGCTTTTGGCTCATCCAGCATTACTGCCAATACAAATTTTGGATTAGAGGTTGGAAAAACTGATGCAAAGGTGTTAACTTTTTTTTTAGAATATCCACCCATTGAAGGTTGGTCAGCAGTACCAGTTTTCCCTCCTATTTCGTAACCTTTTACGTTCGCAAAACCTGCTGTTCCCTCTTTTGTGGATACAATTTTTCTAAGAATAGGGTTTATTGTTTCTGATATTTTTTCACTAAGTATTCTCTGTCTTTCTATTTTTTCCTTCTTTATTAACGTAGGTATTATTTCATATCCTCCATTGCTTATGATTGAGTAACCTTTTGAAAGTTGTAGTAAAGTTGTAGCTATCCCATGACCAAATGCAATTGTTGCAAGTTTGCATTTACCCCATCTGCCTAATTGTGTTCTACCTACTTCTTGGATGTCAAATTTTAAATTTGAAATAATCCCGATATTTTGAAGGAAATAATTGAAATTTTCAATACCAACTTTTTCAGCTATTCTGACTGAACCAATATTTCCTGATCTAATAAGGATCTCCTCTGCGGTTAAATCTGAAGGTATTTTGTCATCATATTCAGATATAGAATTTCCTGCACAAGTAATTTTTTTTTTGAGGTCTTTGAATTCTGTTTCAGGTTGTACAACATTATATTGTAAACCTGCAGCTAAAGTAAATGTTTTAAAGACAGATCCAAACTCGTAAACACCTTTTGTTGCTCTGTTTATATATTTTACATCATTTATTTTTTCTCTTTTGTTGAGATCAAAGTCTGGAAGAGACACCATCGATAAGATGTTACCATTATTAATGTCCATTAAAATTGCAGCACTTCCAATATTTTTAAATATATCTTCTGATTTTGACAACTCTTCTTTAATCAAATATTGAAGATCTTTATTTAAAGTTAATTTTAAAGGTTCTTTTGAGGTTGTTAACTCATAATCAAAAGTTTTTTCAATTCCTGATATACCATTGTTATCATTATCAATTTGACCAATTACATGGCTAAACAAGTTTCCATTAGGATAGACTCTTGCAATGCTATCCTCTTGAATAAATGCTTTGTCACCCAAAAGCAGAACTTGCTCAAGTTTTTTAGGGCTTATTTTTTTTTTAACATAAAAGAATTTTTTTTCATACATCTCTTTATCAAAACTTTTACTAGGAAAAATTAATTTCAAAGAAATTAACAATTTTTCTTTATCTATTACTAAGTTGGGATTAATTCCCAAGTTAATTACAGGTACACTTTTGGCTAAAATATTTCCCTCATTATCTAAAATACTAGACCTGAAATTTTCTTTTTTAACAATCTTTTGAATTTCAGGAATTTTTTTTGTACTCAACAATAATACTTTAGACGAAAAAACAATTGCTAAAATAAAAAATACAAAAAAAATAAATGCAATTCTCTCAAAAGATATTTTGAGATAAGATTTATTTTCTTTAAAAGAAAAGCTGTCATGAAATTTTTGAGAACTTTGGGATTGATTATCAAATTCACTCATTTATTTTAAACATTTTATCAATTCTTAACTTATTATTTAAAAATTCAACTCTACTAAGATTTTCGATTTTCTTTTGAATAAACTTGTCCTCAAAGTAAAATTGTTGATACTTCATAAGCTGTTTTGGTGAAGTTAAAATATTATAATCAAGTAAAATAAGTTCATAACGATCCTCTAATATTCTAATATTTTCTTTTAACTCAAAAATTTCTTTATCGAGTTTTTTCGTTGAGTTTTTAGTTAAAGTTGTTGCAAATATTAAAAAAATTATAGGTGTAAAATAAAATAATTTTTTCATTTATTATCTTAAATCCTCAACATTAATTAAATTTTTAAATTTTTCTCTAAATTCATTAAAATTACATTTGTCATTGGTTTTAATTCCATACCTTAATTTAGCTGATCTTGAAGGCGGGTTTTGCCTTATTTCACTTAAAGTTGGTAAAATAGGTTTTTTACTAAGTAATTTAAAACATCTCTCTGAAACCTCTGCCTCAGGTAAATATCTTGAGGAATTTTTTTGCTCAGAATAATTTTTAAAAAAGAATTTGACAATTCTATCCTCTATTGAGTGAAAACTAACTACAGCTATTATCCCACCAACGGGGATTAAATTAAATGAATTAATCAAGCCATTTATTAATTCACTAATTTCTTTGTTCACTAAAATTCTTAAAGCCTGGAAAACTTTAGTAGAATTATGTATTTTTGTTTTTTGATATTTTTTAACATTATCTATAATTTCAACTAAATCCTCAGTTTTTATAGCCTTATCTTTTCTTTTTATTACAATTTCTCTTGCAATCTTTTTTGAATATTTTTCATCACCAAATACTTTAAATACCTTAGTAAGGTTTTTTTCATCCATATTAGATATAACCTCGTTTGCTGAAAAATCATTTATACCCATTTTCATGTTCAGCTTTCCTTTGTCAGAAAATGATAAACCTTTTTGTGAATTTTTAATTTGGCTAAGTGAAAATCCTAAATCAAAAATTATTCCTTTTATCTTATGTTTTTTAAATTTAATTTGATCTAATTGAGAAAATTTAAGATTATAAAATTCAAATCTTTTATTATATTTTTTATAAAATTTTGATGTATTACTTAAGACATCTTTATCTCGATCCAACGCAATTATATTATTTTCTTTACTTTCTAGGATTTTTTCTGAGTACCCACCTTGACCAAAAGTACAGTCGATAAATGTGCCACCATAAAGAGGGGAAATAATGCTAATTAATTCTTTTAGCAGAACTGGAAAATGTTTGTTTTCCAGATTTATGGTGGCGTTCATTTATTTTTTTGAAGACCATTAATTTTTTTGTCTTCTCAAAAATGCTGGAATTTCTAAATCATCTTCTTCCTCTTTTGTTTCATTTGTTTCGAGGATTGAAGAATTATCATCATCATTTTCATTAATTGACCCATCAGAATTAAACAACTCAGGTGTTTCTTCTTCAAAATCAAAATTCTCTAAACCATTAGATGGTGAGGTACTAGTCTCTTCTGACTCATTAGTACGATCAGAAGTTGTAGACTGCTCATTTTCAGATGATTGATATTCCTCTTCGATGTTTGTAGAACTTGCAACTTCTTGAGAATTATTAAGTTCAGATGTCGTCTGGCTTTTAGTTTCATCTTTTACCTCTTCCTCAATTTTAAGAGCATTTGCGCCATTAGTAATAATTGAGCTATTCTGGTTAGTAAATGTAAAAGCTTGGGAAGGACTATTATTTGAAAAATCTGAATATCCAGGATTTCTATTTTGAATTCGATGAACCATGTTGATAACTGATTTTGGCTCTGGTTGCTGACCATCCAATGATGTAGCTACTATGGAAACTCTCATTAAACCATCAAGATTTTCATCAGTAATTGCGCCAATTATAAGTTCTGCATCAGGATCTACCTCTGCTCTTACTTTGTTAACAGCCTCATCTACCTCAAAAAGTTTAAGATCTTTTCCTCCAGTAATATTCACTAGTAAACCTTTTGCTCCTTTTAATGTGTAGTCGTCTATTAGTGGATTATTTATTGCCATCTCAGCAGCTTTAACAGCTCTACCTTCGCCTTCTGCTTGACCAGTCCCCATCATAGCTTTACCCATTGAACTCATAACTGTTTCAACATCAGCAAAGTCAAGATTAATTAAACCAGGTCTAACCATAAGATCTGTAATACTTTGAACTCCATGTTTTAATACATCATTTGATAATAGAAATGATTCTTCAAATGTTGTCTGCTCACTTGCAATTTTAAACAAATTTTGATTTGGAACTACTATTATGGTATCTACATGTTTTCTTAATTCCTCAAGACCTTGGTTTGCCTTTCTCATTCTTGATGGTCCTTCATATAAAAATGGAAGTGTAACTACTCCAATGGTTAGTATGTTTAGTTCTTTTGCTGCACGTGCTATAACGTGTGCTCCACCTGTTCCAGTACCTCCGCCCATTCCAGCAGTTATAAAAACCATATTCGCACCTTGAAGAACATTTACTATCTCATTTAAGGACTCATCGGCAGCAGCTTCTCCAATATCCAATTTTGCACCAGCGCCTAAACCTTTTGTTAGATTTAAACCCATTTGAATTTTTGTTTGAGCATGGCTCAATCTCAAATCCTGTGCATCAGTATTAACTGCTATAAACTCAACTCCTTGTAAACCTGCTTCTATCATTCCATTAATAGCATTTCCTCCAGCTCCTCCTATTCCAAGAACTAATATTCTTGGTTTCAACTCTTTTATATCTGGTGCTTTAAAATTAATTGTCATGTATCCCCCATTTAGTTATTAAGTTTTTGCTCCCATTTAAGGTTAGCCCTATTTATGCTAGATTTTTTTCTAGCAGTGACCCTAAATTTTTCAAAACTTGTTGGTTCCCATATTTGGAAAGTTTTTCCCTGACCAACAAACAACATGCTATTTTTTATTTTTGCATGATTTAATAATTTTTGTGAAAGTAAAATTCTTCCTTCGCTATCAAATTGTAAATTTGTGCTTTCAGAGAGAATTGACGTTGCAAAATAATCCTTTTTTTCTTCAAAAGGATTTAGTGAATCTATTGTATTTGAAATTTTTTCTATCCTATCTTGAGACCATGCTTCTATTGACTGATTGTTGAAAGATGGAAAACATACAATACCGTTATAGCCTAAGTTTGAGAGATATGCTCTGTAACTAGCTGGCACCGACACCCTTCCCTTTTTGTCCAATTTGTTTTCGTAAGTAGATAAAAACATAGTTCATAATTTCCCAATTTGGGACATTATGGGATCATATGGGTTTATTTTATCATCGTCAATATATAAAATCTGATCATTATTCTTATTTTGTTCTAAAGAAAATAAATATTTAGATTTATTTTTGATTTGTTTAATTATTATTTTTTGAATTATCTAAACTTATGAATGCCAGATAAAATATAAGCCGGGTTCTGTCGTTTAAACTTATCATTTCTCTAGACCTTAAATCACTCTAAGGCTCAAGCAACTAACCCTGATGACTAGCCAAAGACTGCTTTTAGTTATTTCTAACTGTGTCATCTCTACTCAGTCTTGCTCCCAGTGGGGTTTTCCATGCGCTAGCTGTTACCAACTTAGCCGGTGTGCTCTTACCACACCTTTTCACCCTTGCCTTGATAAGGCGGTTTATTTTCTGTGGCACTATCCCTAGGGTCGCCCCTGCCAGCTGTTAACTGGCACTGTGTCTTTGTAGAGCCCGGACTTTCCTCTTTAAAATTTAAAGCGATAAGTCTTTTATCTGGCAAATGAATAATATAAAAATTTTTAAAAAATTCAATTATATATTATTTAAGATTTTTGAGGGATTTTGCAATTTCATAACACTCAAAATCTAATTTTCCATTGATTATTTCTGGTCTAAATCTCATTTGAAAAATTTTAATAATCTTTGATAATTCTTTTGCATTAGAATATTTAACGCAATAACCAATTTTTTTTAAATAATTTAAAAATATTACTAAATTCACATCTGATTTTTTTTTTCTTAATGACTTTAATTTTTGGGGATTTAAAGTATGCCAAATTCCGATTTTTTTTTTAGATAAATATTTCCAAGGAAATTTTTCACCTGGGTCTAACTTTCTTAAGGGCGCTATATCTGAATGACCTAAAATATTTTTTTTTTTAATTTTATATTTTTTTATTAAAAACTTCGACAATTTGATTAAGGACTGTATTTGATATTTATTAAATTTAATATAACCATGCTGGCGTCCAGGATTAGAAATTTCAACTCCTATAGAATTATAATTCAAAGATTTGTCATTCCGCCAGTTTGACTCACCAGCATGCCACGCAATATACAAATCGGGTATCATTCTTATTAGCTTTCCTGATCTAGTTATGTAGTAATGACAACTTACATTAGAATTTAAACTTGTTAACTTTCTAATAGCCAATTTATCATTTTTCATACCAGTGTAGTGAAAAATTAAATATTTAATTTTATTTTTATTTCTTTTCCTATAATCAAAATTAGGTGAATAATTTAAAGTCATTTTTTCAACATTTTTTGGCATTATTTCAAACATTTAAATCTTTAAATAAATAGAAGATATAATATAAAATGAATTAATGAAAAAGATTTTAACTATATTCCTTATTTCGATCATTTCACAAATTTTAGCATTAAACGTTTTTGCTGGATCAGATGGAACAGTAGAGTTAAGTAAAAAAAATAATTCTGAGGAAAAAAATACTGAAGTAAAGGACTGTTTTGAAACGTTGAATAGAGGTGTATTTGCATTTAACCAGGGTTTAGATAAAGTTTTTTTTAAACCTATTGCTAAGGTGTATAGACATTTTCCTAAACCAATAAGATCAGGAACTAGTAATGCTCTAAGTAATTTATCAAATGTTGTAACAGTGCCTAACAATATTTTACAAGGACAAATAAAAGAGGCAGCAATTAATGCATTGAGATTTTCAATCAATTCAACGCTTGGTATTGCTGGGATTTTTGATGTGGCATCTTATTATGGATTAAACAAACTAGAAAAAGAAGACTACGGACAAACATTAGGAACCTGGGGAGTTAATGAAGGCTGTTATTTTGTACTACCCGTTATTGGACCCACAACAGTAAGGGACTCATTAGGTTCAATTGTCAATTTTTCAGGAGGTGATGCATGGTACAATGTTACTGTAGCTAACAACACTAAATATTTTGAAAACTCTGACTATTATTATTCAAGATTAACCGCTGGTATTGACTTTAGGGCAAAAAATTTAGAGGCATTTGATAGTTTAAAAAAAAATTCATTAGACCTGTATGCATCGGTAAGAAGTCTTTATCTTCAAGATAGAATAAGAAAAATTTTAAATCTTGATGAAACCACAGAAACTATGAATGATGATGATTGGGAAGATATTGATACCCAATAATTATAAATGTTAAAATCTAAGATAATTTTTTTTTTAATATTTTTAATATCAGTATTTATAACACCTATTGGCGCAAAAGAGCCAAGCAATTTAATTACTGAAATAGTTGATGAAGCATCAAAGATATTATCAAGCTTAGATCCAGTGGAATCTAAAATAATAAAATTAAATAATATTGCAGAAACTAATGTAGATATAGTCGGAATTGGAATGTACACTCTAGGGAAGTATCGTAAAAATCTTTCTGAGGATCAAAAAATAAAGTATAAAAAATTATTCAAAAGTTATTTCTTAAAAAGTTTTTCTAGTAGATTAGTTGATTACTCAAATCCCAAAATAAGTGTGGTATCTGAAAAAAAACTAAATGACAACTACACAATTGTTAGTACCATCTTGGAAGAGACATCTAAAAATCCTCAAATAAAAATAGATTGGAGAATTTATACAAAGAATCCTGAAAGACCTTTGATAAGAGATCTTATTGTTGAAGGTTTAAGTTTGGCTAGAACTCAAAAAGAGGAATTTAAGTCTATTATCCAAAATAATAATGGGGATATTAATTATTTATTTAAATCTTTAGAAGAATTTATAATAAAGTAAATGGTGGGCCCGCCAGGACTCGAACCTGGGACCAATACATTATGAGTGTACTGCTACAACGAATAAGCCCCTAAAAATATATTAAAAAAAAATTAAAATTATCCAAAAACGTGTATTCAGTGAGTACCTGTGAGAGTCACAGAATTAATTTAACTCAACTACCTTTTCTAGCAAAACGTTATTATGTTTCTTTTTCTTTTTTAATTCATCGTACTTAGCTTTTGTATTCAAACAAAATAATTGAATAGTTGCTGGTCTTCCTATTTTTGCTAGCTCTTTCGTATTTTTAATCTCTAAAGCCTCGCTTTTAGTTGAGACTCCATTTGCTTTTAAAAAATTCAAAAGAGTAGGTGCAGCTACTGCAAAATTAATGTTTTCAGGTATATAAGGTTGATCTTCATCTAATAACATTAAAACTTTATTTAAACCAGATGATGCAATTCCTACAACTTGGCCCTCCATGTTTAAAACTGGTCCACCACTATTGCCTGGTTGAATAGCTGCATCAATTTGAATTTCAGAATAATTGTCATTTGGGCCACTCAAAGAACTTACTATCCCTCTAGATAATTTAACACTGCTACTCAGCTTATCACTAAGTGGGTATCCAAAAGCTACAATATCTTCCCCAAATTCAGCTCCGTCAGACTTTATATTTAAAAAAGTTGAACTTTTATAATCACCTTTTAACAGTCCAATATCATTAACTTTGTCTGTTTTAAGTATATTAAAAAATAATTTCTCACCCTCAATTTTAGTGGCAACTTTTTTGCAGATTCCAACAACATGTTCATTTGATACAGCATGGCCTGCAGAGCTCACAAAAAATCCAGTGCCAGATCCAATAACATAAAGTTTTGCATTAGCCTCTTTACGTTGCCTCTCCTCTTCCTCTTGTTTTTTTTTAGCCTCAGCTATCTTTCTTTTTTCTTCTTCAATCTTTCTTTTTTCTTCTTCAATCTTTCTTTTTTCCTCCTCTATTTTTGCTTTATCTGCACTTGAGTTGTCCGGTTCTGCTTTAGCTATTTGAACATCGGTGTTTTTCCCAAATTTCAAATCGGTACCATATAAATTTGCATACTTTACAAAATATTTTTTAGAAATAAATCTATTACAATATTTTCCTAGAATATTATATTGAGAATTAGTGTTTGATGTTGGACTATAACAAAAATATCTTTTTGAATACTTGAGTAATTTTTTATAAAGTTCGGCGTCTTTACCTCTTTCGTCAATACATATCTTATAAATATTTTTTCCATATCTTTTAATCGAGTAAGAAATTAAATCTTTACAAGTAGATTTATTAGAAACATTGTGATAACCCATCACTTTAAGTGGAAAGTCCTTATAATAGAAGGGATAAAGCTTATTTTGTTGTTTATAAAAATCCTCCAAAAAATCCTCTAAATTTTTATGGTTTTCTAAATTAAACCAACCCTCTGTTTTCATGTAGATATACCTAGCATTAGCATTAATACTAAATGTTAACCCCAAAATAAGAATTACAACGAGATATGCTAATAATCGTTTCATGGTTTAGTTATATCAAAAAATTCTTTCTCAGGTGAGTCATATGTGAGTACCTGGACGGTTGTATTACTTTACAAAATTTTAAAAGTACTGATTTTACTGGTGGGCCCGCCAGGACTCGAACCTGGGACCAATACATTATGAGTGTACTGCTCTAACCAACTGAGCTACAGGCCCAAAAACTAACACTAAATATAACATTTTTTGATAGTTATCAATTATTGATAATTATTTATTTGGTGGGCCGTGTTGGTTACGCTCCAACTACCCCTGCAATGTCAATGCAGTACTCTACTATTGAGCTAACGGCCCTATTAATTAACTTTCTAAGAAACTTTTAAGTTGCTTTGATCTACTAGGATGCTTAAGTTTTCTTAATGCTTTAGCTTCAATTTGACGTATTCTTTCTCGGGTAACAGAAAACTGCAATCCAACTTCTTCTAAAGTATGGTCGGTATTCATTCCAACTCCAAATCTCATTCGAAGCACTCTCTCTTCTCTTGGTGTTAAAGTTGAAAGTATTTTTGTAGTTGCTTCACTTAAGTTAGACTTTATTGCTTGTTCTAAAGGAGCTAATGCTTTTGTGTCTTCAATAAAATCTCCTAAACTACTATCTTCTTCGTCTCCAACAGGTTTTTCTAGAGAAACTGGCTCTTTAGATATTTTTAAAACTTTTCTAACTTTTTCTAGAGGCATTCTTAATTTTTTTGCGAGTTCTTCTGGTGTGGCTTCTCTTCCAAATTCACTCAGTATCAATCTTTGCGTTCTCACAATTTTATTAATTGTTTCAATCATATGAACAGGAATTCTTATTGTTCGTGCTTGATCTGCAATTGATCTTGTTATTGCTTGTCTTATCCACCATGTAGCATATGTGGAAAACTTGTACCCCCTTCTGTATTCAAATTTATCGACTGCCTTCATTAATCCTATATTTCCTTCCTGAATTAAATCTAAAAATTGTAAACCCCTGTTAGTATATTTTTTTGCTATAGATATAACTAATCTTAAATTAGCTTCCACCATTTCTTTTTTTGCAATTCTAGACTCTTTTTCACCTTTTTGTATTCTGCTAACCATAAGCTTGTAGTCTGTAACAGAAATCCCAAGTTTATTACTTGTCTCTATTAATCTATCTCTTATATTCTTAAATTCTATTTTATGTTTTTGAAAAAATTTTTTCCAAATCTCATTTGTATCTAAGAAAGTTTTTAAATTTGGATTAATTTCGTTACCCACGTAAAATTTAATAAATTCGTCTCTCGGAATTTTATCATTTAAAGCAAGTCTTAAAAGATTACCTTCTAATGATATAATCTTTCGGTTTTCGATATAATGTTTTTGAACTAATTCTTCAAGAACAGATGGTGATAATTGTAATGTCTTTATATTTTCTAAAATATCTTCTACAATTTTTTTATAATTCTTTTCTTTTGAATGAGAAAATTGTTTTGAATTTAAAACACAATCTAATTTTTCTTTTTGATATTTAATAAGTTTATTGTAATCTTTAGTTAAAGTATTAATAGTTTGTAAGACTTTAGGCTTAATTTCTGTCTCCATGGCTGCAAGCGTTGGATTAAATTCATCATCTTCAGAATTATTATTGTTATCTTCGCTATTTTGATCGGTGCTCCCTTCATCAGATTTTTTTTGTTTTGCACTTTGTCCAGTATCTTCGTCCTCCATATAATTTGTATCAATATCAATTATTTCTCTAACTAAAATTTCATCATTTTGAAGTTTTATATTCCATTCAAAAAACTGTTGTGCAGTAATTGGACTTTGAGATAATGCATTTAACATAACGTCTTTACCTGCTTCTATCCTTTTGGCTATCGCTATTTCACCTTCTCTTGAGAGTAGTTCAACTCCACCCATCTCTCTTAGATACATTCTTATCGGATCATCACTTTTTTCTGCAGATTTTCCCTCTTCTTTTGATCCGTTATCTTTTTTCCTAAGTACTTTGTAATCTGCTTTCTTTTCAACTAATATTATCTTTTCATCAAGAATGTGAATGAAAGCTTGCTCTAAGTTTTCATCTGATAGGTTTCTTTTTCCTAGAGATTTGTTTAATTCGTCATATGTTATAAAGCCTCTATGGACACCTCTGCCCATAAGTCTTGCAAATGATTTTGTAATTATACGTTCCACAATAAAAAAGTTCAGAATGTATATAATGCTAAAATTAAAAAAATCTATTGGATTCTGATTTTAATTTAATTGAATTTTTGTAGTTTTTTGAGCTCTTTTAACTCATTAAATGTAGCTTCGCTCAAATCTTTAGAAAATCTTGATTCTAAATCAGATATTCTCAATTCAAGCTCATAGTTTTTCAAGTCTCTTATTATTTCAGATAAAATTTCAAGAATTTTTTGATCATCATTAAAGTTTTTAGCTATTATATGCTTGATAGATGCATACTTAAAAATTCTAGCTATTAAAGCCTGATCAATTTTTAGGCTTTCAAAATCTGTATTTTCAAAATTATTAGTTTGATTTAAGATTTCTTTAAATAATAATTTATTTTCACTACTAAAAAGCTTTACATTTTCAATTAAATTTAAATTATATTTTATAAGGTCAGGTTTTTTTAATATAATATATAAAAAAGAAAATTCTTTTATATCAATAGCTTTTAAAGACTTTGTTTCATTATAGTGGTTTTGGGTTGATTTAAGTGACCTAGTAAATTTAAAATTATTTTTTTTATATTTGAGGTTTGAATTTGGTGTTAACTCAGAAACTTTTTCCAAAAAATATTCAAGTACATATTTTCTAATAAATTTATCTTTAATAGTTGATGCAATTGACCTTAATTTTTTTTCAAAGATAGCTCTTGATGAGGGATTATCATTAGTATTATTTGAATAATGATTGAATATAAATTTATGAATAGAAACCGAGTTATTTTTAGAAAATTCTTCAAAAAAATCTTTTCCCTTTTCATTAACAAAACTATCAGGATCATGTTTGTCAGGTAAAAATAAAAAAGAAATTTCTTTTTCAGGTTTTAATTCGATAATTGAGTTTTCTGCTGCTCTTAAAGCCGCTTTGTATCCACTTTCATCACCATCAAAGCAAACAATAATATTATGAAAAAATTGATTAAGTGTTAGTATTTGTTTTGTAGTTAAAGAAGTACCTAGATTAGCAACAACATTATAGACTTTATTTTTACTTAGTCCAACTACGTCCATGTAACCCTCTACAAGAAATATATTATTAATGTTGTTTGAGAGTTTTCTCGCAAAGTCTAAATTATAAAGATTGGATCCTTTTTTAAAAAAATTTGTCTCTGGGGAGTTGATATACTTAGCTAGATATTTACTATCATTTAAAATTCTTCCCCCAAGAGCTATTGGATCACCTGAAATGTTATTTATTGGAAAAATTACTCTATCTCTAAACCTATCTACGTATTTTTTTTTCTTTTCATCAAAGTAAAATAATCCTGTATTTTTGATTTCGTTTTCGCTAAATTCTTTAAAAATATCTTCTTTAAATTTCTCATCGTTTGTAACATATCCAATTTTAAATTTTTTTACTTCATCAATGGTTAAACCTCTATTTTTTAAATAATCCTTTGCATTTATGGATGAGGGATTTTTGAAAAGATCAGTGTGATAAAATTGGACATATTTGGAATATATTAATTTGTACTTGTTCCATTTTTCTTCTCTGATCTCATCCTCTTTTGAGAATGTATAAGGTCTCATACCTGCTAAATTTGCTAAATACTTGACGGACTCACCAAATTTTAGATTTTGAGTCTTCATAACAAAATCAAAAATATTTCCATGCTCGGCAGTACTGAAGCAATGATAAAATTCCTTTTCATCGTTTACCGTAAAAGAAGGTGTTTTCTCAGTCTTAAATGGTGAGAGCCCAACATATTCCTTTCCTCTCTTTTTTAAACTAACGGTTTTTGAAACTACATTTGAAATTTTTAATCTAGTTTTTATTTCTTGTAAGTATTCTTTAGGGTATTTCATTTTTGATTTAACAATTCTTTTATAATTGCTCCAGCCTTTGAGAAATCAATGCTGTCAGGATTACTTTTCTTTAGTTCACCCATAACTTTTCCCATATCCTTCATTGAGTTTGCGCCTGTTGATTTAATTACCTCTTCACAAATTTTCTTGGTATTCTCTTCGCTAATCTGTTTAGGTAAATATTGACTAATTACCACCACTTCTTGCTCTTCTATATCCTTAAGATCTGCACGGTTATTTTTTTTATACAATTCGATTGATTCGGATCGTTGTTTAATCATTTTTTTTAATAGCTTCTTAATATCCTCATCATCTGTCTCTTTTTTTTCAGGCCCAGATCTATTGTTAATATCCAAATCCTTGATCCCAGATAATATTAACCTGTAAGTTGATATTTTATTTTTATCTTTAGCTTTTAAAGCTGTTTTGTAGTCTGACTCTATACTTTCTCTTAGTGACATATTTAATTTTAGCGTATTAAGAATATTCTTCAAAAAAAAAAATATTTTATTTACAAAATATACATTAGATGTGTTGCGCAAAAAAAGGTTTTATTGTATAGACCTTTAACTCATGAGTTGTAATTGAACAAAAAACAAAAAAATAGAATTGCAATTAATCATCAATTTCCCACTGGTATTTTAGCTCTAGATAATAAGCTAGTTTTCAAAGGTATTGGGCTTGGATACCAAGGAACTGCCACTGGAGAAATTTGTTTTAACACTTCTTTAACAGGGTATCAGGAAATTATATCGGATCCGTCTTATGCTGGACAAATTATAAACTTTACATTCCCTCATATTGGAAATGTTGGAACCAACAATGAGGATTTCGAGTCTGACAAAGTTTGGGCAAAGGGTGTGATATTTAATTCTGAGATTACTTCTCCTTCGAATTACAGAGCTTTAGGAACATTAGATGAATGGCTTAAAAAAAATAAAATAGTTGGTTTAACTGGACTAGACACAAGAAGTTTAACGAACTTTATAAGGGATAAAGGTGCTCCAAAAGGAACAATCTCAAATAACAAAAAAGGCAAATTTAATATAAAAAAATTAATTAATTACTCAATTAAATGGCCTGGTCTAAATGGTCTGGATCTTGCAAATGAAGTATCAACAAAAAAAACTTATTCATGGAAAGGTTTTAAAACTTGGAGAAAAGAGACTGGATATAAAAAAAATAACAAAAAGATATTTAAGATAGTTGCAATTGATTATGGAATAAAAAAAAATATTTTAAGATATTTTTCAGATTATAATTGTGAGGTAAAAGTTGTTTCTTGTAAAACAACTGCCGAAGAAATTATAAAACTAAAGCCACATGGAATTTTTTTATCAAATGGTCCGGGAGATCCAGCGGCAACTGGAATATATGCAATTAAAACTATACAAAAATTAATAAAGTGGAATTATCCAATTTTTGGGATCTGCCTGGGTCATCAAATTTTAGCTTTAGCATTAAATGCCAAAACAAAAAAAATGAAGTTAGGACATAGGGGAGCAAATCATCCAGTAAAAAATTTAATTAACAACAAAGTTGAGATTACAAGTCAAAATCACGGTTTTGTAGTGATAGAAAGTAGCATATCTAAAAAAATTCAAATAACTCATAAGTCACTTTTTGATAATAGTATTGAGGGTATAAGATTAAAAAATAGACCGGTTTTTTCAGTTCAATATCACCCTGAAGCAAATCCTGGACCACAAGATAGTCAATATTTATTTAACAATTTTATTCAAGATATAAAAAAATATGCCCAAAAGAAGAGACATTAGAAAGATTTTAGTCATAGGTGCAGGCCCAATTATAATTGGGCAAGCATGTGAATTTGATTATTCTGGTACACAAGCATGTAAGGCACTTAAAGATGAAGGTTTTGATGTAGTATTAATAAATTCAAATCCCGCAACTATTATGACAGATCCTGGAGTTGCTGATAAAACTTACATAGAGCCTATAACAATTCAAGTTCTTGAAGAAGTTATTAAAAAAGAAAAACCTAATGCAATTCTTCCTACCATGGGCGGCCAGACAGCTTTAAATTTAGCAATAAGTGCAGAAAAAGCTGGTCTACTTAAAAAATATAAAATTGAACTAATCGGAGCTAAATCAAAAGCAATTGAAAACGCTGAGGACAGGAAAAAATTCAGAAAAAATATGTCTGACATTGGTTTAAATTTGCCGAAGTCAAGGATAATAAATAATTTCAAAGATGCCTCAAAATGTTTAAGAGAAATTGGTTTGCCTGCAATTATAAGACCCTCATTCACATTGGGTGGATTAGGAGGGGGAATTGCAAAAAGTAAAAAAGAATTCTTTAAACTTGTTAGAAATGGAATGAATGAGTCACCTCAAAATCAAGTTTTAATTGAGGAGTCTTTAGAGGGCTGGAAAGAGTTTGAAATGGAGGTTGTAAGAGACAGAAATGATAACTGCATAATCATTTGTTCTATTGAAAATGTAGATCCAATGGGAATACACACTGGAGATTCAATTACTGTAGCTCCAGCATTAACGCTCACTGATAAAGAATACCAAGTAATGAGAAATGCCTCTATTGCTTGTTTAAGAAAAATTGGGGTTGAGACGGGAGGGTCAAATGTACAGTTTGCAATAAATCCTAAAAATGGAAGAATGGTTATAATTGAGATGAACCCTAGGGTATCAAGATCTTCAGCTCTAGCCTCAAAAGCCACAGGTTTTCCAATTGCAAAAATAGCTGCTAAACTTGCGGTTGGATATACTCTTGATGAATTAAAAAATGAAATAACAAAGATAACGCCCGCTTCATTTGAACCAACAATAGATTATGTGGTTACAAAAATTCCAAGATTTACTTTTGAAAAATTTTCTGACACCAAATCTGTACTTGGAACTTCAATGAGATCTGTTGGTGAGGCGATGGCAATTGGGAGAAACTTTAAAGAGTCTTTTCAAAAAGCTTTGGTTTCATTAGAAACTGGATTATCTGGATTGGATGATATTTTTAATTATTCAAAAAAAGAGATTTTAAAAAATTTAAAAGTTAATATTCCAAATAGACTACTATTAATTGGTGAAGCTTTTAGGAAAAATATTTCGTTAAACACAATATATAAACTTTCTAAAGTTGACCCTTGGTTCTTAAATCAAATCAAAGATCTTGTTGATGAAGAAAAAAATATAATTAGGAAAGGAATTCCTAAAACATATGATGAGTTTAATAGAATTAAATCCATTGGTTTTTCAGATAAAAAATTATCAAAACTTACAGGAATTAAAGGCAAAATAGTTAGATCTAAAAGAGTTGCTCTTAAAGTTTTGCCGGTCTTTAAAAAAGTAGACACTTGTGCTGCTGAATTTAAATCCTTTACTCCATATATGTATTCAACGTATCAAAGAAATTTTTCATTGAATACTGAATGTGAGGCTGATCCTAGCAATAAGAAAAAAATAATTATTCTTGGAGGAGGTCCAAATAGAATTGGGCAAGGAATAGAGTTTGATTATTGCTGTTGTCAGGCAAGCTTTTCTCTTAAGGAGGCTGGATTTGAGACAATTATGATAAATTGTAATCCTGAAACAGTTTCAACAGACTATGACACAAGTGACAGACTTTACTTTGAACCTCTTATTGAGGAGTATGTTCAAAATATTATTCTAAAAGAAAAATCAAGGGGGAATCTCATAGGCATTATTGCTCAATTTGGAGGCCAAACCCCAATTAAATTAGCAAAATTCTTACATGAGAATAAATTACCAATACTTGGTACTCAATATACTTCCATTGATCTTGCAGAGGATAGAGATAGATTTAGAGATCTATTAATTAAATTAAATTTAAAACAAGCAGAAAGTGGAATTGCTAACAAATTTGATCAAGCAATTAAAATTAGTGAAAAAATCGGACTGCCTGTTGTTGTTAGACCTTCATATGTTTTAGGTGGAAGAGCAATGGAAATTGTTCATGATAAAAGCCAACTTAAAAAATTTATTAATGAGGCTTTTAAAGCTTCAGAACAAAACCCTATTTTAATCGATAAATTTATAGATCACGCAATGGAAGTTGATGTGGATGCTATTTCTGATGGTAAAGATGTTTATGTTGCTGGTATTATGCAGCATATTGAAGAAGCGGGAGTACATTCTGGAGACTCTGCTTGTTGTCTACCTCCAGTTTCTATCAAAGATAATCTTTTAAAAGAAATCAAAATTCAAACGAGAAAATTAGCTTTAGCGTTAAAAGTTAAAGGACTTTTAAATATTCAATTTGCAATTAAGAAAGATGAAATATTTGTTATTGAAGTAAATCCAAGGGCCAGTAGGACAGTTCCATTTGTATCGAAAGCTAATGGTATACCATTGGCTAAAATTGCATCAAGAATAATGGCGGGTGAAAAACTTTCAAAATATAAATTAAAATATAAAACGAATAAAAAATTTGCCGTCAAAGAGGCTGTATTTCCATTTAACAAATTTCCAGACAGCGATTTATTACTTGGACCAGAGATGAAATCAACAGGTGAAGTGATGGGATTTGATGACGATTTTGGAATGGCAATTGCTAAAAGTCAAATTGCAGCAGCAAACTCATTACCTACCAAAGGTTTAGCTTTTTTATCAGTTAAAGACTCCCACAAACAAGAGATTATTGGAGTTGCTCAAAGATTAATAAAACTTGGATTTACTTTATCAGCCACAAGAGGAACTGCAGAAATATTAATAAAAAATGGAATGAAATGTAGAAAAATTAATAAGGTAAGCAGTGGAAAACCTCACATAGTAGATATCCTAAATTCTAAAAAAATATCTCTGGTTATTAATACAGGTGGTGGAAATAGTGAAAATAGAATAAGCGATGCAAGGGCACTAAGGAGAGGGACTTTAGCTAACAAAATTCCTTATTGTACAAACATGTCAACCGCATACTCTTTTTTGGAAGCGATAAACTCTCTCAAAACAAAGAAAATTAGAGTTAAAGCACTCCAAGAAAATTAGGTATCGACTACCATAGTATCTTTAGATCCTCCACCTTGTGAGCTATTAACTATAGTGCTTCCTTTTCTCAATGCAACTCTTGTTAGTCCACCTGTTGTGACATAAGTTGATTTACCGTTTAATACAAAAGGTCTTAAATCCAAATGTCTCGGCTCAATTCCATTTTCTGATATAGTTGGTGTTGTAGATAATATCTCTAAAGGTTGTGCCACAAAATCTCTAGGATTTTTTTTAATTTTTTTTATAACTTCCTCTCTCTCTTTTTTGGGAGCCTTAGGTCCTATCATTATTCCATAACCTCCAGAAGCATTTGCAGGTTTGACCACTAATTTAGAAATATTTTCAATTACATGCTGTCGATGAACCTTATCTTCGCAAAGAAATGTTTCAACTTGGTTTAATATTGGTTGTTCACCTAAATAATAGACGATCATTTTATTCACATATGAGTAAACAGCCTTATCATCCGCCACACCAGTTCCAAGTGCATTTATTATGCCGACGTTCCCCTTTTTCCAACATTTAAACAAACCAGGTACACCGATTAACGAATTTTTATTGAATACCTTAGGGTCAAGAAACGTGTCATCTAATCTTCTGTAAATACAATCAACTTTTAATTTTCCTTTAACTGTTTTCATGTAAACATAATCATTTTCAACGAATAAATCTTTACCCTCAACCAAAGCTATGCCCATCTGCTCAGCTAAAAAAGAATGTTCAAAGTATGCCGAATTATAAATGCCAGGGGTTAAAACTACCATATGAGGGTTATCAGTTTTTTTTGGTATACACTCGATCATGCTTTGATAAAGTTTATTTGAATATTGATGAACGGATGCAACTTTATATCTTGTAAATAATTCTGGAAATACATCACGCATCACCATTCTGTTTTCCAACATATAAGAAACTCCAGATGGAACACGTAAATTATCCTCAAGAACTAAATATTCTCCATTTATATTCCTAATTAAATCTACACCTGAGATATTAGCCCACGCTTTAAACTTTGGAGAAATTCCATCGCATTCTTTAAGATAATATGGTGAGTTAAAAATTAAGTCTTTTGGTACCACTTTATCTTTAAAAATTTTTTTTTTATTATAGACATCATCAATAAACAAGTTTAGTGCTTTTACCCTTTGAATTAAGCCTCTAGAAATTTTATTCCATTGTGTCTTAGGAATTATTCGAGGAATAATATCTAATGGCCATTTTTTTTCCTCGGCTCTATTGTTTGCTGCATAAACTCTAAAATTTATTCCTCTGGCACTTATCGTACTTTGACAATTTTTTTCAATTTCTTGAAGTTTTTTAGTTCCATGTCTTTCTAAAATACCAGACATTATTCTTGCGTGTTTTCTGAGCTTATTGTCTTCCGTTAAATATCCATCATAAGCGGATTTAGCATCGTAGTTTTTCCAAAACGAAGTAACCATATCTAAGATTTTTTATTAAATAAATTTGCAAAACAAATGCTAAAATTAAATATCAGCTATGACATAAAAGGTTTGATAAATATGGCTTTTTTAAATAAGAATTGGTCATGACTTATTGTATAGGAATTAAAACAAACGAAGGATTGGTATTTGCATCAGACTCTAGGACTAACGCTGGTTTGGATAACGTAAATATATATTCTAAAATGTTTACACATGATGTTGGGGACAGAACAATAGTAATTGTTACATCAGGAAATTTAGGAACTTCACAGGCAGTCTATAAATCAATCGAAAAAGATTTAAGTAGTTCATCTGGAATAATGAATTTAAATACTTGCAAAGATTTTGAACAAATAGCTTCATATGTTGGATCTTTAAATATTGAGCACTCCTCTCCTCAGGGAATAAATACAGATAATGTTCTTTTAGGTTCTACATTTATTATTGGGGGACAAATTAAAGGTCAAAAGCCAGAGCTATATTTAATTTATCCGCAAGGAAATTATATAAGACCAGCAGACAGTAAACCCTATCTTGTTATTGGTGAAGTTAAATATGGAAAACCAATACTCGATAGAGTTATTAAACCAAATGTATCAATTGGAGATGCATCTAGATGTGCTTTAATATCTATGGATTCAACTTTAAAAAGTGACCTTACTGTTGGACCACCAATAGATTTTGCAATTTATAAAAAAGATGAAAATAAATTAGCTTCTTTAAAATGTTTAAGTTTAAATGATGAGGATTATTCGAAAGTTTGTAATACTTGGTCTGAGGGAATTTTTAAAGTTTTTGATACTTTCCCAAGGTTCGATTGGGAAAATTAATTTTCTACTTTCCAATCAGTTTCAAAAGTAACATAATTTACTTGTAAGCATCTTCTCTCTTTAATTATTTCTTTTTTTTCCATTCCATGCCAAGTATCAGGTCCACTTGAAAAAAAATATCCATAATTATCCTTATAAGGCAATGTTTTTATTAGTTTTAAATCATTATCATAAAAATCAGTTCCTAAACCTTCACTTTCATTATGTTTGTTAACAAATAACAAGCACGACATAAGTTTCTCTTTAATATCACAATGCGGTTTTAACCAGAAACCCTCACGATCACAAATTACTTCAACTCTTACATATGAATTTGATAAGTCTTTATTAATTAATTCAGATATTTTTTGATATGTTTTTTTATTCTGAAGTTCTTTAATTAGTTTAGTAAGTCCTGGGAATTCATTACTATTTTCCATGGTGACAAAACATCTAAATTTTAAGGCCTTCCCACCATCTGAAATACCTTCCCTAAATTTTCCTTCTCCTCCATCTATAGCTCTAGTACCGTCATAATTGAGATTATGTTTTGCAGGATCGGTGATATCAGCTGAAACTATTTCATTGATTTGTTCATCTGTAAGAGGCTTGTTTAATTCCCAATGTACGAAAGGACTATCAAATTTTTTTGAGTCATTAAGAATTGAATGTAAATAGGACATTAGCTATTTAATCTCTCTTTTATGATTTTTGCTACTCTATTTGCTTCATCAAGTTTTTGATAGGTCCAAGTTTCCATATCTTCCCCAAGATTTCTTGTGATATTTAATTCTCTAAATAAATTTCTAAATCTTTGGAATCTTATATCATTTTTTCTAGGCAAAATATTTGCAATATAAACTGGTTTTCCAGTTAAAGCAGCTTCTGAAATCATTGAGCTAGAGTCACATGTAACAACAATATTTTCAGAAATAGCTAGAGCTGATAAGTAAGCTTTTTTGTCAACGTTCATTACAACGGTGTGATTTTCGCCAAAAAATTCTTTAGCATAGTGAATAGTATTAAGTGGAGTTCTCATTGATGGTATCACAACAAGTTGAAATTCATGTTTTTTTAAAAGTTTGTAAAATATTGAAAAAATATGTTTCATATTTTTTGTTGAATAATCATAGTATTTTGTGGGCCCACCCATTACTAAGCACCAGATTTTTCTGTCATCTTTTTTTATAAAAGAGTTTAAATAATTCTTATGCTCAGCTATTTCACTTTCTGTGAGATAATGTAGAGCACCTTTAGTGGTAATGACATTTGACCCGTTAATTCCATCATGTTCTGGAGCTACTATAAAATCAAAGTAATTTAAGTTTATTTTTGGATCTTGAATATGGATATTTAAAACTTTTTTTTTTGAAATACTTTTTAAATGGACAGATGGAATTATACTTTTTCGGCCACAAGATATTATCAAATCATAATCTGAGTGATTTATTTTTTTATAAACACTTTGAGAAATTGGCGTAAATTTTGATGGAATTAACTTCCACAAATTATTTAGTTCAACCTTATGGTGAGTAAATTCTATATCTAAAGCTTTAGCTAAGCCTTCAACCTGGCTCAGCATTCCGTGCATACCCTCGGTCAATAAAATACCTTTTAATTTGCTCATTATTAACTATATAGACCTCTATGAGTGAAAAACCAACTAAACATACAAAAGTGTTAATAATTGGATCTGGTCCAGCAGGCTACACTGCTGCAGTTTATGCAGCAAGAGCTATGCTAAAACCAATGTTAGTTGCAGGTATGCAGCCAGGTGGTCAACTAACAATTACGACTGATGTTGAAAACTATCCAGGCTTTGCTGATGTTATACAAGGACCATGGTTAATGGAACAAATGAGGGAGCAAGCAAGAGCAGTTGGAACAGATTTAGTTGAAGATCATATTCAATCAGTAAATTTGAAATCTAAACCTTTTGAAGCGATAGGCGATGGTGGACAAAAATATACTGCGGACTCAATTATAATTTCAACAGGTGCACAAGCAAGATGGTTAAACATTGAGTCTGAAGAAAAATTTAAAGGATTTGGAGTTTCGGCATGTGCAACTTGCGATGGTTTCTTTTTTAAAGATAAAACAGTTGCAGTAGTTGGTGGTGGTAACGCAGCAGTTGAGGAGGCAATGTTTCTAACAAAATTTGCATCAAAAGTACAATTAATTCACAGAAGAAATGAACTAAGAGCAGAAAAACTTTTACAAAAAAAATTAATGGAAAATAAAAAAATTGAGATTATTTGGGACTCTGTTGTTGAAGAAATAACAGGTGATAGTGAACCAAAAAATGTAAAAGGATTGAAAATTAAAAATGTTAAAACTAATGAAACATCAGAATTAAAAATAGATGGTTTGTTTATAGCTATTGGCCACGACCCTGCAACTGCACTTTTTAAGGATCAATTAGAAATGGACAATACAGGATATTTAATTACTAAAAGTGATTCTACTGAAACAAATATTCCAGGCGTTTATGCTGCTGGAGATGTTAAAGATAAAATTTATCGGCAAGCTGTAACAGCAGCAGGAATGGGCTGTATGGCTGCATTAGAAGCTGAGAAATATTTGGCTTCAAATTAGTTAAATATCATCTATAAGAGTTAAATGGAAAATATTGTTAAGCAAATACAATTGTTGGCGTTAGTAATAATTCTTATAGCTACAATAATTGCATTTGGTATAGAAGTTTATCAAATGATTTCCATTCAAAAAGTTACACTTGCTGATCTATTACTACTCTTTCTATACTTAGAGGTATTGGCTATGGTAAGAGTATTTTGGGAAAGTCAATCAATTCAAATTACCTTACCATTATTTATTGCGATAACTGCCTTATCAAGATTTATTATTTTGCAAGGAAAATCAATAAATCCAGAAGTATTACTATATGAAGCTGGAGCAATTGTTTTAATTGCTATAGCAATACTTGTTTTAAGATTTAGAAATTCACCATTATTTGGTTTAGAAAAAAAGAAAAAAACTAAATAGTTTATTCACCATATGAGCGGCAAAGTATTATTAACTGGAATTAGTGGTTTTGTTGCAAAACATGTGGCCATAGAATTGTTGAATTCAGGCTTTGAAGTTTTAGGAACGGTGAGGAATAAAAACTCAATAGATCAAACTAAAAAAACATTAGAAGAAAATAATGTTTCAACAGATAAATTATCATTTATAGAATTAGATTTGCTAAGAGACGATGGTTGGAATGAAGCTGCAAAAGGTTGTAAATATATCATTCATGTTGCCTCTCCTTTCCCATTAAAAGTTTCAAATGATAGAGAGTCACTTACTCCAGCAGCAAAAGATGGAACTTTAAGAGTTTTAAATGCTGGAATAAATGCAGATGTGGAACATATTGTAAAAACATCATCTATAGTTTGCATGTATAGAAAACCAAATAGAAAAAACCCTTATACATTTGGTGAAAATGATTGGACAGACTTAGAATGGAATAAAACTACAGATTATTTTGTATCTAAAACAAGAGCCGAAATAGCTGCTTGGGAACTTATGGAGAGTAAAGGTATTAAGAATAAACTCACATGTATCAATCCTGGTTTTGTCTTGGGAAACTTTTTGAATGAGAAAAGTTGTACATCAATGGAATATGTTAAACAATTACTTCAGGGTAAATACCCGGCGGCTCCAAAATTTTCAGTCATGATATCTCATGTTAAAGATATTGCCAAAGCACATGTTTTATCTTTAAATAATAAAAAAGCTGAGGGTAGAAGGTTAATAGTTGGGTCTGGAGTAAGATCTATACTAGAATTGTCAAAAATAATGGCTGAAAATATTCCAAGTCATGCAAAAAAGCTTCCTAAAAAAGAATTACCTAATTTTATGGTTAAACTTATAAGTTACGTAGACTCAAGTGCAAAAAATTTGGTTCCTGATCTTGGACTTAGAATGCAAACAGACTCAACTTATGCTGAAGAAATTCTTGAAATGAAATTTATAGAGCCTGAAATTTCAGTAATTGATGCAGCAAAGTCAGTTATAAAGCTAAATTTAGCTTAAACTTTCACAGAATAACTTAATCCTTTTCATTGCAACTTTTAATTTTTGCATTGAGGTTGCATAAGAAATTCTAAAATACCCATCTAATCCAAAAGCAGAACCTTGGACTACAGCTACATTCTGTTTCTCAAGAAGTTTTTGTACAAAATCTGTATCATTTTTTATTTTTGTTTTTTTTCCAATTAACGCTTTACAACTTGGGAAAACATAAAACGCGCCTTTTGGCATTAAACAGGTAATCCCTGTTATGCTATTTAAATAATTAACAACGAATTTTCGCCTGTCACTAAAAGATTTAGCTCTTTTTTTGATAAAGCTTTGAGTTCCATTCAAAGCCTCTACAGCAGCTGCCTGACTTATAGATGATGGATTAGAGGTCGATTGTGACTGAATTTTTCTTATTGCAGCTATAATATTTTTTGGTCCAGCTGCATAACCAATTCTCCAACCAGTCATTGCATATGCTTTGCTTACCCCATTCATTGTAAGTGTTCTATTTTTAAATTTCTTTAACTGTGCAATTGTAAAAAATTTAAAATTATCAAATTTTACATGCTCATAAATATCGTCACTCAAAATTAAAATATTTTTATTTTTTAATAATATATTGCCTAAATTAATTATTTCTTTTTTTGTATAAGCCGCACCAGTTGGGTTTGAAGGAGAATTTAAAATTATCCATTTAGTTTTTTTTGTAATAGCTTTTTTAAGTTTGGTAGGCGTTAATTTAAATCCATCTTCTTCTCCACATTTTATAAATTTTGGTTTCCCTCCAGCGAGCAAAACCATATCTGGGTAAGATACCCAAAACGGGGCTGGAATAATAACTTCATCACCTTTATTTAATGTTGCTACAAAAGCATTATACAAAACTTGTTTTCCACCAGTACCTACTGTTATCTGGTCTGAGGTATAAGTTAAGTTATTTTCCCTTTTAAACTTTTTAATTACTGCATTTTTAATTGCAGGTGTTCCATCAACTGGCGTATATTTAGTATCCCCTATTCTAATTGCTTTAACTGCTGCCTTTTTTATATTATTAGGTGTGTCAAAATCAGGTTCACCAGCGCCTAAAGCAATTACATCTTTGCCTGCAGCTTTCAATTCTCTTGCTTTCTGAGTGACTGCTATCGTTGGTGAAGGTTTAATTCTTTTTAAACTGTTTGATATTATGCTCATTGAAAATAGTTTATATTCTATTACTTTATTTAATATATGGAAAATACTTATCAAGATTTAATTACAAATATTCAAAGTAAAAATCCAAAAATTGGTGGAAAACTTGAAGGTGGAAAGAAATTCAAAATTAAATCAGATTTTAAGCCAGCTGGTGACCAACCAGAAGCTATTAAAAATTTAGTAAAAGGCGCTAAGAAGAACGAGTTTAATCAAGTTTTATTAGGTGTTACCGGATCAGGTAAAACCTTCACTATGGCTAAAGTTATTGAAGAAACAAACAGGCCTGCCCTAATACTTGCACCAAATAAAACCCTTGCTGCCCAACTCTATGGTGAGATGAAAGGGTTTTTTCCAGATAATGCTGTTGAATATTTTGTGTCCTATTATGATTATTATACTCCAGAAGCATATGTACCAAGGTCAGACACATATATAGAAAAGGAAGCATCTATAAATGAACAAATAGATAGGATGAGACACTCAGCTACTAGATCACTTCTAGAAAGGGATGATGTGCTAATTGTTGCAAGTGTATCCTGCATTTATGGATTAGGATCAGTTGAAGCTTATAGTAAAATGACTTTAACTCTTCAAAAAAATTATGATTATAATAGAGAACAAATAATCAAATCCTTAATTGCGCTTCAATATAAAAGGAATGACCAGAATTTTTATAGAGGAACATTTAGGGCAAGAGGTGAATATTTAGAAATTTTCCCTTCTCACTTGGAGGATAGAGCTTGGAGACTAAGTTTATTTGCAGATAAACTAGAAAAAATTGAGGAATTTGATCCTTTAACAGGTGATCTTGTGAGAGAATTAAATTTAGTTAAAGTTTACGCAAACAGTCACTATATAACTCCAAAACCTACAATCGAACAGGCAGTGATTAATATAAGAAAAGAGTTAGAAATAACACTTAAAAAACATAAAGAGCAAAATAAATTGCTTGAGGCTCAAAGATTAGAAGAGAGAACAAAATTTGATCTTGAAATGATAGAAGCAACAGGTTCATGTGCTGGCATTGAAAACTATTCAAGATTTTTATCAGGAAGAAAACCTGGCGAGCCCCCTCCCACTTTGTTTGAATATTTTCCTGACAATACATTAATATTTGTTGATGAGTGTCACGTCACGGTACCTCAATTAAATGGAATGTTTAAAGGAGACAGATCAAGGAAAAGTACTTTGGCAGAGTACGGATTTAGACTTCCGTCATGTATGGATAATAGACCATTAAAATTTGAGGAATGGGATATGATGAGAACTCAAACAGTTTTTGTCTCTGCTACACCTGGTCCATGGGAGTTGGAACAAACAAAAGGAAAATTTATAGATCAGGTTATAAGACCTACTGGACTAATAGATCCACCAGTTGAAATCAAACCTGCTAAAAATCAAGTCGATGATCTAATGCATGAATGCAAAAAGACTATCGAGAAAAATTATAGAGTATTAGTCACGACATTAACTAAAAAAATGGCTGAAGATCTGACAGAATACCTGCATGAAAATGGTATCAAAGTAAGATATTTGCACTCGGACATAGATACACTTGAGAGAATAGAAATTATGAGAGACTTAAGGCTAGGTGTTTTTGATGTTTTAGTTGGTATTAACCTATTAAGGGAAGGACTTGATATCCCTGAATGTGCCTTAGTTGGAATATTAGATGCTGATAAAGAAGGATTTCTTCGATCTGAAACATCCTTAATTCAAACAATAGGAAGAGCAGCTAGAAACTTAGATGGTAAAGTTATTTTGTATGCAGATAAAGAGACTAAAAGTATAAAAAAGGCAATAAAAGAAACTGAGAGAAGAAGAAATATTCAACTTGATTACAATAAAAAAAATAAAATTAGCGCCTCTACTGTTAAAAAAGAGATTAGCGATGTATTAGAGAGCGTTTATGAAAAAGATTATGTTACAATTGGTACAGGAGCAAATGTTGGTGGTAATTTAAAGAAACATATCAAAGCACTTAATAGGAAAATGAAAGAGTCAGCTACAAACCTTGAATTTGAGGAAGCGGCCAAAATAAGAGATGAAATTAGAAAACTTGAAAGTACTGAACTAGAGGTTACACTTAACCCAAAAGTAAAACAATACAATTTGAAAAATAAAATCTATCCAAAAGGAAGATCTACCATGGGCATGCCAGGTACAAGAGCTCAAAAAGGTAAGAAAAAATGGAAGCAAATAAAATAATTATTACAGGTGGAGCTACAAGAATTGGAGCTGCTATAGCTAAAAAACTTTCTGGCAAAGGAATAGAAATTGTTATTCATTTTAATAAATCGAAAATAAAGGCAGAAAATCTTAAAAAAGAACTATCGCAAAATGGTACAAAAGTTTATTTAGTCAAAGGGGATCTAAGTATAGAAAAAGATGTAAATAAAATTATTAAGTTTGCAAAAAATAAACTTAAATATTTTGACTGTCTGATAAATAATGCATCACTTTTTGAAAACGATAAATTAGAGAATTTTACAACTGATAGTTGGGGGTATCACTTAAGAACTAATTTAAGAACACCTGCTCTTCTATCAAAAGAATTTGCTAAAAATATTAAAGCAAAAAATAACAATATTATTAATATAATTGATCAAAGAGTATTTAAACTAACACCATACTTTTTTTCTTATACTATCAGTAAAACAGGTCTTTATACTTTAACCAAGACTAGTGCAATGAGCTTAGCACCAAATATAAGAGTTAATGGAATTGCACCTGGTCCTACAATTAAAAATAAGAGACAAAGTGAAAAGCATTTTAAAAAACAATACATGGCTACACCGCTGAAAAGACAAGTAAATGTTGACCAAGTATGCAATGCAGTTGATTTTTTTATAAAAAATATATCTATTACAGGACAAGTCTTAGCTATTGATAGTGGACAAAGCTTAAATTGGCAAACTCCAGATATAATGAAGGGAAAAGAATGAAAAGTTTATGTTTATTTTTATCAGTATTGATTCTGACAATATCATCGTCATTAGCAGACAGTCATAACATTAAGAAAGACGGATTTTTATCAAAGAAATTTAAAGTAACAAAATTATCTACTATTGAAGATCCAGATAATAAGATAATTTTAATCAATAACCATGGTCAAAGTAATTTTGATGGAAAACAAAACTTTTGTACATCTATTGATCAAATTAGAAACCGTGTCTCATTAGTAGATGAAGAAATAAATGGAAAAAAAATTATGCTCTATAATTTATGTGCACACAAAATAGAAGGAGATATGGGTAAAAAGTGGTGGTTTTCAAAAAAACCATATGAAGGTAAATCTAAATTAGATAAGAGAGTTGAACAAAATTTAGAATTGGTTGAAAATCTTGTGTCTTTAGGTGTTCCTAGAAAACAAATATTTGTCACTGGACATTCTTGTGGTGGATTAACAACACTACTATTCTTTTCAAGACATCCTGATAAAGCTGGAGGAGGAATAGCCTATATGCAAGCGTGCTTTGATAGACTAAGCAAGAAGTATAAGGTAGCAAAATTAGGAGTAGATGCAGGTTTGGCAAAATTTAAAGAAAAGAAACCTGCACAATACGAATTAAGGGCACAGTATAATGATGAAATATTAAATAATTTAAAAGTTCCATTATTAGCTTTTACTCATCCAAAAGACCCTTTTGAAGGATTGACTTCTGATTGGTTAGATCAAATTGATGGCATGAAAAGAGTCGTGATATCTAAAGATTACACAATTGATGGAAAAAAATGTTTTAAATTAGGGAAACAAAAATCAGATAAATTTAATGTTAAAGATGGACATAGTATGGATCAAGCAACCTGTTTTCAATATTACAATCCAGTTATCTTAGAATATATAGAGTCTAGAATATGAAAAGAAATAATTTAAAAATTGTTAAGATCGATAAAAATAAAAAACTTTTCAATTACGAAAAAAAAGTACTTATTAAAGAACTTATTTTAAATTTAAAACTTGGATATTTTGATTTTGAAAAAGAGGCTCCCCAAAAAGTTAAATTTAATTTAGAAGTAAACTACGAAGATAAAAAACCTTCAAATGATAGGGATATAAAATCAATAGTAAATTATTCAAAAATAGTAAGACTAATAAAAAAACTTGTTAAAAATAAACACTATAATTTTCTTGAAACATTGGCGGAAGATGTATTCGATGAGATATTCAAAGATAAAAGAATTGATAAAATAAGCCTTCAAATTGAGAAATTAGAAATTATGAAAGATTGCTCTTCCGTAGGTATTCAAATTTCAAAAAAAAGAAGTCATGCTAAGCTCTGATATAGGTAAAGAAGCAATTAAAAAAGAGCTACCTCTTATACCCAAACTTCCTGGTGTATATAGAATGTTAAATGAAAATAATGTGATACTTTATGTTGGAAAAGCAAAAAATTTACCTAACAGATTAAAAAATTATGTTTCAGAAAAAAATCATATTATTAGAACTGAAAGAATGCTTTCTCAAACAAGGAAAATTGAGATTACAAGTACATCAAACGAGAGTGAAGCGCTTCTTTTAGAAGCAAACTTAATTAAAAAATACAAACCTAAATTCAATATACTTTTACGAGACGACAAATCATTTCCATTTATTTTTATTGGAAATGAGGATAAATGGCCTCAAATTAGACGACACAGAGGAAAAAAAACTAAAGATGGTTTTTACTTTGGACCCTTTGCTTCAGCTGGATCAGCTAATTGGACCATTAAAATGATCCAAAAAATTTTTCAACTAAGAGTTTGTGACGATACAGTATTTAAAAAAAGAGAAAGACCCTGTATCCTTTATCAAATTAAAAGATGTTCTGGGCCATGCGTTGGATACATAGAGAAAGATGATTATAAATTATCAGTAGATAGTGCAATTGAATTTGTATCAGGTAAATCAAGGAAGATACAAAAAAATTTGTCGGGACAAATGGAAAAAGCAAGTTCTGACTTAGATTTTGAAAAAGCTGCAATATTGAGGGATAGAATCAAATCTTTAAATATTATTCAATCATCTCAAAGAATAAATGAGGCAAATTTAGTTGAGGCAGATGTTATAGCAGGCTACAAAGAGTCTGGTAAGACTTGTATTCAAGTATTTTTTTATAGATCAAAACAAAACTGGGGAAACCAAGCCTTTTTTCCTAAACATGACCCTGGCGACAACTTAAAAGAAATTTTGAATTCTTTTGTTTCTCAATTTTATGAAAATAAAAGCGTGCCAAGTTCCATTATCTTAAGTGAAGAAATTAAGGAGAAAGTTTTAATTGAAAAAACACTTTCCCATAAAGAAAATAAAGAAATAAATATTTCTGTTGCAAAAAGGGGTTCTAAACTAAAAGTTATAAATCAAGCTCTTAAAAATGCAAAAGATAGCTTGAATAGAAAAATTTACGAAAGTCAAAATAATAAAGAGTTGTTTGAAAATGTTTCTAAAAAATTTAATTTAGAAAGTAATATTAATATAGTTGAGGTTTATGACAATAGTCATATTCAAGGAACTAATAGTGTTGGTGCACTCATTACATTTGGTGATGAGGGATTTATTAAAAAAAGGTATAGAAAATTTAACATTAAAATTAAGAAAAATGAACAAGATGATTATGGAATGATGAGAGAAGTTTTAAATAGAAGATTTAAAAGGGCTGTTCAAGAAAAAGATAATTATTTAACAATGCCAGACCTAGTAATAGTTGATGGAGGGAAAGGACAATACTCAGTAGCTAGAGAAACACTTAATGAATTAGGTTTACATGATATTCCAATGATCGCAATTGCAAAAGGTAAATTAAGAAATAGTGGTAATGAAACCTTTTTTCATAATGGTAAAGTATATAAGTTTGAAAAAAATGACCCTACCCTCTTTTTTTTACAAAGATTAAGAGATGAATCTCATAGATTTGCAATAAGCGCACATAGAGCAAAGAGAAAAAAGGGCATTAGTAAGTCTTTACTTGACCAAATTGATGGAATTGGATCAATTAGAAAAAGAGCACTTTTAAATCACTTTGGCTCAGCCAGAGCAGTTGAATCAGCAAGCTTAGATGAGATAAAAACTGTTGAAGGAGTTGAGGAAAAAGTTGCAAAAAAGATATATAATTACTTTCACGAGTAATATATGAAAATTCCAAATTATCTAACTATCGGTAGAATTATAATTGTTCCTTTATTTGTATTCTCATTTTATTTACCAGGATTTTATGGAGATGTAATTCCGTTTGCTTTATTTGTGATTGCTTCATTTACAGACTTTTTGGACGGATTATTGGCAAGGATGTTCAAAGAGGAGTCCAAACTTGGTGAATTATTAGATCCAATTGCTGATAAAATTATAGTAGCAACCGCATTAATATTGCTCGTTATGGATGGGACTATTAAAAACTTTGAAGTAATTGCCGCAATCATAATACTTACCAGAGAAATATTGATTTCTGGTTTAAGAGAATTTTTAGCAAAAGGAAGAGTTAAACTTCCTGTCTCAAGTTTAGCAAAAGTAAAAACATTTCTTCAAATGTTTTCAATTTCTATTTTACTAACTGGTGAAACAGGAAATAAAATTATTAATTTTCAAGACTATAATGCTCAAACAATTGGCATAATTTTATTATGGCTTTCTGCTTTTCTTACATTATACACTGGGTATGAATATTTAAGAAAAGGTATTGACCATGCAATATCTGAAGATAATAAAAATTAAGCAGCAGCTCTTTTTTTTCTTACTAGTTTTCCATAGCTTGCTGATAAATCTAAAATTAGATCACAAACTTTGTAAATATTTTCTGCAATTTGAGATATTGGAGTTATTTCAGCAGCAGTTCCAGTTAAAAAGCATCCTTCAAAATTAGGTAATTCATCTGGTTTAATTTTTCTTTCATGAACTTTTATATTTTTTGATTTTGCCAGTTCAATGACAGTTTGTCTCGTAATACCATTTAAAAAAGAATCAGGAATTGGGGTATGAAGTTCACCATTTTTATCTTTAAAAAATATGTTTGCGCTCGTAGACTCTGCAACATTATCTTCGTGGTCTAACATTAACGACTCGCTAAATCCTTGTCTTTCAGCCTCATGCTTGGAAAGTGTACAAATCATATACAATCCTGCAGCTTTGCTATCCCAAGGTATTGTATTTGGAGCTGGTCTTCTCCAATTGGAAATATTTAATTTAATACCTTCAATTTTCAACTTAGGATCGAAATAGTCACCCCACTCCCACGTGGCAACAGCTACATTTATTTTTGTTTTTTGAGCTGATACACCCATCATTTCGCTTCCTCTCCAAGCAAAAGGTCTTAGATAGCCATTCTGTACATTTTGAATTTTTATTATTTGATTACAAGCTTTATTAATTTCTTTTTTTGAGAAAGGAATTTTAATGTCCATTCTTTCAGCCGAATGATACAATCTATCTGTATGTTCTTGTAACTTAAAAATTTCACCATCATAAACTCTCACACCTTCAAAAACTAAACTTGCGTAATGAAGTCCGTGACTTATGACATGAAGTTTTGCATCCTGCCATTCTACAAAATCACCATTGTACCAGATTTTTCCGTCTCTTTTATCGTATGGAATCATTTGATTTATTTTTTTTAAAAAAAATATCTTTGTATATATAATATGTCAATATAACTTACCATTATGAAAAAACTTTTATATCTAAAAGACCATCAATTAAAACAATATATCGAAAAAATATTCAATGGATATAGAGAAACTGTCGCTGATGCTAAAAAGGTTTTAGATAAACATGCCTTAGGCACTGCTCACAATAAAGTAATTCACCTTATATCTTTGTATGAAGGGATAACTATCTCAAGCTTATTAAGAAAGCTTAAGGTTACTAAACAAAGTTTAAATAGGGTTCTTAATGATTTGGTAGAGATTAAGGCTATAGAATTTAAAAGAGACGAAATAGATACAAGAGTTAAACATGTATACTTAACAGAAGAAGGAGAAAAAATATTTGATGAAATTTTTTCTGCTCAAAAAAGAAGAATTTATGATGCATTTTTAAGTTCTGAATCTAACGATGTTATAAGTTTTGATAAAGTGCTTAAGAAAATTATTAATGAAAAACTTTAAAGCGCATATATTAATTGTAGATGATGATAATAGAATTAGGGATCTGGTAAAAGAGTATTTAAATCAAAATAATTATCTTGTTTCAACTGCTAAAGATTCAAATGATGCTTTTGAAAAGACTAAAGTCATTAAATTTGACTTAATAATACTAGATATAATGATGCCAGGAAAAACTGGGCTAGAATTTACTCAAGATTATAAAAAAAAAATTGATACACCAATTTTATTATTAACAGCCAAAGGAGAACCATCTGAAAGAGTTGAAGGACTTGAAGTAGGTGCGGATGATTATTTAACAAAACCTTTTGAACCAAAAGAATTAATTTTAAGAATAAATAATATTTTAAATAAAACTAAATCATTAGAAATTAAAAGAGTTATTGAATTTGGCAATATAAAGATAGACTTAAAAAAGCTTTTTATCTTTAAAAACGATCAAAGACTAAAAATAAATAGTACTGAAAAGCTAATTTTAGAAAAAATGTTAAACTCACCTGGTAAAATTTTTAAAAGAGAAGAGATTGCGAGTTTAATAGATTTGAATAAAGAAAGATCGATAGACGTTATAGTTACAAGACTAAGAAAAAAAATTGAAGAAACTCCAAAAAGTCCAAAATACTTACAGACAATAAGAGGAGAAGGATATGTCCTTTGGATTGAGTAAATTATTAAAAGATATATTACCCAAAAGATTATTTTATAGAGGATTACTCATTGTTGCAGTACCCATATTAATTTTACAAATAACCATCTCTTTAGTTTTTTTTGACAGTTTATGGATTAAAACAAATAAAGGTTTAACTAAAGCTTTGGTGAGCGAAATAGTTACTATTATAGATATTTATAATAATGAAAGTGAATATAATAAAAAAATAGTTACTGATCTTTATAATAAAAACTTTAGCTTTTCTGTAAGATTCCTAGAAAATGAAACTTTGCCAGATATAAAAGTTGAGAGATGGTTTAGTCCAATGGACAGGACATTAAGAAGGGAATTGAAACCTAAAATTGGTGAGCATTGGTTTAATACAATTTCATACAAAGAAGTTGTAGATTTAAGAATTAAATTTAGAGATGGGGTTCTACAAATATTTTTTCCAAAAGAAAGAATCCAGGCATCCTCCATAAGAATATTCGCATTCTGGATTACTGTTCCAGCAATTTTGATGATTGCAGTAGCGATAATTTTCTTAAAAAATCAAACTAGACCTATAACAAAATTAGCTCAAGCATCAGAGAGGTTTGGTAGAGGTGAAGATATTGAAGAGTTTAGGCCATCAGGAGCTTTGGAAATAAGAAAAGCAGGTCTAGAATTTGAAAAGATGAGAAAAAGAATTCTAAGACATTTAAATCAAAGATCTGAGATGCTATCCGGAATAAGTCATGATTTAAGAACACCTCTTACAAGAATTAAACTACAACTTGCTGTAATTAAGGACAAAGATCTCTCGGAAAAAATATCAAAGGATGTTGATGAAATGGAAAAAATGCTAAATGAATACCTTCAGTTTGCAAGTACAGGTGCTAAAGATAAAACCGAAACTTTTGATATCTCAAAACTTTTGGATGAAATTATTCTTAAGCATGAAAATGAAAATATTCAGAAAAAAATAAGGAAAAACACATATTTCAATGGAAGAAGAAATTTAATCACGAGGTGTATCAATAATTTGTTAGATAATTCAATTAAGTATGCAGAAAAAATTTCAGTAAATTTAGAAAAAAAAAATTCAACCATTCTCATATCAATTGATGACGACGGACCTGGAGTTAAAAAATCAGAATTTCAAAATATTACCAAACCATTCTATAAAATTGATAAAAGTAGATCCGAATCAAAATCAAGTGTTGGTTTAGGATTGTCTATATCATCTGACATTATAAAGTCTCATGGGGGAGATATTAACTTTAATAAGTCAAAATTAGGTGGTTTGAAAGTAACTATTTCTTTGCCTTACTAGTTTTTTTTCTTTTCTTTTTTTCTTCTAGTTTTTTTTCAAGATTACTAATTCTCTTGTTCAAAATATCTACTTCTTCTTTACTTGCTAGTTTCATTTTAAATACAATTTCATCTCGCTTTGATTTTAGTATTGAAATTACTTCATCAGATACATCTTTGTAATTAATCAAACCTTGTTCAATTAGTTTTGCAAATTTATCGAATACGAATCTTGATTTTGACATAATAATTATTTACTAAAATTATATTTAATAGCTTATAATAAATTTTACAAATGTTTACTAATAATTTTGACCCAGTAGCTTTTGAAATATTCTCTTTAAGTGTAAGATGGTATTCTTTATCATATATATTTGGGATTATTTTTGGTTGGCTATACTGTAAAAAAATACTAATTAAAAATGATATACTGCAAAAATTATTTGAAGATTATATTTCATATTTGATAATAGGAATTATTATTGGAGGAAGACTAGGATATGTAATTTTTTACAATTTTCTATATTTTCTGAATAATCCAATTGAAATTTTTATGATATGGAACGGTGGCATGTCATTTCATGGTGGTTTAATTGGTATAATTATTAGCACTTATCTATTTTCAAAAAAAAATAAAAAAGATATTTATATTTTTTTAGATTTAGTATCTATCGCAGCACCGATAGGAATTTTATTTGGGAGAATTTCAAACTTTATAAATGGAGAATTAGTTGGAAAGGTTACAAATTCTAATTGGGGAGTTTTTTTTCCAAACTATGATAATGAATTAAGACATCCTTCTCAATTGTATGAAGCATTTTTAGAAGGTGTTATTTTATTTATTATAATGAATTTAATTTTTTTTAGTAAAAATTATAAAATTGGAACCTGCTCTTTCATGTTTTTGATATTTTATGGATTTTTTAGAATTACCTCTGAAATTTTTAGAGAACCAGATATACAAATTGGATATTTATTTGGAAATGTTAGTATGGGAATACTTTTAAGTGCCATAATGATTTTAATCGGGTTTTTAATTTATTTTAAAAGAAATGATGAAACCAAATCTGAAAAAATTTAAAATTCCTTCAAAAAAAACTTTACCGGTTGATGATTTTATCGAAAAAATTCTATATGAACCTGAGATAGGTTATTACTCTAGAAAAGATCCATTTGGCAAAAATGGAGATTTTATAACATCTCCTACTATATCAAACTTATTCTCAGAAATCATAGGCATATGGTTGGTTTCTGCATGGGAAAAAATGGGCAAACCTAAAATATTTAATTTTGTAGAACTTGGACCAGGGGATGGAAGCTTAACTAAAGTTATAATAAGTACACTTAAAAAGTTTCCAGAGTTAAATAAAGCTATTAAAATTTACCTATATGAGAAAAGTATATTTTTAAAAGTAATACAAAAGCAAAATATCGATAATAAACATATTAAATGGATCAAAAATTTCAAATCAATTAAAAAGGGGCCAGTTATTTTTTTTGGTAACGAATTTTTTGATGCAATACCAATTAAACAGTTTTCAAATATTAACAATGAGTGGTTTGAAAAATGTTATGTAGTGAAAAACAATATTGACGTTATAGAAAAGTTTGTAAGAAGTAAAAAAAAAGATGTAGCTCAAATAATGAACTTTGGAACATTAAAAAAACTCAAATTTATCGAATTTCCTAAAAAAGGATTTTTAGAATTAAATCCAATAATAAACAAAATTTCAGAACTTTCTGGTGGTATTTTACTTATAGATTATGGGTATTTGAATATTAATAATTCAAATACTATTCAGGCAGTGATGAATAATAAAAGAATCTCAACTAGGACAATGTTAAAAAATCTTGGTAATGCAGATATAACTTCACTAGTAAATTTTAATTTATTAAAAGAGTATTTCCTTAAAAATAATCTTAAAGTTAAAAAAATAGTCACTCAAAGGTTTTTTTTAGAAAGAATGGGTATAATTGAAAGAGCACATATTTTAGAAAAAAAAAAAAATAATGTAGAGCAAATATATATGAAAGAAACATTATCTCGGCTACTAGAGGAAAAACAAATGGGTAGCCTTTTTAAGGTAATTTTTGGATACAAAAATAAAAATAATGACTTTTTTGGCTTTGAATAATGTTTAAATCAAAAAAACTTTCTAAATTTAAAAAGATAAGACATGGGTTTTTTAATAGATTGGGAGGTGTCTCACAAGGTATTTACAAAGGTTTAAATTGTGGTCTAGGGTCTGATGATAAAATTAGAGATGTCAGGAAAAATATAGAAAAAGTTTGCCAAAAAATTGGTTGTAATAAAAATAATCTTATATTGTTAGATCAAATTCATAGCAATAAAGTCCATAAAATATTCAAAATTCCAAAAAAAAGATTAAAAGGTGACTCATTAATTACAAATAAAAAAGGTTTTACTTTAGGAATTCTGACAGCTGATTGTGCTCCAGTTTTGATATATGACCCAGTAAATAATTTAATTGGTGCCCTACATGCAGGCTGGAAAGGAGCATATAAAAAAATAGTGTCTACTACATTAAAAAATTTTAAGTCAAGTGGTAGTAAATTCAAAGATTTAATAGTTGTAATTGGGCCTTGTATAGGAAAAGAAAACTATGAGGTAAGAAATGATTTCTTGGATAAATTTATTAATCAAAAAAGATCTAATAAAAAATTTTTTAAAATCAAAAGAAATAAAATATATTTTAGTTTAAAGGATTATATTAAAGAACAACTTATGAAATTTGGGGTTAAAAATATTGAAATTATCAATAAAGATACATATTTATTAAGTAACAATTTTTTTAGCGCAAGGAGATCGATAAGAAATAAATTAAATGATTATGGTAGAAATATTTCTTTAATTATGATTAAATAAGATATTCTCAAAAAATGAAGATTCTCACTGGAAATAGCAATAAACAGTTAAGTAACAAAATTTCAAAAAATCTAAAAAATAAATTAGTAAATACCAGTATTAGAAAATTTGCAGATGGTGAGATCTATATTGAAATTAATGAAAATATAAGAGGTAACAGTATTTTTATAATTCAATCAGTGTCCTCACCAGCAAATGATAATTTAATGGAGCTACTGCTTTGTATAGATGCACTTAAGAGATCATCTGCAAAAAATATCACTGCTGTAATACCTTATTTTGGCTATGCCAGACAAGATCGTAAGGTTGTACCAAGAACATCTATTTCTGCAAAATTAGTCTCAAACTTAATTACAAATGCAGGAGCTGACAGAGTAGTCACAGTAGATTTACATGCAGGACAAATTCAAGGTTTTTTTGACATCCCAGTTGATAACCTTTTTGCTACCCCAATCTTTGCAAAGCATATTAAAAGAAAAATTAAAAGTAATAATATAATTTGTGTTGCACCTGATGTTGGAGGAGTAGAAAGGGCAAGAGCTTTAGGAAAAAAATTAGACGTTGGTTTAGCAATAGTAGACAAAAGAAGACCTAGTCCTGGAAAGTCTCAAGTTATGAATGTAATTGGAAACGTTAAAAGCAAAGTTTGTATTTTAACTGACGATATAATTGACTCTGGTGGAACAATTGTTAATGCAGCTGACGCTTTATTAAAAAGAGGTGCAAAAGAAGTTCATGTGTATGCAACTCATGGTGTCTTTAGTGGAGATGCAGTTAAAAAGATAAAAAATTCAAAAATTAAAAATTTAGTTATTACAGATAGTATAGATAGTTCAGAGAAATTAAAAAAAGTAAGAAATATTGAAGTATTATCAATATCAATATTATTGGCTGAGGCTATTAAAAGGATTTCTAATTCAACATCTGTTTCAGATCTATTTAAATAAAACTTGTAAAATTAGTAAACTTCGGTTAAAAACCAGCTTTTTATGAGCATAATACAAGCTACAATTAGAGAAACAAAAACTAAAGGTCAAGTGAACGAACTAAGAAGTAAAGGTAATGTTCCGGGTATAGTTTATGGTGGAGAACAGCCAAATGAAAAAATCTCAATTACAACTAAAGAGTTGAAAAATTTAATAAATAAAGAAAATTTTTTGTCTAATGTAATTTCTATTAATTTAGATGGGAAAGAACAAAAGGTTTTAACAAGAAATATTGCTTTTGACACTGTTACTGATGAGCCTATTCATTTCGACTTAATGAGAATTGTTAAAGGTGGAAAAATTATTTTAGAAATACCTGTGAAATTTATAAACAACGAACTATCACCAGGACTTAAACGTGGAGGTGTACTAAATATAGTAAGACGTAAGGTAGAACTGAAATGTCCAGCAGAAAATATTCCAACTGAGCTTGTTGTAGATTTAGATGGCTTAGATATTGGTACAAGTATAAAAATTTCTTCAGTTAATTTGCCTGAAAATGTAACCCCTACGATACAAGGGAGAGACTTTGTGATTGCAACAGTTGCTGCACCTACTGTAGTTAAAGAGCCAGAAAAACCAGCAGAGGCAGCAGAAGGTGAGGCTGCCGAAGGAACTGAGGCAGCTGCAGAAGGTGGTGATAAAACTTCAACTGATGGTGATAAAGCTGAGGGTGAAAAAGCTAAAGAAGAAGACAAATCTTCACCAGATAAAAAATAACTAATAGTGAAATTTTTTTTCCAGATTTAATTTGATATGTTGTTACTTGTAGGTTTAGGAAATCCAACTCCTAATAGTCAAAATAACAGACATAACATTGGTTTTAAGATTGTAGATGCAATTAACCGGAAATTTGGACTGTCTAAGCAAAAACCAAAGTTTAAGGGATTATTAACTACTGGAAATATTGGTGATAAAAAAATATATGCAATTAAACCTCTCACATTTATGAATAATTCAGGAATTTGTATAAGAGAACTACTTGAATACTTTAAAATAGATGCAGAAGATGTGATTGTATTTCATGATGATCTAGATATTGAATTTGGAAAAATTAAAGCAAAGTTTGGTGGATCAAGTGCAGGTCACAATGGAATAGCATCAATTGACAAATTTATAGGCAAGGAATATTCAAGAGTTCGTATTGGCATAGGAAAGCCAGAAAATAAAATATCTGTTTCTGATTATGTGCTAAACGACTTTAATGAGGATGAACAAGTTCATTTAGACTCAATAACAAATAATATCATTGAATCTTTAACTATATTGATTGAAAAAAAATTAGATTTATTTTCTAGTACTGTTAACAACAATTAAATGGGTTTTAAATGTGGAATCGTTGGATTGCCAAATGTTGGTAAATCTACTTTGTTTAACGCTTTAACAAACTCTAATAAAGCACAAGCAGAAAATTTTCCATTTTGCACAATTGATCCAAATATTGGCATTGTCGCAGTTCCGGATGAAAGACTTGATAAACTAGCTGAAATTTCGATTTCAAAAAAAAAAATTAATACTACAATCTCATTTGTTGATATCGCCGGTCTTGTTAAAGGAGCCTCTAAAGGGGAAGGATTAGGTAATAAATTCTTATCTCATATTAGAGAAGTTGATGCCATTATTCATATGATCAGATGTTTTGACTCAGATGATATTCAAAATGTTAACCCAACTGTTGATCCTGTGAGAGATTTGGAGATTATAGAAACTGAAATGAAGTTAGCTGATTTAGAATCAATTCAAAAGAGACTTGATAAAAAGAATAAAAAAAATGTTGATATTGAAGAGCTTAAATTACTTCAAGCAGCCCAAAAGATAATCGATGAGGATGGAGATTTAACATTGATCACAAATGAATTTGATGAAAAACTTTTAAAAAATAGTGGACTTCTTAGTACTAAACCAAAACTATACGTGTGTAATGTAGACGAGGAGAGTATTAAGGTGGGTAACAAATATACTGAGGACTTTATAAAAAAATTTGATGAAAAAAATACATTGGTAATTTCTGCAGATATAGAAAATCAGATTAATCAATTAGAGGACGAAAATGAAAAAAAAAATTATATGAAAATGATCAATATGTCAGAGACGGGACTTAATTCATTAATAAGAAAAGGGTACGAACTTTTATCCTTACAAACTTTTTTTACATCTGGACCAGAGGAGACTAGAGCTTGGACCATTACAAAGGAGTCTAAGGCACCAAATGCAGCAGGAGAAATTCATTCCGATTTTGAAAAAGGATTTATTAGAGCTGAAACAATTTCTTATGAAGATTTTTTAGATAATCAAGGGTGGTTAAAATCTAAAGAAGCTGGAAAAATGAGATTAGAAGGTAAAGAGTATATTGTTAAAGACGGAGATATTTTAAACTTTCGTTTCAATACGTGACCAGATTTTTTTCATACTGAAATAAACTAAAATTGTTAAAACAGATAGATATATTATTACCCTAAAACCTAGTTTGTGTCTTGTTTCTAAGTGAGGTTCAGCAGTCCATTGTAAAAATGTTGTCACATCCTTGGCCATTTGATCTACTGTTGCTTTTGTTCCATCAGCGTACTCTACAATGTCATCATCCAAAGGAGATGACATTTTAATTTTGTTACCATACATATATTTGTTGTAATAAACACCATCATCTAGTTCCATACCTGCTGGTGGCTCATCATAGCCCATTAAGACGGAATAAATATAATTTGCTCCACCTTTTCTAGCTTTTACAAGAACTGACATGTCTGGAGGATATGCTCCACCATTTGCTGCAATAGCTTCTTGAACATTTGCGTAAGGCATTACAAATTTATCAGATAATTTTGCTGGTCTTTCAAACATTTCTCCATCACTATTTGGTCCATCTGTTACCTCAAAATTTGAGGCAATTGCTTTAGCCTCAAGCTCTGTAAACTCTGGCCCACCTTTTTCTGCAAGATTTCTATAGCTTAAATGTTTAAGCGAATGGCACGAGGCACAAACTTCTGTGTAAACTTGATATCCTCTTTGAAGGGAAGCTCTATCGAATTTTCCAAAGAAGCTTTTAAAAGACCAATCAACTTTTAATAGCTCTTGCTGTTCACCAGCAGCATTCGCTCTGAATAAAGTTAATGATGAAATTATAATAAATAAGAAAATTAATTTTAAAAAGATTTTCACAGTTTCTCTTTAAGATCTGAATTATTTCTAGCCATCGCCATGTCAGAAGATCCGCCTAATACAGGCTCAGTTATACTTAGAGGTAATGGAGTAGTTTTCTCTTTAAATCCTAAAAATGGAAGAATTATTAAGAAATGTGCAAAGTAATAGGCTGTTGCCACTCTTGCGATTAATAAATATAATCCTTCTGCAGGCATTGCTCCTACATAACCAAGTATTAATACATCGGCAACTAAGAACCAGTAGAACTGTTTATATATAGGTCTAAAAACTGTTGATCTAACTTTTGAAGTATCTAACCAAGGTAAAATCACTAATACAAATATTGCAGCAAACATCGCTATTACTCCAAGAAGTTTATCAGGGACTGATCTTAGTATTGCATAAAATGGTAACAAATACCATTCAGGCACAATGTGAGCAGGTGTGACTAGTGGGTTTGCCTCAATGTAGTTGTCCGCATGACCCAGAATATTAGGTGAAAAGAATACAAAGAACGCAAATATTAATAAAAATATCAAAAGCGCAAATGCATCTTTAATCACTATGTACGGATGAAATGGAACAGTATCTTTAGATGGTTTTTTTATGTCTATTCCAATAGGGTTGTTGTTTCCAGGTACATGTAGTGCCCATATGTGAAGCACAACAAGTCCTAAAATTAAAAATGGAAACAAATAGTGTAAGCTAAAAAATCTCGTTAAAGTTGGATTATCAACTGAATAACCTCCCCAAAGCCAATTCGTGATACTCTCCCCTACTAAAGGGATGGCACTAAATAAGTTTGTAATTACTGTTGCACCCCAGAAACTCATTTGTCCCCAAGGAAGAACATATCCCATAAATGCAGTTGCCATCATAAGGAAATAAATCAACATACCTATAATCCAAATAACTTCTCTTGGTGATTTATATGACCCATAATACAAAGATCTAAAGATATGAATATAAACGGCTAGGAAAAACATAGATGCACCGTTTGCATGAACATATCTTATTAACCAACCGTAATTTACGTCTCTCATTATGTGCTCTACGCTTTGAAAAGCTAAATCAGCATGCGCTACGTAATGCATACCCAAAACAATTCCAGTAATTATTTGAGTGATTAAGCAAAAAGTAAGAATCCCACCAAATGTCCACCAGTAATTTAAATTTTTGGGAGTAGGATAATCTGTTAAATGGTTTGCAAGTGTTAGTAATGGAAGTCTATCATTAAACCATTTTCCAACTTTTGATTTAGGTGTGTATTCGTGATCGCTCATAAAATTTTCTATCCGATTTTAATAGTGTTACTATTTACAAATTCGTATTTTGGCACTTCCATATTTGTAGGTGCCGGTCCTTTTCTTATTCTTCCAGATGTATCGTAGTGTGAACCATGGCATGGACAAAACCATGCCCCATAATCTCCTTTATCATTTAAAGGTACACATCCAAGGTGAGTACATACTCCTAACATTACAAGCCATTCTGGATTTTTTGCTCTATCTTCATCTTTTTCAGGATGTTTTAATTCACTTAAATCAACAGCTCTTGCACTATCAATTTCATCTTGAGTTCTTCTTTTTATAAAAACTGGTTTGCCTCTCCACAAAACAGTTATTGATTGACCAGGTTCTACTGCACTTATGTCAACTTCTGTACTTGCTAATGCCTTTACAGATGCATCAGGGTTCATTTGATCAACTAACGGCCAAACAACTGCTCCGACGCCTACTGCGCCTGCTGCCGTTGTTGCAGTCACTATAAAATCTCTTCTATTTGGCTTCTTTTTTTCTGAATCGGACATTAATTATTATTTTAATTTTTTCTTAATATATGATTTCATATATGAAGAAAAACGTTATTTTTCCATGGTAACAATGACACACAAAAAAGCTAAATCGATGCCCAAAATAGCACTTTACGAGCCTGATATACCTCAAAATACAGCTGCGATAGCTCGAACATGTTCTTGCCTTGGGGCTGTTCTTGAAATTATAGAGCCTTGTGGATTTTTACTTAATGACAAGCGTTTTAAAAGAGTTGTGATGGATTACCTGGATGAAAAATTGATGAGGGTTTACAAAAGTTCAGATGAATTTTTTGAAGCAAAAAAAAATGATAGGGTAGTTTTGATGACTACTAAGGCCAGTAAAATTTATACTGAATTTAAGTTTAAAGGTAATGATACCTTACTTTTTGGAAGAGAGAGTGCCGGTGTACCAGATGAGGTTCATAAAAGACTAGAGAATAGGATAAAAATACCAATGACTGAAAAAAAAAGATCCTTGAACCTCGCATCTTCAGTTGCAATAGTATTGTCAGAAAATATAAGACAATCAAATATTTATGGATCAAACAATTAAAAAAAAATTAGCCCGAAATTGGTTTAAGACTTTGCAAGAGGTAATTTGTCAAGAAATAGAAGAATTAGAAAAAAAAAAAAATATCTTCAAAATTAAAAATTGGGAAAGAGGTAAAAACTCAAATGAAGGTGGGGGCCAATTTAGAATTTTAGAAAATGGAAAAATTTTTGAAAAAGTAGGTGTAAATTTTTCAGAAGTGTATGGAAAATTTTCAAAAGAATTTAGAAACAGAATCCCTGGGGGAGATAAAAATCCAAACTTTTGGGCAGCAGGTATATCAGTAGTAATGCATATGAAAAACCCTCATGTTCCTGCTATGCATTTTAACACTAGATATATCTATACTTCTCATGGATGGTTTGGTGGAGGGATGGATGTTACCCCTTGCTTGAAAGATAAAAGTTTAGAAAAATGGTTTCATAATGAATTAAAGAAATCTTGTGACAAACATAATAAAAATTTTTATAAAAAATATAAAAAATGGTGTGATGAATATTTTTATTTGCCACATAGGAAAGAACCAAGAGGTATAGGGGGAATTTTTTTTGATTATAAAAAAGAAAATTGGGAAAAAGATTTTAATTTTGTAAGAGAGGTAGGAATAAGTTTTAAAAATATTTTTAGAGAAATAATATTAAAAAAATATAAAAAAAAATGGTCAAATAAACAAAGAGAAATTCAATTAGAAAAAAGAGGTCGATATGTTGAATTTAATTTACTTTATGATAGAGGAACAAAGTTTGGTTTACAAACGAATGGTAATGTTGAAGCTATTTTAATGTCATTACCACCTGTTGCAAAATGGAAATAAATTATGGAAAAAGAACCAATCACAGTTAGAGGTTTAGAAAAGTTAAAAGAAGAATTAATTTTCTTAAAAGAGAAAAAAAGACCAGAGATAGTAACAGCTATAGCCGAAGCAAGATCACATGGGGACCTTAAAGAAAATGCTGAATATCATGCTGCAAAAGAACAACAATCTCACAATGAGGGAAGAGTTCAAGAAGTTGAGGATATAATTGCTAGAGCAAATGTTATTGATGTTTCTAAATTAGATAACGATGGAAAAGTTATATTTGGTTCAACAATAATGCTAAAAAATTTAGATACCGATGAAAGCGTGAAATATAAAATTGTTGGAAAAGACGAGGCAGATTTAAAAGAAAAACTAATATATTTTAAATCGCCAATTGGTATGGGCCTGATTGGTAAAAATAAGGGTGATTTAGTTGAAATTAAAACTCCAGCAGGTGTAAAAAATTTTGAAATAAAAGACGTAAAATATATTTAATTTCGAAATACGTTATCAATTTCCTTATTACTTATTTTAAAGCTTTTATTTAACCACATTTCCTCGAGCAATCTAATTTTTTGTCCAAATTCTTTGCCTTCTTTTAATTTGTATTTTTCAAGTAAATCCTGGGCTTTTAATGGAAAAATAGGTTTCTCAAACTGTTCAAAATATTTTTTTAATTCAATTAGTTTTTTTGGTGCTGTCTTAGAGTTAAAAATTTTTAAATCTAATAAATCAATGACATATGATTTGTTATAAAAATAAAAAATTCTTTGAAGATTTTTCTTATTAAAGTAATCTTTTTCAGAAAATAATTCATGATTTTCAATAAGAAACTTTACTCTTTTTTTATCTTCATTTGATAAATTATACTTAAATAAAAAATAATTTGCATTATCAGTTTCATCTATAATTAAGTAGGAAATTAAAAAAATAAATGTTTTTTTGTTAAATATATTTTTTGAGTATTCATTTATTTTTTCTAAATTATTAAGATTAACAAGCTGGGGAAAAATTGTTGTTAAAATTTCTAATAAAAAAGAGTCTTTTGATAATTGTAAAAAATTTTTAGATAAAATAATTTTTTTTAATTCGCTCATTAATCTTTCTTTTGAAAGATTAGCTACACCAGCAATGTTTTGCTTGATTGATTTTTTAACTGATGAATTATGGGAGTGATTACTATAACTTATAAAGAATCTAATATATCTCAAAATTCTTAAATAATCTTCCTGGATTCTTTTATCTGCATTGCCTATAAATATTACCCTACCCTCTTCTAAATGTTTGACGCCTCCATTGGGATCAAACAAATTGCCATCTTTGTCCGCATAAATAGAATTAATGGTGAAATCTCTTCTTGATGAGTCTTTTAACCAGTCTGTTGTATATTGAACTTTTGCATGTCTTCCGTAGGTATCCACATCTTCTCTTAGTGATGTAATCTCAAAATTTTTTTGGCCTATATTTGCAGTGATAGTCCCATGTTTTATGCCAGTTTCAAAGAATTTAATACCGTTTGATTGCAAACACTCTTTAATTTGATTTGGATTTAGATTTACAGCTAGATCAATATCATCAACATCTTCCTGATTTAAAATTTTTCTAACACATCCACCTACATATCTAAGTTCACTTGTATTATTAAAATTAGATATCGCTTCAAAAAGTTTTGAAACTTCTGTGTTATTATATATGCTTAAAAAAGAGCTATCTTTTCGTGTAAGTTTTTTGTTCGTTTTAAAGATTTTTCTAAAAAAATTATACATAAGTGGCTGGGGTGCTAGGATTCGAACCTAGGATGGCGGTACCAAAAACCGCTGCCTTACCACTTGGCTACACCCCAAAATTAAATTCATATATCACAAAAAAAAAGCTTTATATAGTTTTTGATAAATTACACCAATAGTTTTTATAATTTTTTCTTAATAATTTCTTTGCGTTTAGTGCGGCTTTTTTGGACTTAAAATACCCAACGATTGTTGAACCAGATCCTGTCATTCTTACATATGAATTTTTATCAATATTTAAAAAATAATCTCTAAGTTTCTGAAGTCTAGGATATTTTTTTGTAGATATGATTTCTAAATCATTTTTTAACTTTGACATTAAATTAAAGTCAATATTTTTTGACCTTATTTTTGATAATTGTGGTTTTGAGTAATGTCTTACTTGGTTAAAAATACTTTTTGTTGAACAGCCAAAATTTGGCTTAACCATTAAAGTAAACATTTTTAAATTTTTTTTAATTTTTTTAGTTTTTTTTTTATAAGAAATAATTAAATTTTTTTGATCAATACCTAAGATTACATCCGATCCTATTTTTGAACATAAATCATATCTCTCTTTTAACGTTAAATTAATTTTATTTTTTTTTTCAAAGTAATTAATTAAAGAAGCCGCGTTCATTGACCCTCCACCAAGTCCAGCTTCTTGGGGAATATTTTTTTTTATTAAAATTGAATATTTATTATTTTTTAATTTTTTTTTTTTATCGAGAATATTTAGCAAATTACTAACAGTATTTGCTTTTGGTACTTTATTAGAAAAATGTCCTGAAAATCTTACTACATGATTTTTATTATTTGTTCTTTTTATAAATATTTGATCATGTAAGTCGACAAAAGCAATTAGAGTTTCTAAATTATGAAGTTTTGATTTTCGTTTTCCTAGCACGTTGAGAGATAAATTGACTTTTGCGTGTGACTTAATCTTTTCAAATCTCATTAATTATGATTTTTTTAAACCCTCTAATAACTTATATTTTATTTTTGATTTCATTTTATCTTCTGTTTCCTCAAGCTCTAAAACAGCCCGCCAATAATAATTTGCTTGTAATTTTTTATTTAGTTTCCAAAGAACATCACCATAATGATCATTAACAATTGGATCGTCTGGCATAAGCTGCAAGGCTTTTTTTAAATATTTTTCAGCATTGATATAATCACCAATCAAATAATATCCCCAACCAACAGAGTCTGTTATATATGGATCATCTTCTTTTTGTTTATAGGCCGACTGTATCATTTCTATTGCTTCATCTATTTTGTGGTTTCTCTCTAGCCAACTATAAGCAAGATAATTCATAGTATATGGTTCATTTGGATATATTCTCAAACTCTCCAACATATCTTTGTCCGCTTTTTCATAATTTCCCATCCTTTCATAGCTGCTACCTCTTCTGTAAAGAATCCGAGAGAGTGCATAAGAATTCTTTTCAACCTTTTTCATTAATTCGGTGTAATATTCGATAGCAATTTCATAATTTTCAAAACCTTTATTAATGTTTGCGTAGTCATAAAGAATTTTTAAAGTTGGAGACTTTATAGAATTGAAATGCTTCTTAATATAAATTGCAGCTTCTTCTTCTGAATTATCTTCAGATAGTATTCTCCCAATCTTTTTTGTTTTATACCAAAAGTATAACTTATCTTTTTTTTTGAAATCTTCTAAAATTTTATTAGCTTGGTAATTATTCTTATTTAAGTAATAATTTTCAGCAAGCAAAGTCCGATTGAAATAAAATTTAGGATTTAAGTATTCTGATATTCTTAAATAAAAATTTGACTGATCAAAAATATTTTGCGTCGAAAATAAATTAGATACCAAATAAAAAATCTCAGCCAAAATATCATTTTCATTTTTACAAGAAAAATGAGTTTTAAATTTTTTATAATCTTCATTATCAATCCAATCTTTGATTTGATGTAATAATATACTATCTCCTAAAGGTTCAATTCTTTTTGATACTTCATTTACTTTTTTAAGTTCTTTATTCTCAATGAGATTTGCAAAATAAAAATACATATATCTCGAATAATCTCCATCAGAACTATTTAATAACCTTTCAAAATATGAATTTGTTTTTTGTGAGTTTAAATAACAATTCTGAAAAGCAGTTGAAATTAAACTTAATGATCCATATTTATTATCTTCAATAGCTTCTTTTTTAATAAACAGATAATTAAAATCTTTTAAAATTTTGTAAATTACGTATTCGTAAGTTCCATCATCTTTGTCCATTTGAAATTCTTTGATTCTTTTATTGGCTTGTTTAAAATCTTTTTTCTTAAAGCTATCAACTAAAAGGAGAAGGTTAAGCTCAAAGGTATTTGAATTAATATCATTTTTTGAAATTTTTATTTGGTCTATTCCTTTTTTAACTTGTCCATTTAAAACTAGTGAAAATACATACTTTTTTAAAAAATTATCATGTTTTTGGATAAGAAATTTAGATGAATTAAAATAATCAAGTGCTGCCTCATTTTTTTGATTACCTGATGAAACTAAAGCAGAAAAATAATTAGAGAGATACTTTTGATTGAATTTATTATCTTCAGAAGTACTTGAATATGTACTGGTCTGCAGTGCTAAAAATGATAAAATTACAAATAAAATTTTCATATTTAAATTTATGACTTTAAATCTCAAAAATCAAAATGACATATTAAACCTTGAAAATCTTAACTCAAATGAAATTGAATATATATTTAACGATAAGCCAATTAACAGACTTAAAACTAAACCACAGCTAGAAGATAAAAAAAAACTTCTTTTAGAATTAAAGAATGAAATCGAAAATATAGATAATTGTGAGCTGAAGAATAATGCTACGCAACTAGTATTTGCTGATGGGAACTGCGAAAGTAAAATTATGATAATCGGTGAAGGTCCAGGCCAAAAAGAAGATGAGCAAGGGAAGCCATTTGTGGGAGACGCTGGGGTATTATTGAATAAAATGTTAGAGGCTATTCAAATAAAAAGAAATAATATTTATATTACTAATGTAGTTAACTATCGACCACCAAATAACAGAAAGCCTGAACCTTCAGAAATTAATAGATATTCGAATTTTCTTCGAAAACATATTTCAATTATTGATCCTAAAATTTTAATTCTGATGGGTAGTACAGCCATGGAATCACTTTTTGGATCTAAGATAAAAATTTCAAAAGAAAGAGGTATTTGGAAAGATTTAATCATTCATAATAAAACATACTTGACAATGATCACATTTCACCCAGCATATTTATTAAGGCAAGCTGAACAAAAAAAATATTCTTGGGCTGATTTAAAACAAATCAGGAAGAAAATTGATGAATTAAGAATATCAGCCTAATTTTACGATGATAGAAATACATAAAAAATATATAAATTGGTGGAGAGAAAAACTTAATCTTTCAAATTATGAATTATTATGGATTACTTTTATTAAAGGTTTGATAATTGGAGTACTTTTATATCATTTTTTTATTACTTAATGAGAAAAATTATAGCTGGAGTTGATGAAGTTGGTAGAGGAAGTTTAATTGGTCCAGTGTATGCTGCAGCTGTAATTCTTAAAAAAAATATTAGAAAGAATGAGATCAAAGATTCAAAGAAGTTAACTAAGATTGAGAGAGAAAAATTAGCAAAATTTATAAAAAAAAATTCTACTTGGGCAATAGGATCTGCCTCAGTTAAGGAAATAGAAAAACTAAATATTTTAAGTGCTAGTCTATTAGCCATGAAGAGAGCTATAAAAAAACTAAAAGTTAAACCTAATTTAGTACTTATTGACGGGAATAAATCACCAGAATTAAGTAATTATCTTATTAAAACAATAATTAAAGGAGACCAAAAAATTAAAGAAATATCAGCAGCATCAATAATTGCAAAAGTTTCAAGGGATAAACTGATGCTCAAAATGTCAGAAAGTTTTAAAAAATATAAATGGGATTTAAATGCTGGTTATGGAACTAGAGATCACATTGATGCTATTAGAAAATATGGAGTAACTAGATTTCATCGAAAAACATTCAATCCTATACACAACATATTGAGTCACAGAAAAAAATAGTAACAAGTAGACTCAAAATAATTCAATCTCAGGTTGACGGAGACTCTACTCTGGAGTCTAATTAATAATTAAAAAATGAGTAATGAAACTTTAAAAAACAAAATTATTAATGGAGATAGTTTAGAGGAATTAAAAAAAATTCCTGATGAAACTTTTGATCTTATTTTTGCTGATCCCCCTTACAACCTTCAATTAAAAAAAGAATTAAGTAGACCGGATACATCTAAAGTAGATGCTGTGGACGATAAATGGGATCAATTTGAAAGTTTTAAAAGTTATGATGAATTTACTTTTGATTGGTTAAAAGAATGTAAGAGAATTTTAAAAAAGAATGGATCAATTTGGGTAATAGGTAGTTATCACAATATTTTTAGAGTGGGTGCTACAATCCAAGATTTAGGTTTTTGGATACTAAACGATGTAATTTGGAATAAAAATAATCCAATGCCAAATTTTAGGGGAACAAGGTTTACTAATGCACATGAAACACTTATTTGGGCATCAAAAAGTGAGGGGTCGAAATACACTTTCAATTATCAATCATTAAAATGCTTGAATGATGACCTCCAAATGAGATCTACATGGAACCTTCCAATCTGTAATGGCAAAGAAAGATTAAAAAACAATGGAAAAAAAGTCCATTCTACTCAAAAACCAGAAGCGTTACTCCATAGAATAATATTAGCCTCATCAAATAAAAATGATTTTATTTTAGATCCATTTTTAGGATCAGGTACCACAGCTGTTGTTTCTAAAAAATTAGGTAGAAAATATTTTGGAATTGAAAAGGAAAAAAATTATTTTGATGCTACAAGAAAAAGATTAAACAATACAGATATTATAAAAGATGAATATCTAGATACGCTTCAAAATAATAGATCAAAACCAAGAATTCCTTTTGGATCATTAGTTGAAATGGGCTTAATTAAACCTGGAACAGAAATTTATGATCAGAAGAAAAAAGTAAATGCTAAAATTATGGTGGATGGAAGTATCAAGTATCAACAATCTGAGGGTTCAATCCATAAAGTTGCAGCAAAAATTATTGGTGCAGAAAGTTGTAACGGATGGACATTTTGGCATTATAAATCTGGAAATTCTTTAAAGCCAATTGATGATTTGAGACAAAGATTAAGGCCTGCAAATTAAGCTCTGTAAATTTTACCCAAATAATTTTCAAGAAATTTTTTATTTTTTGAGAGATATTTCAAAATTTCATTTCTAATAAAAATATTGATGGGATTTGATAAGTGAAATGTAAAATGGTTCAATTTTGATTTATTATTTATAGAAGAAATACTACGGATCCTCTCTTGATAGAATTCATTTGTACCACTAAAAATACTTTTAAATATATCGTTTGCAGTTTCAATACTTTGGGAAGCTCCTTGAGCAAATGATGGAGGGAATGTAAATAAAGCATCACCTGACAAAAATATATTTTTTTTATTTAGACTTGGAAATTCGGTGCTAACGTGAACAGGAAATGATTTCAATTCACTTAAATTTTTTGAGCTTATTTGCGATGTTTTTTGTAAACCTGATACTAACGATGCTAAAAATTCTTCAGATTTGAATAAATCATAATTTTGCAATTCATCTGAGGATAATTTTTTTTTTATAATAGCTACAAAATTGTATTCATTATTTTGATTTACTGGGTAGATAACATAGTGACTATTTGATCCCATATATATTGAAATATCACTACCATAATCACCATTTAATTTACCTCGCAGTGCAACATTAAGATTATATTTTGGATATATGTTTTCATTAAAAATTAGTGACTTCGTTTTTGAAAAAATACCGTCCGAAATAATTAAGTAATCGAATTCTTCATTTTTATTATCTCCAAAAGAAATTCTGATGCCATTAGAATTATCTACTTTTGTTATATTTGAATTAAATTTTATTTTTTCTTGTGGGATGTTTTGAAATAAGAATTTTAATAATGTTGATCTTTTTAAGGTAGTGTATCGATTTAATGAATCATTAAATTGTGTAAGGTCTATATCGCAAATTTTTTTGGAATTATTTGCTTGTATGAAATTCACTTTTGACGGAAAGCTAACTTCAGATGCAGGTAGATTTTTAAATCCTATACTATTTAATAATTTTATACTATTTACTGATAATTGAATTCCATAACCTTCAAGGAAATTATAATTATCTTTTTTTTCAAATATCTTATATTCAAAATCTTTTTCATTATTTAAAAGATTTGCAAAATATAAGCCTGATATCCCTCCACCAATAATCGCAATTTTTTTCATTAATTTATTTGATAGTATTAAGTATTTTCTTTGTAAACGAAGGTAAAGTCCAATTGCTTAAATCTTTAACATTAATAAAAAATCCATCCCTCTTTTCTGGTAAATTATTTTTCATATTAATTGCAATTTTCATATTCATATTTGACATTTTTATATTGATCCTTTTTCCTAAATGATTTTTAAATTTTGTCTTAGGTATCTCATTCATGGGGAATATAGGCATATCTTTTAAAAAGTTAAATTTTCTGTTTTTTAAAAGATAGTAATTATTCTGCTTATTTTGAAAAATATTTGCTTCAAAAAACTTTTGTTTATTAAATTTATTTATTTTAATTATTTCAAAGTCATTTTTTTTAAAGGATTTGCAATTTGTTGAGATAGGACATTGATAACAAAGTGGGTTGGATGGTTTACAGATTAATGCACCTATTTCCATTATAGCTTGAGCATAATCACTAGCTCTCATTGTTCCTCCAAAAAAAATTTTTTTTTGATGTAAATTTTCTTTAGAAATTTCTTTTTCTTTTTTTAAATAAAATACTCTTTTTAAAATTCTTTCAACATTTCCATCTAAAGGAATTATTTTTTTATTGAATGCAATTGCCATAATTGCATTAGATGTATAATCCCCTATTCCAGGTAGTGATTTTAAATCGTCCTCATTTTTTGGAAGCTGGCCCTTAAATTCATTTATAATTTGTTTTGCTGATTTTTTAAGATTTCTGGCTCTTGAATAATACCCTAATCCTTCCCAACATTTCATCAATTTAGCATCTCTAACTCTTGATAAACTTTTTAAATCTGGGATTTTAGAAATAAAATTTTCAAAATATGGTATTACAGTCTTCACTTGTGTTTGCTGCAACATAAATTCACTGACTAGCGTAAAATATTCTTTTTGAGTTCTAGAGACTTTTTTTCGCCAAGGAAGGTCTCTTTTATTATTATCGTACCAATTCAAAATTTTATTTGGTATGTTTTGACTTGTCATATGAATTTTAAATATAATACTAAGCAGAGAACTAAATCTGTTCAAGGACTAAGATCTTTTAAAGATACTTTGCCCCAAGAAGCCAAAAGGATATTGAATAAAAAAGGTCAAATTTATTCAAATACTTTGGATAATTGGAAATTTCTTGTTGGCAAAGAATTATTTAATGTATCCTACCCAAGATCATATAAAAATTCTAAATTAAATGGGAGCTGTTTAAATATAATGGTAAAAAGAGGAAATGAAGTAGATTTAGAATACTCTAAGAAAGAAATAATAAAAAAAATTAATATATTTTTTGGTTATAATGTACTCGATGATATTAAGTTAAAAACTTTTGAGGGAGAGTTTGAAAAAATTAAAGAAAACAAAATAAATAATGCGACAAAAAGCAAAAATATTAAGCAGATAACCAATATTAAGAATGATAAAATCAAAAAATCTTTGTTAGAATTAAATAAAATATTTAAATCAAGATGAAAAAAATACTAATACAGACAATTATAATTTCATTATTTTTTCTAATACATAATGCTAAAGCAAATATTAAATCGATTACTGAAGGCAATGTCGATGCAAAAGTAAAACTTATAGTTTTTGAATCTTTAACATGTAGTCATTGTGCAGATTTCCATAAAAATGTTTACCCGAGCTTAAAAACTGATTTTATAGATAAAGGTTTAATTTTAATCGAATTTAGAAATTTTCCATTAGATATGGCTGCATTTAATGCATCAAAAATAGCTCATTGTAAGAACGATGGAAATTCAGAAATACTTCATCATTTATATAAAAATCAAAGTAGCTGGGTAAGAGGAAGCACTATTGAAGATCTCAACAAAAATCTAAAGAAGGTAATTCAAGAATCAAATTTTAAATTAGATTTTAATAAATGTATAGCAGACTCAAAAATTGAAGATTTTATTTTAGAAGACCGAATCAACGGAGCTAAAAACTACAAAATAGAGGCAACACCAACACTTATAATCAATGGTGAAAAGTTCGAAAATACATCCAACTATAAAAAATTAAAAAAATATATAGAAAAACTGATATAAGTCATTGAATGGAGTTTAAAAAAATCCAATTAAATGGCTTTAAGTCTTTTGCAGAGAAAACTAACTTTTTAATTGAAAAAGGCCTTACAGGAATTGTTGGGCCTAACGGTTGTGGCAAGTCAAACATAGTTGAATCTCTTAGATGGTGCATGGGAGAAACTTCAGCGAAAAGTATGAGGGGTTCTGGAATGGAGGATGTAATATTTTCAGGTACATCAAATAAACCATCAAAAAATATTGCTGAAGTAGTTTTAAGTTTAAACAATGATAACAAAGATGGACCACACCAATACAATGATCTAGAAGAAATAGAAATTCGTAGAAAGATTGAGAAAGATAAAGGATCAAAGTTTTACATAAACAACAAAGAAGTTAGAGCTAAAGATGCGCAAATGTTTTTTGCAGATTTGTCAACAGGGGCTCATTCACCATCATTGATCAGTCAAGGCAGGATCGGGGCATTAGTTACAGCAAAACCATCTGATAGAAGAGCTATACTTGAAGAAGCTGCTGGAATAGCTGGTCTGCATGTTAGAAGGCATGAAGCAGAAATTAGATTAGGAGCAGCAGAAAATAATTTAAAGAGAGCTGACGAACTTAGAAGACAACAAGAAAAACAATTAGCAAATTTAGAAAAACAAGCTGAGGAAGCTGCAAAGTATAAATTAATTTCCGAAGAAATAAAAAAAGTTGAAGCTGGGCTTTATTATTTAAGACTTCTAGAAATTGATAAAGAAATCACCTTAGAAAATGAAGTAAATGATGAGGCAGATGAAAAAGTAAAAGAATTTAATAAACAAATTGAAGAATTAGAAACTAAAATTAAAAATGAACTTGAAAGAGTTGAGCCAATAAGACAAAAAAATATTGAAAATTTATCTAAGATTCAAAGGTTAAACCTTGAACTGAAAGCTTTAGATGAGGAAAGTACTAGAATAAATGAGGAAATAGATACAATTAAAAGTTCTATAAAAGTTATAGATGAAGATATAGATAGAGAAAAAAGCATAGTAATTGACGCAAATTCTAACGAAAAAAGATTAAAAGAGGAGAGAAATAACTTAATTGATACAGACTCAAAATATTATGAAACAGAAAAACTTTCCAATCAAGATCTAGAAAACTCTAAATCAAAATTAAAAAGTGAACAAGATAGAATGGATGAATTATTAGAGAGTTTTAGCGCTGAATCTTTACAAAAAAATAATGAAATTGTTAACAACATAAAAAGTAAAATCGAAGAAGTTAAAAAACTAATTTCAGAAAATAGAAACCATCAGACAATAAAAATTTTAGATGAATGTATAATTGACTTGTCATATTTAATTATGAAAGTTAAAGAAGTTGAGAATGATGATGTGATTTCAACTCTAACATCAAAAAGTGATCAAATAAAAAAATTACAGGACGATTATGCTGAAACTTACAGTAAAAATCAAAACATAAAAAATGAGTCTGTCAAAAGAAAAGAGAGAATAAGTATAATTGATCAAGAATTTGAGAGCTGGCAAAATCTTTTAACTAATTCTGAAAAGATGGTTAATGAGCTCAACACAAGAAAAAATAACCTTGTAGAAAAATTGAATGCTCTGGAAAAACAACCTCAGTCTCAAGCAGAAAAAAAAGGGAAAATTTCTGAAAACTTAAGGATTTCAGAAAATGAAAAAAATGAGAATGAAATTTTAGTTGAAAAAATTGATAATAATATTACAGAAATTAGAAGCCAATTAAACAACACAAAAGAAAATTCAATTGAAATTAGAGAAAAGAAAGCAAGTTCTGGAGCAACGATTGAAGGTTTAAATAAAAGAAGAAATGACCTTTTAGAAAGAGTTATGACAGAGTTAAATGTTAAAGAAGATAATATGCTTAATTATTCAAATCTTGAAAAACATGCTGAATTTCCTGACTTAGTTACTCAAGAAGAGTTGCTAGATGAAAAAAAGAGGGAAAGAGAAAAGCTTGGATCAGTTAACTTAAGAGCAGATGATGAAACTGAAAAATATAAAACTGACATAAAAAAAATGGAACAAGATAGACAAGATCTTGTTACAGCAATATTAAAATTAAAGGAGAGCATAACTGAACTTAATCAAAAAGGTCGAGAAAGATTATTGGACGCTTTTGAGAGAGTGAGTAGAAAATTTAATGAGGTTTACACAAAATTATTTAATGGAGGTAGCGCTAAATTAGAACTAGTAGACTCTGATGATCCACTAGATGCTGGTTTAGAGATGCTAGTAAGTCCTCCAGGAAAAAGACTTCAGTCGATTACTCTGCTTTCAGGTGGTGAGCAGGCTTTGACAGCATTATCACTTATATTTGCAGTATTTCTTACTAACCCATCCCCTATTTGTGTTTTAGATGAAGTAGACGCTCCACTAGATGATGCCAATGTAACAAGATTTTGCAATCTATTAAATGAACTGACAAAGATTACTTCTACAAGATTTATAATAGTGACCCACCATGCGTTAACTATGTCAAAAATGGATAGATTATACGGGGTTACAATGCCAGAGAAAGGAATAAGTCAACTAGTTGCTGTTGATCTTCAAAAAGCTGAGAGCATGGTAGCTTAGGCTAATGGAAGAGGAAGATTTTAAAACTCGCCTTAAAAGTGCAAAAAATAAAGCAAAATCCAAATATTCTGAGAGCAAAGAACCCTCAACATCAGGGATGGGTCATGCTTTTAAAATGAGTACAGAATTAGTTGCTGCAGTGGCTGTTGGGACAATTATTGGGTTTATTTTAGACAATTGGTTTGGTACTAAGCCATGGTTAATTTTAATATTTTTTTTTGTAGGAGTAATTGCAGGAATAACGAATGTAATTAAATCAGCAAAAAAAATGCAAAAATAAATAAGAGAATATAATGGCATCAAATCCAATGTACCAATTCAATGTTTATCGGATTGGTCCGGAAATAAAGCTAGGCGCAGTTGACATTTCTTTCACTAATGCAAGCTTGTTTATGGTCATTAGTTCTTTAGCTATATTGATAATTTTTAATCTTGGAGCAAAGAAAAAAACTCTAATACCTGATAAAATTCAATTACTGTCAGAATTAAGTTATTCCTTTGTAGCCAAAATGATTAGTGACACAGCAGGATCAAAAGCAAAACCGTACTTTTCATTTATTTTTTCACTTTTTATGTTTGTACTTTTTTGTAACATGTTCGGAATGATACCTTACGCATTTACAGTGACTAGCCACATTATAGTTACATTTGTGTTGGCAGCATTTATTTTTATTGGAGTTACAATAATTGGGTTCATGAAACATGGGTTCGGATATTTAAAATTGTTTGTACCAAGTGGAGTTCCAATGGTTTTGCTTCCATTAATAGTAGTTATTGAAATTATATCGTATTTAAGTAGACCAATTAGTTTATCTGTAAGATTGTTTGCTAATATGATGGCTGGTCACACAATGATGAAGGTATTTGGAGGCTTTGTTATAAGCTTAGGAATTGTAGGTGGATGGCTTCCACTTAGTTTTTCGGTTGCACTTACGGGTTTGGAGATACTAGTTGCTTTTCTTCAAGCATATGTATTTGCAATTTTAACATGCATTTATTTAAATGATGCATTAAATCTACACCATTAATAAAAAAGGAGGAAAAATGGAATTAGAAGCAGCAAAAATGATAGGAGCAGGATTAGCAGCTATCGCACTAGCGGGTGCGGGAGTTGGTATAGGAATTATCTTTGGTAATTACTTATCTGGTGCTATGAGAAATCCATCAGCAGCTCAAAAACAATTCCCTAATTTGTTATTAGGATTTGCTTTAGCTGAAGCAACAGGGTTGTTTGGACTGGTAGTTGCGTTGATTATTTTATTTGCATTTTAGTTAATGTTAAAAAAAATAGTTATTTTATTATTCGTTACATGCTTTGCATGTTTTAATACAGTATTTGCCGCTGAAAGTGGTGGTATGCCTCAACTTAATCCAGAGTTTTGGATTTCTCAAATCTTCTGGCTTATCATCACGTTTGGAATACTTTTTATTGTTTTGACGAAGGTTATATTGCCTAAGATTAGCAATAACTTGGAAACAAGAAAATCTCAAATACTTGAAAATATTGAAACAGCAGATAAGCAAAAAGTGGAAAGTCAAAAAAAAATTGACGAATATGAAAAGATTATTTTAGACAGCAAACTTAAAGCTAAAAGTTACTTTAATGAAGCTAGAGAAAAGATTTTGGATGATATTAATAAAAAAAGATCTGCATTAGAGAAAGATCTTGATGAAGAAATAAGTGAAGTAGAAAAGGAATTGTCTGATCTAAAGAATAAATCAGGAGAAAAAATAAATAAAATAGCAGCTGAAACATCAGCAGAGTTAATAAAAGAGTTAATTGGTGAAGAAGTAAATAGTAGCAGCATAGCAGCAATTGTGGAAGACCAATCAAAAATAAACAGAGAGAGAAAAGATGTTTGATGCAACTTTTTGGGTAGCAATATCGTTTTTTATTTTTATAGGTCTATTGGTATATTTTAAAATACCTCAGAATATAAACGAACTCCTAACAAAAATAATAGGAGATATAAAAAAAGAAATCGATGAAAGTGAAAAGTTAAGAGTTGAGTCAAAAAAACTTTTAGATGAAGCTCAGGCTAAACTTAATTCAGTTGAAGGGGAGTCAAAAAAGATCCTTGATCAAGCTAAAGCTGAGTCTGAACAACTTGTTATAAACATGAATGAAAAATTTCATAAATCTTCTGAAATAAAGAAGAATTTAACTCAAACAAAAATTAATCAGATGAAAGAGAGAGCAATTAAAGAAATCAAAGACACTTCTGTCAAAATTGCACTGGAGTCAGTGAAAAAAATTATAACAACTACAGTTGATAAATCTAAATTAGATAATCTGTTTGAAAAAAATCTTGAAGAAGCAAAGACTCAATTAAAAAAAATTAATTCATAACTAAATTACGTTACATTTTCTTAAAATAATATAAAATCCAAATTATGAATTCGATAGTAATAGGATCAGGTTTTGGGGGTATGGCTGCAGCATTAAGGTTAAAAGCTAAAGGCCATAATGTAACCTTGATTGAAAAACATGAAGATTTAGGTGGACGAGCAAGAGTTTTTAAAAAAAATGGATTTACATTTGATGGTGGTCCAACTGTGATAACAGCACCTTACTTGATTGATGAATTATTTAAGCTTTTTAACAAGAATTCAAAAGATTATTTAGAAATAAAATCTTTAAAAACCTGGTATCAATTTGTTTTTGAAGATGGTTTTAAGTTTGACTATTCTGGTAATGAAGAAGAAATGGTTAATCAAATAAAAAAGATTAACGAAAAAGATGTTAATGGATATAAAAATTTAGTTAATTTTACAAAAAAGATTTTTGATAAAGGTTTTACTGAACTATCAGATGTCCCATTTGATAAACCCTCTTTTATGTTAAAGCAGATACCCTCTTTATTTAATTTAAAGAGTTATAAATCTGTTTATGGTTTAGTTTCTTCTTACATAGAAAATGAAAAATTAAGAAGATTACTTAGTATGCATCCACTATTAGTAGGTGGTAATCCGTTCACAACAACATCAATATATGGATTAATTTTATATTTAGAAAAAAAATGGGGAATTCATTATTCAATGGGTGGTACTGGTCAAATAATAAATGGCATGGAAAAACTAATGAATGAAGAAAATATAAAAATATTAAAAGGTTGCGAAGTAAATAAGATCATATCAAATAAAAATAGAATAACTGGGGTTGAACTTAACAATGGGGATAAAATAGAAGCAGATAATGTTATTTGTAACGCAGATCCACCTGCAGTTTACTCAAAATTAGCAAACACAAATATTAGTAATTCTATTTTTAATTGGAAAATGAAAAGAATGGAATATTCAATGGGCTTGTTTGTTTATTACTTTGGAACCAAAAAAGTTTACGACAATGTTGAACATCATACAATTAAATTTGGAGATAAGTACAAGGAACACTTGGACGATATTTTTAATAATAAAAAATTAAATAACGATATTAGTTACTATTTACATAGACCAACAGCAACAGACAAATCGATGGCGCCTGATAATCATGATTGTTTTTATGTGTTGGTGCCAGTTCCTAATAACCAATCTGGTATAGACTGGTCTATTGAGGGAGATAAGATGAAAAACTTAGTTATTAAAAAAATGGAGGAAAGTTTACTACCTAATCTAAGTGAAAATATTGTTGAGGATTTTTACTTAACTCCTGATTATTTTGAGAAAGAGTTAAATACAAAATATGGCTCAGGTTTTTCTATTCAACCAAAATTTACTCAATCAGCTTATTTTAGATTTCATAATAAATCAGAGATTTTTGATGGTTTATATTTTGTTGGAGCAGGTACTCACCCTGGAGCAGGTGTGCCAGGAGTACTATCTTCAGCAAAAGTCTTAGACAAAATTTTGTAATGGAGAAAAAGAGTTTTCTATCAATATACGCAAAATCATTTAACTGGGCTGGTTTTTTTCTTCCAAAAGAAACTTATTTGAAATGTTCTAATTTATACGATTTTTGTAGAACTTTAGACAATATAGCAGACGACGAAGGTATAATTGATGATAAATTAAGAAGATTTTTAAACTTCAAAAATAATTTTATCAATAAAGAATTTCAGAACTATATAATTAAAAATATGTGGGTATTAATAGATGAATATAATATTTCCACAAAAATTGTAGAGGACTTATTCGATGGTGTGGAGTCTGATATTCAAAATGAAATAAGATTAAATTCAAAAAAGGAATTATTAATTTATTCATACAGGGTAGCAGGAACTGTTGGATTAATGATGGCAAAAATTTTAAATGTCACTAACTCTGATTCTCTTAAATCGGCTATAGATTTGGGAATAGCTATGCAACTTACAAATATTTCTAGAGATGTAATAGAAGACTCTAAAAATAAAAGGTTTTATATAAAACATAATTTTGAATCCATAAAAGAAACGTTGGCAACTGCAGATTTATTTTATGATAGTAGCTTTTCTTCAATAAAGGATATTCCATTAAGTCTTAGATTTTCAATCTTAGTTGCAAGAAGAGTTTATAGGCAAATAGGTAGAAATATTATTAAAAAGCAAACAATTCAAAATTATAACCAATCGGGTAAAATTTTTGTTACTAATATCGGTAAGTTATTGCAAACATTATTATCTATATTTGACTTGCTAAAACTATCATTGATTAAAAAACATAATCACCTTAGAGATAAAGAACATGAATTAATTAATGAAGAAATAAATTTAAATGAAAGATTTTGATTTTGTAATAATTGGTGGAGGTTGTGCAGGATTATCTTTAGCATATGAATTAGAGACCAATAACAAGTTAAAAAATAAAACTTTAGCTATTATTGAGCCAAGAGATGAATATAAAAAAGATAAAACTTGGTCTTTTTGGAAAACATTCCCACATAATTTTGAGGATTGTGTAAAAAAAAATTGGAAACATTTCTCTATAAATGTTCCTCAAAAAACTAGACATCTAGAGTGCGATAATTATCAGTATCAAAGTATTGATAGTGGGTTATTTTATGAGAAGATAAACAACAAATTAAAAGAAAATAAAAATATTTCATTTCACAAAAATGATCAAAATATAAATTTTGATAACTCTTTAGTATTTAATAGTGTTCTAAATTTAGATAATCAAAACTCTGGTCTTTGGCAACATTTCTGTGGGATAGAAATAGAGACAAAAAAGGAATTTTTTGATGAAGAAATGATGAATCTAATGGATTTTGATTGTGAGCAGAGAGGAAGTGTTCATTTTTTTTATACACTTCCGTATTCAAAAAAGACAGCATTAGTTGAAACAACTTGGTTATCTGAAATGAATGACGACTCCCAAAAAGATTATGATCATCAAATTAAACATTATATTGAGAATAATCTAAAAATAAAAGATTATAAGATTACATACAAAGAAGTGGGTAAAATACCTCTTTTTTACCCAATAATTGAACAAGCAAAAAATAAAATTAATATTGGAACAGCTGGTGGTATGACAAGGTTAAGTACTGGTTATACTTTTTTAAATATTCAAGAACAAAGTAAATATATAAGGGAAAATATCGAAAACATAAGTAAATTGAAAACTTTTCAAATTAAAAAAAAATATCAATTTCTTGATAATATTTTTTTAAATGTTCTGAAAAATAATCCAAACAAGATGCCAAATATTTTTTTTAGGATGTTTAACAACAAATCTAATACTGTTATAAAATTTTTGTCCAATAAAAGTAATTTTTTTGAAGATTTATCAATAATATCAAAAATGCCTAAATGGATTTTTATAAAATCACTTTTTTAAATTAAATGATTAAAATTAATTTTTACCACTCTTTAATTTTTTTTAATTTATGTATACTTTTATCTGGCATAGAGTATCTGAGAGAAGGCAGTTTCTTGATAATTTCATTGTTTTTAATTTTAACAATTGGAATATCTCATGGCTCTCTGGATCATATTAAAGGTAAGAAACTAATTAAATACTTTGGATATAAATCAATGAGTATTTTTTATTTGAGTTATTTAATTACTGGTGCAGTTATAATATTGATTTGGTTATTATTTCCAAAATCATTACTTTTATTGTTTTTAATTATTGCTGCTTTTCATTTTGGTAAAGAGGACTCTGAATTTATTAATCAAAAGAAAAACTTTGAATTAATTTATTTTTTTAAAGGATCATTAATAATTACCTCACCCTTATTTTTTCATAAAGAAGAGACAATTGCAATATTCGAGACATTAAATTTTAATATTTCAAATAATTTAATGATATCTGACGAGATATTATTCGTACTTGTACTTTTATCTTTGATCTCTGGGATTATTTTATCATTTAAAAAAAATATTGAAGTTAAATCATTGTTGTTAATGGATTATTTATCGATAATAATTCTAAATTATTTTCTTAATCCAATAATTGCTTTTACGATTTACTTTTGCTTTCTGCATTCTATTAGGCACTCGATTTCTTTGATCAGAGAAATAAATAAAAATTTGACAAAAGGTTTACCAATATTCATTAAAAAAGCCCTTCCACTAACAATTTTGACAATTTTAGGATATATTATTTCAATATCAGTTCTAAGTAATTATAACGAATTTAACGAAACTATATATCGGGTTATTTTTATTGGATTGGCCTCATTAACTTTTCCACATATATTGCTTGAATATTTAATTGAAAAAAATGAGCAATAAAAATATTAATTTAATTGGTTGGATTTTATTCATTATTTCTGCATTAGGTTTTATCATATCAAGTGTAGGAAGTTTTTGGGCTATGTTTGGCAGTCTTTTTTTTCTAGTTGCGTGTATTGTTTTTTTAATCCCTTTTTTTAGAAAGCACGAGAGTGAAAAATAATCATATAAAAATACTTTTAGCAGCTCCGAGAGGATTTTGTGCCGGTGTTGACAGAGCAATTGAAATTGTCAAGAAAAGCATAGAAAAATATGGTGCCCCTGTATATGTAAGACATGAAATAGTTCATAACAAGCACGTAGTAGATAGCTTAAAAAAAATTGGTGCAATATTTGTTGAGGAAATTGATGAAATTGAAGATAAAACAAGGCCTGTTATCTTTTCAGCTCATGGTGTACCAAAATCTGTTCCTCAAGAAGCAGAAAGTTTAAACATGATTTTTGTTGATGCGACATGTCCATTGGTATCTAAAGTTCACAGAGAAGCAGAAAATTTAAATAAAAAAGATGTTCAAGTTTTGCTTATAGGTCATAAAAACCATCCAGAAGTAATTGGCACAATGGGCCAAGTAGCTAGTGGAAAGATTGATCTTATTGAAACTATAGATGACGCAAAAAATTATCAAAGAGGTAAAAACGATAAACTTGCTTATATTACACAAACAACATTATCGGTTGATGATACTAAAGATATTATAAATGTTTTAAAAGAACGCTTTCCTGATATTCACGAGCCAAAAAAAGATGATATTTGTTACGCAACAACAAATAGACAAGCAGCAGTCAAAAAAATTGCAAAAGACTGTGATAATCTTTTTGTAATTGGAAGTAGGAATTCTTCTAACTCAGTTAGATTAGTGGAAGTAGCTCAAAATAATGGATGTGAAAATGCTGAATTAATTCATTCTGAAAGCAGCTTTCCACTTGAAAAAATATCTAAATGCAAAACAATAGGTGTTTCATCTGGTGCCTCAGCTCCTGAAGTATTAGTTAATGAATTCATAGAAAATATTAAAAAAAAATTTACAGTAGAAATAGAGGAAGTTGAAATAGTCAAAGAAGACGTAACATTTAAAATCCCAGGAAAATTAAATTAATGGCTGTATATACAAGGATAAATCAGAGCGATTTAAGCTTGATCGAAAAAAACTTTAATATTGGTAAAATCGTGTCTTTTTCAGGCATAAAAAAAGGAATTGAAAATACTAATTACCTAATAAAAACAAATAAAAAAAAAATAATACTGACTATATTTGAAAAAAGAGTTCAAAAAAGAGATTTACCTTTTTTTATGAACCTTATGTTTGGTTTATCAAAAAATAAAATCAAATGTCCAGAGCCAATAAAAAATAAAAAAGGGAAATATTTATTCAAAATTAAAAATAAAACTGCATGTTTGGTAAGTTTTTTAAAAGGAAAAGATAAAAATAAACTAAAAACTAATGACTGTTTTCAAGTTGGAAAAAATGCTGCTATGTTACATTTGGCTGCTAAAAAATTAAAATTATACAGAAAAAATTCACTATCAATAAATTCCTGGGGACCTTTGCTCAGCAGAATTGATCAAAGAATTAATAAACTTTCAAATAATTTAATTAAGACCATGAAAACTGATTTAATTGATATTAAGAAAAAATGGCCAAAAAATATGCCAAATGGAATAATTCATAGTGATCTTTTTATTGATAATATTTTTTTCTTTAAAAAAAAATATTACGGTTTTATTGATTTTTATTTTTCTGCAAATGATTTCTTAGCTTATGAATTAGCCACATGTGTAAATGCATTATGTTTTAAGAAAAGAAATAAAGTTTTTGTGCTAGACAAAAGTAAATCTGCTCAATTATTAAGAGGTTACCAATCAATACGTAAACTTACTATCAAAGAAAAGAGTAATTTTAATACTTTATGTAGAGGATCAGCTTTAAGATATCTTCTTACAAGATCATATGATTACCTAAATACTCCAAAAAAGGCATTGATAAAAATAAAAGATCCAAAAGAATATTTAGATAAATTAAATTATCATAGAAAATTAAATTCTTTTAAGGATTATGGCTAATGATAAAAATCTATACTGATGGATCGTGCTTGGGTAATCCAGGAAATGGTGGATGGGCTGCAATTATTATAGATGATAAAAAGAAGACCCATATAAGAGGAAGCAAAAAAGATACCACAAATAATCAAATGGAATTACTTGCTCCAATAAAAGCTCTTAAAAAAATTCCTAAAGGAAGTAATGTACAGATTTTCACAGACTCTAGATATGTAAAATCAGGAATAACAGAGTGGATACATAACTGGAAAAAAAATGGTTGGAAAACTGCAAATAAACAACCTGTAAAAAATAAAGACCTATGGTCTGAATTGGATCTTTTGACTAATGAATTTAAAATAAAATGGATTTGGGTGAAGGGTCACTCAACAGATTCTTTAAACAATGAAGTAGATTTAATCGCTAGAGAAGCTGCAAATTTATAAAAGGGCACCTGGCAACAGAACTGCACTTCTTGCTAAATAATATCTAAAATTCCCTCTGCTGAAGATATTCCACAATTTTTAGTTTCTTCTTCTTCTTGAATATTTTGCACTTTAAGATTTTCAATAATCATTGCATAACGGCTTGATCTCATACCCATACCTTTTGAATTTCTATCAACTTCAGCACCAATTAGCTTTGTAAATGATAAATAAGGATCAGCTAACATAGTTATATTTTCTCCTATATTATTCGCCTCACCCCAAGCATTCATTACATAGGGGTCATTTACTGCTAAGCAAAATATTTTATCAATACCTTTATCTAAGATTTGTTGGGCATTTTTAACATAACCCGGCAAGTGAAATTTAGAGCATGTAGCTGTGAATGCACCAGGTAAACCAAATAATATTATTTTTTTTGATCCTAAAACCTCAGATACATTTTGCTCTTTAGGTTCTCCATCAGCTAAATGGAAGATTTTTACATCTGGGATTTGATCATTAACTTTTAGCTTCATAATTTACTTTTAACAAAATTTTTTACTGCCTCTATATCATTTTTTAATAGTTGAAAATTTTCATCTTTACTATGAACATATTGAAGCTCCTTAGGCAGTTCTTCATGTTTGTTTATTGCATTATCGGTAGCAGCTGGAAATTTACATGGATGAGCAGTAGATAATACTACACAGTCCCTAAAATTAAGCTTATTTGCAGCCCCTACTCCAACTGCAGTATGGGGATCTAATATGATATCATTTTTCTCGAAATTTTTCTTTATAATTTCTAAAGTTTCATTTTCATTACAACTTTCTGAAATAAAATCTTTTTGAATGATATCCAAGTTTAATTTTTCTATTTTATATTCATTTTGCTTAACTTTCTTCATTATATCTAATGTAATATCGGAATTAGAATTATTCACATAATAAATTAATCTTTCAAAATTACTCGCTAATTGAATATCCATACTTGGAGAAAGTGTTTCTTTTACTTTTTTTGAAACATAATCACCATTTGAGATTGCTCGATGTAAAATATCATTCTCATTTGTTGCAACAATAAGTTTATCTATCGGCAATCCCATTTCTTTTGCAAGATATCCTGCAAAAACATCTCCAAAATTTCCAGTTGGCACTGAAAAGGAAATTGGTTTATCACCACCAATTTTAAAATAAGTGTAAAAATAATAAACTGCTTGAGCAATTATTCTTGCCCAATTAATAGAATTAACCCCTGACATATTTATTGATTTAGAAAAATCTAAATCTGAAAACATTTGTTTAACAATATTTTGGCAATCATCAAAATTTCCATCAATTGCAATATTGAAAACATTTTCATCCTCAACTGTTGTCATTAATTTTCTTTGTACTGGTGAAATTCTATTATTAGGATGTAAAACAAAAATATTTAAGTTTGATTTTCCCTTAATTGCGTCAATAGCAGCTGCACCTGTATCGCCAGATGTTGCCACAACAATATTAATTTTTTTATCATTCTTACTTAAATAATATTCATACAAGTTACCAATAAACTGCATTGCTACATCTTTAAAAGCTAATGTAGGGCCATGAAATAACTCTAATAATTTGAGATCTCCAATATTTGATATTTTAACAACCTCTTTTTCTCTAAAAGTTGAATAAGATTTTTTAATTAATGATGAAAGATCATCTTTTGAAATAAAGTCTGATGAAAATTGATTGATTATTTCGGTAGATAAATCATTATAATTAAGGTTTTTAAGCTTTGACAATTCATCTGAGCTAAATTTTTTTAAAGATGTAGGCACATAAAGTCCGCCATCATCGGCAAGGCCTTTGATGAAAACCTCTTCAAAACTATATTCCTTAGAATTATCTCTTGTGCTTACGTATCTCATGAATTTTTTTTACCATTTTCCTATAAAATAAATAGAATTATTTATTTTATAATCTGGTCTACCAAAAATAAGACAAAAAGCAAAAATAAGTAAAAAATTGAGTAAGAAAATACCTTTTTAGCCTTCTTTATTTCAAATTTGTTTTTTTTAAATTTAAGAAGATCATAACAAACATAGTTGTAATAAAAGGTAAGTAATAATGAAATTATTAAGAATGTTTCACCTGCGAAACCAATATAATAAGGCAAAACAACAATTGGTAACATTATTAAAGAATAAACAAATATATTTTTCTTCGTTTCCTCAATACCATTAGTAATAGGAAGCATAGGAATTTTAGCTTTTTGATAATCGTCTGCTTTATAAAGGCTCAATGCCCAAAAATGAGATGGGGTCCAAAAGAATATAATTAAGAAAAATGTTATCGGTTCTAATGTTAATGAGTTAGTAGCTATAGTCCAACCTATAACTGGTGGCAATGCACCTGATGCACCTCCTATAACAATATTTTGAGGAGTTTTTCTCTTTAACCATATCGTGTAGACAAAGACGTAAAATGCGATCGTTATTGATAATAAGATTGCTGATGTTAAATTTGAAAAATGATAAAGTCCAACTACAGATACTATCGATAATACTGTTCCAAACAATAAAGCATGTTCCCTGTTGACCTTTCCAGTAGGGATAGGTCTAAGACAAGTTCTTGTCATTAATTTATCAAGATCAGCCTCATACCACATGTTTAATGCACCAGCTGCACCCGCACCCATTGTTACAAAGAAAATTGCAATTACTGCATTTAAAAAAGAAACCGATTCAGGGGCCGTAAGTAACCCAACAGCACAAGTAAAGATGACCAAGGACATTACTCTTGGCTTCATTAGTAATAATAAATATTTTGAATAAGAAAAAAAACTTATAGAAACTGATTTTTTTTTAATTGTATTTGCAGTCACTATTACTCAACATTAAGTGAAACAAATATTACAAGTAATATAACGCCTGCTATTAAAATATGATTTCCAAGATCGAAAATACCTACTTTGCTATTTTTCTTATCAATTAATCTTCTACTTAAAGGTATTTGATCGTAAGGATTTATTGTAACTTTATCACCTTGTTCTTTTTGGTTTTCAACTTTTACCGAATAACCAAACCAAACAATATAAATAAAAAAAACAAATAAAATTAAGAAAAAAGCTAAGTATCCGTAGGCATCCATATTAAGCTCCCCCTACTACAAAATAAAAAAATCTTGAAAACAGTGTATATTTAAATTCTGCAGTCATTAAAAATATAAAACAGGCAATTGCTGTCATTGGCCATAACAGAACATTTACTAAAGCGTATCTTTCCCAAAATAAGTGCATGAAAAAGGCCATAATTAACCCTGCTTTTAGAAACATAAAGAATAATATTAATGACCATCTCAACATTCCTTGAAATTGGTACCAGTCAACCATGTAAGAAAAAAAACTTAGAACAAATAATAACAACCAAATCCAAAGATAAATCCCTATTTTTTGAGTACTTGTTTGCTCGTCTTTTTTTGTTGTTTCTTCCATTTTGTTAGTCTCTTCCATATTTTATTTTACCACAAATAGAAAAATGCGAAAATGAAAACCCAAACTAGATCTACGAAGTGCCAATAAAGACCTAATATCTCAATTTCAACATAATCCCCTTTCATTTTAGTAAACCAGCCTCTTTTTTTGCTCTCATAATGACCAGCAAAAACTTTGTAAGTGTAAATAAATAAGAAAATTACCCCAATAGAGACATGGAAACCATGAAAACCTGTTATCATAAAAAAGAAAGAACCAAACTGTGATGCACCAAAAGGATTTCCCCAAGGTCTAACACCTTCATGAATTAATTTAGACCACTCAAACACTTGCATTCCTACAAAAGTAAGACCACCTACAGCAGTAGCTAGAATTAGCCAACCGCACATTTTACGATTTTTTTCGTAACCATATTTAACTGCTAAAGCCATTGTTCCACTACTTGTGATCAACACAAAAGTCATTATCGCAATCAGTAGAAGTGGTACAGGTACACCTCCTACATATAAAGAAAAAACCTCACTCGTATTAGGCCAATCAACAATGGTTGATCCTCTACCTTTCATATAAGAAATTAAAAAACAGCTGAATACAAAAGTATCACTCAATAAAAAGATCCACATCATGGCTTTGCCCCAATGCACACCTTTAAACATTGTTTGGTCTGAACCAGTGTCAGACGCCATGCCCTTAAACCCAGGTTTAAGTTCGAAGCCGTCTATTTTTTGTTCAGACATTATTTTTCTCTTAAGTTTTCTCTACTTCTGTGTGTATTACTTCACTAGGTGCTGTTGTTTGCGGAATAAAGTCATCTTTTGCTCCTGGAACACTAAAATCATATGGCCATCTGTGAACAACTGGAAGTCTTTCACCAAAGTTACCATGTTCTGGTGGAACAGTAGAAGTATACCATTCAAGTGAATTAGCTTTCCAAGGGTTTTGTTCAGCTTTTTTACCTGTTTTTAATGTTTTAATGATATTGAAAACTAAAATAAACTGTGCTGCACCAACTATAAATGCTGCAATACTTATAAATTCGTTCATACCAACTGCTGATGTCATATACGGGCTATCATACATTTCAAAATATCTTCTTGGAACTCCAATAAAACCTAGGTAATGCATTGGGAAATAAATTGAATAAGCTCCTAAGAAAGTAATCCAGAAGTGCCATTTTCCTAGACCTTCATGTAACATTTTTCCAGCTACTAATGGGAACCAATGATAAACCGCTCCCATAATAACCATTAATGGTGCAATACCCATGACCATATGGAAGTGGGCTATTACAAAATATGTATCAGATAATGGAACATCAACTGAAACATTTCCTAAAAATATTCCCGTAATTCCACCATTTACAAATGTAACGATAAATCCTAGGCACCATAACATTACAGTATTAATTCTAATATTTCCTCTCCATAAAGTAAGTATCCAATTATAAACTTTCATGGCTGTCGGAACGGCAATAATTAATGTCGTTGTTGCAAAGAAAAATCCGAACCAAGGGTTCATACCGCTAACGTACATGTGGTGAGCCCATACGAAGAAACTTAAACCTCCAATACCAACAATTGCCCAAACCATCATTCTGTATCCAAATATGTTTTTTCTGGCATGAACTGATATTAAGTCAGAAACTATTCCAAATGCAGGTAATGCAACAATGTAAACTTCAGGGTGTCCAAAGAACCAAAACAAGTGTTGGAAAAGAATTGGGCTTCCTCCACCATATTCAAGAACCTCTCCTGCCTTTAATATTGTTGGCATAAAGAAACTTGTTTGTAATACTTTATCTAACGTCATCATTATAGCGCTAACTAGTAGTGCTGGGAATGCTAACATTGCTAGTACAGTTGCTGTGAATATACCCCATACTGTTAAAGGCATTCTCATTAAGGTCATTCCTCTGGTTCTAGCTTGTAAAATTGTAATCATATAATTTAGTCCACCCATTGTGAAACCAATTACAAATAAAGATAAAGATATAAGCATAAGTAAGATACCCATTCCTGATCCAGGAGTTCCCTCCAAAATAGTTTGTGGAGGATACAAGGTCCATCCGGCTCCTGTCGGTCCACCTGGAACAAAGAAGCTTGCCATTAAAACTGCAACTGCAACAAAGAACATCCAGAAGCTAAGCATATTCACATATGGAAAGACCATATCTCTTGCTCCCACCATGAGTGGAATTAAATAATTTCCAAACCCTCCTAGGAATAGAGCAGTTAAAAAGTAAACTACCATTATCATACCGTGCATAGTTACAAATTGATAATAATGTTCTGCTGTCATAAAACCTGCTAATCCAGGAAAACCTAATTGAAGTCTCATTAACCAAGATAAAATTAAACCTACAATTCCAGTAAAAACTGCAGTTAAGAAATATTGTACTCCAATAACTTTTGCATCCTGGCAAAAAACCCATTTTTCGATAAAACTATGTCCATGATATAAATCTTGCTCTCCAACTTCTGCTGGCCTTACATAATCTATATCTGGATTTACAGAACCAGCTGATCCGTCCATTACTTCTGATGACTGAGCTTGATATGATTTGTTATTATCGTATTCGTCTGACATATTTTTATCCTTTATATATATATTTTTTTAAATTAATAAATTGTTATTTTTTAGCTAATTTATTCCCACCTACGTTTAATTTTTCATATCTTGCTGATAGTTGCTCAAAAGTTTCTTGTTCGCTCAGCCAAACTTCATAATCAGCTTTATCTTGTACTTCAACTCCACCTCTCATGGCATAGTGACCAACTCCGCAATATTCTGCACATAGAACTTCGTATTCACCTACCTTATTAGGCTCAAACCAATAGAAAGTTACTGTACCAGGCACAGCATCCATTTTTGCTCTAAATTGCGGCACATACCAATTGTGAAGTACATCTACTGATCTTAATAAAATTTTTACAGGTCTGTTGTTTTCTAAATTGATAACATCACTTTCAACCATTATATCATCTTTTCCAAACGGGTCGTCTGGATTTATGCCAAATGGATTGTTGTCTGCAATATTTCTAACTTGAGTCGTTCCTAATTTTCCATCTGCACCTGGTAGCCTATATTGCCAGCCCCATTGCCATGCCATCACATCAACTTCAATTGCATTTTTTGGAACGTTTACATATTGGTTCCATATAATAAGACCAGGAGCCAACAGTGCACAAACTCCTAATGTCGTAGCCCAAGTTAAAATTTTCTCTAATTTTTTATCTTCTGGTTTGTACTCAGCTCTTCTCTCTTCTTTATGTTGATATTTGAAAACGCAGTAAATCATAAAAAGACAAACAGCTACAAAAACTCCTCCACCTACCCAAAAAGTAAGAGTGATGGTATCATCCATTCCACCCCAGTTTGATGCTATATCAGTCCAATACCATGGTGTAAAAATATGAAATAAGACAGATCCAATGATCACTAATAAAAAAATTATTCCTGCATGCATAATGTTTATATAGAAGAATAATCCTATAAATACCTATGACAAAATGTCATAAAACATATTAATTGTACTAATATAATCAATATGTTTATGCTTGGTAAATTAGGTATTTTAATAACGATTCTCGCTTTAGTGTTGGCGTTCTATTTTGTTATCTCTTTAGGTGCTGGAAGATTTTCAAAGGGAGAGACAAAACCTGAAACTAAAAGGTATCTGAGATCTGTGAACATACTATTAATTATAATTGCTGTGTTTGGGTCT
>CACDRY010000003.1 GCA_902555275.1 uncultured Pelagibacteraceae bacterium
TTTAATGCTAAAGTTGTAATCATGGATGAACCAACTGCTGCACTTGCAATAAAAGAAGTTGGTAAAGTTTTAGACCTTATAAATAGTTTAAAAAAAACAGGTGTTGGAGTAATAGTTATTAGTCATAGAATGGACGATATTTTTGCCGTTTGTGATCGTGTGATGGCCTTATTTCAAGGAACAAACTTTGCAGAATCAGAATTATCCAAAACTTCAAGAGATGAAGTAATTGGATGGATTATGGGTAAAAAATAATTATGGACAGTAAAGACCAAGAAAAAAACTCCCTTTATTTGAAAATAATGCCATATCTTGAAAAGTATGGAATACTTTTACTACTAGTAATCATGATAGTGGTTATGCATTTTCTCCAACCAGATGTCTTTCTTTCATGGAGAAATGTAACGAATGTATTTAAACAAATTTCTTGGCAATCGATGTTAGCGTTAGGAGTATTCATGGTTATAGTTACAGCTGGAATTGATCTTTCTGTTGGATCCATCATGATGTTGTCATTAATGATCCTGGCAATAGTTGCTAAAGCAGGAGCCCCTTGGTATATAGTAGTGATTACACCTTTGATTGCAGGTTTTCTTTGTGGTTTATTTAATGGATTAGGAATAACATTGTTGAGGATGCCCCATCCATTTATAATGACTTTGGGTACTCTTTATATATTTAGAGGAACAGGAAATTTAATTTCAGGTGGAACACCAATTAGTGGTTTCACAGATGAGGTGAGGTATCTTGGACATGGGCGAATTGATTTAACGTGGCTTGGCCTTGAAAAATCTCAGTATCTTCCAGTGAGCTTAGTTTTAATAGCCATTGTATACATAATTTTCTGGGTATTTATGAATAAAACACGGACTGGAAAATGGATATACGCGATAGGAGGCAACCCTAATGCAGCAAGAGCTTCAGGTATTAACGTTAATAAAATATTAGTGATTGTTTATTCTTTGTGTGGATTTTTATCAGGTATTGGAGCATTAATTTTAGCAGGAAGAACAGACTCAGGATACCCAAACGCTGGTCTCCAATCAGAATTAGATGCTATTGCTGCCTGCATTATTGGAGGAGCAAGTTTTTTTGGTGGAAGAGGCACAGTTCTTGGGGTATTTGCTGGAGTCATGATTATGGGTATTTTACGAAATGGCCTTAATCTCATGGATGTTAGCTCATTTTGGCAACAAGTCTTAATAGGATCTATAATAGTTTTGGCTGTATATATAGATGTATTAAGAAGAGATCTTGGAACAAGAAAATAATTCACGTTTTGGTTGAACCTTAAAAATACTGTCTTTTATAAACAGTTGAATTTTTTTTAAAAATTTAATTAAATTAATTTTTAATAATTATTAAAGGGGTAAAAATATGAGAGAACTAAACAGAAAAATTGTTGTTTTTCTATCAGCAATTTTTTTATTGATTAGCATGGGGTCAGTTTCTTTTGCTGATGGACATGGAAAAAAAATCTTATTCAGTATTAAAGGACCTGGATCAGGAAACCCATTCTGGGCTTCTGTAACTAAAGGTGCTGAAGAAGAAGCTAAAAAATTAGGGGTTAAACTAATTCTAATTGCACCTCCACAAGAAGGTGATGTACAGGCTCAGATTAACCAAGTAGAAGACCAACTTGCAAAAGGTGTTGATGCACTAGCACTAGCACCTGGAGATCCAAATGCTTTTGCACCAATTGTAGATGATGCGATTAAAAGTGGAGTTCCAGTTGTGTTTGTTGACACTAAAGGGATTAACGAAGGTGTAACTTTTATTGGAACAAACAATATGAATGGTGCAGAGTTAGCTGCTAAATTCATATGTGATAAAACTCCAAAAGGTTCAGACGTTGCAATTCTTACAGGAATTGAGTCACAATCAACTGCATTATTAAGAAGAGATGGAGCAATCAAAGGATTTAAAAATTGTGGTTTAAATCTTGTTGCAACACAAACTGCAGAGTGGGATACAGCAAAAGGAAGATCTGTAACAGAGTCAATCATTCTAAAAAATCCAAACATTAAAGCAATATTTGCTTCTAATGACAATATGGGATTAGGTGCAATGCAAGCTTTAAAAGACGCTGACATGAATGATGTTGTTGTTGTAGGTTTTGATGCTACACCTGATGCAGCTACAAGTATCTTAAAAGGTGAAATGACTGCAACTATTGCTCAGTTCTCATACAACATGGGAGCGTATGGAGTTAAGTATGCACTTGAGTTAGCTAATGGAGGAAGTATTGATCCTAATATTGATACTGGTACACAATTAGTAACAAAAGAAAACGCTAACGATTTTAAATAATCTTTAGTTTTACATAGTGATTTAAAGGGTGGAATTTTATTCCACCCTTTTTTTTTATGTACTATAATCTTTAAATGTTAATTAATATTAATCCAGTACTGAGCCCTGAATTACTATTTCATTTAAGGTCAATGGGACATGGTGAAAAGCTAATTTTAGCTGATGCAAACTTCCCCTCAAACACTACTAACGAAAAAGTTATTCGCCTTGATGGAGTAAATATTAAAGATGCAGCAACGGCTATATTATCTGTATTTCCATTAGACAGTTTTGTTGCATCTAAAGGTGGATCACCAGCGATTAGGATGGAAGTAGATGATAAACCTGATGAATTAACTGAAACTCATAAGGAATTTATTGAAGCAGTTAAGACAGTTTCAGGTGAAAATTGGAAAGTTGGTTCAATTTCAAGAAAAGATTTTTATGAGGAAGCAAAAAAAGCTTATTGTATAGTAACCACCACAGATGCTAGGCCATTTGGATGTTTTGTGCTTACCAAGGGTGTAATTTTACCAGACGGAAAAGTTTGGACATAATAAATGAAATCTATTTGTGTTTTTGGTGTTTTTGTTGCCGATCTTTGTTTTGTAGCTAATGCAATTCCTGAAAAAGGACAAACTATTTTAGGCAATAAACATATTGTTGGTCCGGGTGGAAAAGGATCAAACCAAGCAATTGCAGCAGCTAGACTTGGAGGTCAAGTTAATTTTATAACAAAGATTGGGAATGACCAAAATGCTAAAATGGCATTAAATCTTTATAAGGAAGTGGGAATTAATAGAGACTCAATAATTCAAGATAAAAATCAATTAACAGGTGTGGCAGGTATAATGATAAACGAAAAAACTGGGGACAACGCCATAAACATTGTACCAGGTGCAGCTGGCTCTTTAACCAATAAAGATATTGATGAAAATTTAAGTTTTATCAAAAATTCAGAAATTTTTTTAACTCAGTTAGAGACACCTTATAAAGTAACTAGTTATGCACTTAACAAAGCAAAAGGATCAGGTTCAACAACTATTTTCAATCCAGCGCCTGCATCAAATATAAATGAGAGTGATTTTAAACTTATGGATTATTTTACGCCTAATGAAACAGAAGCAAGTTTTTATTTAAAAAAAAATGTTGAAACAAAAATAGAAATTGAAGAAGCTGCAAAAACTTTTCTTAATAAAGGAGTTAAAAATATTGTTATAACTTTAGGCTCAAAAGGAGTTTACTTTGCAAACTCTTCTAAAAGCTATTTTATTGATGCCTTTAATTTAAAAGATAAAGTTGTAGATACAACTGGAGCAGGTGATGCATTCAATGGAGCCTTTGCATATGCTTTATCTAAAAATTATAAGGATAAAGATGCTTTAGAATTTGCAAATAAGGTTGCTGGTATTTCAACTACAAGAGTTGGAGCAGCTAATGCAATGCCCAATCTAAATGAAGTAGAAGTCTATTAGCTATTCTATAATTTTGAAATCAGACTTAAATTTATCAGTAATTGTTAAACCTAAACCTGGTTTGTTATCATCTAAATCTATGTATCCATTTTCAGGGGTAGGATCACCATCAAAAATATAATAAAATAATTCATTGCCAATTTCTACATCATGGACAGGAAAAAATTCAGATATTGGACAATTAAAATTTGACATTGTTAAATGATAATTATGCATTTGACCAGCATGAGGAATAACTGGTACTTGATAAGCTTCTGCCAATGCATTTATTTTATTTGCAATTGTAAATCCACCAACTCTATTATTGTCATATTGAATATAACTGACTGCTTTAATGTCCAACAATTGTTTAAACCCAAATAAGTTGAATTCATGTTCTCCACCAGAAATTGGAATTGCATTCATATTATTTAATTCAGCATATCCATGAATATCGTCTGCTATAACTGGTTCCTCCAACCATCTAGGGTTAAATTTTACTAATTTTGGTATCATCCTTTTTGCATAATCCAGGTTCCAACCCATATAACATTCCATCATTAAATCAGTATCATATCCAATAACTTCTCTAACTGCTTCAGCTAACTCAATATTTTTTTTCATACCTTCAGGTCCATCTTTTGGCCCCCACCCAAATCTCATTTTAAACATTTTAAAACCTTGCTTAACATAGCTTTCAGCTTCTTTTTGCAAGTCCTTGATTGGTTGGCTGTAAAGTTTAGATGCGTAAACAGGAATTTTTTCTTTTGTTCTACCACCTAATAATTTAAATACAGGTTTATTTGTAATCTTTCCGATTATATCCCAGAGCGCAATATCAATTGCAGAAATAGCTACCATACCTAAACCTCTTCTTCCCCACGCATGAGTTCTTCTGTACATTTTTTCCCAGATATAAGAATAATCAAAAGGATCTTCATCTAGTACTAACGGCGTTAAATAAGTATCGATTGTTTTTTTAACCAACTGAGGTGCGAGTGCCGCGTTTCCAATTCCAATGATTCCATCATCAGTTTCAACTTCACATATTAACCATTCATGAAACCTAAAAGAGCCCATAGCATCTGATTTTTCAAACAAAAGGTCTGAAGCATTTGTGCAAAAATTATTTTGTGGAGGAACTGTTTTACCGTTCCATTGATATACCTTGGTTCGAATACTTTTTATTTTAGACATTTAATTGTTTTTATTTTCTGCCATTGTTAATGCAATTTTGAATGAATTCAAAGTAGGTTCTAAATTTGCTTTATTTTTACCTGCAATATCAAATGCTGTTCCATGTGCAGGAGTAGTTATAGGGACTGGCAAACCTCCTTGTACGGTTACTCCTCTATCAAATCCAAATGCTTTTAAACCTGATTGCAAAGCATCATGATACATGCCAACAATACAATCATAGTTTCCATTTTTATAAGCAGTAATAAAAGAAGTATCACATGGTAAAGGTCCATCAGCATTAATACCTAGTTTTTTTGCCTCTTCAATTGCAGGTATAATTTCATCTTTTTCCTCTGTTCCAAATTCAGCATGAGGATTTAGTGCTTGGACTGCTACTCTTGGACTTTTAATACCATTTAATTTCATAGCTTCATTTATAAGTTTAATTGGCTTAATAATTTTTTCCTTTTTTACATGTTCTGGAACTTCTTTTATTGGAATATGTGATGATACCCTTGCTGTCCAAAAATTATCAATAACATTAAATTCACAAAAAAAATTTTTAACCTCTAACTTTTCAGCCATTAAATGTAATTCATCAGAATATTTATTTCCTCCAAGTTTAAGGCTTGTTTTATTAAAAGGTCCAAAGTTTATTGCATGAATTTTATTTTCTTTAGCAAGATCTAAAGCTAAATTTAGCGAAGCTAAGACGCTTTCTCCCGCCTCTTTAGAGCACTCAGATAATTTATAATTATGATTTTTACCATTAGAGATATCTAGAAAAAATTTATTACGCTTCGCAAAATCAATATTATCAAAATCTTCTACAAAATTTAGATTATGTGATTTGCCTGAAATTTTATTTCCACTTTCTAATATATTTTTTTCACCTATGACAATTAAATTAGCCTTGTTAGTGATTTCCTCTGACAATAGTTTTGAGACCAATTCGGGGCCTATACCAGAAGGGTCCCCTAAAAGAACTGCTATGTTAATTTTATTTTGAGCCATTTTTTACTTTACGCTATGTATCAGATTATGTTTATATATTTAAATATAAATTAACTAAAAAGAGGGAAATAATGAAAAAAAGTTTTAAATTATTTTTAGCTGCCGCATTTTTGGTAACTGAATTTTTTGTTGTTGCACTTCCACTTATGATTACTTCTGCAAAAGCAGATGGTCACCCAATTCAAGCTATTACACACGCTGGTTTTGGTGGTGGTACAGACGTAACTACTAGAATGATGTTGTTAAGAACTAGAAGGTATCTAAAACAAGATATGCAATTAGTTAACAAGAAAGGTGGTGGTGGAGCTGCATCTATGGATTACATGATGACTTTACCAGCAGATGGTCAACATACTTTAACTTGGACTACAGGACATGCTGTTTCTATGGCATTAGGAAAAACAAAAGTTAAATTAAGTGATATGCAACCACTTGCTAGAGGAACTGATGATCCTCAATTATTTGTCGTAAATTGTAAAAATGATATTAAAGATGCTAAAAAATTTATTAGCGCTCAAAAATCAAAATCATTAAAATATGGTACTACTCACGTTGGTGGTATTGATGATGTAAGTGCTATCGCTTTTACAAAAAAAGGAAAATTAACAGACCCAACAATTGTTCCTTATAAAGGTGTTGGTCCTATTAAAACTAATCTTATCAAAGGAGATATTGATGTAGGTGTTTTAAACTTGGGAGAAGCTGTAACAGAAATTGAAGATGGTACATTGTGTGTTTCAGTTGTACTTGCTAGTAACAGAATGGAAAAATTAAGTAATGTTCCTACTGCTACTGAGTTAGGAATTCCAGTTGTGCTTTCAACAGTTAGAGGTTTTGTAACAAGAAAAGGTGTTCCAGGCGACAGAAAAAAACAACTTGAAGATGCAATGATTAAAGCAATGGAACATAAATATTTCCAAAGTTTTTTAACTGATATCGGCCTTGACTCAACTAGTGTTGTTGGAGCTGATGAGTGGGGCAAGCAAATGGAAGTTATGCTTGCAGAGATGACTGCTCAACTTAAAGCTTTGGGTTACATTAATTAGTCATAAGAAAGTACATTTTTTATGAATAATGTACGAAATAAAAAAAGGGCAAACAAAAGTTTGCCCTTTTTTTTTAAAGATGAATTTAAAGTTTTTTTTGTAATTATATTTGTTTCGACAATATTATTAGTAACTACTTTTACATTTGATAAGGTTCCTCCAATTTTAAATAGAGGTATACAACCTGCTACTTTCCCAAAAGGATTGTTAGTATTGATAATGTTTTTAACAGCAGTTATTTATTTTCTTTCATTCAAAAATCCTTGGAAAAAAGAAAAAAAACTTCCAAAACCATTTTTTTTAACAATCTTAAGTTTTATTTTATTTATTATAATCTCTAAAACATTAGACTTTTTCTTAGCTATATCAGTACTCTCAATATTTGTTTCATACAATTGGGGTGAAAAGAGAATTTTTTATTTATTATTAGTTGGAATTTTGTTTCCATTAGTAGTTTTCATATTTTTTGAAATGATATTGGGACTTAGATTTCCCCCAGGAATAATTACAAACCTTTATTATTACTAGTATGGACAATCTTTTATTAATGATGGCACCTTTGTTTAGTTCTAAGTTGTTAATTGTTTTAATTTTTGGGACTTTATTTGGACTGATCTTAGGCGTTCTACCAGGATTAGGCCCTACAACTGGTGGTGCATTAATTTTACCATTTACTATGACTTTAGACCCTCTTTCAGCAATAGTTCTCTTGACATCAATTTACTGTGCTGGAACATACGGCGGTGCAATCACTGCAGTTCTAATAAACACCCCTGGAACTCCAGCAGCAGCAGCCACTTGTCTAGATGGTTATCCCTTAGCTCAAAAGGGGGAAGCAGGAAGAGCTTTGGGTATGGCAACAGTTTCAAGCACAGTGGGTGGAATTTTTAGCGTAATAGTTTTGGTATTTTTTGCACCTGTTTTAGCTCAACTTGCCTATGAATTTGGTCAACCAGAATATTTTGCGTTAGCTATTTTTGGTTTAACAATGCTAGCATCAATTGGTGAAGGAAGTCCAATCAAAAATTTAATCGCTGGTGCTTTTGGAATTTTAATTTCTACTATTGGAAAAGATTTTATGACTTCAATTGATAGATTTACTTATGGTATAAATGAGCTTTCTGTAGGAATAGGATTTATACCAGTTGTAGTAGGTTTATTTGCAATAAGCGAAATGTTAACCCAGTCTACAATTCTTGATCAAGTTTTTAAAAGAGTTGCACTAAAAGCGGTAAAACTTCCGTCCTTAGATGATTATAAAAAAACCTGGAAAACTATTCTTAGATCTAGTGGTATTGGTTCGTTTATTGGAGTTTTGCCAGCTGAGGGCGGGACTGTAGCATCCTTAATTGGTTATTCAGAAGCAAAACGATTTTCTAAAGAGCCAGAAGAATTTGGAAAAGGGTCAATAGAAGGTATTGCCGGAGCTGAGGCAGCAAATAATGCTGCTACAGGTGGTGCAATGGTTCCAACTTTAGCATTAGGAATACCTGGAAGTGCTACAACAGCAGTCATATTAACTGGGCTTATAATTCATGGTGTAAGACCAGGTCCAGATCTATTTAGAGAGCAACCAGACTTTTTATATGGAATTTTTGGGGCAATGTTAATTGCTAATGTTTTATTTTTTATATTTGGATTTTTTGGTGCAAAATTATTTGCAAGAATAACTTTAGTTCCAAACAAAATTTTGTGGCCAATGATATTTGCAGTATCTGTGTGTGGAACATACTCTTTAAGTCAATCTATCATTGATGTTTGGATTATGTTATTTTTTGGAGTACTAGGATTTTTCATGAGAAGATTTGGTTTTTCAGTTGTACCTGTAATTATAGGATTAATTTTAGGAGAATTAGTAGAAGGAACTCTAAGACAATCTTTAGTTATATTTGATGGAAACTGGTTTATGTTTTTAACAAGACCTATAGCTTTAACTTTTTTTATTTTATCTTTAATTGCATTAGCTTTTCCTTTATTAAGGTCAAAAAAAACAAAAAAAGTAATATGATCAATTTTGACTTAAAAAATAGAGTTGCAGTTGTTACAGGTGGAGCGCAAGGTTTTGGTTTGGCTATTACGGAGAGATTTATTGCTTCAGGAGCAAGCGTAGTAATTTGGGATATTGATGAAGAAGCAATTAAAACAGCTATTAACAAAATTAATTCTGATAAGGTCTCATATCAAATAGTTGATGTTGGAAATTATGAAAGTATCTTGAAAAATTTAGCTGATGTTGAAAAAACTCACAAAAAAATCGATATTTTTATCAATAATGCAGGAGTTGCAGGAAAAAATACAACAGTAGTTGATTATCCAATTGATGAATGGAAAAAGGTAATAGATTTAAATTTAAATGCAGTATTTTATTGTTGTAAAGCAGTTACCCCCTACATGATAAAGAATAATTATGGAAGAATTGTAAATATTGCATCAATTGCAGGAAAAGAAGGCAATCCTAACGCTAGTGCTTACAGCACTTCTAAAGCAGGAGTAATAGGTTTAACAAAGTCATTGGGAAAAGAACTAGCATTAAAAAATATTGCAGTTAATTGTGTGACTCCAGCAGCAGCAAAAACAAGAATATTCGATCAAATGACCGAAGAACATATAAATTATATGTTATCTAAAATTCCTAGAAATAAATTTGCAAAGGTTAATGAATTAGCATCCCTTGTGACTTGGTTATCAAGTGAAGAAAATTCTTTTTCAACAGCTGCTGTTTTTGATTTGAGTGGTGGAAGAGCAACTTACTGATTTATGCAAATAGGTATTGATGTTGGAGCTACAAAAATTGAAAGTGTAGTTTTAGATGAAAAAGGAAACGAAAGTCAACGTGAGAGAACTGATTGTCCAAAAGACTATTTTCAAATTATAAAAACAATTAAAGAAATTAACAAAAAGTTTGAAAAAGAATTTAAAAAAGAACTACCGATTGGTGTTTGTCATCCTGGAATTCATTCACCTCAAACAGGATTAGTTAAGAACGCTCCTAACTGTTATTGGTTAGAAAAAAAACCATTTCAAAATGATTTAAGAAAAGAATTAGGTAAGGAGGTATTTTGTGAAAATGATGCCAATTGCTTTGCTTTGTCTGAAGCTTTAGATGGGGCAGGAAAACATTATAAAATTGTTTATGGAATTATTATTGGCTCTGGAGTAGGCGGTGGTTTAGTAATAGACAAAAAAATTGTTAGCGGACCAAATGGAGTAGCAGGTGAATGGGGACATAATCAAATTAACCATTTAATTTCCAAAAAAGAAAATTTCGAGTCTACCAATCTAAGAGAGGGCGAGATTGAGAGTTTTATGTCAGGCTTAAGTTTAGCAAAAAAATTTAATAAAAAATTCAAAAAGAATTTAAAGACAAATGAAATTTTTAATTTATATAGAAAGCATGATTTAGATGCTGAAAATTTAATAGATAATTTTAAAGTAAATTTAGCAATGTCCTTATCAAATATAATTAACATTCTTGATCCCGATTGTTTCGTTTTTGGAGGGGGTGTTTCAAATGAAATTGATTTTTTAAGTGAAATCGAAACTATCGTCAGAAAATTTGTAACAGGCAGAGAGTATGATGGTGTGTTTCTTAAACCAAAGTACGGAGATGCTAGTGGTGTTAGAGGTGCTGCAAGATTAGGAAGAAAATCAATATATTAATATTACAAATCAATTCTTGGTTGTATTTTTTTTTTCTTGTAGTCTTTTAATAAATCAATCTATAATTGTTTTTTTTAAGTTAACTTAATTTAATAAATAAGAGGGAAATATATGAAAAAAATGCTAATTGCTTTAATTGCGTTTGCATTCACTTCTACATCTTCTTTTGCAGGACCAAAAATTGAGGTTTTGCACTGGTGGACATCAGGTGGTGAAGCAGCTGCACTTAAAGTATTAAAAGATGATTTCGCTGCAAACGGCGGTGAATGGTTAGACATGCCTGTAACAGGTGGTGGTGGAGACGCTGCTAACGTTGCACTTAAAGCAAGAATAGTTGCGGGAGATCCTCCTTCAGCTTCTCAAATTAAAGGTCCAACAATTCAAGAATATGATCAAGAAGGAGTAGTTGCTCCATACAACATTGATCCTATTGCTCAATCAGAAGGTTGGGATGGATTATTAGATCCTATGATTGCTGCAGTTCACAAATGTCAGAATAACAGTGGTCCATATTGTGCAGCTCCAGTAAACATTCATAGAATTGATTGGATGTGGGCTAACAAAGCAGTATTTGATGCTAATGGAATTTCAGTTCCTACATCTTGGGATGAATTAAATGCAGCAGCAGAAAAACTTCAAGCTGCAGGTATCATTCCTTTTGCACATGGTGGTCAAGCTTGGCAAGATGCAACAGTCTTCGAAGCAGTAGCTATGGGTATTGGTGGAAATAACTATTACAAAAACTGTTATGTAGATCTTAAAGAAACTTGTTTAAGAAGTGAGACAACTGTAAAAGTTTTTGATCAAATGAGAAAACTTCAAGGTTTCACTGATGAAGGTAGCCCAGGAAGAGATTGGAACGTTGCTACTGGAATGGTTATTGAAGGAAAAGCTGGTTTTCAGATTATGGGTGACTGGGCAAAAGGTGAATTTACTGCTGCTGGAAAAGTACCAGGCGTAGATTACTATTGTGCTGCAACTCCATCTAATAATGGATATTTGTACAATGTAGATAGCTTTATATTCTACAAAACAAGTGACCCAGACAAACAAGAAGGTCAAAAATTATTAGCTAAATTAATGATGGGTAAAAACTTCCAAAAAGTTTTCAACTTATACAAAGGATCAATTCCAGCACGTTTAGATGTACCAATGGATGAATTTGATAAATGTGCAAAAACATCTAATTCTGACATCAAAACTGCAGGAGCAAGTGGTGGATTAGTTCCAAGTTTTGCTCATGGAATGGCTCAAGGTAATACTATGAAAGCTGCTTTACAAGATGTGATTACAGAACACTTTAATTCTGACATGTCTTCAGTTGATGCAGCAAATGCTTTGGCTGATTCAGTATTAGATAATATGTAAAATACAAAAATTAAGGCCACCTAATTTTTAGGTGGCCTTTTTTTTTAATCAAAATTAGAAAATATTTATAATGCTCAAGTGGCTAGAAAAAAACCTACCTAAAATCGTAATGGCTCCAGCTGTTGGATTAATTGGTTGGTTTGTCTATGGTTTTGTACTTTGGACCTTATATATATCTTTTACAAATTCTAAAATCTTGCCCAAGTATGAACTTTGGGGAGTAGGTCAATATGTTAAACTTTGGGGTTCTAGAAAATGGCTTATTGCAGTTGATAATCTTCTTATTTTCACAGCTTTATTCTTAATTTTTTGTGTTGTGATTGGAATTATTCTTGCAATATTTCTAGATCAAAAAATTAGGGCAGAAGGTGTCTTGAGAACTATTTATCTATATCCTATGGCTTTATCATTTATCGTTACAGGAACAGCTTGGAAATGGATTTTAAACCCAACCCTTGGTATCCAAAAAATGTTTATCGATTGGGGATTTGAAAACTTTACATTTGATTGGTTGGTCAATCGAGAAATGGCCATCTACACCATTGTGATTGCAGGTGTTTGGCAATCTGCAGGTTTTGTAATGGCATTATTTCTAGCTGGGTTGAGATCAGTTGAAGATGAAATCGTTAAAGCAGCCAAAATAGATGGCGCAAATTTATTTACAGTTTATTGGAAAATTCTACTACCAATGATGAGACCAGTTTTTTTTACAAGTTTTGTAATTTTGGTTCATATATCAATTAAAAGTTATGATCTTATTGTTGCGTTAACCCAGGGTGGTCCGGGTATATCTACAACCATGCCTGCATTATATATGACACAAACTGCATTTCACAAAAGTCAAGTTGGTTTGTCGGCAGCGAGTGCGATGATGATGTTTATGGCAGTAGCAGCTGTGATTATACCTTATTTATATTCTGAATTGAGGAGAGAAAATGCAAGATAAAACACACTCTTCATATAAACAGCTTGAACAAAAATCTAAATATACAAATATGTTTTTGAGATGGTTTTTATATTTTGTTTTAGTAATTTTTGCTTTGTATTTTATTTTTCCCTTGTATGTAATGGTTGTTACTTCATTAAAAACAATGGAAGAAATCCGTCAAGGAACACTTCTAACTTGGCCAAGTGGATTAAATTTTGACTCTTGGTTAGTTGCATGGGGTGGAAGAGGATATGGTGCAGGTGATACTTTCTTAAAACCATATTTTTGGAATTCAATTAAAATGGTTGTTCCAGCAGTATTCTTTTCTACTTTTATTGGTGCGATGGCTGGATATGTTTTAACAAAATGGAGGTTTAAGGGAGACAAATGGGTTTTCCTTTTTTTATTATTTGGATGTTTTATTCCTTATCAAGCAATCTTATTACCCATGGCTAGAACCCTTGGAGTTCTTGGAATATCGAATTCTGTAATTGGACTTGTTTTGGTCCATACAGTTTACGGAATTCCATTTACAACTTTATTTTTTAGAAATTTTTATGTTTCTATTCCTTCCGAATTAGTAAAAGCTGCTAGAATAGATGGAGCAGGATTTTTTAAAATATTTTTTAAAATTTTACTTCCAGTATCAACACCAATTATCGTAGTAACAATAATTTGGCAATTCACACAAATTTGGAACGACTTTTTGTTTGGCTCAACATTTTCATTTGGAGAGGCAGCGCCAATACAAGTTGCTTTAAACAATATGGTTTTATCAAGTACTAGTGTTAAAGAATATAATGTTGATATGGCATCTGCTATTATTGCAGGAATTCCAACACTTATAGTATATGTCTTAGCAGGGAAATATTTTATTAGAGGATTAACTTCAGGAGCAGTAAAAGGTTAAAAATGAAAACATTAAAAATTGAAGAATTATCAAAGAACTTTGGATCAACTGAGGTTTTAAGGAAAATTAATTTAGAGATAGATGAAGGTAATTTCTTAGTTCTTTTAGGTCCTTCTGGATGTGGAAAATCAACCTTGTTAAACATTATTGCAGGATTAGAAACTATTAATGAAGGAAATGTTCACATAGATGATTACAATGTAAGTAAAGTAGAGCCAAAAGACAGAAATATTGCAATGGTATTTCAATCTTATGCTTTGTACCCATCAATGAATGTGCGTGAAAATATGATCTTTGGTCTTAAACAAGCTAAAGTTTCAAAGGAGAAAATCGAAGAGCAATTGGAAAAAGTATCAAAATTTTTACAAGTAGATGCTTTGTTAGAGAGAAAGCCATCACAATTATCTGGCGGACAAAGACAGCGTGTTGCAATAGGCAGAGCTCTAGTTAGAGAACCAAGAATTTTTTTATTTGATGAACCTTTATCAAATTTAGATGCAAAGTTAAGAGTTGAGATGAGACGAGAAATTAAAAAACTTCATCAGCAACTTAAAACAACAGTAGTTTATGTAACACACGATCAAACAGAAGCTATGAGTTTAGGTACAAATATTGCAATTATGAACCATGGTGTAATTCAGCAAAATGATACACCTGAAAATATTTATAATAAACCTAGTAATACTTTTGTGGCAGACTTTATAGGCTCTCCATCAATGAATTTAATAAAAGGCAATCTAAAAGAGAGTTCAAATAAAGTTTCATTCGTTACCCGTGGATCAAATATTGAAATTCCAATAAATGGATATGATTTCAAAGAAAAGTCTAATTTAGATAGTAGAGAGGTTTTTTTTGGAATAAGACCAGAACATATATTTTTTAAAAAATCTAATGAAGAGGATTTTGAGATTAATTTAAGAGCAGATTTAAGTGAATATATAGGACATGAACAGATAATGACCTTTAATTTTGAAAATCAAGAGGTGTTAGCTAAGTTTCCTTCAACAGTAAAAATAGATCTATCAAAAAATACAAAATTATTCTTTGATTTAACTCAAATTTCATTGTTTGATGCTAAAACAGAGGAGAGAATTTAAATGAAAGTAAAATATTTTGACTTAAAAAATAAAAAAGTTTTTATTACTGGAGGTGGATCAGGAATTGGAGCTTCAATAGTTGAACATTTTTGTGAACAGGAATGTGATGTTTATTTTGTTGATATCAATAAGAAAGACTCAAATAAATTAATTAAAGATCTTAAAAAAAAAGGTCTTAAAGTACCTTATTTTATTGAATGTAATCTTATTAAAATTAAAAAATTACAAACTATCATTCAAAAAATAATTAAATCAAAAGGTCCTATCGATATTTTAATAAATAATGCTGCTAATGATGACAGACACTCCACAGATCAAGTAGATGAAAAATATTGGAATAATAGAATGGATGTGAATTTAAAACATTTTTTCTTTTCAATTAAAGCAGTTTTAAAAGGAATGATTAAAAATAAAGGTGGAGCTATCGTAAATTTAAGTTCAGTTTCATGGATGTTGGGTGAGGGTGATAAAGTTGCTTATGAGACAGCAAAGTCTGCTGTTATTGGTCTGACTAGATCTTTTGCGAGAGAATTTGGCAAATATAATATTAGATGCAACTCAGTTACTCCTGGATCAATTGCTACTGAGAGACAAATAAAGCATTGGCTAACTCCAAAGTATAAAAAATTTATTCTTGATAAACAGTGCTTGAAGAGACAGCTTAAACCTGATGATGTGGCAAGTTTAGTTGTTTATCTTTCATCTGACGTATCGTCAGGATGTACGAAACAAAACTTTATTATAGACGCTGGGATCACTTAAAATTTATATAAGTGTCTAAGAAAATTAAAATATCTGTTGTTGGAATAGGTTTAATGGGACTACAACATATTAAAGCTATTCAAAAATCAAAGTTAGCATCTCTCCACTCAATTGTTGAAATAAAAAAAACTGGGATAGAATTATCTAAAAAATTTAATGTACCACTTTATAAAAATATCAAAATTTTATTAGCAAAAGATAAACCTGATGCAGTGATAATTGCAACACCCAATGTTTTACATGAAATTGATACAATACAAATTTTAAAATCTAAAATTCCAGTCTTATTAGAGAAGCCGATTTCAGATAATATTAAATCTGCAAAAAAAATTATTAATAGTGCACGCTCAAATAAAACTTCATTACTGATAGGATATCATAGACGTCATAATTCAATTGTTAATAAAGTTAAAAAAATAATAGAAAGTAAAAAACTTGGAAAAATTGTATCTGCAAATATTTTATGTTGGCTATATAAACATAAAAAATATTTTAACGAAAAATGGAGAGTAAGAGAAGGCGGTGGGCCATTAGGTATTAATTTAGTTCATGATATCGATATGATTTGTTACTTACTTGGTCCTGTTAAATATGTTCAGGCGTTTAAATCAAATAATATTAGAAAATATAAGGTCGAGGATACAGCCTCAGTAAATTTATTTTTTAAATCTGGAACTTTATGTACTCTAAATGTTTCCGATACCATAACTTCACCATGGAGCTATGAATTAACAGCTGGAGAAAATTCTGCTTATCCAATAACTGACCAATCTTCATATTTTATTGGAGGAACTAGAGGCTCTGTTCAATTTCCTAATTTAAAATTTTGGTACTATAAAAAAGAAAGAAGTTGGTGGAATAATATTTTTAATAATAAAATTAAAGTTCAAAAAAGTAATGAAACTTTAATTAATCAGATCGATCACTTTTCTAGAGTAGTTTTGAAAAAAGCAAAACCAAAAGTGACTGGTAAGGATGGATTAAATTCTTTAATAATTTTTGATGCAATAAACAAAAGTTCTCGATCAGGTAAAAAAATAAGAATTAATTAATTTTTTTTACCTTCTTTGTTCCTTCAACTCTAATAAACAAAACTCCAAAAATTATAATTCCAATAAGACCAATTATTTTACTTATATCTGCCGGAACCCCAAAAATTAAAAAATTAATTATTGTTGACCAAAGCAATTGAGAATACTGAAAATTAGTTACAAATGACAAATTAGATAATTGAATTGCATAAATTATTATAAAATGACTTATAAAACCAAAAATTCCCATAGCGACTAATCCAATCCAATAAATATTATTTTCAATTGGTACCCAATTAAATGAAATATAAATTGTAAATATCAAAGCCCCAGTAACTGCCGTATAAAAAACTGCTGAGAAAGGTTCATTATTTCCTGATATAAGTTTTGTAAAAAATTGATAAAGTGCCCAACATAGGGGTGGCACAATAGGAAAGATTAATTCTGGCGATAATATTTTCATACTGGGTCCTAGAGCATAAATAATTGATCCAAAACTTAGCAACATCAAAATTATACCTTTAGGAGATAATATATCTTTTAAAAAATATGCTGATAAAAGTGAAACAATTAATGGAGCGCTAAAAAAAACTACATAAATGTCAACCAGGTCAAATCTTTGTAATGAGTTAAACATAAAGAAAGTCGCTGTGACCATTAATAATGATCTAATAATTTGAATTTTAAAATTTCTAGTTAAATTTAGCTTTGGCTTAAAAACTAAGAAATAGACACAAAGAGCGACAAAGTGAAAAAAAAATCTTCCCCACACAGCTTGTGTAACTGGCATAACATTTCCTAAATATTTTGCAGTTGAGTCCATACAAACAAATAGAAAAAACCCTGAAGCGGATAGAAAAATAACCTTAATTAAAGAGGCTTTTTGATTTTTTGACATGATAATTTATGAAAAATTTATCAAAAAGTTACATTACCACGCCAACTTGCCATGGATTAAACTCCTCGTCACCGTAGCCGTTAATTTCACTTTTCGATTTATTTCCTGAAGCAGTGTTTACAACTAGATCAAATATTCTATTTCCAACTTTTTCAATGTCTTCTTTACCTTCTGCAATAGTCCCACAATTTATATCCATATCTTCTTCCATTTTTTCATACATCGCAGTATTTGTTGATAATTTCAAACTTGGAACAGGTTTGCAGCCAAAACATGAACCTCTGCCTGTTGTAAAACAAATTACATTTGCACCTGAAGCAACTTGACCTGTTACAGACACCGGGTCATATCCTGGAGAATCCATAAAATTAAAACCTTTATTTTTTAATGGTTCTGCATATTCAAGTACATCTTCTAGAATTGATTTACCACCTTTTGCAACAGCACCCAGTGACTTTTCAAGTATGGTAGTTAAACCACCTCGTTTATTCCCAGGAGCAGGATTATTATCCATTGTGCTATTATTAATTGAAGTATAGTTTTTCCACCATTTTAATCTTTCTATTAATTTATCAGCTGTTTCTTGGCTATTAGCTCTATTAATTAGAAGATGCTCAGCCCCGTAAATTTCAGGAGTTTCAGATAATATTGAACTTCCACCTTTTTTAACTAACAAATCAGCTGCAACACCTAAAGCTGGATTTGCAGTAATACCAGAGTATCCATCTGATCCTCCACATTGAAGAGCTAAAGTTAAATGACTAACAGACTGAGGGGTTCTCTTAATTTTGTTAGCTTCAGGCAATAAACTTTTTATTTGTGATAGAACCTTTTCGACAATTTTTTTAGTTCCACCTTCATCCTGAATTGTTAAAAAATGAATTCTATTATGTTTTTTTACAGACTCATCAAACAAACTTACTTGAGCACATTCACAACCTAAACCAATAACAAAAACATGAGAAAAATTTGGATGGTTCTTAAAACCATCAATTGTTCTTTGAAACATTTGCATTCCCTCGCTAACAGTATTCATTCCACATCCAGTTGAGTGTGTAATAGGAACTATGCCATCAATATTAGGATAATCATTTAGAATGTTAGAATATTTAATTTTTTCTACAATCATCTTAGTGACAGTTGCCGAACAGTTAACTGTACTAACGATACCTATATAATTTCTGGTAGCTACTTGACCGTTATCTCTTAATATTCCATTGAAAAAAGTATCAACTTTTTCATCAACAATTGTTTTTTTATTTTTTACATGAAATTCTCTGTCAAATTCTTTGAATTCTAAATTATGAGAATGAACATGTTCACCAGCGGTAATATTTTTTGACGCAAACCCAATTATCTGATCATACTTAATTATAGGATCACCTTTGTTTATGGGTTTTAAACAAACTTTGTGTCCAAATGGTATAGGATCAATAGTGCTTATATCTTGACCATTAATTTTCGTTCTTTCTGGTATAATAAATTGACTTACACCTACATTATCATTTTTATTGAGTACAATTAGACTATTCATTTTTTAATTTAGGTTTTATATATCATTATAATATATTTTATTATTTTATGAAAAAGAAGAATTTAAGAAGTAAACAATGGTTTGACGACCCAAAAGATCCAGGCATGACAGCCATGTATTTAGAAAGATATCTAAATTATGGTCTTACGAGAAAAGAACTTCAATCAGGAAATCCAATAATTGGAATAGCCCAATCAGGGAGCGATTTATCTCCATGTAACAGACATTTTTTGGATTTAAGTAAAAGAATTAAAGATGGAATTAGAAGAGCAGGTGGTATTCCGATGGAATTTCCTACTCACCCAATTCAAGAAACTGGAAAAAAGCCTACCGCAATGTTGGATAGAAACTTATCATATTTGTCTTTGGTTGAGATACTTTATGGATACCCACTTGACGGAGTTATACTTACAACTGGATGTGATAAAACTACCCCAGCAGCGTTGATGGCAGCTGCAACAGTTAATATTCCTGCAATTGTTTTATCTGGTGGTCCAATGCTAGATGGAAATTATAAAGGCAAGAAAGCTGGTGCAGGAACCATTATTTGGGAAGCAAGAAGACTGCATGCTAAGGGAGAAATTAATTACGAAGAATTTATGGATATGGCAGCAGCATCATCACCAAGTCCTGGACACTGTAATACAATGGGTACTGCTTCCTCAATGAACTCAGTTGCAGAGGCATTAGGAATGTCTTTACCTGGATGTGCAGTGATACCAGCACCTTATAGAGAAAGAGAACAAATTTCTTTTGAGACAGGATCAAGAATTGTAAATATGGTTCATGAAGATCTTACACCTTCAAAAATTATGACAAAGAAAGCATTTGAAAACGCAGTTATAGTTGCAAGTGCTATAGGAGCTTCTAGTAATTGTACTACACATTTAATTGCTATAGCAAAACATATGGGTGTTAAATTTGATTTATCTCATTGGCAAAAGCTTGGGCACAAAATACCTTTATTAGCAAACTGCCAACCTGCAGGTGAACATTTAATGGAAGGTTTTTATAGAGCTGGAGGTATACCAGCAATCATGAAAGAATTAATGAAGAATAATAAAATTCACAAAAACTTAATTACTGTAACTGGTAAAACAGTTGCGCAAAATTTAAGAAAAAAAATTGATGTTGATAGAAATGTGATTAAAACATTTAAAGATAATTTGACTGATAAGGCTGGGTTTCTAGTTATGAAAGGAAATTTCTTTTCATCTGCAATTATGAAGACTTCAGTAATTAGCAAAGAGTTTAGAGATAGATACTTATCAAACCCCAAACATCCAAATGTTTTTAAAGGAAAAGCAGTAGTTTTTGAAGGTCCAGAGGATTATCATGACAGGATCAATAGCAAAAAACTAAAAATAGATGAAAACTCTATTTTAATAATAAGAGGTTGTGGGCCTGTTGGATACCCTGGTTCTGCTGAGGTAGTTAATATGCAACCACCTGATAGACTACTAAAAAAAGGTATTAATGCACTTCCAACCCTTGGAGATGGAAGACAGAGTGGTACCTCCGAAAGCCCATCAATACTTCATGTATCACCAGAGTCTGCTGTTGGCGGTGATTTAGCTATTGTTAAGACAGGAGATAAAATGACAATAGATCTTAATAAAAGAAGAGTCGATCTTCAAATAACAAAGTTAGAATTTATTAAAAGAAGAAAAAAGAAAAGGATAAAAAAACTTACAAATCAAACTCCGTGGCAAGAAATATCTAGATCAAATGTTGGTCAACTTGAAGACGGCGCATGCATTATGTCAAGAGATCAGTATTTAGACATCACTAAAACAAAAGGTGTTCTAAGAAACTCTCATTAGATGAAACCAAAAATTTTAGTTTCTCGAAAAATTTCTGATGGTGCTGAAGAAATATTAAAAAAAGAATTTGATGTAACCCTTAATTTGGAAGACAAACCTTACACATATGAGGAATTAATAAAACTTTCTAATGAATATGATGGTTTAATATCTACAAGTTTTGATAAATTAGATAAAAATTTTTTTGATAGTTTAAATGGAAAATTAAAGATTATTGGTCATGTTGGGGTTGGCTATGACAATATTCATACACAATCAGCTAAAGAAAAAAATATCAAGGTTTCAAATACACCAAATGTATTAAATGATGCTGTAGCAGAAATAACAATTCTTTTAATTTTAGCATCATCAAGAAGAATTGGTGAGGCTTATAATTTAGTTAAGACAAATACTTGGAAAGATCATAGACCAGATATTACTAAATTAATGGTTGGTAATGAAATTACAGGAAAAACTTTAGGTATAATAGGTATGGGAAGGATCGGACAAATAGTTGCAGATAGGGCTAGAGCGTTTAAAATGAAGATAGTTTATTACAACAGAAATAAGTTAACTAGTGATTTAGAAAAAGATGCAACTTATTACCCTGATTTAAAATCAATGCTACCAAATTGTGATTATGTAAGTTTGCATACTCCTGCTACCTCAGAAACTAAAAATATAATTAATTCAGAAATTTTAAAATTATTTCCAAAACATTCAGTCTTTATAAATACTTCTAGAGGATCAACAGTAGATGATGATGCTCTGATTAAAGCTTTAAAAAATAAAAAAATCTATGGAGCTGGATTAGATGTTTTCAATAATGAACCTAATCTTGATAAGAGATATTTAGAGTTAGAAAATTGTTTTGTTCTTCCTCATGTAGGTAGTGCGACACATGAAACTCGATTAGCTATGAGTATGTTAGCTGTAAAAAATATAAAATGTTTTTTCTCTCAAAAACCTCTTTTATCAGAAGTTGTTTAAATAATTCAACTTTTAGTTGTAATTATATAAACTAATTATTTTAGAATTTTATTTCTGCCTTTTATTTGAATTTTTTTTCTCTTTATGTTTAAATTTAGAAAAACATAACCGAGAGGGAAAATAATGTTAAAATTAATAACAAAAATAACTGCTGCGATTGCTGTAGTGTCTATTGCTTTATTTGGTTCTGCTAATGCAAAAACTTTAAAAATAGAAACTCACTTTACAGCTAGTTCACCAAATGGTGAAGTTGCAGCTCAATTCGCTAAAAACGTAGAAAAGTTTTCTGGTGGAAGCTTAAAAGTACAAATGTTCTACTCATCATCAGTTACAGGAAAGTCTGCTGAGGTATTTAACTCTGCACAAACTGGAATTATTGACTGTGATATGACAGGTGCTGGATACCAAACTGGTAAAAATGCAGCCTTCCAATTCGCAGGTGATGTAATGGGTGGATATGATAACCCATATCAACAATATGAATTCTTGAATTTCCCAGGAGCTCAAGAAGCTGTTGATGCACTTTACAATAAATATGGAATGACTTTAATTGGTTGGTGGATACCAGGACATGAGTCTTTAATATCTAGTAGACCAATTCCGGATGTTGCTTCACTAAAAGACTTTAAATTTAGATCACCTCCAGGAATGGAAAGTATGATCTTTACTGCATTAGGAGCTAAGCCAATCGTTATGGACTTTGGTGAAGTTCCAACTGCTTTACAAACTGGTCTAATCGATGGTGCTGACTATTCATCATTAGCAACAAACTATGCTGGTGGACACTATGAGCAAAACAAATATGCTACATATCCAGGTTTTCACTCAATGCCAGCTGACCACTTAGCTTGTAACACAAAAGTTTGGAACAAGTTAAAGCCTCATGAACAAGGCGCAATGTTAGCTGCAATCGAAATCTGTGGTAGAACTATCACTAGCTTAGTTGAAAGAAAAAACGCAGAAGCTGTCAAGGCTTTGAAAGAAATGGGCGTTACTCTTCACGACTGGTCTAGAGAGGACAGACTTAAATTCAGACAAGCTGCACTTGGTGCTTGGGAAGAATGGAAGAAAAAGTCTCCAGAAGCTGCTGCTCTTATAGAGATTCATAAAGCTTACATGAAAGCTAACGGTATCCTATAATAAAAAGCACTTAACAAAACATAGAAGGGCCTAAAATAGGCCCTTCTCACAAAAGAATTTTTTTTGCCAATGAGTGATAAAGAATTACAAGACAAACAATTACAAGAGCAAAACGAAAAAGTTGCAAGTAAAGATGATTTTCCAATAACTTGGATTGATAGAATTTCGTTATTTTTAAGCCATACAATTAAATATTTAATTCCCGTAATTGTAATCGTAATGATGTACGAAATTTTCATGAGATATATACTGGAAAAACCAACCTTATGGGTTAATGAGCTATGTCTATGGTTGGCTGGTGTTTGTTATTTAGTTGGCGGAATCTATGCAACAAGACTTAGAAGCCATATCAGAATTGTCTTATTATATGACTATGTAAGCAGGCCAACTCAGCGTATTTTTGATCTAATTAGCACTTTAATTATTGTTACTTTTGCAGCTGCAGTAATTTATGGAGGAATGGAGGATGCATATAGATCATTTATAAATTGGGAAAGATTTGCAACTTATTGGGACCCACCAATTCCTGCAACTATGAAACCACTAACACTTATTTGTATATTTCTCATTGCTCTACAATCAATAAATAATTTAATTATTGATTGGAAAAATCCTAAGGAAAAACAGTACCAACCTGCCAAAGATTTAAAATAAAATGGAATTTGAGATAGGTACACTCTCGATAATATTAATCGTAGGATTATTAGCGCTGATATCAATTGGCGTACCAATGGGTTTTGCTTCAGGTTTTATGGGAGCAGTGCTTGTATTTTTATATATAGGTGAACATGCTTTAGGAATTTTACTCTCAAGATATTATTCTCTTGTTGTAACCTATTCATTCTTATCGGTACCGTTATTTATATTTATGGCTTCCTTACTCGAACGCTCGAATATTGCAAGAGACTTGTATGATGCATTAAATGCTTGGTTAAGAAAAACTAGAGGTGGAGTAGGTGTAGTAACAGCTATCATGGCAACAATCATGGCAGCTATGAGTGGAATTATTGGAGGAGAGATAGTTTTATTAGGACTAATTGCATTGCCTCAGATGTTGAGATTGAAATATGATCAAGATATGTCGATTGGTATTATTTGTGCATCAGGTTCTTTAGGCACAATGATCCCTCCATCTATTGTTTTAATTATTTATGGACTTACAACAGAAACTTCAATTACCATGTTGTTTCAAGAGGCAATCGTACCTGGTTTAATGATCTCAGGTTTAATAATTACATATATTCTTATTCGAACAAGACTACAACCTCATCTTGCGCCTTTAAGTGATGAGCCAGCTTTAACTCTAAAAGAAAAGATGTCGTATCTTCCTGGTCTTTTACCACCTATTGGTATTGTGATAATTGTTTTAGGTTCAATTTATTCTGGAATGACAGGAATTACTGAGGCAGCTGGAATGGGTGTAGTTGCAACATTAATTATCATAGCTGCCAGAAAAGAGCTCACATGGTTTTTGTTTAAAGATGCACTTGTTAGAACTTTTAAAGCTTCAGGAACTATATTAACAATTACTTTTGGTGCTACAGTTTTAGCAGGAGCATATTCTCTTGCAGGTGGACCTACTTATGTCGCTGAAACAATTTTAGCTTACGATTTAAAACCAATGTATCTAATTTTTATGATGCAAATAATGTTTTTAATAATGGGTGCATTTATGGATTGGGTTGGAATAGTTCTATTAGCAATGCCAGTTTTTTTACCAATAGTTCTAGCTCTTGGTTTTGATCCTATTTGGTTCGGAATATTGTTCTGTGTAAACATGCAAGTTTCATTTTTAAGCCCACCATTTGGTCCTGCAGCATTCTATTTAAAATCAGTTGCTCCACCACACATTTCACTAACTGATATTTTTAGAGGTTTTGCACCATTTATAGTAATTCAATTGATTGTTTTAGCTTGTGTTATGTTCTTTCCAGAAGCAATGACACAAAACTTTCACGATTTTGTCCCTAGAAAATAATGCAAAATATAGGTTTTATTGGTACTGGCCTTATGGGCTTTCCAATGGCAAAAAATATACTTAAAGCTGGATACAAAGTTAAAGCATTTAATAGATCTATAAATAAAGCTGAACCACTAAAAGACTTTGGTGCCGAAATTTCAAATTCAATAGGAGAACTTGTTAAAGCAAGCGATGTAGTAATTACAATGTTAACGAATGATGATGCTGTGAATGAAGTTATAGGTAGTGATGAATTTTTAAATAATTTAAAACCTAATTCAACTGTAATTGATATGAGCTCTGTAAAACAAACTACAGCAGTTAATCACGGGAAAAATTTAAAATTTCAAAAAATTAATTTCTTAGATGCACCAGTTTCAGGTGGAACGATTGGAGCCGAAGAAGCATCTCTTGCAATAATGATTGGTGGAGAACAAGTAGTTTTTGACTCAGTTAAAGATATTTTAAAATCAATGGGAAATCCAACTCTTGTAGGTCCAGTAGGATGTGGTCAGGTTTCTAAATTAGCAAATCAAATTATTGTTGGCTTAGCGATTGGAGCTGTTGCTGAAGCGGTTACTCTTTGTGAAAAGGCTGGCGCTGATCCAAAGAAAATGATTAAAGCTTTATCTGGAGGATGGGCTGATAGCAAAGTTCTTAGAACACATGGAAAAAGAATGATAGACAAAGACTTTAGTCCGAAAGGCAAAACTTCAAGTCAATTAAAAGATATGAATAATATATTAGAATGTGCAAATAATTATAATACTCAATTACCTATTTCAAATTTAGTTAAAGAAATGTATAAATCATTAGTTGAAAATGGACATGGCGAAACAGATCATAGTTCATTATATAAAGAAATTGAAAGGATAAATAATGGGAAGACTTGAAGGAAAAGAAATAATCATTACTGCAGCTGGACAAGGGATAGGAAAAGCAACAGCTATAACTTTTCATAACGAAGGCGCAAATGTTACTGCTACTGATATTAATGAAAATACTTTAAGTGAATTAAATAAAGAATACCCAAAAATTAAAGTAAAAAAACTAGATTCAACAAGAAACGAGGATATTAAAGAATTCATTAATACATTTAATAATATAGATGTATTATTTAATGCAGTAGGATTTGTTCATCATGGAACAATTTTAGATTGCGAAGAAAAAGATTGGGATTTTTCTTTTGATACTAATATTAAATCTATGTACTTTATGTGTAAAGCTACATTACCAACGATGATAAATAATAATGGAGGTAGTATTATTAATGTTGCTTCTGTTGCGTCTAGTATTAAGGGACTTCCAAACAGATTTGTATATGGAGCAAGTAAAGCAGCAATTATTGGACTAACAAAATCAATCGCATCTGATTTTGTTAAGCAAAAAATTAGATGTAATGCAATTGCACCTGGAACCGTATTCACACCTTCTTGGGAAGATAGAGTAAAACAAAGCCCGGATCCAGTTAAGGCAAAAAAAGATTTCATAGCAAGACAACCCATGGAAAGACTAGGAACTGCACAAGAAATAGCTGATTTTGCTATTTATTTAGCTAGTGATGAATCAACATTTACAACAGGAAATACTTTTTCTGTGGATGGTGGAATGACAATTTAAATATAAAGGAGACATAATGAAACTATTAAGAGTCGGTGAAAAGGGAAAAGAAAAACCAGCAATATTAGATGGTGATGGAAAAATAAGAGATATTAGTTCACATGTAAGTGATTTAAACCCACATAATTTAAATTTTGAAACAATTTCAAAAATTCAAAGCGTTGATATATCAAGTCTTCCTGAAATTTCACCAGGTCAAAGAGTAGGTTCTTGCATTACAAGTCCAGGAAAGTTTGTTGCAATAGGGCTTAATTATTCAGACCATGCTGCTGAAGTTGGGGCTGAAATTCCAAAAGAACCAATTATGTTTATGAAGGCTACTAGTTCAATGTGTGGTCCTAATGATGATGTAGAAATAGTTTCAGGATCAAAAAAACTAGATTGGGAAGTTGAACTTGGAATTGTAATAGGAAAAGAAGCAAAACATATTTCAGAAAGTCAATCACAAGATCATATTTTAGGGTATTGTTTAGTAAACGATGTTAGTGAACGAGAATGGCAAATTGAAAAAATGGGACAATGGGTTAAAGGAAAGTCTCATGACACTTATGGACCTACTGGGCCCTACTTGGTAACTAAGGATGAAATTAAAGATATTAATAATTTAAAGATGATGTTGGATGTAAATGGTGAAAGAATGCAAATAGGAAATACAAGTACTATGATTTTTAATGTAGATATCATTGTATCTTATGTGAGTAAATTTATGTCATTACAACCTGGAGATATTATAACTACAGGCACCCCACCAGGAGTAGGCATGGGAAGAAAGCCTCAAGTATTTTTAAAAGCTGGTGATGAAATGAAATTATCTATAGAAAATTTAGGAGAACAGAACTCTAAAGTAGTTGCTGTTTAATAATTGTGAAGATCAGCTCAATCAAAAGTCATGTACTTAGATATGAGTTGGATAAAGAACTAGGATATTCTCAACAATATTACAAACACAGAACCGCTCACCTAGTAGAGATAGAAACTGATGAGGGTATTACAGGTTGGGGAGAATGTTTTGGCCCTGGAAATATAGCTCTCGCTAACAAATATATTGTAGAAAAAGTAATACAGCCTTTAATAATAGGAGAAGATCCAATTAATAAAGAATATATTTGGCATAAAGTTTATAATTTACTTAGAGATAGCGGTCAGAAAGGAATGCCTATTCAGGCATTATCAGGAATTGATATAGCATTATGGGATATACTAGCGAAAAAAGCAAAATTGCCTCTTTATCAATTATTAGGGGGTAAAACTAATAACAAAATTCCAGTTTATGGTTATGGAATGATGCTGCAAAAAAAACCTGTCGAAGAATTATGTGAATTATTCAAAAAAGAGGCAAATCAAATAAAAGAAAAAAAATTCAAGGCGATGAAGATGAAAGTTGGTTTAGGTCCAAAAGAAGATTTAATGTTAGTAAGCGCAGTAAGAGAAGCAATTGGCAACAATTTTAAACTAATGGTCGATGCCAATCATGCTTATAACAGAAATGATGCTTTGTATGTTGGTAAAGGATTGGATGAAATGGAAATCTATTGGTTTGAAGAACCTGTGGCACCAGAAGATTACGATGGATACAAAGAATTAAAAGAAAAATTAAAAACAAATATTGCCGGTGGTGAAGCAGAGTTCACAAAATATGGTTGGAACCAATTAATTAAAAATAATTGCATTGATATAGCCCAACCAGAAGTTTGCGGTTTAGGTGGAATAACAGAATATTTAAAAGTATCAGCATTAGCTCAGTCGAATTTCATCCCAATTGTTAATCATGTATGGGGTTCAGCTTTAAGTGTAGCAGTAAATTTGCATTTACTTACTTCTTTACCAGATATGCCAGGTGGACTATTTCCAACAAAATCAATGTTAGAATTCGATACTACTGAAAAAAATATTTTTATTACAGATCTTGCTGAAGAAAAATTTTCAATTTTAGATCAGGTTAAAGATAAAGATGGATTTGCTTCACCATTAGAAAATATAGGAATTGGAATTAATCCAAAAAAAGATTTTATAAAAGAATACGAGTATAATGGCTAAGATTATAACTTCAAAACCTGAAGTTTTGTGGAATTTAAAATGTACATTAGGTGAAGGTACTTTGTGGGTCAAAGAGCATAACTCAATTTATATTACAGACATCAAAAAAAAAAGAATTCATATTTTAAATATAAAAAATAAAAAAAAAGAAACTATTAAAGTAAATAAAGAAATAGGATTTTTAGCTCATATAAAAAATAATATATTTATATTAGGTCTCCAAGGTGAATTAAGAATAGTAAATCTAAAAAGTAAAAAAAAAATTAAATCAATAGCCATTGAAAAGCCATTAAAAATGAACAGGATCAATGATGGCAAAACAGATCTAAATGGAAAACTATGGTTTGGAACCATGGATAACCCCGAAAGAAATATCCCAAATGGAGCTCTTTATTGCCTAGATAAAAAATTTAATCTTAAAAAAGTAGATGACGATTACATGATTACTAATGGACCTGCTTTTATTGATAAAAAAAACTTTTATCATACAGATAGTAGAAAAAGAATAATCTACAAAATTAAGATAGATAAAAATCAAGATATAATAAGTAAAAAAATATTTAAAAGATTTTCAAATAAGGAAGGAGTGCCAGATGGCATGACCTTAGATAAAGCTGGAAATTTATGGGTATGCCAGTATCATGGAGCTTGCGTAAGTGTTTTAAATAAATTTGCCAAACAGATACATAAGATCAATTTACCCGCTAAAAATGTTACTAATTGTGCTTTTGGTGGTCCAAAAAATTCAGATTTATTTGTCACATCTGCTTTAAAAGGCATGAAAAACAGTGAAATTAAAAAATTTAAATTTTCAGGAAGTTTATTTAAAATACAAACTAATGCTATTGGTATAAATCAAAAAAAATTTGTAATAAAAAATGTTAAAAAGAGATCTCTACTATGAAAGAATACCCACAAAATCTCTTAGAGATGATGTTCGATTTTTAGGAAACATATTAGGAAGAGTAATTAAAGAACAAGAGGGACAGAAATTCTATGATCTAGTTGAAAAAATTAGATTACTTTCCAAAGCAAATATTGCCAACAAAAATCGTAAAGATCCATTTAAAAAAATTTTAAACGAAATTAAAAAATTACCACCACATTTATTATTTAAATTAACTCGCGCATTTAATCATTTTATGAACTTTTATAATTTGGCTGAGTCAATTGATGCTTCTAGAACTCTAGATCTTTATGAGAACGTTAAACAGGAGAAAAAATTTCAAAATATTTTCATAGAAGAAATATTTGAAAATTTTTTCAAAAATAAAAAAATATCTAATAATAAAATTTATAATATTGCAAAAAGTCTAAATATAGGAATTGTACTCACGGCACATCCAACCGAAGTAAAAAGAAGAACTTTGATACAGAAATACCATTCTTTAACAGAAATATTAGAACAAAGAAACTTACTTAAAAATTATCCCTCAAAATTAAAAGTTTTAGATCGTAAGGTTTTTGACGAAATCACAATTATATGGAATACAGACGAAATCAAAAGATCTAAACCAACTCCTGCAGAGGAGGCAAGATGGGGACTAGCAATTATTGAAGATAGCCTGTGGGATACAATTCCAAAAGTTTATAGAAGATTAAATCAAATATTTGAAAAAAATATGGGTAAAGGTTTGCCTAAAAATTTTAATCCTATTGAGTTTGGATCGTGGATGGGTGGTGATAGAGATGGCAATCCATTTGTTACTGCAGAAGTTACTAAAAGAGTTATTTTGTTATCAAGGTGGGAGGCAGCTAAACTTTATGAGAAGTCAATGACAAAGTTAATTAGATCTTACTCTATGGAAAAATGTTCAAAAAAAATATTAAAAACTACAGGAAGAACATTCGAGCCTTATAGAGTTTATCTAAGACCTTTAAGGGATAAATTAAGAAAAACACATAGAGCAATAGAAGGTTACTTGGCAAACAATAAACCATTGAATGAAAAAGATCTACTATCAGAGAGAGAAGAAATTTTAAAACCATTGAGAGTTGTAAGAGAGTCGTTAGAACAAAACCAAAGTGAAAATATAGCAAGTGGTGATTTATTAGATTTAATGCGAAGAGCTAAGTGTTTTGGAATAAATCTTGCACGACTTGATATAAGACAAGAGTCTTCAAGACATTCTCAATTATTAGCAGAATATATAAAGAAAAAACTAAACCAGAATTATTCTACTTGGGATGAGGACAAAAAAATTAACTATTTATCGAACAAAATGCAAAGTAAAAATGTATTGAAAAATTTTCAATTTAAAAATAAAGAAAATAAAGAGGTTTGGTCTACTTTTAAAGTATTAGCAAGTCAACCTAAGGAGTGCTTAGGAGCATATGTAATCTCAATGACATCTTCGGCCTCTGATATATTATCAGTCATGTTTTTTCAAAAAGAAGCAAAAATTGAGAATAGACTTAGAGTAGTTCCTCTTTTCGAAACACTTGATGATCTGATAAATGCAAAACCAATAATGGAAAAACTTTTTTCATTAAAATGGTACAGAAAAGATATTAATAACAAGCAAGAAATTATGATTGGGTACTCTGACTCAAGTAAAGATGCTGGAAAGCTCTCTGCGAGTTGGCATCAATTTAAATTACAGGAAGAAATAATTAAACTTGCTAAAAAATTTAAAATAGACGTTACATTTTTTCATGGAAGAGGAGGGTCTGCAGGAAGAGGTGGTGGACCGATACAAGCAACACTGAGATCACAACCAGCTGGATCGGTCAATGGTAAAATTCGAATAACCGATCAAGGAGAAGTAATACAGCAAAAATATGGTTATGAGCCTTTAGCAAAATATAATCTGTGCAGTTATATAGGATCTGTTATGGAAGCTACTTTAAACCCACCTCCAAAACCAAAAGACAGTTGGAGACAATTAATTCAAAGTATGTCTGAGATATCAACAAGTTCTTATCGAAAAAATATAAATCAAAGTTCAGATTTTATAAGATATTTTAAAACCGTAACTCCTCATATGGCACTAGGGAAATTATCAATTGGTTCTAGACCTTCTAAAAGAAAAAATGTTGATAATATAAATAGTTTAAGAGCTATTCCTTGGGTTTTTGCCTGGACACAAATTAGATTAATGTTACCCGCTTGGTTAGGTACTGCTGAGGCCTTAAGATATTCATCTATAAAGAAATTTAAAAAAACACTTATTGATATGGAAAAAAACTGGCCTTATTTTAATTCAACAATGGACTTGCTTGACATGGTAATTTCTAAGGTAGACCCAGAAATATCAAAAATTTACGAAAAAAACCTAGCTGATGATAAACTTATCAGAGTTGGAAAAAAATTAAGATTTCAATTTGATGCTGTTAAAAAATTGAATGATCAAATAACACCAAAAGAAATTTTTAAACAAAGAAAAGTTTTTAGAGGTCCAGCAATTATTAGAAACATATATTCTGAAATCCTTAATGTTTTACAAGCAGTAGTGATGAATAAGCTTTTAAAAAGAAATTTAAATAAAAAAGATAAAAAAGATTTAAATGATGCAATGATGGCATCAATAGCAGGTATTTCTGCAGCTATCAAAAATACTGGATAATGATTGAATTTATTTTAGCTTTTGGAGCTGGTTTGCTTAGCTTTTTATCTCCATGTGTTCTGCCTCTAATACCAGGATATATATCATATATATCAGGATCAACTCTTAATGAATTACTTGAAAAAAAAACTGTAAATATTTTTCCTATTATTTTATTTGCAGTCGGATTTTCTATTGTATTCATAAGTTTTGGAGCTACAGCTACATTTTTAGGCTCTTTAGTATTAGAAAACTCTTATCAACTCAGAATTGGAGCTGGAATAATCATTATAATATTTTCTTTACAAATATTAGGGCTCGTAAATCTTAAGTTTTTAAATTATGAGAAGAGATTTCAGACAAATAACAATACTGGAATAATAAGTTCAATATTAATTGGTATGGCTTTTGGATTTGGCTGGACACCTTGTATTGGTCCAATTTTAGGATCAATTCTCGCAATCGCTTCAACCGAAGATAGTATTAATAAAGGAATTGGTCTTTTATCATTTTATTCTCTTGGACTAGCAATTCCCTTTGTTCTATCAGGTTACTTGATACAAAAATTTATGATTTTTTCTAAAAATCTAAAAGCGAAGATGAAGATGATAAATATGTTTGGTGGATCTCTACTGTTAATTACAGGAGTACTAATGATTACCAATCAGTTGCAAGCTTTAGGTTATTATCTTCTTGAGTATATGCCTTTTTTACAAAGCATAGGTTAAATTAATTTATATTAAACTTTCTTTGTAAATGTCTAAGCTTGCTATCAGTACTATCATATTCAATATAGCACCCTTGTAAAAATCTTTTACCCTCATTCGGATTAAATTCTGTTCTACCATGAAGCAATCTGTAATTATCCATCATAATTAAATCTCCGGACATTAATCTAAATTCTATTCTATAGAAATCAGAGTTATATAAATCAGATAATTTTTTTCTAGCCTTATAATAAAGGTCTAGTTCCTCTTTTTTTAAAACCGGTACGTAATCAAGCCGAGGACTAAATCTAACCTGTTTAAAATTCTTGTTTTCATCGAGCTCTATTAATTCAGACCAGTCTTCTAAAATCACATCTTTATCAATAAATTTAAATTTTACTTTTACTTTAGTTAATATTTCATAATATTCAGGAAAGTCTTTTTTTAAATCTTCAGTAACAGTATAACCATCAACCAACGTAGATAAACCACCCGTTACTTCATTCTCAATACAATGCAATATCTGAATACAAGGGACTGGATTTCTATATGGATTATCGGTATGAGGAGCCAAAGGCAAAGGTGTATATGCAAGATCATTAGGATTAGGTTTTGACGAAACATTAAAGTGTTCACCGAAATTAGTTCTTCTAACACTGCCCACAGAGTTGGCAAATTTGATTAAATAATTATTGTGAGTTGGAACATTCTTTAAAATTGCAAATCCATACTTGTAAAAAGAAGCAAGTAATTCATGCATTTCAACACTTTCATAAATATTCTCATGAAAATTAAATTTTTTTACATCATTAAGTGAAGAAGTCCATTTTACTTTTTCTTTAATTTTAATAATTGAGTTGGAATTTTTAAATTCTCGAATTATTTTATTAATATCAATTTTAGTTTCTATTCCATCTGAAAAAGTTATGTTTAAGAGGTCCTTTTCAATTATTGCTGACTTTATAATGACGTCTGATTCCATGGTGCTTGGATCAAATAGTCTCTGCTGTGTTTTTTGATCTAATAATTCAACATTTTCTACTCTTTCTCTAAGCCAAAAAGGATGAATTTCTTCATTCAGATTTTCATCTCTAAAGAAAACCTTATTATTATCTAATTCAATTTTCATAAAATTGAGCATTAATTAAAAAATATCTTTAATCAAGAGAAATAAAGTAGTATTTGGAATTATGGATAGCAATCTAATAATTAAAAATAATGAATTTCCAAAGTTTTTGAACCAACTAGCAATTGATTTAACAAATTTTTATTTTAAAAAACTTAATAAGCCTTTTAAAGTTAATAATAAATTACTTGGCAAAGGATATGACCCTGTTACTACATGCGATAAAGCTTTTGAAAAATTCATTAGAGCAAAGATAGGCAAAAAATTTCCTGGTCATGAAATTATTGGAGAAGAATTTGGTTACAAAAAAACTAAAAGTGATTTTAGTTGGGTAATTGATCCCATAGATGGAACCAGGTCATTTGTCATAGGAAGTCCTACTTGGAGTAATTTAATATCTGTAAATTATAAAGGCAATCCTATATTTGGTTTGGCAAACTTCCCAATGTTAAACAAATATTATTACAATCAATCTTCAAAAATTGCATATGTTGTTGAAAATAAAAAAAGAAAAAAAATATTAGTCAACAAGAATGTTAAATTTAAAGATATCAAATTAACTGCTGGTTTTCATGGAGCTATTTCTTTATATAAACAAAAAAAAATTCCAAAACTTCTTAAATTAATACAATTTCCTTGTTCAGATGCATTATCATATGCTCAGATATGTGAAGGTAGAATTGATGTTGTCATACAATGTAATAATAAAATTTGGGACATTCATCCACTAATACCAATTATTAATGCTGCTGGTGGTATTGTAACAACTTGGGACAATCAAAATGCAAAACAGGCAGGACATGTAGTGGTATCATCCAATAAAACAATTCATAAAAAAATATTAGGTTTGCTAAAACCCATCGTTTAATAATGGAAATTCTTGTTCTTCAACACATTAAAATTGAAGATCCCGGTTATATAAAAGATTTAATGATCAAAGATGGAGTTAATATTACAACAATTGAATTAGATGAAGGTGAAAAAATTCCAAATAATCTAAGTTTTTTTGACGGAATGCTATGTATGGGCGGACCTATGGATACATGGATGGAAAAGGATTATCCTTGGCTTATAGATGAAAAAAATAAAATTAAAGAGTTTGTTGTAGAATTAAATAAGCCATACTTAGGTTTTTGTCTAGGATGTCAATTGCTAGGAGAAGTAATTGGAGGAAAAGTAGTTAAAACTAATAATCCAGAAATTGGAATGATGGATATAAATTTTTTGGATGAAAAAAAGAAAGATATACTTTTTACAGATTTTCCAGAAAAAATTACATCATTACAATGGCACTCTTATGAAGTTAAAGAATTAGAAAAAAATAAAGATGTAACATTAATTGCTTCATCAAAAGAGACAAAATATCAGATATTTAGATATAAAAATAGTGCTTATGGTATCCAATTCCACATAGAGATTAAGGATACAACAGTAAATGATTGGGGGTGCGTACCTGAGTATAAAGCATCTTTAGAAAACCAATTAGGACAAGGTGCGCTAGAAAAATTTGATAAAGAAGCTAAAGAAAATATGCAAGATATGAATAATTATTCAAAAATTTTGTATACAAAATTTAAGAGTGATATCATAAACAAAAAATAGGAGGAAATAAGATGTTCAAACCAATTGAAGAAAAAGATGCAACTGGCAAAGTAAAAGAAATTTTTGATGAAATAAAAGAAGCTCGACAAATAACTGAAATTCCGAATTTTTGGAAAACTATGGCTAATAGTCCAGAAACATTAGAAAGAACTTGGAGATCATTACAACAAGTAATGGGAAAAGGTGAATTAGATCCTGCTGTAAAGGAGCTTATTTATGTTGCAGTTTCAATTACTAACAATTGTGAATATTGTATTAAATCTCATTCCTTAGCAGCAAGAAAAAAAGGTGCAACAGATGGAATGATAAACGAAATGATCGCAATAGTTGGAATGGCAAATGAAACAAATCGTTTAGTTGAAGGTTATCAAGTAGAGGTAGATAACTTTTTAAAATAAAATGAATTTCGATTTTGTCTACAAGATATGCACAAAATCAGAGTGGAGTAATGCAAAACAAAATAATATTTTTAAAGGCACTACATTAGATTTAAAAGATGGTTATATTCATTTTTCAGACAAAGATCAGATCAAGCAAACACTAAATAAGTTTTATGTTAATCAAACTAATTTAATAATTCTTAAAGTGGATGCTCTAAAATTAAAAAATCTGGTTTGGGAGCAATCAACTGATGGCAACATGTTTCCACATTTATACTCAGATCTAAATTTAGATTTTGTAGTTAAAGAATATATGATCAATTTAAAAGATGACGGTAAGCATGATCTGCCAGATGAACTTTAATATTTAATTTGATTTTCCTACTAAATTAACAATTAAAACTCCAGATATAATTAGTATTAGACCTATAATTGTAAAAAAGTCAGGAATTTGATTAAATTTATAAATTCCCACAATAGAAGTAGCTATTATACATAAGCCTGCGAATGAAGCATATGTTACGCTAACAGGAATAGTTTTCATAACTAAGGATAGTGTATACATACATGCAACTATTGTTATTGCTGTAAAGACACTTGGTAAAAATATTGTAAAACCATTTGCAGCTTTGGCAAAACCATTTGATGCTGTACCAAGAGCAACTGCAATAATTAAGATTATATAAGCTGTTATATTACTCATCAATTAAGAATAATATTATCTAAAATTAATATCTATAAAATTATATTATTCAATAATAATTGGCCCAACCATTCCAGTTTCATAATGACCCGGAATATTACACGCCATTTCTAAAGAAATATCTTTTGAAAACTTCCAAATAATTTCTCCTGTTTTATTTGGCTCTAGCATTACACTATTTGCGTGTTTATGGCCTAATGAGTGATCTTTTTTAGACATTTCTTTCATTTTTTTATGATCAATACGGTCGCCTAAAAGAATATCGTGTTCAATTAATCTTGCCATTTCGGGTTGGTGATCAATATGCATCTTTTTAGTGCCAATATTATATTCATGTACCAGTTCACCTAAATTTTTAACAATTATTTTTACTGTTTCACCTTTTTTCACTTTAATTGAGCTTGGTTCATAATAATTGTCATACATTTTTACTTCTATTACTCTGGTTACGTCTTTCGGATCTCCTTTGGATCCAATCATCTTCATTGACGCTGCATTTGAATTAAAGGCCATAAAAACAAATAAAAGTATAAGCTTTTTCATTATTTTGGCATAGGAGTTGCGCCAGTCTCTAAACTAATGATTTTTCCATTATCATATTTGTAAACTGCCATTACTGCTTCAACATTACCATCGTCAAATGTTACAAAGGCATGATGTACTCCAACCTCATCATTTTCGTAAACAACTCTAGTGTCTCTCTGTTTAATATCTCCACTCATGGCCCATTTGATCACATCAGATTTGCTTAAAGTATTACCTGATTTATGCATAGTAAATTTAAAATCATCATGCAAAAGCTCATTCATTGCTGTTTCATCTTTATCTTTTATAGCTGCGCTATATTTTTCTAATATTGACATTTTATCTCCTTTATACTCCTTCAACTATTATTCCATTAGTATCTGCGTTATCTAATCGAATTTGTTTTATTGGTTTATATTCTTCAGAATTATACCATTCTTTCGCTTTCTCGTAACTTGGAAATTTTATCACAACTGTCCTTGGATGCTGCCATGACCCTTCAATAGTCTCGCTGCTACCACCTCTTACAAGATACTCCCCACCAAATTTTTCTGCAGTGGGTTTAACTTTGTCTATGTATTCCTTATAATTTTCAGGATTGTTAACATTAAGGTTAAAGATCGCATAACCACTCATAATTATTCTCCTGGTTTAATAACAGACTTTGTGGCATCTGCAGCATTTTGAAAAGCTTTATTGTAGTCAATAACTTCATGTACCATCAAATCATCCATTAGTCCTGAATTTTTAAAAGCAATCTTCAAGGCTAGTGCTTGTTCATAATCTCCTTCTACACATGAGATAACATCAAATCTACCTCTTACCCATTCATAGCTGATCAATTTTAAACCAGCCGCCTCAGTAACTTTCTTAGTCGATGCATATCTATCTGCAGTTGGATCATTTTGCATTCTTTTCATTAATTCTGCACTTATTTTGCCAACCAAATAAAATTTCGCCATATTACATTTCAACCTTTGTTAAATCCCAAGCAGTCATTTTGATAACACATTCATCGTAAATTTCCTTTCCAACTGGATGTGTACCAGATATTAGTTCTTTCATTTTTTCCATATTATGAACAAATACCTTAAACATTACGCCACTTTTATCTGGCTTTACTGCTCCTATAGTTTTTTCTGGATGAGCTGCTGATTTTCTTACACTCATACCCTCATCTGATTGCATCCATCCCATAAATTTTTCAAGTTTTCCTTCTTTCAAATCTACGATCACTAAAACTTCTTTTTCCATTTTTTCCTCCTATTTGTTAAAATCGAAAACTTCTTCTTTAACCTCAGTAAATTGGTGAGGTTCAAAAAAATCATTCATCTGAGTAAGCTGTTCATTAATAGCATCAGTACTTTCTGCCATCCAATGACAAAACATTGTCATAGTATCACCTGGAGTGTAATATGTCATTTGGCATTTAGCTTTATCGCTAGTGGAAGATTTAATCATATCTTCTCTGGACATGCCGCCTAAAACCTCGTTAAATTTGTCTTTCATTTCTTTAGATTTAAAAGTGTGAGTTACCATATAATATTTCATTTTTTTCTCCTTTTTTTTATTTCGTATTTTAAATCAATCTTATGATTATTCAATTATTTCATTAAAGAATATCCACCTTTAAAATAAATTGATGAGGCAAATTTATTTTCTTGGGCTGAGTTAATTGGTGTGTACCCTGTTGAGCCACTACATTCTATTCCTTTATATTTTCCTGTTCCCCCTAAACATTTAAATGTACCATTCATTGAGTCTCCAAGTGGAATTTCGTAGTATGTAAAAATAGTATCCCCATCCATTTGATTTATTTTACAGTGTCCCATTTCAAATCCCTTTCCTGGGATTGTGCCTGCGCCAAGACAATATTGTGAAGCATTATCCATGAATGTTGTACCTTCGACTGCCATTAATCCTCCAACTCCATCGTAAGTAAAAGTTAAAAAGTTACCCTCGTTATCAGTAAGAAATTTGTTATCTCCAACAATAAAACCTTTAAGATCAATTTTTCCTTTATGACCGTCTGCAAAACTTGATGTTGTAAATATTAAAAAAAACATAATTACATATATTTTTTTCATCATTAGAATTATCCTTTGTGGTTCATCACAGATTCATCAGTCATCATGGTCATTTTAGATTGGTCCATTATTACTCCAGAATCTATTCTTGCTTGAGTTAGTTCTGCATCTCCACCAAAACCTTTTAAGCCCTCAGGTGATTCAAAATGAATAACTACAGTCATAGCATTATCATCTTCTTTATCTGCACCTGCAAAAGCTATAGTCATTCCATACTTTTTAAGTTTCTCACTATTTGCAAGCATCATTTCCTTCCAAGAATTAAAACCTTTTGAGAGTTTTTGTTCTATTTTTACAAACATAATATATCTCCTTTTTTTTGCTAATTTAATCTGAGCAAACGCTCATTACTGTTGTCTCTTGTTTATGACCAGATTCCGCAATTACTTTAGCATTCTCTGGATTCTGCATAAATTTTTGCATAGTGTCTGCTGCTGGTGTTTCCATCACAATATGTACTTTATTTGGATTTTCTATTTCATTACCTACGTAAATAGTTTTAATACCTGCTGCTTCCCTAGGACCAGAGTGCTCATCAAACATTTTTTTCCAGTGAGCCCAGTCTTTTACTTCAAAGTTACCAACCATTTTTACCATTTTATTCTCCCCAAACCCCGGCAAACTCATATGCTTCAACAGGTTCATTGCCAACTACCCAAGCGTCATGACCTGGTGTTACGGAGTAAGAATCTCCTGCTTTATATGTAACCTCTGTTCCATCATCGTGTTTTGCACAAACAGATCCCTTTGTGATAATTCCAATATGGTTTGCCTGACAACTGTCAGTTCCAATATGTGGCTTAACATCTGTAGACCATTTCCATCCTGGTTTTAAATGTAATCTAACTACTCTTTGACCGCCTACTTTAACTGCTTCTATTTTAGCATTATTAAACTTATCAACTACCTCATCTGCTTTATCAAAGGTTTTAACTTCAATACTACTCATATTAAACTCCTTCTGTTAGTTTATAATTATTTTGGTATTTTGGTTGCGCCTGTTTCGAGTTCAATGATTTTACCATCTTTAAATTTCCAATAACACATTAAAGCCTCTTTATTTCCATCTTCGGCATAAGTAACAATAGAATGATCAAAACCTATTTCATCGTTTTCATATAAAATTCTATATTTATCAACTTTCATGAAACCTTTGTTAATTGCTTCAATCATACCTGTTTTTCCACTTTCAGTATAGGCTCCCTGAAGATGAGAATATCTCTTATAATCATCATGAATAATCTCAGCTGCTGCTGCACCATCTTTTTCCATGATTGCTTTATTAAGTTTTTCTAAAATTGACATATTGTTCCTTACTTCTTCATTGCATTGAACATGCTAAGCGTATCATCAAAAGTCATCATAACTTTAGTTTTTCCCTCATCACTTACTTCAAAATAGTGACCAAACATAGTATCCATGTTATCCGCAGTTGCATGAACTCTTGCAAAAACTTTATTTCCTTCACTTATCATATCTAAAACTTTTAAATGGAAATTTGGCCAAGTAGCTGGGATTTTAGACATTGCAGCCATCATAGCTTGTTTCCCTTTGTGAACTCCAGAAAGTGGATGTACACCTTCTTTACCTGGAAAAGTCCAAACGATTTCATCATCGATCATATCATTAAAAAATGTTTCCATATCTCCTGAACCAAATAGTTCATATGCTTTTTTAGTTTGCTCTTTTACGTCCATAGTTTCTCCTTTAAATTAATTGTTATATTAGAGTTTATTATATGATAGAAATGTAATGAATTTATTACAGTACTGCTATGCGTGATTATATCCAGTGAGGATAGGGAAGACCTTTTTCTTTTAAAAAAGATTTATTGAACATCTTTGAGTTGTATTTATCAGATTTATCACAAAGAATTGTGACAATCGTTTTACCTGGTCCTAAAAGTTTACCCAATCTTATTGCTCCAGCAATGTTCACTCCACAACTTGTACCTAAACTTAAACCTTCTTTTTCAATTAAATCGAATAAAACAGGTAAAGACTCATGATCACTTATTGAAAATGCTCCATCAATACGTGCTTTTGCAAAATTCGCAGTAACTCTACTAGATCCAATACCTTCAGTTATTGAACCACCTTCACTCTTTAATTCACCATTTTCAACGTAACTATATAGAGAGGAACCTGTTGGATCTGATAAATATATTTTAATATCTTTATTCTTTTCTTTTAAAAAACTACTTACACCTGCAATTGTACCACCAGTACCAGATGAACATACAAAACCATCTATTTTGCCATCAGTCTGTTCCCATATTTCTGGCCCTGTTGTTTCATAATGACCTTTAGAATTAGCAGTATTATCAAATTGATTAGCCCACACTACACCGTGATTGTTGCTACTTTTTAATTCATCAGCCAATCTTCCTGCATATTTAACAAAGTTATTTTCATCTTTATAAGGTTTAGGTGGAACCAACCTTAAATCAGCTCCAATATTTCTTAATAAATCTTTTTTTTCTTGTGTTTGATTATCGTTCATTACGATAATAGTTTTATAACCAATAGAATTTCCTAATAGACATAATCCAATTCCAGTATTACCAGCAGTTCCTTCAACAATTGTTCCACCTTTTGAAATTAGTTTTTTTTCTTCAGCATCTCTTATCAAAGCTAAAGCTGCTCTATCTTTTACAGAGCCACCTGGATTAAGGTACTCTGCTTTTCCATAAATATTACAACCAGTAATTTCTGATGCGACTTTTAATTTAAATAAAGGAGTATTTCCTATTGCTTCGACAAAATTATTTTGTAAAGTTTTCATACATCAAGCTTTGTATCACCCCCTGGTGCAACTCCATAGGGTTTAAATTCTTCAGATGCAGTACCAACATTTTTTGCTGGAATTCCAACCATTACTGCATTTTCTGGAACATCTTTTGTAACAACGGCGTTGGCTCCAATTTTTGCATTTTTACCAACCACAACTGGTCCAAGTATTTGTGCACCAGAACCTACAACAACATTTTCTTTTAATGTTGGATGTCTCTTAACATTTCTTTGATCATCTGAATTAATACTTGGTGCAATTCCGCCTAATGTTGCCATGTGATAGATAGTAACGTTATCTCCAATATCAGATGTTTCTCCAATTACTACTCCCATACCATGATCTATAAAAAGATTTTTTCCAATTTTAGCATTTGGATGAATTTCAATACCTGTTAAAAATCTTGAGAACTGAGAAATTATTCTTGCAACAAGATGAAATTTTGCAATTGAAAAAAAATTTGCAATTCTATGAAAAAATAAAGCTTTAACACCAGGATAAGTTAGTATTAAACTTAACTTTGATCTTGCGGCAGGATCTCTTTTAATTATCGACTCTAAAAAATCATTCATGTTTATTTAAGATTAGTTATTAAAATTTAACTACTTGTTACAACAGCAGTTTTCTGATGATGGTTTGCAATCACAGTTTTTACAAACACATCTGTCACAAGAACAGTTTTTACATTTACAGTGTATATTATTGCATACCATGAGAGTTATATAATTGTATATTTTTTAAAAACAATACTAATAATAACCCTGATTTTAGAGTTCTTTAAGCGTTAATCCCTTTAGATTTGCTGGTACTGCGATATCCATCATTTTTGGATTGGCAAGATTAAGATTATCCATTATTTCAGCATATTCCTCTTTTGAGCTAACTTGTAATCGAGGATTATTGCTTTTTTCGTTACCAATTGTTGAATTTTTTTTTCCATTATAATCATGGGCAGGATAAACAAGTGTTTCTTCTGGAAGTTTTAATAATTTGCCAAACAATGACTCATAAGCCTGATGAGCACTTCCATTTTGAAAATCTGTTCTACCTGTCCCATTAATTAAAAGAGTATCGCCTGTAAAAACTCTATCATTCATTAAGTAACTATATGAACAATCTGTATGACCAGGAGTATAAATAGCTTTAAGCTCAATATTCTCGATATTTATATTTTCTTCATCTTTCAATTTTATATCAATTACCTCAGATTTAGAGTTTTCACCCATCATACGAACACAATTAGTTCTTTGATTGAGCTCATTTAAGCCAGTTACATGATCTGCATGAATATGAGTATCAATTACTTTTACAAGTTTTAATTCCAAACTTTCTAAAACTTTTATGTATTCATCAGTATGTTCAATAACTGGATCTATGATTAATGCCTCACGTCCTTTTCCACTCGAAATAATATAAGTGTAAGTCGAGGATTTAGTATCAAATAGTTGTTCGAAAATCATAATTATAAAATAAGTAAAATTTTATAAAATTGATACTAATTTTCAATAGCTTTATGATTAGGTCTGCTCCATTCTTTTCCTTTAAACATAACGTTCCATTGTAACCAAGGAAATAGCTTTGATTTCATTTGCCAATATAAAGAGCTTGGTTTTGTTGGGTCAAAAGGCAAACTTGGAGTTACTTTTCCACCATAACAAAATTCTGCTAACATAACTTTACCGTATGCAACTGTTAATGGACAAGCACCGTATCCATCATAAAGTCTATATGCTTCGGACGACTTATTAATATCTTTAATGATATTATGAGCAACTATTGGAGCTTGTTTTCTAACTGCTGCTCCTGTTTTTGCATTAGGTGCATTCATTACATCACCTAAACTATAAATATTTTCATATTTAGTATGTCTTAATGTTCCTTCTTTATGATCTACATCAACCCAACCACCAGCATCAGCTAATGGACTATTCTTAATAAAGTCTGGAGAAGTTTGAGGTGGTGTTACATGAATAAAATCAAATTTCTTTGTAACCTCTTTTGAATTTCCGTCTTTATCAGATTGTTTGAATACAGCCTCTTTGGCCTCTCCGTTTACTGAAATTAAATTATGCTGGAAGCTTCTTTTAATACCATATGAGTCGCATATTTCATTCAGTGGACCTTGAAAGTGAGGTACACCAAAAATAACTGGCTTTGCACATAAAAATTCTAAATTACTATCTTTAAGAGCTCCTTTTTTCTTTAAATGGTCAGCAGCTAAGTATGCTATTTTTTGAGGTGCTCCAGCACACTTAATTGGCATTGGAGGTTCAGTGAATAGTAAATTTCCTCTATGTAAATTTTTTAGACATTCCCAAGTATAAACAGCCATATCTGAACTATAATTAGTACAAACATTATTTTTTCCTAAAGTTTCTTTTAGCCCAGCCACTCCATCAAAGTTAATTTTTAAACCAGGGCAAACTACTAAATAGTCATATGAATATTCACCACCTGAAGTTTTCACTGAATTAGATTCAGGGGAAAAACTTTCAGCATATTCTTTAATCCAATTAACGTAACTAGGCATTACAGATGACATTGGCTTAATCGTACTGTTTACATCATAAGCACCCGCACCCACTAAAGTCCATGCAGCTTGATATAAAGATTTTTCAGAAGGTTCTATAATTGATATTGATAAGTCAGACTTTAAACTTTTTAGTCTTGTGGCAACTGATATACCAGCGCACCCACCACCGATAATCAAAATATTTGAGTGATTAGAATTATTCATATTAAAAAATCTAACACTTATAATTTACTTAAGATACACGTCTTATAAGTTGTTTTTTCAAACTTAAATATCGTTGATAAACCTAATCAATAATTTATAATGGTTCTAATTAATTAAAAGGAGAGTGAAGAATGTTAAAAATAAACAGTATGTGTCCTGATTTTCAATGCAAAACTACAGAGGGAGATATATCTTTTCATGAGTGGCTTGGAGATAGTTGGGGCGTATTATTTTCTCACCCAAAAGATTTTACACCAGTTTGTACCACTGAATTAGGTTCATTGGGACAAATGAAAGCTGAGTTTGATGCAAGAAATGTAAAAGTAATCGGACTAAGTGTAGATGGAGTTGAGGATCACAAAAAATGGTTAGAAGATATTAAAGATGTATCTGGAACGATGCCTGATTATCCTATTATCGCTGATGAAGATTTAAAAGTTGCAAAACTTTTCAATATGTTAGAAGCCGATGCAGGAACAACCTCAATGGGAAGAACAGCAGTTGATAATGAAACTGTTAGGACTATTTTTGTTGTAAGACCAGATAAAAGAATTGGTCTTTATTTAACTTACCCAATGGCTACAGGAAGAAATTTCCATGAAATTTTAAGAGCAATAGACTCAATGCAACTTACTGCAAATCATAGAGTTGCTACTCCAGCTAATTGGAAAAAAGGTGAAGACGTAGTTATTCTTCCTGCTGTAAAAGATGATGAGGCTAAAAAAATATATCCAGATGGATGGGAAACAGTTAAGCCTTACTTAAGAAAAGTTCCAGATCCTACAAAGTAATAAGGATTTCGGATTAATTTATAATCTCGGTTCTAATAATAATTAGAACTGAGATTAAATTAAATTCTTTTATATTTTTTCATTGAAATATTTGCCACAAGCAAGTTTGGATCAATAAAAATTTTAGACTGTTTTATTTTCTTAAAAGATTTATACGCAAATATTGCAATTGGTAATTCAGTACATCCTAGAATTATTTTTTTACATTTAATTTTCATTAAGTAATTTACAGCAGGTCTAATAGCTTTTTCAGCTTCTTTAATTTTTCCCATCTTAACAAGTTTTATTGATTTGTTCACAGAACTTTTTTGTAAATCATTGCTAGGGCTCACCAAATTAAAACTTTTAGCAAAGTATTTGCTATACACCTTTGTCTCTAAAGTTGCTTCAGTAGATAAAAGACCTATTTTAGTATTTTTTTTACAAGTTTTAAGTGTTTCTTTATAAACTTCTTGTGGCATACTTAAAATTGGTATCTTAATCTTTTTTTTCAAATCATCATACCAATAGTGCGCTGTGTTACATGGCATAACTATAAATTTACAATTATTTTTTTGTAGCATTTTACAGCCTTCAATAAGAGCATTTAAGACGTTGTAATATTTTTTTAAATTTTCTGGCCTCTTTGGGGTGTTAGTTTTGTTGTAGAGAACAAACATTGGATATTGCTGATCAAGCTTGCCAGTATTAATCTTTGCAAGTTTATTGCAAAAATCTAAACCAGCTTGTGTCCCCATTCCTCCAAGAATACCAATCATAAATTTGCTTTGAATTTTGTTTTAAAAATTAGATTATACAACTATATTTTATAAACAATTATGCAAGATATTTATATTGACGATATTGGTTCAGGATATCCACTAGTTTTAGTTCATGGATATCTAGGATCATCTGAAATGTGGAAACTCCAAAAAGATTATCTTTATAAAAAATTTAGAATTATAGCACCGGCTTTGCCGGGATTTGGCGAAAGTTTTAATGCAGAATCTTTAAATAGTATAAGTTTAATGGCTAAATTCATTATCCAACAAATTGATTTAAAAAATATAGATAAGTTTAATTTAATGGGTCACTCGATGGGTGGAATGATAGTACAAGAAATAGCAAAACTATCTGGAGATAGAATTAATAGATTGATTTGTTTCGCTACTGGACCTATTGGTGATATTCCAGGAAGATTTGAACCGATAAATACGTCGATAAAAAAGCTGGGTGAGGAAGGAGTTAAGGAACAAGTAAAAAGAATACCACCAAAGTGGTTTGTTGAAGGAGATCAAGCCAAAAATTATTATTTATGTGAAAATGCAGTTAAAAACATTTCTGAAGAAACAGCACGTAACGCCCTAATAGCTATGAGAGATTGGAATGGATTAGAAAATTTAAAAAAAATAAAAAACAAAACCTTGATAATTTGGGGAGATAAAGACAAATCTTATAATTTTGAACAAGTCTCAACACTAAAAAATAATATTCCTGATAGTGATTTAAAAATATTTAAAAATTGTTGTCACAATGTACATCTTGAACAGCCTCAGAAATTTAATCAAGTTGTTGAGGATTTTCTTATTTAAATCGCCCATTTTAGGCTTTTGCATAGCAGATTTTACTATTTAGCTTATTAGAAAAGTTGACTCTAAATTTAAAACAAAGTTAGATTTTAATTATATAAATAACATTAATGAGGAAAATATGAATATAATCAAAAAAATTATTGTGGCTGGAGTAATTTCATTATTTGTGCCAGCCTCAAGTTTTGCTGAAAAGGTAAAAATAGGTGATCCTGGCTGGACAGGTGCAACTGCAATCGCAAATTTACTTGCAGCTGTTGTTGTTGATAAAATGGGTGGTGAGGCCGAGTTAGTCCCAGGAAACAATACTGCAATCTATGGTGCAATTGATAGAAGTAAAGGTGAAATCGAAGTTCATCCTGACATTTGGCTACCAAATCAAGAAGCTTATACAAAAGATTTAGTACCAAAAGGAACATTAAAATTGAGCAAAAATCCTTATGAGGGAAATCAAGGCTATTGTGTCTCTCAACAATTTGCAAAAAAAATGAATATTACTGCAATAGAAGATTTGGGCAGGCCAGAAGTTGTTAAAGCAATGGACAGCGATGGAAATGGAAAAGGTGAGTTTTGGATTGGTGCAGACGGATGGGCTTCTGCAAATGTAAACCAGGTCAAACTTAGAGACTATAAACTTTATGATGCAGGTATAGAGCCAATAAGAGCTGCTGAAGCTGTTAAAAATGCTAGAGTTCTAGACTCGATCAAAAAAGGTGAAGGCTATGCATTTTATTGTTACAAACCTCATGCTATTTGGGGAATGGCTGATGTAGTTATGTTGGAAGAACCTAAGTATGATCCAGCTAAATATAAAATGATTCAACCAAAAGCAGATGCAGATTGGTATCAAAAATCATATGTAGCTTCAAAGGATGCTTTGAAACAAATTCAAATCGGATGGGGAACTTCTTTAGAAAGCAAATCACCAGCGATTGTTGAATTTTTTAAAAATTTCCAGATAACAGCAGATGATGTTTCTTGGATGGCATACGAAGTATCAGTTCAAAAAAGAGACCCAGGAGAAGTTGCAAGAGACTGGATGGCTAAAAATAAATCAACAGTTGATGGTTGGTTAGGTCTTTAATTTAGTCAATTTAAATTTAATTTACCTGGCGACTTATAGTTGCCAGGTATCATTTTCAATAATATTAAGCTAAAATCCTTTTATGGAAGCTGCTATACAGATCCAAAATGTTTGGAAAATATTTGGAAACACATCCAGTGATGCATTAGATGCAATCCAAAATAAGAAAATTTCAAAACAAGAAGCTTTAGAAAAATATAATTCAGTAATTGGTGTTTCCGATGTTTCATTCGATGTTAATAAAGGTGAAATCTTTTGTGTTATGGGATTATCTGGAAGTGGGAAATCAACACTTGTTAGGCATATTAATAGATTATTAGAGCCAACATCTGGAAAAATTTTAATAAACAACCAGGATGTAATGCAATTTAATAAAGAAAATTTACAAGAACTTAGAAATAAAAAAATTGGTATGGTTTTTCAAAATTTTGCATTGATGCCCCACAGATCTGTTTTAGATAATATTGCAATGCCTTTAGAAATAAGAGGAGTAAGTAAAAACGATAGGTTAGATGCAGCAAATAACATCCTAAATATTGTTGAATTACAAGGATGGGGTAATAAATACGCACATGAATTATCTGGAGGAATGCAACAAAGAGTAGGGTTGGCCAGAGCATTAGCTGCTGATCCTGAATTTTTACTCATGGATGAACCTTTCAGTGCACTTGATCCGCTTATAAGACGCCAACTTCAAACAGAGTTTATTAAACTTTCAAAACAAATGAAAAAGACAACTGTATTTATAACTCATGATCTTGATGAAGCTGTAAGAGTTGGACATAGAATAGCAATAATGCGAGATGGAAGAGTAGTTCAAATCGGAACCCCTGAAGAAATAGTTGTAAATCCATCTGATGATTATGTTGCAGATTTTGTAAAAGGAATTTCAAGATTAAAAGTTGTTCAGGCTAAAACTATTATGCAACCTTTAGAGCAATATAAAAAAAACTTTGGGGAAAATTTAAGTAATAATGAAAAAGTAAATGAAAACGACATATTAAGCAAACTTATTGAAACTTCTGTTTCTAAAGATAAACCAATTGTAGTTATAAATGACCATAATATAGAAGTTGGAATTATTACTCAATCAGACCTATTAAAGGCAGTTGTTGAAGGAAATGACAATGAGTAAGGAAATTAAAAATTTATCAAGATCGGAACTTATTAAAAATTTTGTAATTTCAAATCCAGATTACTATATCAAAGAGTTTAAAAAAATTGGAAGCAAACCAACATACTCTTACTCTTTTAATTTGTTTGCAGCATTGTTTGGACCAGTATGGTTTGGACTAAGAAATGTGTGGAATTATGCTCTGGCATTTCTAATTGTGGAAACATTTGCAGTTGTTCAAATTGTCAGAGGATTATTTGGCAACATCACTAAAGATGCAGTTGAAAAAATTGATAAAATTCAATCAACAATAGATTTTAGATACAAACAATTAGAGGCTGCAAAAGAAAACAACCCAGACAAAGTCGAAGTCTACGAAAGGGCAATTAAATCACTTGAAGACGCAATGATAGAATATGTAATAGATGTTCAGCAAATCGAGGCTTCAGCAATATGGATTACTATTTCAGGAATTTTATTATTAATTTTTGTAAAATTTATTCAAGGAATATTAGCTAACACTGTTTTAGAAAAAAGATACTCTGAGTGGTTATCAAACAAATCAATAAGCCCCGGCATGAAAACAAAAAATTACTTGCTAAGTATTGGCTTTACAATAGTGATTATGTTTTTTTCAGTTATTCACTACAGTTTTCCTGGTTTTTTTTCTATAATGAATGATTTTCCTACTCACCCAGAGATAAGACTTACATCTATTAAATGGGTAGAAACTATTTTTGATTATGCGGTGATAAAAGGGGACGCTGTATTTACAGCAATAACTATTGGTATCAGATCAGTATTAGATTTTTTAGAACTTTTATTTGTTAAAACTCCATGGATTGTAATTATAACCACTATTGTAGTTTTAACTGCTTTATCAGCAGGGATAAGGACTGCAATTTACTCAGCTGGATTTTTAGCTTACATGGGTTTTTTAGGTTTTTGGGTTAAGGCAATGACAACACTCGCCTTACTTGGAACAGCTGCAATTTTAAGTATTGTTATTGGAATACCTTTAGGAATTTATTGTGCAAGACGTCAAAGATTTTATTCAATGATAAGACCAATAATGGACTTTATGCAAACAATGCCTGCATTTGTATTTATGATTCCAGTCATCGCATTTTTTGGAACAGGGAAGGTTGCAGCTGTCATCATTACTATGATTTTTGGAGGAACACCTGTGGTAAGACTTACAGTATTAGGTTTAAGAGGGGTGCCTGAAACTATCAGAGAAGCTGCAATAGCTTATGGGGCATCTAAATGGTATTTACTTAGAAAAGTTGATTTACCTTTAGCAACTCCATCAATACTCGCTGGTGTAAACCAAACTGTGATGTTAAGCTTAGCGATGGTTGTAGTAGCATCATTAATAGGAGCCAAAGGGTTAGGACAAGATGTGCTAGAGGCTTTACAATATGCAAATGTAGGCCAAGGTATTTTAGCTGGTATTGCAATATTATTTGTTGCTTTAATATTGGACAGAGTTGTTCAAGGTAAGAAAAGAGTATAATACCTTAATGAATAAAAATGTATGGTTGCTATTTGCTAGCAATGCATGCGCATTTTCAGTTGCACCTGTAACAGTTTTTTTAAGTGGAATAATTGGATCAAGTATAAGCCCAATTAAATCTTTGTCGACTTTACCCATGTCCTTATCAATTGTTGGTACAGCCATTTTTATAATAGCTGCTTCTAAAATAATGAGCATCACTGGTAGAAAAAAAGGATTTATACTTTCATCCATCACAACCTCATTGTTTGCTTTACTGGCAGCTTATGCAGTAATGAAACAAAATTTTATCCTTTACTCGTTCTCATGCTTTTCACTTGGATTTGGGATGGCATTTGCTCATCAATATCGTTTTGCAGCAGCCGAAAGTGTGGATAAAAAACAAGCTCCAAAAGCCATTTCTTTGTTACTTTTTGCAGGAATTTTGTCAGCTCTATTAGGTCCCAATATAGCTAATCTTGGAAAGAATATTATCTCAGAGGGTTTATATGTTGGCTCTTATTTATGTTTGTCATTATTAACTTTATCATCAATAGTTTTTTTAGTTTTTTATAATGAAAATAAAATTACTGATAACAAAAAAATTTCAAAAGGAAGATCAATTTTAGAGTTAATTTCTCAACCAAGATTTCTACAAGCATTAGTTTCCTCATCTTTTGCTTATGCGGTAATGTCATTTTTAATGACTGCTACTCCAATAAGTATGCATATTAATGATAATATGTCTTTAAATAGCACCAGTTTTGTAATTCAATTACATATAATTAGCATGTTTCTGCCAGCATTAGTTACTGGAAATCTAATTAAAAAATTCGGACACAGCAAAATAATGTATTGTGGGGTATTATTTTTTATAATTACAATATTTCTTAGTTATCTTGATCAAACAGTTACAAACTATTTATTTTCATTAGTATTTTTAGGTCTTGGATGGAATTTTCTATTTATATCTGGGACAAGCTTACTTGTATTAAATTATAGAGAAGAGGAAAGGTTTAGAGCTCAAGGTTTTAATGATTTTATAGTTTTTTCAATTCAAGCCACTGCAAGTTTAACAGCAGGCGTAGTACTAAGTTATACGAGCTGGAAAACTATGAACATATTGTGCATACCCTTTTTGATTATAATAATTTTTACAATCCTGAGAGCTGATAAATCATATAAAAAAATTTAAGTTAAAGACGTGTCAACTTGTTGCACCAATTAGATATTGTTTATCCAATCTTAGATAATATATGAATTCTATGATAAAAAATAATAAAATTATAATTTCATTTATAATTTTAATAAGTACATTTTTTACGAATATAGCATTAGGTGCGGATGTTACAGTGGAAATGTTGAATAGGCTTGACAAAGAGTCAAATGTATTTGAGCCTAAAATTGTTAGAGTAAACACTGGAGATACAGTTCTTTGGAAAGCAAATGACAAAGGACATAACGTAGAATTCATAAAAAAGGGTGTGCCAGATGGAGTAGGCAAGTTCAAATCAAAATATAATAAGGATGTTGAATATAAGTTTGATGTCCCAGGAATATATGCTTACTGGTGTACACCACACAAAAATATGGGAATGATTGGTTTTGTGGTGGTTGGAGATGACAAGTCTAACCTGGATGCTATAAAAAAACTTAGATTTTCGTCAAAATCTAAGAAAATTGCACCAGATTTAATAGACCAACTATAAATCAGAAAATATTTTTGGATTAAGTCTTCTGACTTTTATAAGTGAATCTTTGTACTTCCCGGTAAGATGAAAGTCTCCCGGGAAGGCAATACACTTTATTTTTGCTTTTCTTGCATAACTTAGACTTATTTCTGTATCTTCAACAGCTACACATTTGCTTGGTTTAAGATTTAATTTTTTAAGGCAATGTTTATAAATATCTGATTTATCTTTAAACGTTTTAATAATTCTATCGTGACCTATGTAATCAAAATCATTTTTTTTGATATGGTGTTTTAAGGATTGAAATACTCCATCAACGTTATTTTTAGTTGTAGAAGTAACAAAACCAATTTTTATTTTATTTTTTTTACAGAATTTAATAATATTTTTTACTCCAGCACGTGGTTTTAATTTATTCTTTTTTAAATATTGATTAAATATAAATGTTTTTAAGTTTCTTATTTGTTTTGCGTTAACTAAAGTTTTTTTTGATATACTAAATTTTTTAACTCTAATTTCACCACCTGGTTTTTGTAACATCGATTGGTACATTTTTTTCGTCCAATACCAATCAAGACCGTTTTTTTTAAAAGCTTTGTTAAATGATTGTCTTTGAATATTTGAAGTTTCAACAATTGTGCCAATTGAACCAAATAAAACTGCTTTAATCGTCATTAGCCTTTGACGGCACCAGTTGTTAATCCACTTATTACTTGTCTTTGGAAAAACATAACTAACATAAATAGAGGGGCAGTGGCAGAAACAACTGCAGATACTGCCCACATCAAATTACCTTCATGTTGATTTGTTCCAAGATAACTTTGAATTTTGGGTACCATTGTATGATTTTCTTGGTTTAGAAGTAGCGCTGTTACGGTAAAATCATTATATGCTAACATTAGACTAAACAAACCAGCAGTTATAACGCCAGGCCACATCACAGGCATAATTATATATCTAAATGCTTGAAAGTATGAACAACCGTCTATTAATGCACTCTCATCTAATTCTTTTGGCACTGTTTTAAAAAAAGAATAGAGCAACCACAAAGTAAAAGGTTGATTAATTGCAACTAAAACTACAATTGTAGTCGGTAAAATTCCCCAAATCTGCAATTCAAAAAAGGGAAAAAGGTAACCTGAGACCAATGTTATATGGGGCATTGCTCTAAAAATTAATGCTGCAATTAATATCCAAAATGCATATCTCTCTGTGGATCTAGATAAAGCATAAGCACCTAATGTTCCTAAGAAAAGTGATATTGTAACTACAAAGACTGTTACTATTATTGTATTTCTTGAAGCTTTCCAAAACTCACCCTCAGTCCAAGCCTCAGAGTACGCATTTGATGTAAATTGTCCTCCAGTTTCTATTAAAGTATTAAATGCAGAAATTGCGTACCACCAATCTGCTCTTGAAAAAAAATCTGCTCTTACCTTAAAAGATCCCCAAAATGTCCAAATAAATGGGAAGCATGCAATTAACAACCAAATGATTATAAAAGTTGTATTAAATGTTTTTAATGCATTTGATCTTTTGTCTAATCCATATTCCATTATCTAGCGGTCCTAAATTCTTTCCATGTTCTTATTAATACTGGTGCCAGCAAAATAGCAATTCCAATTATAGTCATCATTGAAGTTGCTGCTGCTGATCCAAATAAAATTACTTCTTCATTAACTAAATTGTCGTAAATTAACCAAGATAAAGACTGTGCACTTCCTTCAGCACTAAAACCAATTATTGGTTCAAAGACTCTAAAGTTATCCATTAATGATATTAAAGCTACAAAAGTAACAACTGGATAAATATGTGGTAGAACAATGTGTCTAATTCTTTGGTATCTTGATGCTCCATCAATAATTGCTGCTTCAACTGGTTCTTGAGGCACTGTTTGTAAAGCTGCATAAAAAACCACAAAAGCAAAAGGAGAATGATGCCAAATTCCATAAATTATAATTGTTATCCAAGTAAGTGTTCTAGAAGATTTCAATGATAGGTATGGATCTTCCATCATTAATTGTAAATTTGCACCAATAATACCCTCTGCATCAATCATCCAGAATAGAACAAGTGATCCAACTAATGGGGTAACTATCATAGGTAATATTGTGCCAAATATTAGCGGACCTCTTATTTTTCTTGATATTGCATTTAAACTTAATGCTATGATGAAGCCTAATAATAAGACATTTGGAGTTACAAACAAACAGTATGTTAAAGTAAACAAAAGTGCTTTGTAAAAAGGTAAATTTGTAACTTGGTCAATAAAATCTCCAAGGGTGTCAGTCTCATCCCAAAATTCAGATATTTGCTCAATTGCTAAATGATTTCTATCAACATATGTTCCAAATCCATTAAATTTTCCTAACGGCCTCTCATCTCTTAGTACGGATGTTGCCTCTTGGTCAACAACAATTGAAACAGTACAACCAAAAGGATCACATTTTTTTACTTCTTTTACTACTTGATCATGTTGAGCATAAAAAGATTGAATACCAGTAGATATTATCGGGAGTCCAATAAATAGAATCATTGCCAAACCAGTTGGCAAAAAAAACCAGAAAAAAGTTTTATTTGGCATTTACGATTAAGTGGGGATTAAATCCCCACTTAAATATTTATTTTATAGAAAGCCTTGTTCTTTAGCTTTACTTATATAAGCAGCCTCGACATCTTTTAGTGCTTGTTCCGCAGATTCTTTTCCCTGCAAGAATTCAACTATTTCACTTCCTAATGCACCATGCATTAAACCCATTTGAGGTAACATTGGGTAAGGTTTCGCTCCCATTTTAACAGCTTCAATTACACCAATAGATTTTGGTCCTGGCACAAAGCCTTCAACCAACCAAACAGCTTGGTCGGCTGCATCTGCAACCATTTTCTTGTTTGAAGCAGCATGAGCTAGAGCTATAAAAGATGCTTCTGCATCACTATCAGATCTATTTTTTGCTAAAGTAAATCCGTCCCACCATAATGTTGCAGCTGGAATATTCCCTCCACCAACAGTTGCTGGTCCAGTTAATTTGGTAGCTGCAGTAATTTTTGCATCTCCTTCATCATCTAATAAAGTTCCTGATCTTGATGCCCATAATGTCATAAGCGCAACTTTTCCAGATTCCCATTCAACTTTAATTGCTTCACTGTCATGAGTAAGATAATCAGGGTTACTCAAACTAGCTAATTTTTTTAGCATGTTTAATGTAGCTACACCTTTTGCATTATTTATATTTGGCTCAGCAGTACCAGCTTTAAAAAATTCACCGCCATGACCGATAAACATATTTACAAATTCCTCAGCTAAATTCCATCCAGCTTTATACGCAGCTGCATAAGGATGTTGCATTTTACCTGATGCTCTTATTTTTTCAGATGCAGCAACAACTTCTTCGTAAGTTTTAGGTACAGGTATACCTAATTCTTTTAAAACATCTTCTCTATAATATAGATGTTGAGTGTTTGCCATAAAAGCAACAGCCATTACTTTTCCATCTATTGTAATTAATTGTGAGTCTTGAATTCCTTTTCCATATTTTTTAACTAGATCATCCATAGGTCTAATTAAATCTTGGTTCATCAAAGGCACGATAGAACTATTAGCTGCAATTCTTGCTGAAAACTCAGAAGGGTTTGCAGTTAAAGCAGGAACAGCTATTTTGTTATGCTCAGATGAGTGAGTAACCTTAAAATCTGCACTCCCTTTACATCCTTTAGCTGTTTCAACAAAAGTTCTTAATGCTGGAAAATCATTTGCTAAAATATTTATTGAACCACTTGGTTTACTGCAATGCCCATCAGCATATGCGGTTGTTCCAAAAAGTATGAACAATAAAGTTAATAGTATTTTTTTCATATTATCTCTCTTTTTAGGTTGTTTATAATTATTCTAAATAAAACTATATCTTTAAGGTTTATTTTATAAAAGTGATTTTTAAATCACTTTTGACGCAAGTCCTGATCCGACCACAAGTGACTCAAGTTTTTTATAAACTATGTTTTCATCAACATTTCCAAAACCAGCAAAAGTGCTAAATCCACAATCAGTTCCGGCCATTAATTGGTCAGGGTCTACTACTCTGGAAAAGGCTAGAATTCTATGTTTTACAACGTCAGGATGTTCAATAAAATTACTTGTGGACTCTATGACGCCAGGGATAATGATCTTATCTTTTGGTAGTTTTATGCTCTCAAATACCTCCCATTCATGAGCATGCCTAGGGTTAGCAGACTCGATCAAATATTTGCTTACATTGGCTTTAAAAGCTAGATCGATAATTTTATTCAATCCAATATCGTGAGTATGAGGTCCTTCATAATTTCCCCAACAAATGTGCATTCTTACTTTAGATGGATCAATATTTTCTAATGATTTATTTAAAACCTCAACATGTTTATTTGCTCTCTTTAAAAAATCTTGTTCTGAAATATTTTTGTAAATCATATGCCTAGATAGAGCGAGATCAGGACAGTCAATTTGTAGAGACAGTCCACTATCAATGATTTTCTCATATTCAAATTTCATAATATCTGAGAGCTTTTCTAAATATTCATCATCATTTTTATAAAATTTATTAGGCAGAAAATTACAAATTACTCCCGGTGATGGAGAATTCATAAATCCCTCACTATGAGAACTTTTTTTTAATGCTTCTTTAAAATTAATTATATCTTTATTAATTGAGATATTATCTTTTATTTTTAATTCACTTGTGCAACAAGGTCTTTGATAAGTTGGGGTTCCACCAGATAGAATAAGTTTTTTTTTAAAAGATGGAAAATCATCTAAATCTTTTGGAGCTCTTCTTTCACTTTCACCTGAAAAACCATCAATTCTATCTTTAATATATGTAGCATAACTTATTTTTGACATTTCTCCGTCACTTACAATATCTATGCCAGTGTTAATTTGTTTTTTTACAACTTCTAAAACATTATTTCTTACAACCTCGTCAAATTTTTTTATGCTTATTTTTTCTTTATTATCTTTTAAAGCTAAAAGGCTTGAGAGTTCATTTGATCTAGGTAAACTCCCAACATGTGTAGTTCTTATTTTAACCATGATTTAGTAATATCTGTTTCCAAATAGCAATTTCATCAAACAATACCCACTCTCTTATAATAGAGTTAGAATAAAATTCTGCATGATTAATTCCCAATATAAATACTTTTTTATTTGAGGCTTTACCATAATCTTTACTTTCATTACTGTGTATACCTTCTAAAAACCATCTAATTGATATTCTTGAGTTTTGTCCTTTTTCCTCTAAAAAACCTACATGTTCCACACTAAACTTTATATTGGAAAATATTTTTTTTAGAGAGTTCCATTTTTCCATAATATCCTCTCTTCCATGGCCAATTTTATTACCAGGCCAGAAAATATTGGCTGCTCTATTATATCCCTCAAATGTGTAGTTATTATTAAATATATTTTTAAGTATCTCCGAATATTTTTCAGCTTTTGATCCATTTTTGTATTTCTCAGCTTCATAATTTGAATGTTTGTCAGTTTCAAAGTTAAATAACTTGGATGCATTTGAAAGTCCTCCTTCACTTTCAATAATTATCTTTGCGAATTCTTTCGGTGAGTATCCAATTTGTCTTACCATTGCACCTTGATCTCTGACAATCCACTCGTCATAAACTTGATTATCTTTACATGCACAATCAGCAATCACTCTATAATAAATATCTTTTCCACTAGGTTTGCCATAAAAACCTTCACCTAGATGAGTACCTTTACTTAATATTCTATGAGAGGAGTGATATCCGATTTCATCATTTCCGTTCCAAATAACATCTTCACCTAACAACTGCCTGTTTGGAAATTCCCTCAAAGTTGCATAAGTTGCATCAATCACTGGTTTATTTCCATAAGTAACCCCAAATGGAGATCTTACGGGTATATCTTTTGTATAAAACTCACCAATGGACTCTACATCTTTACCTTCCCATATTTGCTCAGTAATTTTTAAAATAAAGTCAGGGAAATCTTTAAATTTCTTATCAAAACCTTTCATTATATTTTTGATACACAATTGAGAAGAGACTCATGTTTTCCATCTGTCTGAATACTAATATGTGATCCAACTGGAACTGAAAATGTATCTTTATAATTTATTTCATAAGCAGAATTTTCTGTATCAATTTTCCATTTTCCTTTTTGGGAGAAAAGAATTGTAGGCTTATCAAATTTTAAATTATTTACTTTTCCATTTTCAGATTTAAAAGTGGTTAGGCTAAACCCCGTATCTTGTTTTATTATTGGTTTTATTAATTTGCTTTGAAATTTGTTTCCTAAAATATGTGAAATTTTTACATTATGCCCAATATTATTTTCATTCTTAAGTCTTTTACTGACTACACATATATTTTTTTGTAATTGTTCTAGCTTATAATTATCATATTTTTTAACTTCGTTGTTTGAAATAGGTTCTAGTAACTTTCTACCACTTGGAATTTCTTCATTATTTAAATCAATTAAAGAATTGTCATCTAGGAGTGCCATACCAGTTTGTTTTGCTCTTTCAAGAACATCAGGCATCCATGTTACAATTCCAGGATCATTTCCTCCAAGCACAACAAAAATACAACCTTCTTCATCTCCTGCATTTTCAAATCCTCTAAACATATTTGTTGGCATAGATATTATATCTCCCGCACTTAATATTGTTTCATCCTTGCCTTTCGAACCCCAATAAAACCTCCATTTACCAGAATAAATTATAAATACTTCAGCGGTTAAATGGCTATGAAGACCAGATCCATTTAAGGGTTTTGCAGAAACAGCACCCAGGTTAAATCCATGAGGTTCTAATATTTTTATTGATTGATTTGCATCCTCTGCAACACCTGGTCCCAAAATAGAGTAATTTTTTCTCTCTTTGTGCCCTTCTAATTTACCTTCAACAAATGGCAAAGAACTTGGAGTTAAATCTTGAAATTTAGCAAGTCTAATATTCATATATTTTTAATTATAATATTGTGATACACGAATATTTCCAATAAATAAATATATATGCAAACCGAGCAATTTGATACAGGTCTTAAAACCAAAACAAATGTAAAAGATATTATTCTTTCACCAAAACAAAATTTACAAAATAAAAATTTAATTAGAAATTATTTAAATCAAATTATAAGTTTAGGCATAAAAGAAATTGACAAAAGTTTAGAAAAAGCTTTTGTTAGCGATGTAAAAGTAAATTGTTTTTATCCATTAGATGAATTCAAAGGATTAAAAAATTTAAAGGAGAAACTTTGGATACCTCTGCTAGAGGCTTTTCCAGATTTAGAGAGAAGAGAGCATATTGTCTTGGGAGGAGCTTTTAGAGATAAAATATTTGTAGCAACATACTCTGTATTGTCAGGTTATTTTAAGAAATCTTGGTTAGGTATAAAACCAAATTTTAAAATGATAAATCTTAGATGTTGTGAAATTCATGAAATAAAAAAAGACAAGATAATTGAGAGCTATATATTATTAGATGTTGTAGATTTCCTTAGACAATGTGGAAATTTAAAAATTAATCCATCTAGAGGACCAGAAGGTGCTTGGATGCCCCCAATTAATACTGATGGAGTAAATTTTTATGAAAAGGATATTGAAGTCTCAAATTCAAATTTAAAACAATCTTTGTCAATGAATAGAAGCTTAAACTTTAAGCCAGAAGAAGAAAATATTTCAAATGATGAACTGAAACAAAGATTGCTAAACCATCCACAAAAAGAATTCTGGCATGATAAAATGGTTTGGTATGGACCATGTGGGATAGGTACTTCTAGATCTTTAGAAGGTTTTATTGATATGCATCAATTACCATTTAGAAGATCATTTACTGATAGAGACTATTTTAAGCTCGGACATTATTGTGAAATAGGTGATGGAAAATTCTCTTTGTGTGCTGGTTGGCATAGTTTAGAGGGTGTTTATGGTTCAAATGATTGGCTAGGATTTAATGCGAGTAAACAGAAAATTACAATGAGAGTTATGGATTTTTATCATCATGATCAGGGGAAAATTCGTGAAAACTGGGTACCAATTGATATACTTCATATATTAAAACAAATAGGTGTAGACGTTTTGAAAAAAATTAAGAGTTAGTATGGCTAATATAAAATTTACTGGAGTTCATAAATCATTTGGATCAAATAAAATAATTACAGACTTTAATTTAATGGGCAAGGATGACGAATTTCTTGTGTTAGTTGGACCATCTGGTTGTGGAAAATCTACCTTATTAAGAATGATCGCAGGTTTAGAAAAAATTGACGAGGGAGAAATTTTCATTAATGACCAAAAAATTAATGATCTTCACCCTTCAAAAAGACAGACGGCAATGGTTTTTCAGTCTTATGCTTTGTACCCTCATATGAATGTATATGAGAATATGTCATTTGGTTTAAAAATTGAAAAAAAATCTAAAGATGAAATTGAGTCAAAAGTAATGCAAGCTGCAAAAATTTTAAAAATCGAAGAGCTTTTAGAGAGAAAACCCAAACAACTTTCAGGAGGACAGAGACAAAGGGTTGCTATCGGTAGAGCAATTACAAGAAATCCAAAAATATTTTTATTTGATGAACCTCTATCAAATTTAGATGCAGCATTGAGAGCTGAAATGAGAGTAGAAATTTCAAAATTACACAATCAAATTAAAACAAATATGATATATGTAACTCATGATCAAGTTGAAGCTATGACCCTCGCTGATAGGATCGTAATATTAAATCTTGGAAATATAGAACAAGTAGGAACTCCAGATGAAATTTATAATAATCCATCTAATATTTTTGTAGCACAGTTTATCGGAACTCCAAAAATGAATATTTTACCATTAAACTCAGAGAGTATAGTTTCAGATAATAAAATAAATTTTTTAGGAAATGAAATTACTTTTGCACAAACTAAATTCGACAAAAAAAATTATTTCTTAGGGATAAGACCAGAACATTTTAATGTTTCAAATGGCTCGGAATTTAAATTTAAACCTAAAATTGATCTAGTAGAAAATTTAGGAAACGAGAAAATAGTCTACATGAGTAATGATAACTTGGAACTCAGCGCAAAAATATCTAGCCAAGTTGATTTTCAAAGCGAGCTTAATTTTGATTCAAAAGATATTTTTATATTTGATGAACACGGAAGTAGAATTTAAATCACTTTTTGAGCTTGACCGTTGTTAAATTAAGATGAACTGGATAGTTGTTACAATTATAGCTGCATTTTTTCAGAACCTAAGATCTTCTTTTCAGAAAAAAATTAATAAAGAGGTCTCCACTATTGCATCGACTTACGTAAGATTTTCTTTTGCATTACCTTTAGCATTAATTTTTTTTTTTATATATTTTAGAGACTTTTCTATTTTAGTAGAAGTGATTAACCAGCCTGGTTTTTTGGTTGATGTTACAATGGCATCAATTTTTCAAGTAATATTTACATTTGTCCTACTGTATCTTTTTAAGTTTTCAAACTTTGTTGTTGGTACTTCTTTAAGTAAAACTGAGGTTGTGCAAGTTGCAATATTTGAATATTTAATACTTAATGAAAAGCTTAGCAAACTAGGGATAAGTGGAATTATAATTTCAACATTAGGAGTAATAATCTTAAATATTAAAGATTTAAAATTATTTTTACGAAACATATTTTCAAAAACTACATTCATAGGGTTAATATCAGGCTTATTTTTGGCTTTAAGTATTGTTTATTTTAGATCTGCTGCTTTATCTTTGGAGAACTTCAACTCAAACTTTGAAAAAGTAATATCAACTTTATTATTTGGACTTTTGATACCAACTATAATTTTAACTATTTATCTTTTATTATTTGAAAAAAAAGAATTTAAAAAACTTTATAACGATAAATACGATTGTATGTTAATTGGGATCGGTGGATTTTTTGCCTCTTTATCTTGGTTTTATGCTTTTACATTAATACAAGCCTCATTCGTTAGAGCAGTTGGACAAATCGAATTATTATTCAGTTACTTTTCCTCAAGATATTTCTTCAAAGAAAAAGTAAGAGTTACAGAAATAATTGGTATAATAATATTTGTTTTTGGGGTTACAATTTTACTATTTTCTAGAATCTGACTTAATTAATTTTGAAATCCATATTTTCTAAGTCTAACATCCCCTGTTCTTGCATGTGCCTCCATTCCTTCATATCTTGAAATTCTAGCACAAGCTGCACCCACTTCTTTAGTAGACTCTTTAGTCATTCTTTGAAAACTCAATGTTTTAATGAATTTTCCTACAAATAAACCACCTGTATATTTTCCTGCACCTTTTGTTGGTAAAATATGATTGGTTCCTGAGCATTTATCTCCATATGCAACTGTAGTTTCCTCTCCAATAAATAATGATCCGTAGTTTTTTAATCGGTCATGAAACCATTGAAGGTTTTTAGTTTGAATTTCTAAATGTTCAGGTGCGTATTCATCACTAATTTTTGCCAATTCTTCGTCTGTATCGCATAAAATAACTTCACCATAGTCTCTCCATGCAGCTCCTGAATTTTCTCTTGGTAAATCTGGTAAATCTTCAATTAATTCTGGAACTCTTTGGATTACATAATCTGCTAATTTTTTACTTTTTGTAAATAACCAGGCTGGAGAATTATAACCATGCTCTGCTTGTCCGACTAAATCAAAAGCAACTAGCTCTGGGTCTGCTGTTTCATCTGCTATGACCGCAATCTCTGTTGGACCTGCAAATAGATCTATACCTACTTTGCCAAATAAAATTCTTTTTGATTCTGCAACAAATTGGTTTCCAGGACCAACAAGCATATCTGCTGGAGCATTACCAAAAAGACCATAGGTCATTGCAGCAATAGCTTGAACTCCACCCAAATTCATTATTACATCAGCTCCGCATAAATCAGCAGTATAAACAATAGCAGGATGAACTCCAACACCAGGTTTTGGCGAACTACAAACTATAATATTTTTAACACCAGCGACTTTAGCAGTAGTTACACTCATCACTGCAGATGCAATGTGAGCATATCTTCCTGCTGGCACGTAACATCCAGCCGTATTAACAGGTATTAATTTTTGACCAGCAAACAAACCATCAGATAGCTCTACCTCAAAATCTTGACCATAATTTTTTAATTGTGCTTCAGCAAACTTTCTTACTCTTTCATGTGAAAATTGAATATCATCTTTAGTTTTAGGATCTAAATTCTTTTTAATTTGCTCAATTTTTTCTCTTGTGACAATTACTTCACCTTCATACTTGTCAAATTTTTTTGATAATTCGATGCATCCTTCTTCTTTTGTTCTCTCAATGTCCTTTAAAATATTCTCTACAATTTCTCTAGTTTTTGTGTCATCTGTTGATGAAGTTTTTGGTGATTTTTTTAAATATGTTATAGCCATTTGTAAATCCTAATTTAATTATTATTTTTTTTCAATATTCATTTAGTCTAAAGCTACCACAGCTGCTGCAATAGAAGCTAGTCTTGCTGTCGCATCATCCGATCTGCTTGTAATTACCACAGGAACCTTCCCTCCTATAACCACTCCTGCCGCACATGCACCCATAAAATAAATCATCATTTTAACTAGGGCATTTCCTGTTTCAACATTTGGAACTAGTAATACATCGGCTTCTCCAGCTACTATATTTTGAATACCTTTTATCTCTGCTGATTTTTTTGATACACTATTATCAAAGGCAAGAGGGCCGAATATATCTGCATTTAAATTTTCTTTCTCAGCTAATTTACAAATTTCTTTAGCATCAATTGAGCTTTGCATGCTATCTAAAACTTCCTCTGTTGCAGAAAGAATGGAGACTTTTGGTCTTGCTATTTTTATTCTATGACAAAAATCAACTACATTTTTTAAAATATGCATTTTTGTTTTAACATTTGGATTAACATTTAAAGCTCCATCAGTTATTATTAATGGCTTATCTTCTTTATCTAACGTCATATGCCAAACATGACTCAATCTTTTTTTTCCGATTAAATTATACTTTCTTAATAAAACTTCTTTCATTAAAATATCTGTATGTATGTGACCTTTAACAATTATTTTTACTTGTCCATCACCGGCAAGCTTTGCAGCAACTTTAGCTGTATTATTTTCAATTGGCTCATTTATTATTTCAAAATCAGAAATATCAAATTTTAATTCCTCAGCATTTTTTTTAATTTCTATTTCATCACCTATTAAAACGGGTATAATTAATTTTTCTTTCACGGAGTCCATTACAGACAGCATGGGAAGTCTTTTGCCAGCATTTACAATTGCCGCTTTAGCTCCTCTTTTTTGGTGAGCGATATCAAGTAAATTTATAGGACAAACTGTTGATTTATCTGAAAGCATTGGATTTATATATACTAAATTAATAAAAAAACTAATATACTATTATTGATATAAGGATAAATAGTGGAAGTAGTTACTAAAATAGCTCCGATCGCTCTAGCTCTTATAATGTTAGGTCTTGGTCTAGGATTGAGAGGGCGTGATTTCTTAAGAGTAATCAATAATCCTAAAGATTTTATAATTGGCTTTATCTGTCAATTAATACTTTTACCAATAGTTGCATTTATAATTATATTAATATTAGATTTGCCAATTGAAATTGCTGTAGGTGTTATGATTATTGCTGCGGCTCCTGGCGGAGTAACATCAAATGTAATGACAAAATTTGCCAATGGAGATGTAGCATTATCAATCTCTTTAACCGCTATAATAAGCCTGATTAGTATTATTTCTGTTCCTTTTATTATTTTTAAATCAGCAAATTTATTGGGAGTTACAGATATATCTTCTGATATCACCATGACTGGTATTGCTTTAAAAATGGCTCTAGTTGTTACAGTGCCTGTTATTTTAGGAATGATTGTAAGGAAATTTGCAGAAAATTTTGTTTCTTCAAATATTTCTATAATCGATAAAATCACAACTTTATTATTTGTAATTGTTTTTGCAACAATATGGATTGAAGAAAAAGAGAATATATTTAATTACTTAAAACAAGCGGGTTTTGCTGTTCTTGTGCTTAACATTATTATGATGGTGCTTGCATATTACATAGCCAAGTTATTAGCCAGTGGCATAAAGCAAAGAAAGTGTATTTCAATTGAGTGTGGACTTCAAAATGGCACATTAGCAATATTTGTAGCTACACAAATATTTAGTGACATCAGTTACATTATTCCAACAGCAGCATATGCTCTTATTATGTATTTAACTGGCTTTATAATGATCTTTATACTTAGAAGATCTACTTAATATTTATTTGCCCGAATATCTTAAAGATTAAATGAGAAAGTGAGAGTACATTTTTTTCCTGCAGTTTAATAGTATCAATTAATGTTTTGTCTTGCATGTCAACATTAAACAGTTTTTTTTTATTAACACTTATATATTTATTTTTTAGTAAATAATTTAATTTTCTAACAACAGTTGGTCTTGGAATATGAGTTATTTCTGAAATTGACATGGTATTCACGCCAGTTTCAGGAATTGTTACTCTATTCTTTTTCCACTTTGAAAAGTTCCATCCATTAGGCTCATAAGATTTTGTGACAAGTGAATGCCACATTATAACCATTCCAACTGAAAATATTTCAAGATCTCCTACTTGTTTTTTCCATCTATTTGTAAAAATAAAAATAAACTCTAAAAAAAAATACCAACAGTATGTGAAATTATTTTTAATTGCATTTGAGATTTCATCAAATTGCTTAGATTGATTAATCAATTTATTTTTTTCACATACTTCAGCAATCTTTGAAAGTAATGAGCATAAATTTTGAAGAGTATTTTTAGGTTGAACCAGTCTAAAAGCCGACCTATCAATATAAATCTTTTTACTAATTTTTTTTAGTACACCAAATTCTTCTAAGCGAAGAATCTTTCTACGAGTACTTTCTTTTGGAATGTTTAAATTTTTTGATATTTCAATAATATTTATTCTGTCTAGTTCTAATGATTTATCATATAAGAAAAAACTATCATAACTTTCAACAAGTTCATTCTGGATATAATAATCAAAATCTTTATTTATTAGATAAAGAATTATTAAGTACTTATCTATGTCTTGAAATGTTTCATATGATGAATTAGTCCATTCTGATAATAATTTGTAGTAAAGGGGAGCTATTTCATCAAAATTTTCTACAATAACTTTATGAATTTTATTTTCATTTAATAGTGATGAGTTTATAATCATTTTTCACAAACCCATTTTAGTCTTTTGACCCCATTTTGGACATCAAATAAAATTTTAATAACCCATTTCGGACACTTGGGAAATAGCATCAAAATTTATATGTGTTTTAATAGTTTTTATATGAGTTTGAATAGCCTAAAAAGAGCATCTAATATTGAAATTTCTTCTCAATTAACAGGTGACGTAAGTATTGATACCCCTCAAAAAGTAAATATTGATGCTCTTAAACTCAAAATGATTAAACAAGAAAAAAAAGAAAATTTTAAAAATAAAAGCATCGTCGTGTCACTATTTCTTGTATTAGGAGTAGTTGGATATTTTGTATCTATTTAACATTAATAATTAAAGAAATAATCTAAAATTTTAGGTATTCTCAACAATTATCAGTTATTGTAATAAATAATAATTAGTAAATAATAAAAATATGAAACCATTTGCAGGATATTTAATTTTAGCTTTAGGGATTTCTACAGGTATAGCTGCAAACAGTTTTGCAAAGATTTCAGATGGTTTTACAAAGCTGACACCAACTATTGCTTGTTTGCTTTTAATGAGTATTACAATGTTTTCTTTGGCCAAAGCAATGTCAGTGATACCTGTTGCATTTAGTTACTCAACTTACAGCGGGTTAACAGTTGCAGGTGTAGTCTTGTTTGGTATGTTAAAATATAACCAAGTTCCTAATATTTATGGATTAATTGGTATTTTCTTAATTGTAACTGGTGTTATTATGGTAAATTATCTAGGACGAGCTGGCTAACAATTTAATCTATTTCAATAGAATACGAATATCCTCCATTATATTATTTGGAATTTTAATCTCAGATTTATAGTTTTTTTTAAATCTTCTTATCTTGTTTTCTCCTGGATATAATATTTCTTTAAGTCCTTTTAATTTAGGAAGTTTTTTAATTCTTTTTATGTTTTCTTTTATTCTTTTTTTATAATTTTGTTGAAATAAGTTAGCTTTCATCACAATAAACAAATGACCAATATTTTGTGGTCCAGAAAAATCATCAAAAGGATCTTTCACTTTCCCACCGTGATTACCTCCTGTGTAAACACCACTTAATATATCAACCATCCACGCAAGTCCTGATCCTCTAAATCCTGATATAGGAAGTTGAACACCCTCAAGTGCTTTTTTAGCATCTGTTGTTGGATTGCCAAATTTATCCAAAGCAACTCCTTCAGGAATTTTTGAATTTGATCTTGATGCAACTCTTATTTTTCCTCTATTAATCATTGAGACCGATGTATCCAATATAAATGGAACTTTAGAACCAGTTGGCGATCCAAAGCAAATAGGATTTGTGCCAAACAATGACTTAATAGCACCATGTGGAGCAATTGCAGGTGGAGCGTTGGTAAAAACTAAAGCAATCATGTTTTTCTTTACAGCTTGTTCAGCGTAATATCCTGACATGCCGTAATGGCCACTATTTTTAACTGCAACTAATCCTATTCCAGTTTTCTTGGCATTTTTTATTGCTTTTTTTATTCCTATATCAGCTGTAACAAAACCAATGCTATCATCACCATTTATGTGAGCCACAGATTGAGAAATATTTTTAATTTTTATTTTAGGTTTAGGATTAATTAAATTATGATTTATACGGTCACAGTACATTTTTAGTCTTGATAACCCATGTGTAGGTGCCCCAACTAATTCAGCATTAATTATTGCATCTGCACATATTTTTGAATGACTTCTCGAGAGTTTGTATTTCCTGAATATTTCAATAATGATTTTTTTTAATTTATTTTTTTCCATTTTATGTTTTTTAAATCTTTATTAAAAAATGAAAGTATATCACTCACTAAATAATCTGGTTCCTCCAAAGCTGCAAAATGACCACCGTTGGGGAACTTCTTCCATCTTCTTATATTAAAAATTCTATTCACGTATGATTTAGGAGGCCACTCAAGCATTTCTTTTGGAAAAATTGCTATTGCTGTTGGTACATTTATTTTTTTAAAATTTTTTGGTAAAGATCTTCCACCTTCTTTTCTTCTACCAAAATATATCCAGCTAGCAGTGTTAAAACTTTTTGTTATTATATAAATCATTATATTTGATAAAAGTTCGTCTTTTGAGAATGTCTTTTCTATCTTACCCATTTTAAGATCAGACCAACCATGAAATTTTTCCAAAATCCATGCTGCTGTACCTACAGGACTATCTATCATTGCATAAGACAAGGTTTGAGGTTTTGTAGCTTGTTGAGTTCTATATCCCTCTTGCATAATTTGATCAAAGTTAAATTTTTTTTCCCATTTTTTTTCTTTAATATTTTTTGTTCCTTTTGGATGTCTAAGCGGTAAGCAATTAATATGTATTCCTTTACAATTCTTTGAGCTATCAAGACCAATCCATCCAGCAATAGTTGCTCCCCAATCACCACCTTGTACAAAATAATTTTTATAGCCTAAGTTTTTAACCATAAATTTATTTAATATTTTTCCAATTTTTCTTGGACCTAAAGCTTTTTTGATTTGAGATGAAAATCCAAATCCTGGTAAAGACGGAACAATTACATCAAATCCATCTTCAATTTTTCCTCCGTATTTTTCTGGGTGAGCTAGTCTTGGAATGATATCTAAAAATTCAGTTATGCTTCCTGGCCACCCATGTAAAAGTAACAATGGTCTAGAATTAGGATTTTTACTTTTTTCAAAAATAAAATGTAAGTTTATATCTTCAACTTTTGTTCTATAATTTTTAAGTGAATTGATCTTGTTTTCAAATTTTTTCCAATCATACTTTGTAATCCAGTAATTAGATATACTTTTTAGATAATTTAAGTTGGTTCCATACTCCCAACCATTCATATTTTGAGCAGCAGTCCAAGGAAAGTTTCTTACTTTTTTATAGATTTCATTAAGTGTGCTTTTAGGCACACTTATTTTGTATTGTTTGATCATCAATTAACTATGACTTATCCAAATTGTTTTTGTTTGAAGAAACGAATTTAGAGCCTCAGTACCTTGATCTCTACTCAATGAACCTGATTGCTTATAGCCTCCAAATGGAGTTTTAATATCTCCCTCTGAAAAAGTATTTACTGATACAGTTCCACAGGGCAGACTTTTAGCTAAATGAAACGCTCTATTAATATCCTGTGTAAATACACTAGCATGCAATCCATATTTCGAATTACTGGCAATTTTCAAAGCTTCCTCGTCATTTTTAACTGTCAAAACACCAAGCACTGGTCCAAATATTTCCTCTTGAGCAATGGTCATATTTTCTTTTAATCCATCAAATAAGGTCGGCTTTGCATAAAAACCTTTTTGTTTTTTACTTGAAACTCCTCCAGATAAAAGTTTTGCTCCTTCATCTATACCTCTTTGGATATATCCATCAACAGTTTGTAAATGCCCTTTTGAAATCATAGATCCCATATTCGATTTTAAATCTAACGGATCTCCTACTTTTAGTTTTTTAACTTTTTTTATAACTTTGTCTAAAAATTCGTCTTTTACTTTTTTATGTACTATCTGTCTCATATTTGCTGAACAGTTTTGTCCACCGTTCCAAAATGCAGAATTCATAGCATTATCAATGAGATCATCTGTAATTTTAGCATCTTCTAAAACTATAAATGGACTTTTTCCTCCCATCTCTAATGCTACAGGTTTTAAATTACTTTCACTTGAGTATTTTAAGAAATAACCACCAACTTCAGTTGATCCTGTAAAAGAAACTGCATCAACATCTTTGTGTCTACCTAAAGCCTCTCCAACATCACCATAACCTGGAAGCACATTTAAAACACCATCTGGTATTCCAGCTTCTTTTCCAATTTGAGCAACTCTAATTGCTGTAAGTGGTGTATCTTCTGCTGGCTTAATTATCACCGAGCAACCTGCTGCAAGAGCTGGTGCCATCTTCCATACAGCCATCATTAAAGGAAAGTTCCAAGGAACAATTCCAGCAACAACTCCTATTGGCTCTTTAACAATTAAACTTGTAATGGACGGTTCGGTTGGACCAACTTTCCCAAATACTTTATCAATTAATTCTCCATACCATTGAAAATGCATTGGTGCATCATTTGCAACTTCATTAATGCAGTCTGCGATAAGTTTACCGGTATCTATACATTCTAAAACTGAATTTTCATCACCATGTTTTCTAAGTAATTCAGCAAATTTTAACAAAACTTCCTTTCTATGTTCAGGTGAACTCTTAGACCAAACTCCACTATTGAAAGCTTTTCTTGAAACTTTAACTGCTAAATCAACATCTTTGTGATTACATTTTGCAACAGCCCAAAGTTTTTTACCTGTTGCAGGATTGATAGTTTCGAACTTCTTTCCATCGATTGCGTTTACATATTTTCCATTAATGAATGCTCTTCCTTCAAATTTGAGTTTATTGGCTATTGATTTATATTTATTACCTGAGCTCATAAGTTTCTTTCTATAAATTAAATTTTATTTTATTTCTTAATTTTAAATCTAAGGCACCTTTAGACTAAAATAAATAGATTAACTAATAATAATTAATACAACTTTTGATTGTAAACTCATTTTGATAATAAAATTTTCTTTTTTGTTTTACTTCGCTCTCGATTTGAATTTAAATATCAATAATTTAATTAAATTATAGGAGATAAATTATATGTTTATTAAAAAAATTTGTAAGACATTACTCACAGGTTTTGCGATTGCATTTTTTGCCCAAGCTGCTTATGCAGAGATTACTCTAAAGCTTGGTACTACTGGTAGATTGGGTATGCCAATTGGCGACGCAATAGATCAGGCGTTAATACCAGCAATGGAGAAAGCATCTGGAGGTAAAATGAAAATTGAACCTCATTATCAAAGAAGCTTATGCGCAGAGCAAAAATGTGGTGAACAAGCCAACCAAGGACTGATTGCTTTGTGGACTAGCTCTACTGCAAACTATGGTAACTTTGGACCAGAGTTAGCAATTTTCGATTTACCGTTTATTTTCAAATCACTTGAAGATGCTAAAAGAATATCAGATGAATGGTTAGCTGAAAGACAGTGTAAACTTGCTCTTGAAAATGCTGGTCATATTTGCCTTTCTGTATATTCAAGTGGTGGATTTAGACAGCTTGGAAATGCAACTAAACCTGTTCATGAACCAGATGATATGAAAGGACTTAAATGGAGAACTACTAAAAGTCCAGTTGAGTTCATGCTAGTTAAAAATTGGGGCGCAACACCAACACCTTATGACTGGAGTCAATTATATCAAGGTCTTCAATCAGGTGTAGTTGAAGGTCAGTATGTTGCAAGTCCATGGCAGCACGTTGCAAAACTTCATGAAGTTGCAAAATATTTCACTGAGATCGGAGGAATGTGGTCTGGAAATATTTTAGCAATGGATGCTAAACAGTACAATGCATTGTCTGACCAACAAAGAAAATGGTTACACGAAGCAGCAGATGCGTATGGAGAAAAAGTAAACGAGTTGGATAACGCTTGGATTAAAAATGGTGAAGATGCAATTAAAGCATCTGCTAAAGAGTGGTATGTGCCAACAGAAGCGGAAATGACTAAGTGGAGAGCAGGTGCAATCGGTGCTTGGTTAGACGCTAAGGGTACTTTTGAACCAGAAGTAGCTAAAAGAGTACTTTTAGAACAAGGTATGGATGGATTTGTAGCTCAGTTAGAAGCAGCTGGAGCTCTATAAATCTTCAAAGAAAACAATGTGAAGACCATTTAGTTCTGTTTTAGAATTAGATGGTCTTTACCTAAAAAAAATCATAACTTATAAATATCTATGGAAAGTATTATTTTACTCGTAGTACTCCTTTTTCTAATTTTATTAGGAGCTCCTATTGGTTTTATTTTAATACTGATACCATTTGTTTATATTCTTCTCACAGATGCAGTTCCTCTTGTTTTAATTCCTAGTCAAATGTTTACCGCTATAGATTCAGTTCCATTGACCGCAATTGCATTCTTTATGTTGACGGGTGAATTAATGACAAGTGCAACTATTACTGACCGTTTAGTTGCTTTAAGTAGAGCGTTAATTGGGCGTATACGAGGGGGGTTGGCTCAAGTAAATGTACTTGTGAGTATGTTTTTTGCTGGCATGAATGGTTCTGTCGTAGCAGATACAGCTACAGTAGGAGCATTAGTTTTACCTGCAATGAAGAGAGCAGGTTATCCTGCTGCATTTTCAGCTGCGGTTACAGGTGTAAGTTCCACTATAGGAGGGATTATTCCACCTAGCATCATGATGATTGTGCTCGCAAACGCAACCGAGATTTCAATTGCGTCTTTATTTGCAGCCGGGATTGTTCCAGGTATTTTGATTGGTGTTGTGATAATGGTAATCAATCATTACTTTGCAGTTAAATATAACTTTGAGCGTAGCGATGAACCATTCTCAGTTCGTAGAGCTGGTAAAGAATTATATCGCTCTTCATTTGCTCTTTTAATACCTTTAGTATTGGTAGGTTCAGTCATGGGAGGTGTGGCATCAGTTGTTGAGGCTGGAGCTATCACTGCTTTGGTTGCTTTATTTACAGGTGTATTTGTTTATCGAACTATCAAATGGAAAGATTGTACCAGTGCTTTTCGTCGGGCATTCCGTAATTCAGCAATGGTTTTTATTATAATAGCTGCTTCAGGACCTTTTAGTTGGTTACTCACTTCACTTGGTGCAATTGGTGATCTCGAAACTTGGCTTTTAGGGTTAGCAGACTCTCCTATATTATTTATTTTGGCTTTGATATTATTCATCTTTCTTCTTGGAACGGTAATGGACTCAGCGGTTAACATTATAATTGTTGGTCCAGTATTAGTGAATGTTATGTCTCAAGCCGGTTTTCCAGAGGTGCAAGCAGCTATGGTTGTAATAGTTGGGTTCTTAATAGGATCAGTAACGCCACCAGTTGGTGTTGCCTACTTTACATCTGCAACAATAGCACAAGTCCGTCTTGAAAAGGTTGCTATCGCTTTAATTCCTTATCTGATTGGATTGTTTTTACTTTTATTTTTTATTCTTATTGTACCAGAATTAACTATGTTTCTTCCAAACCTATTGAGTAATTAATGAAATGTTAAAATTTTTGAACAGCATAGATCGTTTTATCCATCGGATGTTGGAAGCTATGTGCTCACTCTTATTGGCAGCTATGGTTGCTTTCACTCTTTATAATGTAACAATGCGATATGTTTTTAACAACCCTCCAGTTTGGGGGGATTTGCTAACTGTGTTAAGTAATATTTGGTTAATGTTTATAGCACTTTCTTTAACAGCAAGAGACAATGAACATGTGGCTTTAAATTTAATTTATGAAAAATTACCAGAGAGAGTTTCTTTATACATCCGCCAGTTCTGGAAAATTATGATTATGATAATTGGTGTAGTCTTAATTATTTATGGTATTGAACTTGTAGAGGGTATGCGAGGTAAGTACTGGGAAATGTGGTATTTTGAAATTAGTATGCAAGGTATTGAGTTCAAACCAAATTATATGCCCAAAAAATATGCTGTTGCTATCCTACCATTAGCTGGATTTTTGACGACCATTGGTGCTGCTATTGGTTTTTTTAAAAAGGTCTAGTTCAAACAGTTCTAATTTTAGCCTTTGCCTCTCCAAGGTATTGTTTTATCTATTATTTTTCTTAAAGTTACATCAAACAATAGACCAAGCATACCCATTATAAATATTGTTATCCAAATTACTTCATATTGAAAATATTTTTTCGCAACATTTTCAACAAAACCAATACCTGTTGTTCCAGCTAAAAATTCTGCTGCAACTAAAGTTCCCCAACACATTCCAACAGCGACTCTTATTCCAGTAAGAATTTCAGGTAAAGAATTTGGAAATATAACATGTCTAAGTATTTGTCTTTTTGATGCCCCAAGTGAATGTGCAGCATGAATTTTAGAAAGTTGTGTTCCAGATGCTCCAGCTCTAGCTGATATAATCATAATTGATAATGAAACCATAAATAATAAAAATACTTTACCTGTATTATCAATTCCAAGAACAGAAATGATTAAAGGTGCCCAAGCTAATGGTGGTACAGGTCTGTATAGTTCGATTAAAGGATCAAAGAAACCTTTGGCAAATCTATTTAGTCCCATGAATAAACCCAATGGCACCCCAATAATTATTCCAAACACTAATCCTAAAAATACTCTTAAGAAAGAGTCCCAGATATGACCATAAGGAACAGGTATCTTAAATAATTTAAAATCACCTGTTACAATTTTTAATACTTTTCCTTTAAAGTTTTCCTTAACAATACCTTCACTTGTGTGAACAGGATATTCACCAGGTAAAATATCAGCAATCCAATCTGGTAAAATAAATCCAATAATCGAGCTTACATCTATCATTTCTATCCAAAGAAGAGGGATATTTTTGTAACCTACGCTTGGTTTAGACATTAATATAAATTTATTAAATGTATCTGAAGGTTTGGGTAACCATCTTCCTGATCCTTGTTCAGAACAACTTGGTCCACTAGCTACAATTGTTCCAGCTGGAAATAAAAGAATATCAATTAATCTTAGACCAGCTTGCTCACTTTCTTGGAGATTATCAAATTCAATAATTGCATTTTGCATTTCATTTAGAGCATTAGGTGGATAAATACTTGCAAACTCTATTCTTCTTGCAATTTTGACAATATTTTTTGCATAGTCGGACGCAATTTCTTCAGAGTCATTTAGATTTTTTCTATATGCTTTGACCTCATCTTTTAATTGTTTTATTGAATTTTTGAATTGTGGGTTGTGATTTCTTAATTTGAAAAATTTATCATTTATGATTTTAAGTTCTTCAGCTGCTGCTTGGAATTTCAATCCTTTTGCAGTTTCAGCAACAAATGGGACCTCTATAGTATTTTCTATTGATCCTGTTCCAGATCTTACTGTAATTATACCCCATTCACCTTGTTCTGAAATTGCTTTAAGTCTATCATTTTTTTGATCATTAGTTTCAAATGGATAATCTTGCTTTTTAAAATTAGAACTTAAAAGTCTGATTTCTTTAGTCATCTCATCAATTTTTATTTTTGTATCCATTTCAATTAAATCTTCATTTGTTAAAAGAGGTATTAATTGTTTAGTCTTGTTTATAAATCCAACTAAAATTGTTTTTTGTTGACTACTTAGATCTTTAGAATTCTGTATTTCAGATGTAATTTTTTTTAGATTTTTGTTCTCGATTTTAATAATTGATGTACTTTTAAATTCTCTTTCTTCGATAGGAAATTGATATTTTAATCCTAATAATGATTCATTAATTTTTGCAACTTGACATAATTCATTTGCAGATTTTGGATAAAAACCTTTTGCAATATCCCATGAATAATAAAGCCAAACTAATAATATTGCAGCACTACCAACAATAACCCAATGAGTTCCCCCTCTAGCTCTTTCTGGATTACCAAATACTGCATCAACTTTTTCAGTTTGAATAAGTCTTCTTCCGTAAAGTATACATCCAATTATAGATACAAAAATTAGTATTGTTAATATTTGAGTTAACATTTAATTTTCCTTCCCCATTATTTCTTCCTCCATGTTCCAAATCATGGATAATATTTCTTCACGCTTAGATGAAAATTCTTTATTCTTTTTAATTTCTCTTAAATCTTCTTTTAAACCCATTTCTGCAAAAGGAAGATTGTACTCTTTATGTATCCTGCCTGGTCTTGGCGCCATTACATATAGTCTTTCACCAAGTAGTAAGGCTTCCTCTACTGAGTGAGTAATTAAAATAATTGTTTTGCCTGTTTCTTTCCAAATCTTAAGAACTAAGGATTGCATTTTTTCTCTTGTTAAAGCATCAAGAGCACCTAATGGCTCGTCCATTAATATTAAATCTGGATCATTTATCAGACATCTTGCAAGTGCAACTCTCTGCTGCATTCCTCCTGACAATTGGTATGTAGGAGTGTTACCAAAACCTTTTAATCCAACAATTTCTAACCATTCATCAACTTTTTTGGCTGTTTTAATTGGATCTTCTTTTTTCATCCTAAGACCGAAATCAACATTTTCAGCAACCGTTAACCATTCAAATAAAGCCCCTTGTTGAAATACCATTCCTCTTTCTACACCAGGACCGTTAATTTCATTTCCACCAAGAACAATAGAGCCAGACGTCGGTCTTAAAAATCCTGCTGCTATATTTAAAAGTGTAGTTTTCCCACAACCTGAAGGTCCAAGGACTGTAAGTAGTTCACCTTTTTTAAGAGTGAAACTTACATCTTTTAATGCATGAACAGTTTCTCCCTTAGGTGTTTTAAAGATCATATTTAGATCTTGAGAAACTAAATCACTCATAAAGTAACTTTATATAAAAATTTTATTAAAAAAATAGGCGCTAATTTTGATTAGCGCCTATTAAATATTTTTACTCCTTAAATTATAAAGGTAAGAAACTTGTATCTACATTTCCACCTGGAGTTCCCATTCCTTTTAAGAATGCATCAAGGTTTCCACTTTCCATAGATTGTTTAGTTTCTTCTGGAGTTAAGAATTTAAATCCACTTAAAGTTTCTTTCATATCTACAACTTTCATTTCAGAAGCTTTAGACATAGCATTCATATCACTCTTACCTGCTCTGTATCTGTCATTTGCTTCATGAGTTACTTCTATAAAAGTTCTTAACATTCCAGGATTTTCCTTCATAAATTTATCAGTTACTGAAGTAATATCTATTCCTAGAATTCCAGCTGCTCTTGCTTCATCTACTGTTAGTAATCTTGAACCTACAGCCACTGCTGCTTTAATAGAGTTACCACCAAATAAACATGCCATTACAACATCACCACTTACTAACGCAGCAGCACCTTCTTCAGGGTCCATTTGAATTATATCCATTTTACTTCTGTCAGCCCCAACAACTTTCATACTTTCATCAAATACATACTCAGCCATTGTCCCTAGTGGAACAGCAACTTTTTTACCTTCTAATTCAGTTGCATTAGCTTTAGTAATTCCAGAAGCGTTAGATGTAACACAAGTAGTTCCGCCCATTCCGTATTCCATAGCAATATCAACTAACTTGATAGGTGCATTAGATTTTACGGCATTAATAAAAGGCACTAGACCTTGTGAATAAGATATATCAATGTCTCCAGCTAGCATTGCATCTGTCATTGCTCCACCATTTGTGAAGTTTGTCCATTTTACAGGAACTCCAAGAGCTTTAGCAAAATTCTTTTTTTGCATGTCCTCTAGATTTGGACTAGGCCATTCTAGAAAGTATGCAACCCTAACTTCATTTGCAGCAGCATTTGCAGCTGAAATTGATAGATTAAGAGCAAATAAACTTCCTAAAATAAAACTAATTATTTTCTTCATTTTATCTCCTTAATTAAATTTAATTAGTGTTATTTAAGTTCAATTTTGAATATAAGTAAATGAATTTTGTAGGCATCATAATCACAGGTAATTTGAGTGTCTAAAATAGGTTCAACTTTTGGTTGTATTTAATATTACGTAATGACATACTAAAAATGCATAGAAATTATTTTCTATTTTTTTATTTTAGTCTATGAGAGAGTAATAATTACAATTTAAAAATTTTTTATGAGTTCAGAAAAGCCACAAATACCTAATTCTTTGAATGAGCATTGGATGCCATTTTCATCCAATAGAGATTTTAAAGCAAACCCCAGATTAATCGTTGAGGCAAAAGGCGTTTATTTAAAAAATCATCAAGGTAAGACTCAAATCGATGCGAGCTCTGGATTATTTTGTAATCCGTTGGGTCATGGTAGAGAGGAAATAATTGAAGCAATTACAAAACAATTAAGAACAGTAGACTATGCTCAACCATTCCAACAAGGTTTTGGTGGATCATTTGAATTAGCAACAAGAATTTCAAAACATACACCAGGAAATTTAAATAGAATTTTTTATACTATTTGTGGGTCAACTGCAGTGGAAACAGCAATCAAAATTTCAGTAGCTTATCATAAAGCTAGAGGTGAAGGAGAAAGATTTAGATTTGTAGGAAGAGAAAGAGCTTACCACGGTATGAATATTGGAGCGACATCAGTGGGGGGTATGATTAATAATGTAAAAACTTTTGCAAGCGTTTTAATGCCAGGTGTTGTTCATATGAGACACACACATTTGCCAGAACATAAGTTTGTGTCAGGTCAACCTGAAACAGGAGCTGAAATTGCAGAAGACCTAGAGAGAATTTGTACAAATTTTGGATCAGAAAATATTGCAGCATGTATTGTTGAACCAATTGCAGGATCTACAGGAACTCTAGTTCCACCAAAAGGATATTTACAAAGACTTAGAGAAATATGTGATAAACATGGCATACTTTTAATCTTTGATGAAGTTATTACTGGATGGGGAAGAACAGGTTCTCCATTTGCATCACAAGAATACGGAGTTACCCCAGATATTATAACTATGGCAAAAGCTACGACAAATGGAATAAGTCCTTTGGGTGCAGTTGCATGCAAAGAAGAAATCTATGATACGGTAATGGATGGATCACCGAAGGGCTCTATAGAATTATTTCATGGTTATACATACTCAGGAATACCTGTCTCTGTTGCAGCAGGATTAGCTGTTCAAGATATCTTTGAAAAAGAGGATATATTTAATAGAGCTAAAAATTTAGCACCATATTTCCAAGAGGGTTTGATGTCGTTAAAAGATATAGACGTTGTAGACAATATAAGAGGTTATGGAATGATGGGTGGAATTGATATTAAAATGGATAAAAAACCAGGAGCTGCAGGATTTACATGTTTTAAACATTGTTATGATGCTGGAGTGAATTTTAAAGCGACAGGAGATTGTTTAATTATTGCACCAATGTTTATTTGTGAGAAGAAACACATCGATGAAATAATAGATAAATTAAGAACAGGGATTACAAACTACTCGAAAAGCAAAAAAAACTAATTCACTTATATGAAAATAGGTGTTCCAAAAGAAATAAAGTCTCAAGAAAATAGAATTGGCCTTACTCCTGAAAGTGTTAAAATATTAACCTCAAACGGTAATGAGGTAATGGTAGAAAATAATGGTGGTTTTGAGGCTGGATTTTATAATGAACAATATAAGTCAGCTGGTGCAAAAATTGTAGACAAAGCAGAAGATATTTTTAATGATTCTGAAATAATTGTAAAAGTAAAAGAACCTCAATCAAGTGAAGTAAAAATGATTAAAGAAAACCAAATTGTTTTTACATATTTACACTTAGCAGCTGCAAAAGAACTTACAAAAGGTTTGGTAGACTCAAAATCAGTTTGCATTGCTTATGAAACTGTAACTGACAACAATGGTAGATTACCTTTGTTAGCTCCAATGAGTGCAGTTGCTGGGAGAATGTCAGTTCAAGCAGGCGCACATTGCCTTGAAAAAAACCAAAAAGGAAGAGGACTTCTTTTGGGAGGAGCGCCTGGTGTCGATCCAGGAAATGTAGTTATATTGGGTGGAGGAGTTGTAGGTGAAAATGCAGCAATTATTGCTACAGGCATGAAAGCAAAAGTTCATATAGTAGACAAATCTGAAAAAAGACTAGATGAATTAGCTAAAAAATTTGGTGATCTTATAATACCAAAACTAAGTGATGAAACTGATTTAGAAAAATTAATTTCAGAATGTGATTTGTTGGTTGGAGGCGTTTTGATTCCAGGTGCAGAAGCACCAAAACTTGTCACAAAAAAAATGTTAAAAAATATGAAAAGAGGATCAGTAATTGTAGATGTAGCAATTGATCAAGGTGGATGTGTTGAAACAAGTAAACCGACCACATTCGCTGACCCAACATACATTGTAGATGATATTGTTCATTATTGTGTAGCTAACATGCCAGGAGGTGTTCCAAGAACATCAACAATTGCTTTAAATAAAGCAACCCTCCCTTTCTTATCTAAATTAGCTACAGATGGATATTTAAAAGCTTTAGGAGATGATCCAAATTTTTTAGCAGGTTTGAATGTTCATAAAGGTCAAATTACATATAAGGCAGTTGCCGATGTCTTTGGATATGATTATTTAACCGCAAGAGATGCATTAAATTAATTAAGAATTTTTAGTAGTTTTTTTTCAATATTACCACTTATAATTATTATTCCTTTTTCATTAGGGTGCATTCCATCGTCTAAATTTAAATCTGGATTTAAAGCAACTCCATCAAGCAAAAAAGGAATTAAATTTAAGTCATATTTATCAGATAGTTTTTTATAAATTTTATCAAATTTATTTTTATAATCTTTTCCGTGACTATCTGGTGCTACCATTCCTGCTAAAATTATTTGAATTTTTTTGTTTAATATCTTTTTTATAGTTTCCTCCAAATTTTTTTCAGTTTCATTTGGACTGATACCTCGCAACATATCATTTGCACCAAGACCAATTAAAATTAAATCGATATTCTTTTCGGCAATTGTCCATTCTATTCTGTTTAAACCACCTGCAGATGTATCACCTGATACACTTGCATTGATTACCTTAACTTTTAAACCATTTTTATTTAAATTATTCTCAAGCACAGAAGATAGATGATATTTTTTATCTAAACCATATCCCGCCATTAGACTATCACCGAATAAGACAACTTTGTAATCGGCTTTAGCTACAAATCCTGGTATTAATAAAATAATTATTTTAATTATTAATTTTTTAATCATGAATAAACTTTTAAAATTATCTAATGTTAGTTTAAATTATACCATAGATAACAACTCTATAAATATTTTAAAAAATATTAGCTTTGAAGTAGACTATAAAGAGACTATTTCAATAGTTGGAGAAAGTGGTTCAGGTAAAACAAGTTTAATTATGTTAATCGGAGGTCTCGAAAAGAATTCAGCAGGAAATATTTTTTTTAAGGACTCAGAAATATCCAATATGACTGAGGATGAAATTTCTGAAATCAGAAGAAAAAATATTGGAATAGTATTTCAATCATTTTACTTGATACCAAATTACACAGCACTAGAAAATGTAAGTCTATCTCTAGAAATTAATAAACTTGATAATGCAACAAAAAAAGCAAAAGAAATTTTAGATAGATTTGGATTGAGCAATAGATTTAATAATCTTCCTAGTCAGCTATCAGGAGGTGAACAACAGAGAGTAGCTATTGCAAGATCTGTTGTAATGAAACCAGAGCTTATTTTAGCTGATGAGCCAACCGGCAATTTAGATAGTGAAAATACAGAGAATATTTCTAGTTTACTTTTTAATTATATAAAAGATGAAAACGCTAGCTTAATAATGGTCACTCACGACAACAATTTAGCTAATTTAACTAAAAGAAAAATAATTATTAAAGATGGAGTGATTAGTGAAAATCAATGATTTAAGTCTTTATTCTAAATATGCATTTCGTGATTTACTTAGAAGTTATTCGAAAATTTTAAGTATAATAATTACTTTATTAATTAGTCTATTTATACTTAGTGCTATCTTAACCATCGAAGACAGTTTAGAGAATGAACTTAACGAAAATTCTAAAGTTCTTTTAGGAGGAGATTTAGAAATTGATTATAATAACAGAGAAGGAGATAAGAATCTAATAAAACAGGTTGAAAATATTTCAACAGTATCTCAAATAGTTGAATTCAGCACGATGATTTCAACTATTGAAAAAAAACAGAATAAGACATCATTTACTAGAATAAAAGCGATAGATCAAAATTACCCATTGTATGGAGATGTAATTTTTGAACCAGTTGGGTCATTAAAAAAATTAAATGAAATCGACAATACTATTCTGGTAAATGAAAATATTTTTAAGAATTTGAACCTTAAAATTAATGATATTGTAAAAGTTCAGAATATAAAATTTAAAGTTATTGGTGTTGTGAAAGTTCTTCCAGATATTGGTGGAGCATTCGTATTTGGTGATTTTGCATTAACAGGAAAAAAAACATTAGATAAACTAGAATTAAACACATTAGGAAGTTTCTTAAATTATGAATACAAAATTAAATTTGATGATTATAAAAATAAAGATAAAAAAATAAATGAAATTAAAAAAATTTTTAAAAATAATGATAAGGTAAAAATTCGATATCCAGAAAATTCTGCAGGAGGCATAAAAAGAATTATTGACAATTTTTCACAATTTTTGTCACTAGTTTCAATAAGTGCTATGTTAATCGCTGGTATAGGAATTGCTAATACTCTTCTTTCTTTTATCAATCAAAAAAATTCATCAATCGCTGTTCAAAAAGCAATTGGAATTAATTCAGGAAATATTAAAACTATTTATTATTTGCAGCTGCTAATTAGTTTAATATTTATTTCTTTAGTTGCTTATGGACTAAGTTTTTTCTTGGTCCCAGTTGTTGATAAATATATATCAGATGGACTTGGATTAAATATTCAGGCATCATTTTCTTTAACAAATTTATTTATTGTTTTTATGGTTGGATTGTTAGTTATAATAATATTTTCAATCCCAACTGTTAATTCAATTGACCAAATTAAAGCTTCTAGTTTATTTAGAAATGTTTTTCAAAGTTTGCAGTTTAAATATTCAAAATTATCAATTAGCTTAAGTTTGTTACTACTTACCATTTTAATCAGCTTGTTTGCTTTTAGGTCTTCGATACCTACATATAGTTTGATATATTTTGCCTCATTCTTTGTATGTCTAGCCGTCTTTTTTTATGTTTCCCGTTTTATAATATTATTATTGAGGAACAATCTATTTAATCTTGGTATTTCATCAAAAATAGCAATTAAAAATATTACACAATCAAAAAGTATTACACCTATAACTGTGATGTCGCTTGGACTAGGTATGACATTGTTACTAACTCTTGCATTTGTAGGCTCTAACTTTAAAAGAGAAATAGCAAAATCAATTCCAGAAATTGCTCCAGACTATTTTTTTTTAGGGATCCAAAATAATCAAAAAAATTTGTTTAAAAAAATAATTATTGATACTGACAAAGAAGCAGTCACGGAAATTGTTCCTATGGTATCAGCAGGTCTTGTAAAAATTAATGGAATAGATCCAAATACATACATTTCAAATTCTAATGATAGTTATTGGGTAATTATGAATGATAGAAGAGTTTCATGGGTTAATACAATTCCTAAAGATAATCCTATTTTAGAAGGCAGTTGGTGGGATACCTCAAAACCAAATAAGTTACAAATATCACTGGATAGTAAAGTTGCAAAAGACTTTGGAGTAAATATAGGTGATAAATTTACACTTAGAATTTATGGAAGAGAAATTGAAGGAGAAGTAGTAAATTTTAGATTAGTTAACTATCAAGATTTAAGTATCAATTTTGCAATGTTACTAAATCCACAATTCGCAGAAAATATTCCACACGAATATCTCTCTACAATAAAATTTAAAAATATTAAAAGCTTTAATGAAGTTAATTTCTTAGATAAATTTCCAAGTGTATCTATAATAAAAATTTCAGATTATTTATCAAAAGTTACCGATGTTCTAAATAAAGTTTTTATAGCAGTCAGCATAATATCAGCTGTAACAGTTATTATTGGCTTAGTTGTAATCTCAAGCGCGATAATTGTTCAAAGAAAAATTAAAATTTTTCAAAATCTGGTTTTTAAAATTTTAGGTTTTTCTAAGAAGGAAATTATAATGTCTTCAATTATTGAATTTATAATTTCTTTTTTGTCTATTATATTTTTTTCAACTATTTTTGCAGTATTAGCATCAAAGTTTATCATAGAAAATATTTTTCAACTTAAATGGTTATTTGAAATAAATATATTTTTCTATGTTACTATTGGAGTTGGTGTAGCAACACTTGCCCTAATTATAATTACAAACTTTAGGTATTTAAGTCCAAAAGTATATCCACTTGTAAGAAATGAATAAGTTTAAATAATTTTATTAACTTTTTATTGAAGTTTTTAAAGCTTCGTAAATTAAATCTTCCGTAGTTTCTCCTATACTTCTATAAACTTCTTTATCACCCTTAAAAATCAATAGAGTGGTTTGATATAGTACATTAAATGAGTCAGCTATATCTCTATTTGTTACATCAAATGAAAAATATTCAATGTTATCAAATTTAATATCAGACAATTCACCTTTTTTTTTCGCTGTTTGTAAAACTTTCATCTGATTTGCACATGATCCACAGTACTCTATCCAAGAACTAATAACTATTAACTTACCTTCAGACTGTGCTTTCTCAAATAGTGCTTTATCAAATGTAGTCTTCTTTTCCATTGCATTTGCACTAAATGCAAACAAACAAATCATAAAGACAATTAAATTTTTCATAATTTTTTTAATTTTACATGATTAAATCAATAGATGAACATTGATTATAGTGACACATGTAAGCTTAAATTTATCAAGTAAAGGAAAATTTGTTTTTTCTAGGCTTCTAGTTAGCGAAGCCTAGTATTATAATTAACTTATAATAAGAGAGAGATGTTTAACAATAATTAAGTGTATCCATTTGATACAGCGTTACTTATGAATATTAGCTATGTGTAATCTGTATATATGTTCAAAAATGGCACTTTACTTATTTAAACTATGGCTTAAATTACATTATGGGGTGCCATATAGGCTGAGATATACCCGTTGAACCTGTCCGGTAATTCAGAAAGGGAAGAATGGATAACATAAATATATTAAATCAATTATCTGCAATATTATTAACCTTAAGCATAAGTATAATTTTTGTCATTATCGGACTTGTATATTCAAAAAAATATCAAGGACTTAACAATTATTTAGTCGCAAGTAGATCAGTAGGTACTTTTTCTTTAACAACTAGTTTAGTTGCATCTGCATTAGGAGCATGGATATTATTTGGTCCTGCATCAGCGGCAACATGGGGAGGAATAGGGGCTGTCATTGGATATTCTCTAGGAACAGCATTCCCTCTTTTAATCTTAACTTATTTGGGAAAAAAATTTAGAGATAATTATCCAAGAGGGAAATCTTTAATTGAAGTTGTAAGATCTAGATTTGGCTCACAATTATTTAAACTGATTTTGTTTTTATCTATTTTTTATATGTCGATTTTTTTGATAGCAGAGGTTACTGCTGTTTCAATTTTAATAAATTATATTTCAGGAACAGACTTATGGATTACAGCATCAATCGTAATCATAAGCTCACTCATATATACTTTGTACGGTGGGTTAAGAGCTTCAATTTTTACAGATAATATTCAATTTATTGTATTTGGTCTGTTGTTGTTGATATCATTTTCATATTTAATCTCTTTTAACTCAAATGAGTTTAGTTTCGAATTCATAAAACAGAACAAACCAAATTTACTAAGCCCAGGTTACTTGCCAAATTTCACTGCTGGCTTAACTTTTTTTATAGCTGTAGCAGCAACCAATCTTTTTCATCAAGGCAATTGGCAAAGAGTTTATGCCTCTAAAGATAATAAAGTTTTAAAGAATAGTTTAATTTTTTCATTTTTAATAATTATACCAATAGTATTTATGATGGGTTTTTCAGGATTAATTGCAACTTCTCAAAACTTAAATGTTATTCCTGACCTTGCATTTTTTTCTTTATTGCTGAAAGATAATGCTATTTCTCTATCAGTTATAATAATCGTTTTGGCAATTTCTTTAACAGTAAGCAGTATAGATACTTTAGTAAATGCTATTTCAAGCCTAATAATTGTCGATGGGAATAAAGTCTTAAAATTTAAAGGTGATTACTTAAAACTTTCAAAGCAAATAATAGTATTAATCTCTATAATTTCATTTTTTATAGCATCAAAAGGATTGAGTATTTTATATTTATTTTTATTGGCTGATTTATTTTGTTGTGCTGCAGTACTAAGTATATTTTTTGGTTTTTATTCTAAAACATTTAATGAAAAAAATGCATATGTATCAATTTTAGTTGGCTTGATCGGAGGACTTCTTTTATTTCCCAGTCCTGACTTTTCAAAATCAATTCTGATTGGCATAATAATGCCAATAGATTTTTTACCAGTATTTGTCTCTCAATCCTTACTGTTTTGTTCTTTTGTAGTTGCAACATTCTTACCCATTTTAACTTGGAAACTTAAGTAAACCATTATTTACATCTTGTTAATATAAATATATTATAATTTTTTATGAGTTTTATTTTGCCATTTATAATATTAATTATTGTAGTTGTATTTATTCATGAATATGGACATTATTATTTTGCAAAAAAATATGGTGTTGGTGTAACAGATTTTTCAATTGGTTTCGGTAAAGAATTATTTGGTTGGAATGATAAATCTGGCACAAGATGGAAGATTTGTTGGATACCCTTAGGAGGTTATGTAAAATTTTTTGGAGATAGAAATGTTTTTTCTCAAGCTGATCAAGAGGAACTATTAAAAAAATATAACAAAGAGGACCAAGAAAAGCTGTTTGTAACGAAACCACTTTACCAAAGATCTTTAATCGTTGCAGGTGGTCCAATAGCAAATTTTGTTTTAGCAATATTCATTTTTTTATTCATATACATGTTTGCTGGTAAAGATTTTACTCCAGCAGTTATTGACGAGGTTCAAAAAGATAGTCCAGCAGAAGTAGCTGGGATGCAAAAAAATGACATAATTATTGAAATTGATAACAATAAAGTTGAAAGCATTCTTGATGTTTCAAAACTCATTCTAATGTCAACTTCTGATATAGTTGATTTTAAAATTTCTAGATATGATCAAGAAGTATTATTGAAGGTTAAACCAAAAGTTGTTGCTGGTGTGGATAATTTAGGAAATAAAATCAACAAAAGAATAGTAGGTATAAAACTTAGTCCCTACAATAATGAAATAAATCATAAAAAGTTAGGACCAGCAAATGCATTAATAGAATCTGTTAAAGAGGTATATTTTGTAACTACATCATCTCTAAAATATATGGGTTCAATGATTACTGGCTCTGGAGATAGCTCACAGTTAGGTGGGCCAATCAGAATAGCAAAAATTTCAGGACAAGTAGCAGAATTTGGAATACTGCCATTTATTAGTATGATGGCCTATATATCTATAAGTTTAGGCTTAATTAATCTGTTTCCAATCCCTCTTTTAGATGGGGGCCATTTAATGTTTTATGCATTTGAAAAAGTTCTTGGAAAACCACTAAGCCAAAAAACACAAGAAGGTTTTTTTCGAATCGGAATGTTTTTATTATTAACTTTAATGTTTTTTGCAACATTCAATGACCTTAAAGATTTAGGCCTATTTTAAGGGGATTTTTTACTATTAAAAAAGGTATATAAATCAATACTTATTTATAACTATATGTAGTGGTTAATTATTTTTAAAACACAAAAAAAAAGCTTGAATTATCAATGATTTTGTTAAGTATAGAAATATAACCTTTAAAACCGGAGCTCAAATGAACAAAAAACAACTTATAGCAAAATTAGCAGGGTCATTAAATCAAAGTAAAGCTGACGCTGAGCGTACATTTGATACGATTACCAACACTATTTTGGACGCTTTAAAAGGCGACGATAATGTTAAAATTGCTGGTTTTGGTACATATAAAGTGGCTAAAAGAAAAGCCCGAATTGGTCGAAATCCAAGAACTGGAGAACAAATCCAAATCGCTGCTTCTCAAAAGGTGAAGTTTTTACCTGCAAAAGCACTTAAAGAAGTTTTCAATAAATAAACTTTTTAAAACAGCCTTTATTAAAAATTAATATTTAATAGAGGCTGTTTTTTTTTTGCAATAGTACCGTGTACTACATGCAAATACTGCATATCTCTTTTAAATAACAATCAATAGTTTTTAGTTTCATAAAATTTATAACTTCACTCTTAATTAAACGGAGGTGAAATGGTTAAATTTTTAAAAAAACTGGCTGGTCCATTAGTAAGTTTATTTTTCTTACTTAATATGACTAGTGCAGGTTATGCTGAAACAACAGTTTCAGCTGAAGTTGGTTTCATATTCAATACATTTCTTTTCTTGGTTTGTGGTTTCTTAGTAATGTTTATGGCTGCAGGTTTTGCCATGCTCGAATCAGGGATGGTAACGTCAAAAAGTGTATCAGTTATATGTGCCAAAAATATCGGATTATTTTCAATAGCTGGAATTATGTTCTGGATGGTTGGATATAATTTAGCATACGGAATTCCAGAGGGTGGATACATTGGAAGCTTTACTCCATGGTCTGATGCAAGTTCAGTAGATACTGGATATGCAGATGGATCTGATTGGTATTTCCAAATGGTTTTCTGTGCAACGACAGTTTCAATTGTATCTGGAACATTAGCTGAAAGAATTAAATTATGGCCGTTCTTTTTATTTGCGGCTATTCTATCAGGAATTATCTATCCAATCGTGATGGGTTGGCAGTGGGGAGGTGGCTGGTTAGCAGCTGCTGGTTTCTCCGACTTTGCTGGTTCAACACTTGTTCACTCAACTGGAGGCGCAGCAGCTTTAGCTGGAGCAATTCTTTTAGGAGCTAGGACAGGTAGATTTGACAAATCAGGAGCAGCTAAACCTATGAAGCCATTTGCGGCGTCATCAGTGCCATTAGTTACAGTTGGTGTATTTATTTTATGGCTAGGTTGGTTCGGATTTAATGGTGGATCACAATTAGCAATGGGAACATTTGATGATGCAGTAGCTGTATCAAATATTTTCATTAATACAAACTTAGCAGCCTGTGGTGGTGTATTAGCAGCTGGTGCAGTAACAAGATTAATGTCGGGTAAAACTGATGTCATTCAAATGCTTAATGGAGCAATTGGTGGTCTTGTTGCAATTACAGCTGAACCATTAATGCCTTCACCACTTGCAGCAATTCTTATAGGTGCGATCGGTGGAATAATAGTTGTCTTCGGAACTAAATTATTATTCTCACTAAAAATCGATGATGTAGTAGGAGCAGTACCTGCTCACTTGTTCGCTGGAATTTGGGGAACTTTAGCAGTTCCACTAACTAACGGTGATGCATCATTCGGAGCGCAGCTTCTAGGAGTAATTTCAATTAACGCATTTGTGTTTGTAGTATCTCTAATAGTATGGGGAATTATGAAGGGTACAATGGGTATTAGATTGAGCAAAGAAGCAGAAAGACTTGGAACAGATGTTACAGAGTCTGGAGTAATCGCATACGCAATAAGAGACTAAAGAATAACTATCTCTCTCTCTATAGTTGACAAAAGGCCCCTTAACCGGGGCCTTTTTTTTAGTAATTTTTAATAAAATCTAACACTTCTGCAGCATGGCCAGCTGCCTTAACGTTTCTCCATTCCTTAATGATTTTATTTTTCTCAATAATAAAAGTACTTCTTACTGTTCCCATAAATTCTCTACCCATAAATTTCTTTTTTGCCCAAGCTTTATAAGCCTTTAAAGAAGTTTTATCTTCGTCTGCTAATAGTTCGAATTTTAAATTAAGTTTTTTACTCCATTTTTCATGACTTTCTAAACTATCTTTAGAAATTCCAAATATAGTACACCCAAGTTTCTGAAATTTACTCAAAAGTTTATTAAAATCATTTGTTTCAATTGTACATCCACTTGTATTATCTTTTGGGTAGAAATAGATGATAATAAATTTTGATTTTAGTTTGCTTAATTCAATATTTTTTCCAGATGTTGACATCAGTTTAAAATCTGGCGCTTTTTTATTCAATAAAGTCATTTTCATTCCATAATTTATTTAAGTTTTCGTTAGGAGATACACCATAAATTGAATTTATGTTAGTAAAATGTATAGCTAAAGATGGTATTGGGCTAAAACAAAACTCTTTTTTGTAAATTTCGTGTAACGGTTTCTCAAAAGGTAAATGTTCTACTGTAGACATAGTTTTTAAAAGATTAAAGTGCTTTTGGATCATTTTATTACTTGTTAAAAAAGTGCATAAAGTTTGATCAACACGCCTCCAGTGAGAATTATTTCCTATAAGAACATTTGTTTTAATTGGATTAGTATATAAATAAGGGTAGTCGGTTGGGCAAATAAATAATTCATCATTTAGTAAACTTGAAAATTTTTCATAAGTATAAATCATTTCTTCAATAGAATTTAATTTATGCAAATAATCATCTTCCACGAAGTATATAAGATCATTCGAGTCAAATGCAATATCTAAAGATTGACCTATATTTGACATATTGGATTTTTGATTTTCAGAAACATTTTTATTATCTTCATTAATATTCTTAATATTTAATTTGTATTTATTAAAATTTAATTCTTTAATTTCATAATCAAAAAATTGGTTATCTAGAATTTTTTTATAACTCTTAATTACTTCTATACTTGAATTATGGTCTATTATAGTGAATTTTAAACTAATTTTATTAAATAAATTTTTTGAATAATTTAAAGATTTTACAATCGAGTTTAAAGTTCTAATTGAATATTCATATTTTTCCTGGCTAAAAATGCGGTCTTTTGACTGGCTAAGCATTTTTACACTAGCACAGCTTCTTAAAATTATATGTAGTGAATTTACTTTTCTATTAATTTTATATTCTCCCAATGGTAAAGTAATTGATCTTTCACCAACTTTAGATAAATTTTCATGACCATCTTTATCAAGAGACGCTAATGTATAATTACTTTGATCAACTATTTCAAAACCAAAAATTCTGTTAACTTTTATTAACAATTTTTTTAAAAATGAATTTTTTTTCTTTATTTTTAATTGTTTCACAATAAGATATATTTATATGAATATTAAATCAGCATCAACTTTAGTATCAGAGGCTTTAAAGGAAATTAAAACAATATCACCTGAGGAAGCATTAGAAAAATTGAATAACGGTAACTGTAATCTTATCGATATCAGGGATGTAAGAGAGTTAGAAAGATTAGGCAGAATAGAAAATTCATCTCATATACCTAGAGGTATGTTAGAATTTTGGATGGATCCTGATAGTCAGTATTTTAAAGATGGAAAACTAGATATGAATAAAGAAATGGTTCTGTTTTGTGCTGGTGGACTTAGATCTGCATTAGCAACAAAAACTTTACAAAGTATGGGTTTTAAAAATATTTGCCATATAGATGGTGGTTTTGGTTCAATGATAAATTCAGGTTTTAAAGTGGTAAAATAATTTATTTCTTAATCTAACAAACTAATTCTTTTAGCGTAGAACATTCTTATTATCCAATAAACTATTAAACCTAAAGGACCAATAAAATAAGTTATTATAATTGGAACGAACACTATATATTTAGACATAAATAATTTTTGACTATCTTTCATTATCCAAGCTCCACAAAATAAGTTGATTGCTAAAAAGTGCGTCCAAAACATAATCAAAAAAGCTTCAGCTTCAAAAAGATTTCTCAAGTCATATAGACCAAGGTACAACGTAAAATTATAATCAAAATCATATCCAGAAATATAAAAATAATAACCTAGATAAACATAGACAGATGTTAAAATAAAAAAAGGAAATATAGAAGTAACCAATAATCCACAAATCTTTGACTGTGGAAAAATAATCAAAATTAACCAGAAGGGTATTACACCTATATTTAACCACAAATAAATCATCTCTATGGTAAAAAAAGCTGCTATTTGTTCAATCATATTATTTTTATATTATATTAAATAAAACCATGATTCCCATAAAAAATAAAAAAAAGACTTTAGAAGTAACTGTGGACGAGATGACGAATTTTGCACTTAATTATGTAGAAAAATTTGCACCTTCTAAACAACAGTTGAGAACTTATCTACTAAAAAAATATTTAACATCTAGAACGCCCAATATAAAAAAAAATGATGTTTCTAATCTTATAGATATTGTTCTTGAAGATTTAGAGAAATCAAAGTTTATAAACGATAAATTTTATTCGGAGTCAAAAGCAAAAAGTTTAATTCAGAGAGGTTCCTCAATAAATAAAATTAGAAATTACTTAATCAATAAAGGTGTAGGTGAAAAATATATTAAAAATACAATCGAACAAATAAAAGATAAAAATGAAGATCAGGATTTCTTTTCAGCTATAAAAATTTGCAAAAAAAAAAGAATTGGACCAGCAAGACAAGAGGATAATCGACCTTTGTTTTATAAAAAGGATATAGGAATATTAGCACGTTCAGGCTTTGATTTTGAAGTATCAAAAAGAGTTATGGATCTTGAAAAGGATGAATACTTGAAAATAATTAATCTTCTTTAGTTTTTTTATTTTTTTTTTCTAAATAGAATTGAATTTTATTTCTAACAAAGTTTTTAACCATCACAAATACAATTAAACCAAATATTGATACAGATAAAATTATAATTAAAATTATTCTTAATTGTTCACTCATTACAAATTTTTTTTTCTCTTTAAAATTATACTTGGATTTTTAAAATCTTTTTTGCCATATATAATTTCATTACCATTAAAATCTGTTACTATTCCACCTGCGTTTTCAAGTATTGCATGCCCTGCAGCTATATCCCATTCGCAAGCCCGTGGCTCCGCTACGTATCCATCAAACTCACCAGTTGCTATTACACAAAATTTAAGAGAACTTTTCATTCGAACGTATTCTGTTACTCCTAACTCTTTATGAATTTTTTCAATTTCAGGTTTTAGTTTGTTTGAATATGAAACTACTTTTATTGAACCTTGAGGAGTAATTTTTTTACAGTCTAACTTTATAGTTTTATTTGAAGTAAATTCATATGATTGATCTTTTCCAAAACTATAAAACATCCTTTTTTTTGCAGGCACATTGATTAAACCGGCAATAGCCTTTCCATTTAATATTAATCCAGCATTAATAGTGAATTCCTCACCATCATTTATATAGTCGTATGTTCCATCAATTGGATCAACTAGCCAGAAGTTTTTTAAATTATTTTTAGATTTATTATGTGAAGTTTCCTCAGAAACAATTGGTATATCTGGCGTCAACTCTAACAATTTTTTTGTGATAATTTTATTTACCTCAAGATCACCATTGCTTACAGGGGTATTGTCAGATTTAATCTTTTTATTTAAACCTATCTCTCTTAGTTTAATAGACAATTCACCAGCGATTAGAAAAGTGTCAATTAAATCTTCGACAACGCTCCTTATTTTACTTTTATCCATTATTATCAATTCTCTCGAGTTCAATATTATTCGTATTTATTACTTTTTTTCCAACATTTTGGAAATTAACAGTTACTTTATTATTGATAATTGACTGAACTTGGCCAATACCCCAACTTTTATTTGCTGGATTAATAACTTTGTCACCTGGTTCAAAATCTAAAATCATTTAATTTAACTTATAATGGAAATAAGTATAAATACCATCAAATGAATTTAGAAACCAACTCATTAGGATTTAATAAAAAACCGTCTGAAACTACTGTGGTGGTAGCCATGTCTGGAGGGGTAGACTCTTCAACAGTTGCTGGGATGATGAAGCAAGAAGGTTATAATGTAATTGGAATTACTTTAAAACTTTACAATGATGGCAAAGAAGTTGCTGCTTCAAAACAATGCTGCTCTGGTCAAGATATTATGGATGCAAAAAGAGTTGCACATAAATTAGATATTGAACATAAGATTTTATATTACCAAGATAAGTTTAAACAAGGTGTTATCGATAACTTCGTTGAAAGTTATTTAAAGGGGGAAACACCAATACCATGTGTACAATGTAATCAGACAGTTAAATTCAAAGATTTGTTTGAATTTTCAAAAGATTTAAATGCTGATGCGCTAATCACAGGTCACTATGTAAAAAGTTTAACTAAAGATAACTCAACGAATATGTATAGAGCTATTGATGAAAATCGAGATCAAAGTTATTTTTTATTTAATACCACAAGAGAGCAATTAAATTATATTAGATTTCCGCTAGGCGGACTTCTTAAAGACAAAACAAGAGAAATTGCAAAAAATTTGAATTTGAATGTTGCTGATAAACCAGATAGTCAAGATATATGCTTTGTACCCAATGGAGATTATTCTTCAGTGATAAAAAAATTTAAACCAGAATCGTACAAAAAAGGAAATATAAAAAATTTGGATGGTAAAGTTGTGGGAGTGCATGATGGAATAGTTAATTTTACTATTGGACAAAGAAAAGGAATTAAAGTTTCAAATGAAGAGCCATTTTACGTAATTAGAATTGATGCTGAAAAAAATGAAATCCACATAGGTCCTAAAGAAGAATTAGCAAGAATTGATATTAATTTAAAAAACTCAAATATACTTACCAATAAAGAGGAATTTAATGAAAATATATTGGTTAAAGTCAGGTCTACTGGCAAGCTTTTAGATGCAAAAGTAAACATAGAAGATAACAATAATGTTAAAGTAAGTCTCCTAAAACCAGAATACGGAATATCTCCAGGGCAAGCTTGTGTATTTTACAAGAAAGACCAATTTGGTCATAAGGTTTTAGGTGGTGGTTGGATTAAAGATTAAAAATTTTATTTCTTTTTATTTTTTTTTCTTGCTCGTCTTTTTTTAGAGCCCATTTTTCTACGGCCCCTGTGTTTTTTTGGGTATCCCATAATCTCCTTAGTTTTACTATTTTATTGACTTATTTGGTGGATATAGCATTGTCCAAACAACATAGCAATTTTTTTATGAGCAATTCTTTTAAAACATTTTTAAAACATACTGCTAAAGATTTCCATAATCACTCAGTAAATCCACCAGTTGTAAGAGCATCTACAATAATTTTTAAATCCATGAACGATATTAGAAAAACTCAGAATAAATATAAAAAAGATCCACGTGGAGGATATTTTGATTACGGAAGACAGGGCACTTCAACTACGCACATTTTACAAAAAATACTTACAAAATTAGAAAAGTCTTATCATGTCTTTTTAACTCCTACAGGATTTGGATCTATTTTTTTAGCTATTTTTAGCGTTGTAAGACCAGGCGATGAAATTATAGTTGCTGATCCAGTTTACAATCCCACTAGAATTCTTACACAAAATTTTTTAAAAGAATTTAATATTAAAACTACATTTTATAATCCTCACGATTTAAATTCACTAAATAAAATAATCAATAAAAAAACTAAATTAATTTTTGTTGAAAATCCAGGAAGTAACTCATTTGAATTTCAGGATTTATCAAAAATAATATCAATAGCAAAAAAAAGAAAAGTTTTGACAGCAATTGACAATACTTGGGCAACTCCATATTTTTTTAAACCAATGAAACTTGGTTTTGATATGTCAATTGTATCTGCCACTAAGTATTATTCAGGACATTCAGATGTAATGGGAGGGAGTTTAGCAGTTAATAAAAAAGTTTTTAAACTTGTAGAGAAAACTCAAAAAATAATTGGTTTGAGATTAGGTCCTGATGATGCATATTTAATAACAAGAGGTCTTAGGACCTTAGATGTAAGATTAGATAAACATCAAGAAAATGCTAAAAAAGTCGCAGCCTTTTTATCAAAAAATAAAAAAGTAAAACTTTTATATCCATATTTGAAAGGGTCACTTAATTACAAATTATGGAAAAAATATTACTCGGGTGCCTCTGGATTAATGGGTCTTAAAATTAAAACAAAAAATAAAAAATCTGTAATAAAGTTTGTTAATTCATTAAAATTGTTTGGTTATGGCTATAGCTGGGGAGGCTTTGAAAGTTTAGCATTACATCAAACTAAGGTAGAAAGAGGTAACAGGATTCACTCAGATATTAAAGATGATGAAACAATTGTAAGGCTGCACGTTGGTCTCGAAGATCCAAAAGATTTAATTGAAGATTTGCGAAAATCGCTTAAATTCATTAAATGAGTTCTGAAAAATTTTTTACTACAAAAAAAGCATTAATTACTTTAGTAGCAGCATCGTCTGTTGTAATTGTTTCACTTGGAATAAGACAGACTTTTGGATTATTTTTTTTTGATTTTAACACAGACCTTGATATTTCTATTTCACATTTTGGATTTGTAGTTGGATTGCAACTTTTGATGTGGGGAGTTTTTAGCCCTGTGTTTGGATATATAACTGATAAGTATGGAGGTGCAGCAGCAATCTTTATTGGTTTTTTATTTTATTTAGCAGGGTTGTTACTTTTCTATTCTGGATTAAATACTGGATATTTTTTTACATTAACAATTGGTTTATTTATTGGAATAGGTCTGGGCGGGACAGCGATAAGTATTCCTGTATCAGTTGTTGCAAAGCATTTTCCTGCCTCAAATAGAACAATTGCTACAGGAATTGTAACATGCGCAGGTTCATTTGGATTTTTTGTATCACCTTTGCTGGTCAGATATTCTTTAATTGAAATAGGTTGGGAAATTACTATTCTATATTTCTGTTTTTTATTAGGTATTGGCTTAATTGTTTCATTATTTGTAAGTACTCCTAAAATTCCAGCAGGAAGTAACAATCAAGATAATAAACAAACAGCTTCAGAGGCCTTAAGAGAGGCTTTCACTAATAAAAGTTTTATATTTTTAACACTTGGATTTTTTGTCTGTGGTTGGCATATAGCATTAGTAGCTACTCATATTCCAAAATATATGATGGATAAAGGGATGCCAGATTGGACAGCAGCAATGATATTAGCATTAGTTGGAGTATTTAATATGATAGGAACACTTGGTAGTGGTTATTTGGCTACTAGGTATAGTAAAAAGAAAGTTTTAAGCGCGATATACTTGTTAAGAGGAGTTTCTTTAATTTATTTTTTATTCCTACCACCAAGTATATTTAATTCTGTTGTATTCGGTGTAACGTTTGGACTTTTATGGCTTTCTACTGTTCCACCAACTAACGGTTTAGTAGGGCACATTTTTGGAACAAAACACTTAGGTCTTTTATACGGTATTGTATTTGTTAGTCATCAGATTGGGTCTTTTCTTGGAGCTTATCTTGGTGGAGTTTTTTATGAGATGTATGGAAATTTCGATTATGCATGGTACGCTTCTATCGCATTATCAATTTTTGCAGGTGTGATACATTTACCTATTATAGAGAAAACAATTGAAAGAGCTCAAACAGCATAAACTTAAATTTAATAAATATTTAGAAAAGCTTTATCAGTCTAATAAGCCCCTTATTATCTATAAAGTTGACAGTGGGTATAATATTTATACGGATTTTTCAAAGAAAATAACACTTAATAAAAATAATATTTCAAAATTTTTAGATAGCTTTTCTTCAAAAAAATATAGAAAAGAAACTGACTTGTATGTGGGATTTTTTGGTTATGAGATTTTATGTAGTCTTTTAAATTTATCTTTAAAAAATCAAAAAAAAATGAACTTCTACAAAGGTATTTTTTATAAGCCTGAAACTTTAATAAAAATAAGAAACAAAATTATAATTCATTCAAATTTAAAAAAGGCAAAATTTAATAATGTTTTTCAAAAAACTAAAATTCTCACCCCCTTCAAACTAAATATAGACTTTAATAAATATCAAAAAATATTTGATACATTTTCCAGAAAAATTATAGAAGGAGAAACTTATCAAATAAAAATATGCACAAAATATAAGAATAAATCGACTATTAATTCAGTAAATTTCTTTTGGAAACTTATGAAGATAAACTCCTCGCCCGAGTCATTTATGATAAGAGATAAAGATTATTCAATAGTTAGCTGCTCACCTGAAACTTTAATTCACAGGGTAGGTAATCTTATTATCACCAAACCTATTGCGGGAACCTTAAAAAAAAATAAATATACAACAAAATCTAAAGCTCTCAAATTCTTTAGAAATAACATCAAAGAAACTAAAGAACATAATATGATTGTTGACCTTGAAAGAAACGACTTATCTAGAATATGCAAACCAGGTACAGTAAAAATCAAAAAACAAAAATATGTGGAAGAATATAAGCACCTATACCACTACGTAACTAGCATTATTGGAAAATTAAATAAAAAAACATCTGTTAAAGAAATAATTAAGTCAATGATGCCAGGTGGATCTGTCATTGGTTGTCCTAAAATAAGAACATTGGAATTACTTAATTCGCAAGAAAAAGAGGATAGAAATATTTTTACTGGAAGTTTTGGGTATATAAAATTTAACCAGGATATGCGGTTTAATATAATTATTAGATCAATTTTAAACTTTAAAAGTAAATCAGAAATATCTGCAGCTTCTGGAGTTGTGTTAGACAGCAATTCAAAAAAAGAATTCAATGAAAACTTTATCAAAGCAAAATCACTTTTGGAATTATTTAAATGATTTATATTATTGATCATCAAGATTCATTTACATGGAATGTGGTTCATCAATTTTCTGAATTTGATGAAGTTTATTGCTCAAATTACTTTGATATAAATAAAAAAATTTTAGATAAATGTAATACGATTGTATTTTCTCCTGGACCAGGATCACCCAAAGATTACCCAATATCTATAAAGATTTATAATAAATTCAAAGGACTAAAAAAAATTATTGGTATCTGTCTTGGTTATCAATTGATCTTACACAGTGAAAATGGAAAAATTATTCAGCAAAAAAATATTTACCATGGTTTTCAATCGACTGTTAAAGTTACAAGCAATAATTCTATTTTTAAAAAAAATTCAATTTTTAAAGTTGGCAGGTACCATTCACTCAAGTTAAAAGAACCTTTTATGAAAGAGAAATTTAATATAACAATGAGATGTACTAAATCTCATATAGCAATGGGTTTCGAAAATACTCAAGATGATGTATATGGATTTCAGTTTCACCCAGAATCTTTTTTGACAAATAATGGTAAAATACTTATTAAAAAAATCTTATCAGCGTAAAAACTTTAAAGAAATTGAGTTTGATGATCTATGGAACAAGGAAGGAGTTTTTACAACAATGTGGATCTATAATAAGCCACCTAAAATTCTTTTTTTTAAAACACACATTGATAATTTAATAAAATCTTTAAAGGCTTATAAGATATATGATAAAGGAATAAAAAGTAAAATATTAAAATTAATAAATGAAAATATAGATAAAACTAAATCTTATAATCATTTACTCAGAGTTGCTTTAAATAAAAATACTATTTCAATATCTCTAAGAGACAGAGTCAAACTTAACAATAAATTTGGCATTAAATTAGTAAACTATGAAAGAGTGAAACCTGAATATAAAAACTTAAAATACAAAAAAATACTAGGATATTTATCTAAAATGAATACTTCTAAAGAAGACATTGCTTTATGCGTAAAAGATAAAATATTTGAAACTGGAACTTCAAATTTATTATTTGTAAAAAATAACAAAATTTATTCACCTAAAAACAAATATTATATGGGAACTAATTTTAAATTTTATGAAAAAAAATTTAACATAATTAAAAAAGATATTTATCTTAAAGAATTAAATCAATTTGATGAAATTTTATTAGTTGGTTCTGGCAAAGGTGTTGTTTCTACAAGCTATATTTTAGATAGAAATTGGAGGAGAAAAAAAACAAAGGTATTTAATTTGATGAACAAAACTTTTAAAAAAGAATTTAAAAAAGAAAAATATATTTTTAATTAAATAATGAGAGATCCAAATAACCCGTGTTTATTTTGTAAAATATCTAAAAAAGAATTTGAGTTAGAAAATGAATTAGCTTATGCAAGTTATGATAGTTACCCAGTTTCCAAATATCATGCTTTAATAATCCCAAAAAGACATGTTGAAAATTATTTTGAACTTCGTAATGAAGAAGTATTAGCATGTGACGCTCTATTAAAAGAACTAAAAAAGAAACTTGAGGATAAAGACAATACCATTGATGGTTTTAATGTAGGATCAAATTCTGGCAAATCCGCAGGACAATCAATTAATCATTGTCACATCCATCTGATTCCAAGAAGATTAGGAGATGTTGATAACCCTCAAGGTGGTGTAAGAAGTGTAATAGCTTCTAAACAGCACTATGTAAGAAAAAACAAATAATATTAAGTCATAAGTCCTGTTGAAATGTCATTATATCGCGGTTGATCTCTCTAAATAAGTATACTAAAAATCTTAGGCGGAAGGATAAATCATAATGATTTCAACAAACCCATTTTTAATCTTAGCAGATAGTGTGCCACCAATATTAATGCAATCTTTTGTAATTTTGATGGGTTTATTAATTTTAGTTGGAACTGTTATGGATATAATTCACAAAAAAAACGTAAAATATTTTTTTGAAAACGCAAAAAAGGCAAAATTGTCTGCTTCAAAAACTTTATCTACAGGGGAAAGAATTTCAGTAATATCTAAAACAATTGTAAGTGACATTGCAACTACATCAGAACTAGGAGCTGGGAAAAGACGGCTAGCACATGTGATGGGAATGTATGGAACTATACTTTTTTGGATAGGTTCAGTTGTTATGATATTTTTTTACACATCTCCTGGATCAGTAACACCATCTGCATGGCCAATCATTTGGCATTTAGGTGCAGCATTAACTGTGCTCGGTGGATCTTGGTTTTGGTTTTTTTTAAGAGTTGATGTTTATTCTGAAGCACAACCTTGGTACAGAGTTATAAAAGCTGATTTATTTGTTTTAGCATTGATTGCTTCTTCCTTATTTGGATTAATCTGGTCTTTTCTACAATCATTAAATCTGCAAGGAAGATGGGATGATGTTGTATTCTTAGCTTTATTTATTGTTGCTAACTTAGTTTTATTTGGCGGTGTATATTGGTCAAAATTTGCACATATGTTTTATAAACCAGGTGCAGCTCTTCAAAAAAATTTAGCTGAGGCAGATGGCTCAAGAGATAATTTACCACCTGAGTCAGATGCACCTGAGCAATTTGGTCTTGGTATTAAAAGAGAGGAGCCAAAACATTATTAATATGATAAAGAATATAAAGGAGAAAATATAAATTATGTCAACTTTTGTATATATGACCAGATGTGATGGATGTGGTCACTGTGTAGATATTTGTCCGTCAGATATAATGCATATCGATGAAACAATAAGAAGAGCAAAAAATATTGAACCAAATTTTTGCTGGGAATGCTACTCATGTGTAAAAGCGTGTCCTAATCATGCCATCGATGTAAGAGGTTACGCAGATTTTGCTCCAATGGGTCATAGTGTAAGAGTTAGAAGAGAAGAAGAGAAAGGAACTATTTCTTGGAGGATAAAATTTAGAAATGGAACTGAAAAGAATTTTGTATCACCTATAACAACAAAGCCATGGGGTAAATATATTCCAAATTTAGCTGAAGGTGACAAACCAAATCAAGGAGAAATCAATTCTCAAATTCTCTATTCAGAGCCAGAAGGACTTAATACAAACCAAGAATTACCTAAAGTTGATAAGAGCGCCTTTAAAAAAGGGGTTTATTATTAATGGCTAGAAAAACTATTGTAGAAAATTGTGATGTACTTGTAGTCGGTGGAGGTATGGCCGGTACCGGTGCAACATTTGAAGCTAGACACTGGGGAAGAGATTTAAAAATAGTCTGTGTTGAAAAAGCCAATATAGATAGAAGTGGTGCAGTCGCGCAAGGGCTTTATGCAATCAATTGTTACATGGGAATGCAGTGGGGTGAGAATCAACCCGAAGATCATGTAAGATATGCAAGAAATGATTTAATGGGATTAGTAAGGGAAGATCTTGGATACGATATGGCGCGACACGTAGACTCAACTGTTCATATGTTTGATGAATGGGGTCTTCCAATGATGAAGAATAAAGAAACAGGTCGTTACCAAAGAGAGGGTAAATGGCAAATAATGATACATGGTGAAAGCTATAAACCAATCGTAGCTGAGGCAGCAAAGAAATCAGCAGATAAAATTTATAACAGAATTATGATTACTCATCTTTTAATGGATGAAAACAAAGAAAATAGAGTTGGGGGAGCTGTTGGATTTAATATGAGAACTGGTGACTACCATGTATTTAAAGCAAAGACAGTTATTGTAGCCGCTGGCGGAGCTTCACATATTTTTAAACCAAGAGCAGTTGGTGAAGGAATGGGTAGAACTTGGTATGCCCCTTGGAGCAACGGTTCAGCATATGCATTACCTATTGCTGCTGGTGCTAAAATGACTCAAATGGAAAATAGAATTGTCCTTTGTAGATTTAAAGATGGTTATGGTCCAGTTGGTGCATATTTCTTACATCTTAAAACATACACCCAAAACGCGAATGGTGAGAATTATGAGAAGAAATGGTATGAAAAAACCAAAGAATTAGTTGGAGAGTATATTGATCATCATCCAACTCCAACATGTTTACGTAATCACGCTTTCATTCAAGAAACTATGGCAGGTGGAGGACCTATTCATATGGTTACCAAAGAAGCCTTCCAGGATCCACACTTAGAAACAGTGGGTTGGGAAAATTTCCTAGGTATGACTGTAGGACAGGCGGTAGTTTGGGCATCTCAAAATATTGATCCAAAATATACTAATCCAGAATTAACAACCTCTGAGCCATACGTTATGGGTTCACACGCAACTTGTTCTGGTGCATGGGTTAGTGGACCAGAAGACTTATCACCACCTGAATATTTCTGGGGTTATAACAGAATGACAACAATAGAAGGCTTATTTGGAGCTGGTGATACCGTAGGAGGTAGTGCTCACAAATTTTCATCTGGATCATTTACTGAAGGGAGACTTGCAGCAAAAGCAGCTGTTAAATACATAGAAGAACAAAAAGCAGCTGACATTAACGTTAGTGATAAGCAATGTGAGGATTTTAAAGAAGTGATTTATAAACCCCTTGAAAATTACACAGTTGGAAGAAACGAAATAACTGGAGGAACAGTGTCTCCAAGTTATATTTCTCCTATTCAAGGTTTACAGAGACTACAAAAAATTATGGACGAATATGTTGGTGGGATAAGTTATAATTATATGACTAACGAAAATACTCTCAAGAAAGGTCTTGAGTTGTTAGCATGGCTTGAAGAAGATTTAGAAAATGTAGGTGCTGAAGACTACCATCAACTTATGAGAGCTTGGGAGCTCAAACATAGAACATTAACCTCACAATGTGTAACTGAGCATACTTTATTTAGGCAGGAAACACGTTGGCCTGGATACTATTACAGAGGTGATTATATGAAACTCGATGATGAAAATTGGCATTGTTTAACATTATCTAGAAGAGATCCAAAAACAGGCAAATTTACAATGGAAAAGGCTCCTGTTTATCATATCGTAGACGAAAAAGAGAAAAAAGAAGCTTCCTAATTTTTAAGATAGGTAAATGAGTCTTTTAGAGAAATCCGACGAGGAAATAATCAAAATTGCAGATCCTATTTGGGCAAACTTAGTTAAATCATCAAATATTAAGGATTATGGTGGTTTTACTAGAGATCTTTCATCTCAAATGATGTATGGGGCTAATGAAGTTGAGCTTGGAAAACAATGGGCAAGTAATAAATTAATCTCAAGTTTAGCAGAGGGATGTAAGGCAATTGGGTGTTTAAGACGAGGACTTTATATAACTGTGTTGTATAGACAGACAAGTACTGAGATACCAGGTGACTTTTTGGGAAGGTTAGTGCTTGGAGAAGAAGGTGACGAAGTAAAAGTTTTTGGAGCAACTATTTTTTAAAAAATTATTTGCATTTTATATAACTTATGGTTATTTGGAGAATGCGAGTTAATTTAAAAGAAAATTTCAAAAATATTCCCTCATTCTTCCAAAATCAAATAAGTAAAATAATTAAATCTTTTTTATATCTATTTATCTTTTTTGCGTGGGGCGTAATACTTCTTAGCACAGCACAAAATTTTATCTAAAACTACTCATATTTATTGACTTTGTATTCCTAGAGGAATAATTACTTTAAATGGAGTATTTTCTTCCAATCGCACAAGTCGAAATAAATTTACTTTTCATTTTTGGTCTTAGTTTAGTCGTAGGAATTTTATCTGGTTTGTTTGGAGTTGGTGGTGGATTTTTAATGACACCTTTTTTAATTTTTTTAGGCGTACCTCCTATTTATGCAGTTCCTAATGAGGCTAGTAATATTTTAGGAACCTCTGTCTCTGGATCTACAACCCATTATCTTAAAGGAACACTTGACTATAAAATGGGTTTCATGATTGTGATTGGAGGAACTGTCGGAACAATACTTGGAATTATAACTTTTTCATATTTCAAAGATATTGGTAAAATTAATGTAGTCATTTCTTTAGCTTATATGTACATCCTTGCAATTTTAGGAACCTTTATGCTTATTCAAGGTGTTTCAGAAATTGATAAAGCAAGAAAAAAAATTACTGAGAGAAAAAAATTACATAAACATTATTGGATACATGGACTGCCTTTAAGAATGCGTTTCAAAAAGTCTCAACTTTATGAAAGTGCGTTTACTCCAATAATAATTGGTTTAATAGTTGGTTTCATTGCTGCAATAATGGGAATAGGTGGTGCTTTTATTTTGGTTCCAGCAATGATCTATATTATTGGAATGCCAACAAGGTTAATTCCAGGAACTTCTCTTTTTGTAACTATATTTATAAGTGCGATTGTAACAATTTTACATGCTTTAAATTATGGAACTATAGATTTAATTTTAGTTACAGTATTAATTTTAGGTTCGATAATCGGTGTACAGTTTGGACAAAAAATTGGAGAAAAAATTGATAGTTCTGAATTTAAAACTATTTTAGCAATATTATTATTATTAGTTGGTATAGCAATTGCTTATGATACTTTTATCAAAGATGAAAAAACAACAAGTGCTATTGTTAATGCTACAGATAATTTAGGACCATTAAGTGAATTTATATTAAATTTTTCAAGAGATTTACCAGTATTTTACGGCCTTACCTCAGTTTTGCTTGCTGTAGTACTTGGAGTTGGAGCTGCAATGATTAGAAGAGTTTATTCTAATTGGGATGATAAAAGATTAGCAAAATTAAAAAAATAATTAGGCGCTTCTATATAATTTAGTCATAACAAACTCTTTATGACCAAGAGCTTCAGCACAAGTTAATCTTCCATTAGCAACCTTTAAAGTTGATTTGATTAACTCATCTCCTGCTTGGCTCAAATTCATTTCTCTAGATAAAATTTTAGAAACGTCCACATCAATATGTTCACTCATAGTTTTTGCTGTAAGAGGATTTGCTGTCAATTTAATCACAGGTTCTATAGGGTTTCCTATAATATTCCCTTGTCCAGTTGGGAATAAGTGGATATTAAAACCACCTGCTGCTTGTAAAGTAACACATTCTGCAGCAGCTGAAGAAGTATCCATGAAGTACAATCCCGCACCTTTTGTTGGTTCTTCGGCTGGCTCTAAAACATCAATAAATTGACATCCTCCAATTTTCTGAAAATTACCAAATGCTTTTTCTTCAATAGTAGTTAATCCACCGGCAATATTTCCTGCAGTTGGTTGACTTTCAGACAAATCATCTGTTGCTTCTTTAAGAATGAAATCATTGTAATCATTCCATGTCTTTTTAAACTTTGCTTGAGCTTCAGGTGTCTTACCTCTTTTTTCACAAACTGTTTCAGCACCTGTAAGTTCTGAAGTTTCACCAAAACATAAGTGAACACCTAAAGGTTCCAATTTATCCATTAGATTTCCAACTGTTGGGTTTGATGCTAATCCTGATGTTGTATCAGACTCACCACATTTAACGGAAATCCATAAATCACTCATGGGACATTCCTCTCTTTGTTTTTCTGATGCCCACATTGAAAACTCTTGTGCTTTTTTTGAAACTTTTGCAATAGTATCTATATCTCCAACGCCTTCTATACTAAATCCTTCAACTGGTTTGCCTGTCGTTGAAATTGCATCAACAATCCTTTTTGTCCATTTAGGTTCAATACCTACAACTATAACAGCTGCAACATTAGGATTTTTTCCTGTACCAATCATTGTTCTAAAATGAAGTTCTAAATCTGCACCAAACTGGAGTCGCCCATAAGAGTGAGGTAAAGCTATTGTGCCTTTAATGTTATTTGCTACTGCTTCTGCACATGCATTTGAAATATCGTCTACAGGAAGAATAATAACGTGATTACGTGTTCCAGCACGACCATTTTCTCTTTTATATCCTAAAAAGCTTTTTGGAATTTCCATTTATTACCACTTTTTTGTTTTTACGTTATGAACATGAACATGTTCACCTTTTTTAATTTTTTTAACTACTTTCCCGATATCATGTCCATATTTTAAAATAGTGTCACCCTCATTTAGATCTGCCATTGCAATCTTATGACCCAATGGTATTTCGTCTTTTGATTGTATTGAAACAGACTTATCGTTTTCCATTATCCAACAATTACAATCTTGTTCTGGGGTTATTTTTTCTATAACAACTACGCCAACGTTGTCTTTTTCATCATGTATTATTATATCAGTATTAGACATTGTGACGATTTCTTCATTTGAAATTCGCTAAATCTTATATATTAATCGAGCACTTTGACAATTAAAAAAAGAATTAGAAAGGCTGAACTATGACTAAAATGACAACAGAAGAAGCATTTATAAAAGTTCTTCAAATGCATGGAATTGAACACTCGTTTGGAATAATAGGATCAGCTTTTATGGCAATATCTGATTTGTTTCCTAAGGCAGGAATTACTTTTTGGGATGTTGCTCATGAGACTAATGGTGGTTTAATCGCAGACGGATACACAAGAGCAACTGGAAAAATGTCAATGGTTATTGCTCAAAATGGGCCAGGAATAACTGGATTGGTTACACCAATTAAAACAGCTTACTGGAACCATACACCTTTATTATTAGTTACTCCTCAAGCGGCAAATAAAACTATGGGTCAAGGTGGTTTTCAAGAAGTAGAACAGATGAATTTATTTAAAGATATGGTTTGCTATCAAGAAGAGGTGAGAGATCCCTCAAGAATGGCCGAGGTATTAAATAGAGTAATAGAAAAAGCATTTAGAGGATCAGCACCAGCACAAATAAATGTACCAAGAGATTTCTGGACACAAGTAATAGACATTGATTTACCGCCCATTGTCAGATTTGAAAGACAAGGTGGAGGGAAAGAAGCCATCGAGAAAGCTGCTAAACTTTTATCTGATGCAAAATTCCCAGTTATATTGTCTGGAGCGGGTGTAGTAATTGGTAATGCAATTGAAGAATGTAAAAAGTTAGCTGAGAAGTTAGATGCTCCAGTATGCAATGGATATCAACATAATGATAGTTTTCCAGGAAGTCATCCTTTAGCAGTCGGACCATTAGGATATAATGGATCTAAAGCTGGAATGGAATTAATTTCAAAAGCAGATGTAGTTTTGGCATTAGGAACAAGATTAAATCCATTTTCAACTTTACCAGGATATGGAATTGATTATTGGCCAAAAGACGCAACTATAATTCAAGTCGACATGAATCCAGATAGAATTGGACTCACAAAAAAAGTAACAGTTGGTATTTGTGGTGATGCTAAAATGGTTTCTCAACAGATTTTAGAAAAACTCTCACCAACAGCTGGAGATATTGGCAGAGATGAGAGAAAAAACTTAATTCATCAAACAAAATCTGCATGGTTACAAACTCTTACCAGTTTAGACCATGAGGATGATGATCCAGGAACAGTTTGGAATAAAGAAGCTAGAGAAAGAGACTCAGATAGAATGTCTCCAAGACAAGCTTGGAGAGCAATACAAGCTGGAATGCCTGAAGATGTAATTATATCTAGTGATATTGGAAATAATTGTGCAATAGGTAATGCATACCCAACTTTTGAAAAACCAAGAAAATATCTAGCACCAGGTTTATTTGGTCCATGTGGTTATGGTTTTCCATCAATACTTGGAGCAAAAATAGGATGTCCAGATACACCTGTAATTGGTTTTGCAGGTGACGGAGCATTTGGAATAAGTATGAACGAGATGAGTTCTTGTGCAAGAGAGGAATGGCCTGCAATAACTATGGTTATATTTAGAAACTATCAATGGGGAGCAGAGAAGAGAAATTCAATTCTATGGTTTGATGATAATTTTATTGGTACAGAACTAGATCCAGAATTAAGTTATGCAAAGGTTGCTAATGCTTGTGGTTTAAAGGGTGTTGCCGTCAAAACCATGGAAGAAACAACTAAAGCAATTAAACAATCCTGTGAAGATCAAAAAAAAGGAATTACAACATTCATAGAAGTAATTTTAAATCAAGAATTAGGCGAACCATTTAGAAGAGATGCTATGAAGAAACCAGTAGAGGTAGCAGGAATTGAAAAAAGTGATATGAAGCCTCAAAAATCATTGGTTGGTTAAATAAATATATGTATGATTTTTATTCTTACTGTAGTTTATGGATGTTAAATTAGAAAAGTGGTTCAGACCTAAAATTGACAAAGAAGTCTTAAAAGAACTAACAAAAAAATCAGATATCAAAGGATTAATACATGTAAGTATTTATTTTAGCTTACTGAGCATTGTTGGTTATTTAGCATATTTAACTTGGAGTACCTGGTGGTCAGTTTTATGGTTTTACATTTATGGAAATATCTTTTGTTTTTGTAATCCAATTTGGCATGAAACAGGTCACAAAACCGCGTTCAGGACTAAATTTCTAAATGAAATATTTTACTATATTTCATGTTTCATGGCATACTTTGAGCCTACAAGATGGAGATTTACCCACTTTGTTCATCATGGAAACACTTATTCAACAAAAGACCCTTATGATCATGAAATAGAATATGACAATAATTTAAAAGATACTCCTAAAAAACTAATAATGAATTTAATTCCTTTTGGTGAATTATTATTTTTTAAAAAAAGTATTGCTTTTGAAGTTATAAAACATGCTTTTGGCATACAAACTAAAGTTATGATTGATAGTATTCCACAAAATGCAAGATCAAGAGCTATCTTGATCTCAAGAATTTATGTTGGTATTTGGTTATCTATAATTATCTGGTCCTTATTAATATCTTCATGGCTACCTGCGTTATATCTTTTATTGCCTCATTATTATGGGAAAGGATTACATAAATTTGTTGCATTTACCCAACACGCAGGTTTAGCTAGAGACGTAAAAGATCACAGATTGTCAGCAAGAGATATGAAATTGAACCCAATACTAAGCTTTCTTTATTGGAAAATGGAGTATCATTGTGTACATCATATGTTTCCAACTGTTCCTGCTTATAATTTAGAAAAATTGCATCATCATTTAAAAGATCAGTTACCCGAAATTAAAGATGGATTATTTGAAACCTATAAAGAAATAATTCCAGCTCTTAAAAAACAAAGAAAAGAACCAAACTATCATTTAGATATTTCCTTACCAGAGCAACAAGCTTCTTGATGTATAAAAATTATAAATTGTTGTTATTTTTGGGAGCAGCAATAATTTTTCTTTATTTTAGTGTTGGAAAATATGAGGAATTTAGTCTTCAAAAATCTATATCAGCTTGTGTTATAGCCAAAGGTAAAATACTAAAAGAAATAGCACCACAAGAAGCAAGAATTATTTGTGAAAAAGAAATTAGAGAGCAATTAGAATAATCAAAGAAGACTTGGTAGCCAAGTTGAAAGAATTGGAAATAATATCATTAATATTCCATAAATAATTCCAACAATTGTAAACAATGGCACCTCTTTAAATGCGTTAGCTGGATTTTCTTTTATAACACCAGCAGCAGTATATATTCCCACACAAACTGGTGGGGTAATCATTCCTATTCCAGCAAAAGCAACAAACACAACATATAAATGAAGTAGACTTTGATCAAAAGATAATGTTAAAGCTGCAAAAATTGGAACTGTTAAATAAAATACTGGAACTATTTCTATAAATGTTCCTAAAATTAAACATATTGTTCCTAACATTATCCAAAATAAATTTACACTTACTCCCATATCTGTAAAATAAGTTATAATTTTTTGAGGGGCTTGAGTATAAGTAAGCACAACACTTAAAAAAGTTGCAGTCGCAATAATTGAAAATATCACTGCAGTAATTATTGCTGTATCTTTTAAACAACTTAGCAAATATGAAAATGTCAATTCTCTGTATATTAAAAATCCTATCGCAACAGCATAAACCCCAGCTATAGCAGCAGACTCAGATGGCGTTAAAAAACCTGCATAAATACCACCTAAAATTATAATTGGGGTTATTAAAGCTGGAAGTGCCGCAACAAATGAACTTAATCTTTCTTTAAGGGTTGCCTTTCTGTCGGCTCTTATATGTCTACATTTAAATAAAACTAATAGTACCATTAAAATTAAAAGTATTACTCCTGGTATGACACCAGCTGCAAATGTTTTAGAGACAGGGACATAGGTAAGTGCACTAAATAAAATAGCAGCGTTTGATGGAGGAATTAAAGCTTCAAGTAAAGCAGCTGATGCAGCTAAAACAACTACAAACGGAGTAGGGTAGCCCTGCTCAATCATTTTTGGCATCATGATTGTTCCTACTGCTGTAATTGCAGCTAATATAGATCCACAGAATGCTGCAAAGAATCCCATCGCAATAACCATTGCAACACCCAAACCTCCTGGCCAATGTCCAACTAAAGTTGTTGCAAATTTTACAAGTCTAAGTGCTGCTCCACCTTTAAGCATCGCCATTCCACTAAAAATAAACAATGGTACAGCTATAAGTACATGTTTTGTTAAAGCACCAAAAGATACTTGAATCAAAACAGACCAAGGAAGATTTAGTCCTCCAATAGCAGCTATAGAACTACCTAAACCGAATACTAAAAAAATTGGAACAGAAATTATTAAAGCTACTAAAGATAATATAGATGCTAAAGCAAACATTTAATTTCTTATTAAATTTATAATGTTATTGAGTAATAACTCTAATGAGGTAAGAGCTAAAATTAAAAAACCAACAGGGAATGCTAAAAACATCCACCATATAGGAATACTAATTTCAATTTCCATGACTTGACCTAAATTGAAATACATTATTGTTGCATCAAGTCCTGCCTTAAAGAAAACACATGCTGATAAAAGGGCAACTATATTTACAATTAAAAACAAAATTTCTTTATTTTTTTTTGAAAGCATAGGAGTTAAAAAATCAACTTTAATATGTTGTCCCTTTTTTAAGAGTGGTCCTAATAATGGAAATACTAACCAACTAACTAAAACAGGTGGTAGTTCTATAAACCAAGCAAATCCAGTTCCAGTTATAAATCTTGTAGCTGCACTCAAAAATAAGGCAGCAACCATAATAAAAATAATGAACATTGCGAGAGCTAACGAAGCCGAAGCTAAAAAATTATTAACTGCTCGCAACGCTTTCATTTTATTAGATTAAGCAAATAACTTATTCTAATTACTTTTTGCGTACTCTTGCGCTGCTTTTAATGCATCAGAGTCTATCATTTTAGCCATTGCCGGCATAACCTTATCCTTCATAAGCTTATCAAATTTTGCTTTCTCGGCTCCTGAAAGAGTAGTTACGACACCACCTCTGTCTTGAAATTCCTTAAGAACATTTTCACCATGATCCATAATTCTATCTGTTGAAAGTGTTCCAACTTCTTTACCAACGTCCATAATTATTTTTTGTAAGTCTGCTGGCAAACTATTAAACCAAGTAGAGTTAGCCATAATATATGCGTCAGCATAATATTGGTATGGCTTTTGAGCATATTTTAAAAATTCCCACCAGCTATAAGCTTTAATACTTCCTGGAGGGCTATTTATTGTATCAATCATTCCAGATTGTAAAGCGTTGTATACTTCACCTGTTTTTAAAGATACACGATTTGCTCCTAGAGCATCCCACATAGGCTCTTCACTTTTAAGTAATCTTCTCGCTTTTAAACCTTTCATAGCATCAATACCAGTTAACTCTCTAGCACTTGAAATTGACATCACCGGTCCAACTGGATTGTACATTACTAAAGTTGAATTAGTTTTTTTTGTTAATTCTCCCCAAATTTCTTTTCCTTTCGATGAATTTTGGAAAAAACCTCTTTGTTGTTCCCAAGAATTAAATAGACCTGGAAAAGATGCTACATTAAAGTTTTTATTTATTGGTGGAAAACTTACTACGCCAACAATTCCTCCTAACTCAACTGCACCTGAAGTTACAGCTCCCATGACTTCTCTAATCCCAAAAAGTTGCTTTGAAGGATAAACTTCAATTTTTAATTTTCCATTTGCTCTTTTATTAACCTCATCAGCAAAAATTTGAGCGTGTTTTGCACTATGGTGCTTAGGACTCCAATGAACTGAAAGTCTACCCACTATTTCTGCAAATGCTGCTGTTGAAGATACTAAAAATGAAATTACTAAAACAAAACTCATAAAAGTTTTGCTAATCGATTTAAATTTAATCATTTTTTTCCTCTCTCTATATTTTTAATAATAGCAGTTTATTATTTGACAAAGATAAGACAATCTAAAATTATTCTATTATCAATTGAATAAGTAATATTATTGGATTAAGTTAGAGTTAAAAAAATTCTATGAATCCAACAGATATATTATTAAGCATTGCAATAGTGGGAATATACACTCTCATTTACGTATATTTAAAATCAAAACATAATGATAACAAAATAATTATCAAATTGTTTATTGTAGGCTTTGTGTATGCAACAATAATTACTGGTATACTTTATTACTTAATAAAGTTTATAGCCTCATAAATTTAAGTGACATATAAATTAGAATTAATATATTTTAAAATGAGAGCTTTAGCGGAAGCTCCTCGTTTACTATTTCATTACACAAATATTAAATATGAGGATCTAATGTCGTGGGATTACTATGATAAAGAGTGGTCAGAGGTTAAACCTAATATTCCTTTTAAACAATTACCCATGTTAATTATAGATAAGAAATATGAAATTTGTCAAAGTATGGCAATAATGACATTTATTGAAAATTTAGCAGGTATCAACATTACTGATCCAATATTAAACGCTAAAGCAAATGCTATTATGCAGAGCGCACAGGAACTTTTTATGCCACTTAACCCAACAGTAAATTTTGCAACAGGAGAGAAATTTATTAAGAAAAAAAATGACATGATGCCATTTTTATTATCAAGATTTGAAGATCTTGAAAAAGTCTTAAAGGGTAATGACAAAAAATTTTTTATCTTTGATGAACCAAGAGCATGTGATTTTGTTACGTTTCATCATTTAGATTTATCTAAAATGCTTGATCCATCAATTATAAAAAAATTTCCTAGATTAGAAAAATTTTTAGAAGACATGATATCTATAGAAAGTATAAAATCTTATTTAGACAATCGTCCTAAATTAATCGATGTAAGTATCGAACCAAAATTAGTTATTGATGGAATTCCACACCCAACAGGAGTTAAAAAAACTTAATTTTTTAATAGTTGATTGCGTTATATAAAATTTCTATTATAACTTTCATGAATTTATGGCGGGGTAGCTCAGTTGGTTAGAGCGCGGGACTCATAAGCCCGAGGTCAGTGGTTCGATCCCACTTCCCGCTACCAAACTAATGACCAGGAAATTCCATTAAATTTTCAACTTTATATCCTTTTTTTTTGAGATTATCACAACCACCTAGGTCAAAAAGATTTATAACAAATATAAATGCTGCAACATGTCCTTTAGAAATTTCTATAAGTTTGGCTGCAGCATCTGCAGTTCCACCTGTTGCAATCAAATCATCTATTATTAGAACTGAGTCATTTTCTGAAATTGAGTCTTTATGAACTTCTATTGTTGCTGTTCCATACTCTAGTGCAAAATCAACTGAATATACATCAGCAGGAAGTTTGTTTTTTTTTCTTAGCATAATAAAAGGTTTTTTTAAGATGTAAGAAACAGCAGATGCAAATACAAAACCACGTGATTCAATTGCAGCTATTTTATCTAGCTTAAATTTTTTGGATCTCTCAACGATTTGATTAATTGTTTCCTCAAAAGCAGTTTCATTCTTTATTAAAGTAGTTATATCTCTAAATAAAATACCCTTTTTAGGATAATCTTTAATTGAGCGAATATAATCTTTTAAATCCATAATAGTTATTTATAAATACAATATAATTACTTTTTATATGTCAAATAATAAATTAGCAATAATAGGTGGAAGTGGTCTATACGACGTAGAGGAGTTTAAAGATAGAGAATTAATAGATTTAAACACTCCTTGGGGAAAACCATCAGATCAGATTTTAAAAACAATTTATAAAAATAAGGAAGTTTATTTTTTACCAAGACATGGTAAGGGACACTTTATTTCACCATCAAACATAAATTTTAGAGCAAATATTGACTCATTAAAACAATTGGGTGTAACAGATATTGTCTCTGTATCTGCTGTTGGTTCTTTGAAAGAAAACTTGCCACCCGGTAAATTTGTTATTATTGACCAATTTATAGACAGAACATTCGCTAGAAATAAAACTTTCTTTGACGATGAAATAGTTGCTCATGTATCAATGGCACACCCGACCTCTAAGAGTTTAATGAATGCATGTGAGGATGCAATTAAAAAAGAAGGAATAGATTATCAAAGGGGAGGAACTTATGTAGTAATGGAAGGTCCACAATTTTCAACTTTAGCTGAGTCGAATCTTTACAGATCATGGAAAGCCGATGTGATAGGAATGACAAATATGCCTGAAGCTAAATTAGCAAGAGAAGCAGAAATTAGATATGCATCTGTTTCAATGGTGACTGATTATGATTGTTGGCATCCAGATCATGAAAATGTTGATGTCCAAAAAGTAATAAAAGTATTATTAAATAATGCTTCTAAAGCAAAAAGTATGATTAAAAATCTTATTGATAATTTTGAATCTCATATTGATCCTGACGATCCAACAAATAATTGTTTAGATGTTGCTATAATTACTGCTCCAGAAAAAAGATCACAAAAGACGAAAAACAAACTAAAAACAGTAGCTGGAAGAGTTTTAAACAAGTGACTGTAAAATTAACTGATAAGCAAATTTTAGATTATAAAAAAGACGGGGTAATTTTAATCAAAAAAGCTTTTTTGCCTTGGATTGAAAAACTTAGTAAGGGATTTCAAAAAGTATTAAATAAACCAAGTTCACATGGAAGAGAAAATGTTTCAAAACAACATGGAGGAAGATTTTTTGAGGACTATTGTAATTGGCAAAGAATAGATGAATTTAAAGATTTTATTTTTAATTCACCAGCCGCAGAAATTGTTGCTCAATCAACTCAATCTAATAAAATTCAGGTATTCCATGAGCACATTTTCTTAAAGGAACCTGGCACAAAAAAAGAAACTCCATGGCATCAAGATCTTCCATATTATTGCGTAGACGGAAATGATACAGGAAGTTTCTGGATACCATTAGATAGTGTATCAAAAGATAACTCTCTAAAAGTTTTAAAAGGATCCCACAAGTTACAAATGTTAGTAAGACCTACTAAATGGTCAAATGACACCTTTTGGTATAAAAATAACAAGAGTTTTATGGACATTCCAAATATAGATAAAAATAATATTTTTAGTACAGAGATGGATATGGGAGATGCAATATTATTTAATTTTAAAGCTTTACATTCATCTTCAGGAAATAGTGACAAAAAAAGTCGTAAAGCTTTTTCTGCAAGATTTATTGGAGACGATGTAAGATACATTGATAGAAAAGGAGAAACTTCCCCACCTTTTGCTGGAATAGATTTAAAACCAGGAGATAAAATGAGAAAAGACTGGTTTCCTGTGGTTTGGAGTAATTAAATGAGAATAAATGGAAAAAAATATAGAACAATTTGGTATGAAAATAATGTAGTAAAAATAATTGATCAAACCAAACTTCCACATCAGTTTGTTGTTAAAGATTTAAAGACAATAAAAGATGCAGTAAAAGCTATAAAAACTATGGAGGTAAGAGGAGCACCTCTTATAGGTGGAACTGCTGCTTACGGTATAGTATTGGCAATACAAGAAAATAAAAATTTAGATTTCATTAAAAAAAGTTCAGAAGAATTAGTTAATTCAAGACCTACAGCCATAAATTTACAATGGGCAGTTCATAGAATGAATAATAAATTATCATTTGTTAACTCTGATGAATTATTAGATGTGGCATTAGAAGAAGCAAAATCAATATGTGATGAGGATGTAAAATTTTGTGAGAATATAGGATTTAATGGACTTAAAATTATCGAAGAAATTTATAATAAAAACAATAAAACTGTTAATATCTTAACTCACTGTAATGCAGGTTGGTTAGCAACTATAGATTGGGGGACAGCTACCTCACCAATTTATCATGCACATAAAAAAGGAATTCCCATCCATGTTTGGGTTGACGAAACAAGACCAAGAAATCAAGGTGCAAACTTAACTTCATATGAATTAAATGAAGAAAATATTCCTAATACTATAATTGCAGATAATACAGGTGGAATATTAATGCAACGAGGAGAGGTTGATATGTGTATTGTTGGAACGGATAGAACTTTATCAACTGGAGATGTGTGTAATAAAATAGGAACTTATTTAAAAGCATTGGCTGCTTATGACAATAATGTTCCTTTCTATGTAGCCTTACCAAGTTCTACAATAGATTGGGATATCAAAAATTACAAAGATATTCCTATTGAGGAAAGAAATTCTGAAGAACTATCTTATATTGAAGGAAAAGATGAAAAAAATAATATTAAAAGAGTTTTGATTTATCCTAAAACTAGTAAAGCAATGAACCTTGCATTTGATATAACACCTGCAAAATATGTAACAGGTTTAATTACTGAAAAAGGTGTATGTGAAGCATCTACTAATGGTTTAAAGCAAATGTTTAATAGATAATGAATAAAGTAAAAAATATATTATTTATAATGGCAGACCAATTAAGATTTGATTATCTTTCTTGTTATGGTCACCCGCACTTAAAAACTCCTAATTTAGATGGTTTAGCAAAAAAAGGAGTATTATTTGAGTCAGCTTACGTTCAGGCACCTGTTTGTGGTCCCTCAAGGGCATCATATTATACTGGAAGAACAGTGTTTAGCCATGGATCAACATGGAACCAAATACCTTTGCCAATTGGGGAATTAACAATTGGAGATTATTTAAGACAATCTGGGATAAGAACTGGTGTTGTTGGTAAAACTCATATGAGACCAGATTTAGATGGAATGAGCCGTCTCGGAATTTCAAAAGATACAGAAATAGGTTTAACAATAAGCGAGCCTGGTTTTGAACCCTATGAAAGAGATGATGGGCTTCACCCAAATAACCATATTAAAAATTCAAACAAAAAATTATCCTACAATGAGTGGTTAAATCAACTTGGATATGATGGTCAAAACCCTTGGGATAGTTGGGCAAATTCATCAGAAGATGAAAATGGAAATATTTTAAGTGGATGGAGATTAAGAAATTCTAATAAACCTGCGAGAGTTAAACAGGAGCACTCAGAAACTGCTTTCATGACTAATCGATCTATGGAGTTTATTCAAGAAAGTGGAGAAAAGCCTTGGTTTCTGCATTTATCATTTATAAAACCTCATTGGCCATATATTGCACCTGCACCTTACCATAACATGTATTCAGCAAACCAATTTTACCCAGTTCATAGAAGTAATGCTGAAAAAGAAATAGATCATCCAGTGTACAAAGCTTTCATGGAAAATAATATTTCAAAGACTTTTTCAAGAGAAGAAGTTAGAAACACTGTTCTTTCAGGATATATGGGGTTAATAAAACAAATTGATGATAATCTTGGTAGGTTATTTAAATTTTTAGAAGAAAAAAATTACATGAAAAATACAATGATAGTCTTTACATCAGACCATGGTGATTATCAGGGTGATCATTGGCTAGGAGAAAAAGAACTATTTCATGAACAAATTGTTAAAGTTCCGATGATAATTTATGATCCAAGTAATTTATCAGATAATAATAGAGGAATTAGAGAAAAAAGGTTTGTAGAGGCCATAGATTTACTACCAACCTTTTTGGACTCTGTAGATAGCGATGTAAGTAAACATCGCCTTGAAGGACAATCTTTGTTACCAATTATAAGAGGAAATGAAGTCTCTAATTGGAAAGAGAGTGTATTTAGTGAAATCGATTACTCATTTAACGAAGCAAGAAAGATTCTTAATGTTGGAGCATCAGATGCAAGAGCTTATATGATTAGAAATAATAGATGGAAGTATATTTATTATAAAGATTTTCCACCTCAATTATTTGATTTAAAAAATGATCCAGATGAATTCAATGATCTAGGGCTATCATCAGAACACAAAAAAATTGTTGATGAAATGAAGGATATATTGCTTAAAAGAATTACAAATAGAAAAAATAGGGTTGCAGCAACAGATGAATTTGTTTTAAAAGAGAGAGATTATACAAAAGATGATGGAATTATGATAGGAGTTTGGTAATGAACCCTTTAATATTGTCTTTAATTTGCTTAGTTTCAGTGGGAATTTCTGCAAATTTAATAAAATTAATTCGTGGAAATAGAATTTTACTAATTATTTCTTTATTACCTTGTATTTATATATTTATTTTTGGTTTGTATGCAACTTTAGGCCCAATGGATTTATATAAAGATGGTACAGACAATTTTTATGCTCAAAATCCAGGTAAAGAATTACCAATAGTGTTTGTATTATTAAAATTCTATCAATATATTTTAATGATTGTAGGTGCAGTTTTTGGTTTTATTTATTTTAATTATATAAAAAAAATAAAAGATACTAGTGAGCCATTAGACTAGGCAAATATAAACAAATTGCAGGAAAAGCAATAATTAAAGCGAGCCTAATTACGTCAGTCATCAAAAATGGAAGAGTCCCAAACCATATAGTTTGTAAAGGTGTTTTTTGCATTACACCTTTAATAACGAATAAATTCATTCCAACAGGAGGTGAAATTAATCCAAACTCAACAACTATCACAGCAAATATACCAAACCAAACAGGGTCAATTCCAGCATCAATAATCACTGGATAAAATACTGGAATAGTTAAAAATAACATTGCTAAAGAGTCCATTACAGTACCAAGAACTAAATAAATTGCACAAATTACTAAAATTATTCCTAATGGAGTAAGCTCAAGATAATTTATAAAATCAACAACAGCAAAAGGTAACTGCGTGACAGTTATAAGATAATTAAATATACTTGCACCAATAACAATTAAATATAATGAACCAACGGTTTTTATAGTTGTCCATAAAGCATCTTTCAATAAACTTAATTTTAATTGACCTCTAAAAAAAATAAAAATTAAAACTAATATTACACCTACTGCAGCACTTTCTGTTGCTGTAAAAAAACCTAAATAAAGTCCACCCATCATGATTGCAAATATTAAAAAAATTGGAAAAACTTTTGATAATGCAGAAATTCGTTCCTTCAAGGGCATCTTTGTTCCATAACCACCCTGTGAGGGATAAATTAAAAGATAAATCCTAATAGCAATCATATACAGTACCACTGCTATTATCCCAGGTATCAGTGCAGCAAAAAATAATTCTTGAACAGACTGTTCAGTTAAATAAGCATATATTACTAATATAACACTTGGAGGAATTATAATTCCAAGCGTTCCACCAGATGCAATAGATCCGCTTATTAGGGCATCACTGTAACCATGTCTTCTCATTTCAGGGCCTGCCATTTGAGACATTGTTGCAGCTGTAGCAATTGAAGATCCACAAATCATTCCAAATCCAGCGCATGCTCCAACAGTAGACATTGCTAAACCACCTTTGTAATGACCCACTATTGCATAAGCTGCATCATATAAATTTCTTGATAAATTTGAACTGTTGGCAAGATTTCCCATTAGAACAAACAAAGGCAAAACTGATAATGTATATTTTGAGACAGCATCAAAAGGAGCAGTTCCCAAAACAAATATTGCAGGGTCAAATCCTGAAATCACTGCAAAGCCGATAAAACCAACAACCAACATTGCAATTCCTATTGGTACATTTAATACCATCAAAATTAATACAGCGGCAAAAGACAATCCACCATTAATTACAGCTTCTAATCCCATTATAAATTCTCAGCTTTTGAATTACTTTTAAAAATAGTTTTAATAAACCATATGATGATAGCAAAAACACTTAACCACATACCAATAGAGCATATGAAATAAAAAGGATAAAAATAAAGTTCTAGATCAATCGTTACTCTTTGATTATTCATAAATTTGTATGATGTCAAAGTAGTAGAGTATGCCATTAAGGACATAGTCGATATCATTAAAACAAATTTTAAAATTACCAAATAAGTTTTTAATATACCCAAATTTAAATTATTTATAAAATCTGCTGAAACATTAGCATTTAAATAAAACGCTCTTGGCATTGCAAGGAAAGCCACTAATGCCATTCCTATTTCAACTAACTCAATTGTACCTGTAACTGGAGAATTTAAAAATCGTCTTCCAAATACATCACAAAAAGTTAATACAGCCAATAAAAACAAAACAATACCTGAAGCTATCGCCGAATAATCAAAAACTTTACTGACTTTAGAAATCATAAAAATGTTGCTTCAAATTATTTAAACATTAACATATAAGTAGTTTCAAAAATACAAAGTATTAATCATGAAGTTTATTTCTTTTAAACATAATAAACAAAATAAGTTTGGTATTATAAATAATAATAAAATTACAGATCTAACTGGAAAAGTATCTAATTCAAATACACTTAAAGATTTAATTCAAAACCAGGGAATTGAAGATGCGAAATCTTATGCAACAAATAATCCAGGTAATATAAATGATTCAGACATTGAATATTTGCCATTAATTCCAAATCCTGGAAAAATTATTTGTGTAGGTCTAAATTATAGTGAACATGTTAAAGAAACTAACAGAACAGTTGAAGAGAACCCAGTAATTTTTCATCGATTTCCAGAAAGTCAAACTGCACACTTACAACCAATTCAAAGACCTGTTGTTTCACAAAGTTTAGATTTTGAGGGTGAGATGGCAGTAATTATGGGTGAAGGTGGCAAACACATTAAACCTGAGGATGCTTTAAAGCATATAATTGGTTATTCATGTTATAATGAAAGTACTGTAAGAGAATGGCAGAGACATACAAGACAATTTGGGATGGGTAAAAACTTTGAAAAAACAGGGAGTTTTGGTCCACACATGGTTTTAGCTGAAGACATTAATAATTATAAAAATTTAACAATTGAAACTAGATTAAATGGAGTAGTCATGCAAAACGCAAAATTAAGTCAACTTATTTTCGATATTCCAATCTTAATCTCGTATGTTTCTAAAGCTATGGCTTGGAGAGCAGGTGATGTACTAGTCACTGGTACGCCTGGAGGTGTAGGGTTTAAAAGAAACCCTCCAGTATTTATGAAGCCTGGAGATAATGTTGAAATAGAAATCACAGAAATTGGCACTTTATCTAATACAATTAAGGATGAAATAATCTAATTTTCAAGTTAAACTTTCTAATAATTATTTAATAATAAGAGGGGATTAATATGAAAAAAAAAATAATTGGTTTTGTTATAGGAATTTTTTCCTTAAGCATTATTAGCACGGCATCAGCTACAGAATTAAAGTTAGCAACTTTTGAACCACCAAAAGCATTTATAGCAAGTAAGATTTTAGCTGCTTGGGCAGATAAAGTTAACAAATGTTCAAATGGTGCTTTAAACGTTAAAATGTATGCAGGAGGAGTATTAGGAAGTCCTCCAAAGCAATACGATATAGTAACTTCAGGAGTTGCTGATATATCTTGGACAGTTCTTGGATATATTGGTGGACAATTTCCTTTAAGTTCAGTTGTAGAACTTCCATTCCTGACCAAAACATCAAAAGCTGGATCTAGAGCTTTAAATACTCTTTTTGAAGAAGGTTACCTAGATAAAGAAATGGCAGGAATTAAACTGATAGGACTTCATTCGAACCCTGGATACCAAATCCATATGAAGGATACTAAAGTAGTTAAACCTGCAGACTTTAAAGGTAAAAAAATGAGAGTTCCAAGCAAAATAGCTGGAACTATTCTTAAAACTTTAGGAGCAACTGGGGTAAAAGTACCAGCACCAGGAACTTCAGAAGCATTAAATAAAGGTGTTATAGATGGTACACCTTTCCCATACACAGCAATTGGTTCATTTAGATTATTTGATGTTACTAAATATCATACAGAAGTTAACATCACTAATGCGACATTTGGATTAATAATGAATGAAGGGAAATATAACGGTCTATCTTCAGCTGCAAAAGGATGTGTGGATAAACATTCTGGTCAATGGTTTGGCGATTGGGCGTCTAATTTAATCGATACCCAGAATGCTAAGATGAGAGTTCAAGTAGAAAATACTCCAGGACACGAGATAACTGTTGCATCAGACTCAGTGTTAGCTGAATATAAAAAAATATTGGCACCAATCGAATCTGACTGGTTAGCAGAAATGAAAGGCAAAGGCCTTGATGGAGATGCTGTATTAAAAAGAGCAAGAGAAGTAATTTCTAAAATAGACGGTTAATAGTTAAATTCGAGCCCGCTAATTTCATAGCGGGCTCTTTCAAAATTAAGTATAATAATAAAATGGCAGTAAAAGCTTTAAGTTATATTGGAGTTAATTCAGACAAATTTGAGGATTGGTCAATTTATTCTCAAAAATATCTTGGTATGCAACAAATAGATCGAGGAAAAGAAATTCTATCTTTTAGAATGGATGACCAAAAACAAAGGTTAACAATAACTGGTGATAAAGGAGATGGATTAGGATTTTTAGGATGGGAGGTTGATACAAAGGAAGATCTTCAAAATTTTGCAAATAAATTAGAAAAAAATAAAATAGAAGTAAATCATGGAAAGACTTCTTTTGCCGACAAACGTTTTGTTGAAGATTTAATATATTTTAACGATCCACAAGGAAATCGTATTGAACTCGTGTATAAGCCAATGTTGGATACAGATCCTTTTAAACCAGGCAGGCCAATTTCAGGATTTAAGACTGGGGCACTAGGGATGGGACATGCAGTTGTGCATGTTAAAAATATTGATGATTTAATTCCATTTTACAGAGATGTAATGGGTTTCAAGATAAGTGATTATAGTCATACTCCAATATCTTTATGTTTTTTTCATGTTAATGGCAGACATCATAGTTTAGCTTTATTCGGCTCAGGTGGAACTGGTTTTCATCATTTTATGGTTGAATACAACAACTTAGATGATGTAGGTCAAGGGTATGATTTGTTGCAATACAAGGATAACGCAATTGCTTATACAATGGGACGACATACGAATGATTATATGACTTCATTTTATTCAATTACACCTTCAGGATTTTTTATTGAAAATGGATGGGGAGGGAGGATTATCAATCCGGATACGTGGCAGCCAATTGAAACATTTGAGGGGCCTAGTTTTTGGGGGCATGAGAGACTTTATTTACCTGATGATGAGAGAATGAAATTTAGAAATAAAAGACTCGAAACTGCTTCTCAAGGAAAACAAGCTCCATTGTTAATTGATTGTCCTTGGTTATATTCAAAATTAAAAAAATAATAATTTTTAAAAATATCAATGAAAAAATTTGATGTCACAATAGTAGGATTAGGACCTGCGGGAGGAACTTTAGCAAACCTTCTGGCAATGCATGACTTTTCAATATTAATTCTTGATAGAGAAAAAAGTTTTTATCCACTACCTAGAGCGGTTCATTTTGATGACGAAATAATGAGAGTATTTCAAACAATAGGAATTACAAAAGAATTTTTGAAACACACTATAATTAATAAAGGCACTAAATTCGTTAATTCTAAGGATAAAGTGATATTAGATTGGCCAAGACCAAAAAAAATTACAGAAAATGGATGGTATCCAAGTTATAGATTCCATCAACCAGACCTAGAAAAAAAACTTAGAAAAAAATTAAAAAATTATAAAAAAGTCTCAATAGAACAAAATTCTGAAGTAATAAAAATTAAAAATTCAAAAAATCATGTCGATATAACTTATTTAAATTTAAATAATCACAAAGAGTATCTCGTGAGGTCAAAATATGTAATTGGTTGTGATGGCGCCAACTCTATAACTAGAAAACAAATGAAAACAAAAATGGATAATTTAGGTTTTACTCAAAAATGGGCAGTAGTTGATTTAATTTTAAAAAAGAAAAAAAATAATTTACCTGATAGAACAATTCAATATTCAAATCCAAAACAACCAGCAACATATTGTAGAAATGTTGGCAGACGTAGAAGATGGGAATTTGCAATTAAGGAAAAACATAGTGATAAAAAAGTTTTATCAGAAAATTATATTTGGAATTTTCTAAAACCTTGGCTGAATAAAAGTGAGGCAATTATTGAGAGAAAAACAATTTATACATTTGAATCTGCTATTGCGAGAAAATGGCGAAAAGGTAGAGTTTTTATAGCAGGTGATGCCGCTCATTTAATGCCACCATTTATGGGGCAAGGAATGTGTGCTGGGATTAGAGATGCTTCAAATTTGGCATGGAAAATTGCCAACTGTATAAGAAATAAATTTGATGAAACACTTTTAAACACATATCAATCAGAAAGATCTCTTAATGTTAAAGAATATATTGAAACCACTATGAGGATGGGAGAATTTGTAAATGCTGTTGAGTCTATTCAAATAACAGACAATATAAAATTTGATAAAAAAGGTATTAAAAGTATGCAGTCAATTAAACCTAAACTAGGAAAAGGCCTAGGTAACCTAAAGGATAGAAATAGAGGAAAAATTTTTCCTCAATTCAAGCTTAAAAATAATAAAACCCTAGATGAATATTTTTCAAAAAAAGGAATGATAATTTTATCTTCAGATATAAAGCCTAAAAACTCAAAAAATTACATCATATTGAAAGCAAATAATTTAAGCGATGTATTAAAATATTTAAGAAATATTAATTCAAAAGCTATTTTAGTAAGACCTGATAGATTTATTTTAGCTTCAGCAAGATCAAATAAAGATGTTAGTTTTCTTTTTAAAAAATATTCAGCATTTTTAAGCTAAATTAAAGATTTCATTTACTGCTTTTATCTTTGAATGGTTATTTGGTGCAATCTCACCATTAGGCATATACAAAGAATTTTCAAATCCAACTCTTATTTTGCCTCCTAAGTTTATTGCTTTTTCTAGACAGGATATTTCTTCTCTCGCAAAAGCACATATTGCCCAGTCTAAATTAATATTATTCTCTCTCATTTTTTCTAGAAATATTGGAATGTTTTCTGGGTTACTAATTTTACCTGAGTAATGTCCAATTACAAAGAGACACCAAGCTCCCTCAACATTAATTTTAGCTTTGTTCAATAAATTAACTAATAAATCTATGTCATTTGGATTATATAAAAGATGTTGTATTTTAGTCCCAGCTTCTGTCAAATATTTATATAACTTTACATCGTCATCGGTTGGATTTCTTGAGGGTATCATTTCAGCTATACCAATTGATGTTCCAGGCGGTGTAACATCATAAGCAAGTTTTCTCATATCCTCTGGAGAATATTTTCCAACTGCCTCTGTTGTAACTTGGATATGCATTTTTGGAACTTTAAACTCTAATTCCTTTAAAGCTTCTTTATACAAACCTGCATCAAGAACGTGTTCTCCTTTTTCATTCCTTACATGCAGATGTATTGCACCAGCTCCTGCTTTAAAACAATTCTTTGCGACTTCAACAGTTTCTTGGATGGTTAAGGGCACTTCAGGATGATCTTTCTTGACTTTTCTTGCTCCATTTGGAGCTACCATTAATTTAGGTAATTCATTTGGTTGATAAAAAGGCATAAATTATCTTAAAGATGCAGCGATATTTCCTCCATCAACTGTTAAAATAGCTCCAGTGGTTTTTTTTGAAATTGAAAGATGAAAGAATGCTTTGGCTACATCTTCGGCTTTAACTTCATTTAAAAGTAAATTACCTTTCATATAATTTTCTGTGGTAACATCTCTAGCTTTAGCTCTTGATTTTATCATTTTATCATTTAGGAGTCCGGTTCTAATTCTATCTGCATTCACTCCATTAGATCTTATCCCGTAAGAACCGTAATCAACAGCATATTGTTTACAAAGATTTAATAATGCAGATTTTGGCAAACCGTAGGGTCCAAAATTTTTACCTGGATTTACAGATTGTTTGGAAATGTTAAATAATAAACATCCTTCATTTTTCTGAAGTTTCATAATTCTTGTAGCTTCAGAAGCACAGTATTGATGTGAAAAAAAGTTATCTTCAAAACTTTTTCTTAAAATTTTATCACTAACCTCAGCAATAGAACCTCCGGTAGCAGTACCCGCATTTGATATTAAAATATCTATTCCTCCAAATTGAGATGAAATTAAATTAAATGCTTTTTTAACACTTTCTTTGTTTGTTACATCACAATAAATGCAAAGATCATTTAATTT
>CACDRY010000004.1 GCA_902555275.1 uncultured Pelagibacteraceae bacterium
ATTATATTGGCTAAACAGTTTAATTAAAAAACTTAAAACTCTTTTAAAAAGTTACGATAATATAATTATTGCAGGTGACTTTAACATAATACCATCTGCTGAAGATGTTCACGACCCTAAAGGATATGAAAATGATGCTCTTTTTAGAATTGAGATTAGGAAAAAATTAAGAGAAATGTTTAATTTAGGATTTCACGATGCATTTAGATATATTTATCCAGATAAAGAGGAATATACTTTTTGGGATTACACAAGTGGTGCTTGGCAAAAAAATAATGGGATGAGGATTGATCACTTTTTAGTGACTAACAATTTACTGAATAGTATTAAAGATGTTAAAGTTAATAAATATCCAAGAGGTAGAGAGAAACCATCTGATCATACACCAATTGAATTAGAATTAGCTTAAAGATTTAATTTTATTAACTAGGTCCTCATTAATATGTCTAGGTCCTTTATCTAATCTATTTTTGTGTCTTCTCTCACCAGGAAGTCTAACATCACCCATTGCTTTCATTTTTTCAAAAAATTTTGATGAATGTTCGTCCCAATTATTTTGTGATAATTTATCTGGAGATATGGCTAAAATGAACTCTCCACCACTTGGAGGACCTCCATCATTATTATCCTTCTCAGCTGTCTCATAACTGAAATTATCTCCTACTAAGGCACCTGCAAGCAATTCGACCATCATCGCAATCCCTGAGCCTTTATAGCCGCCAAAAGGCAACAAAACACCCCCATCTGCAATCTCAGCAGGATCAGTTGTATCTTTTCCCTCTTTCGTTAGTCCTGTTCCTAATGGAACTTTATGACCTTCTCTTTTAGCAACTTGAACTTCTCCCATTGCCATTGATGCTGTTGCCATATCATAAACGACCGGCGGTTTATTTTTTCTTGGCCAAGCAAATGAAATCGGATTTGTTCCAAATAAAGGTTTAATTGATCCAGCAGGTGCAACAGCTGGTTTGTACGATGTGCATGCAAACGCAACCAAACCTTGCTCTGCAATTGCCTCTGTCTCAGGCCACATTGCTGCCATATGATGAGAATTTGTTATTGCTAAAACTGCTATACCATTTTCTTTTGCCGCTTTAATTAATTCAGGAATTCCTTTTTCTAACACCATTGGTGCTAAACAATTTTTTCCATCTACTTTAATAACGCTTGGAGTTATCTTTGATACTACTGGTCTGCTTTTGCCATTTATTTTTCCACTTTTTAAGCCTGAAATATATGCTGGTAATCTAAATAATCCGTGAGATAGTGAACCATCTCTCTCAGCTTTCATTATTAAATCAGATAAAATGTTTGATGTTTCTTCATCACATCCATTGGCTAGTAAAGTTTTATTAGTTAGATTATAAATCTCTTCCAAAGTTAAAGTAATTGTTGTCATCAATTTTATTAGATCTTATTTAAGTGAAAAGTTCAATTATTTTTAATGATTATGATTGTGTTCTTCGTTTAAATTATCAATATCAATTTCTTGAATTTCATTAATGGGTTTTGCTATACGCCAATTCCTTACTTTCCCATCCTCTGATCTTTCAGTTATTATTGTCTCTATAGGAGGGCAATTAGGTTCATGACAACTTAACTCAGCCATGCTTAAAATAGATTTTTCTGGAATTTGATGTTTTTTTGAAAATAAATGTTTTAAATTTCTAATAGTTTCAGCGTTAGGTTTCTTTTTATTAAACATAGATTATTTTATTTCCTCATCCCAAATTGATGTCCATAAAATATTTCCTCCCATGTCACCAATTAATAGATGTGAGCAATCTTTGGTTACTGCAATTGCAGATACTTCAAATTCTGTAAAGCTTCGAATAATAATTGTATTGCTTGCTTTTTCGATTTCTGACAAAAAAACTGAACCGTCACTTAACCCAGCTAAAATTGCATTTTCATTTGGGAATGGTTCAACGAATGTAACTAATTTATTTCCTACATAAGGAAGACAAGTGGGTTCTCGACCTACTGGTCCATCTCCATCGAATGGCCAACATACTGTCTCTTTAGCTCCCGATGTTGCTAAATATTTCGAGTCATCTACGAAAGCAAAACTTTTAATTTTTGCACCATATCCAGACATTGCTGAGTCAATTTTGTCTTTTAATCGCCAAAAATGTAGTTGGTTTTCCTGCATTGAAGTAACCAGGTATTTACCATCGGGACTAAAAATTACTTTATTATGAGAACCCTTCCAGTTTAATTCTGATGAATTCCATTTGTTGCTATAATCTTTTTTCCAAAGAGTTACTCCTCCGTAACGAGAAACTGCCAATCTTCTGCCTTTAGCGTCAAATGCTATGCCGCCAATAGTGCTATTATGCTCAAATAATTTTGGCTCTTTATGATTTGGTGACCAAAGATAAACAATATTTCCTGATGAACAAACTAGACTTCCATTATTTGCTGTAACATGATCTACCCAACGCGTACCAAAGTTACCGATCTCACTAACCTTTCCATCAAGGGAAATGTTTAAAAATCGACCATCATCTCCACCAGTTAAAATATTATCACCATCTTTAGACATGCAGAGTACAATGCCTTTGTGAGCCTTTATTGGTTCAGAACTCTCGCCAGATGTAAAAATTCTTACTGTACCATCACCAAATCCAACTGCTATTGAATTACCAATTGTAACAGCATTAGTAACAGGGATTCCAAGTTTAAACTCTTTTCCTCTATTTTCAAATTTGGTTTTATTTAACTCTGGAAGCTTATTTAGATCAGCTTTCATGCCGATTTGCAATTTTCAAATCCTTCTTTTAAATTCATACTTTCAAGATTTCGACCAATAAAAACTAGTCGAGAACTTCGCTCTTTTCCTTCTGGCCATTTACCCATTGGTGAAGCATCCATAAGCATATGTACACCTTGAAATACATATCGATCACTTTCTCCTGTAAAGTCGAGTATACCTTTGGTTCTTAAAATATCCTGACCTTTGGTTTGTAATAGTTTGCTAAACCAATCTTGAAACTTTTCCATATCTAAAGGAGTATCAGAGACAAAAGATAAACTAGTTACGTCATCGTCATGTTCATGGTCATGATCTGATGTAAGAAAATCAGGCTCAACATCTAAAACACGTTTTAAACTAAATGCATCAAGATTTAAAATCTCATTTAAAGATACTCCACATTTGGTTGTATTAATAATTTTTGCAAAAGGATTAATTTTTTTAATTCTTTCTTTAACGACTTTTAATCCACTTTCATCAACAAGATCTATTTTGTTTAATAATACAACGTCTGCAAAGGCAATTTGTTCTTCTGCTTCGTGATGATCTGTTAATTGTGTACTTAAATGAACAGCATCAGCTACAGTAACAATTGCATCTAACTTTGTTCGATCAGCAACATCTTGATCGACAAAAAAAGTTTGTGCAACGGGAGCTGGATCAGCTAATCCAGTGGTTTCTACTATGATTGCATCAAGCTTATCCGCTCGTTTCATAAGACCACTTAAAATCCTGATTAGGTCTCCTCTTACAGTACAACAAATGCAACCGTTGTTCATTTCAAACACCTCTTCATCAGCATCAACAACTAAATCGTTATCAATGCCCTGCTCACCAAATTCATTAACTATTACAGCATATTTTTTGCCATGCTGCTCAGTTAATATTCTATTTAAAAGAGTAGTTTTTCCAGCACCTAAAAAGCCTGTTAAAACAGTAACAGGAACTTGTTTGTTAGTTTCTTCCATTAATTAAATTAACATCCTTTAAAGGATTTTGACATATTTTTTATTAAATCAAAATATAATCCTTTTCCAGGAGTTAAAGTTGCACCCAGCGGATCAACAATACCGGTTTTAATATTCATATCTTTTGCAACAGCTTTAATGATATCTGGATTAAATTGAGGCTCAGAAAATACACAAGCTACTTTATCGTGCTCAATTACTTCTCTTATCTCTGAAAGTTGCTCCGCACCAGGTAATACATCTGTGTTAACTGTGAAAGCCCCTAATATATTTACATTAAATCTTTTTTCAAAGTATTGGTAAGCATCATGAAAAACAATTGATGCAGTACTTTCATTAAGTTCTGCAGTTACATCATTTGTAAGTTTATCAATTTCTTTATAAGCCTTACTTAAATTTGCTCTATAAGCAGCTTCATTTGTTGGGTCATTTTCAATTAAGTGCTTAGACATTTCAAATAAAATAACTTTTGCATTAATTGGGTCTAACCAAATATGTGGATCAAATTCACCGTGGTGGTGTCCTTCGTGTCCATCATGATCATCATGGTCATCATGCCCATCTTCTTTTTTTGCATGATCGTCATGGTCGTGATCATCGTGGTCATCCTTTTTCTTATGTCCATGATCGTCATGATCGTCCTCTTTATGACCATCTTCTTTTTTTGCATGGTCATGATCATCATGATCATCTTTTTTCTTGTGTCCGTGATCATCATGGTCATCGTGATCGTCATGGTCATCAAAAATATTTCTCTCTCTAAATTTTAACTTTACTAAACCTTTAATCTCTAATAACTCAATTTTTTCTGCCTCATTAGCAATTGAGTCTAACGGTTTTTCTAAAAAATTTTCTAAATCTTCACCTACCCAAAAAACAATGTCGGCATCTTGTAACATTTTTGCATGCGAAGGTTTCATGGCAAATCCATGTGGTGAAGCGTATCCTTCAACTATTAAATCTGGTTTAGCTACACCATCCATTAAATAGCTAGCTAAAGAGTGTATTGGCTTAATTGATGCAACGACTTTGATGTCGGCATTTACTGATGTAAATAAAGTTAAAAATGATAGTATTGTTAAGATTATTGAAGATTTTTTTAGATTTTTCATAATATTTGGTTATTGTTAATTGTTATAATATAACGCTGTGTAATAATATAACATATTTAAGTCAAGTGAATAAATGAGCATAGAAAATAATATTTTAGTAAAATTAAACAATGTTGGTTTTCAACAAAATCAAAAGTGGCTTGTTCAAGGTGTTTCTTTGCAAGTCGAAAAAGGTAAAATTGTTACCTTAATTGGTCCTAATGGTTCTGGTAAAAGTACAACTGCTAAAATTGCTCTAGGTTTATTTAAAAATATTGAGGGTCAAGTTGAAAAATTCACAAATAATATTGGTTATGTTCCACAAAAAATATCAATAGATTGGACACTTCCTCTAAGAGTTAGAGATTTTATGCTTTTAACAGATAATCTTACAGAAGACGTAATTGATGAAGCACTTTCATTAACTGGAGTAATTAATTTAAAAGATAAAAGTTTGGGAAATTTATCAGGTGGAGAATTTCAAAGAGTGTTACTTGCCAGAGCTATTTCAAAAAAACCTGAATTGTTAGTGCTTGATGAGCCAGTTCAAGGTGTAGGTTTTACGGGAGAAATTGCCTTGTATGAATTAATTAAAGAAATTTTAGAAAAATTAAATTGCGGTATTTTATTAATATCCCATGACTTACATACAGTAATGAGCACTACCGATCATGTTGTTTGTTTAAATGGTCATGTCTGTTGTTCGGGTTCACCTAAAGAAGTTGCAAAAAATAGTGAATACAAAGCATTGTTTGGCGAACAAGCTGCTCAAACACTTTCAATTTATGAACACAAGCACGATCATGTTCATACTAATGATGGGGATATAAAAAAAAATTGATATGTTTGACGATTTTTTTATAAGAGCATTGGTTGCAGGTATTGGTATTGCTTTTGTTGCGGGACCACTTGGTTGTTTTGTTGTGTGGAGGAGATTGTCTTATTTTGGAGATACACTCGCCCACTCCGCATTACTAGGTGTAACAATTGCATATTCATTAGAATTTAATATTGCTGTTTCAATATTTTTAATTTCATCAGCAATTGCATTAATTTTAATACAACTACAAAAAAAAACTAATCTTCCAAGTGATGCATTGTTAGGGCTTTTGGCCCACTCGTCATTAGCAGTTGGATTAGTGGTGATTGGATTTTTAACCTTTATTAGATTTGATATTATGGGATTGTTGTTTGGGGATATATTAGCAGTTAATAAAAAAGATTTGATAACAATATGGGTTGGTGGAGCCTTAATTTTATTGGTTTTAAGATTAATATGGAAACCATTGTTCGCCTCAACTGTAAATTATGAATTAGCACAGGCAGAAGGTCTAAACCCTGATAGAGCAAAAGCAGTCTTTACAGTCTTATTGGCCGCAATAATTGCCATATCTATCAAATTAGTTGGAGTGCTATTAATTACAGGAATGTTAATTATACCAACTGCTATGGCTAGAAATCTTTCAGATAACCCGAAAAAGATGGTGATTTTTGCAATAATAGGAGGATTGTTATCAGTGTTTATAGGATTATTCTCATCTTTAGAATTTAACACTCCATCAGGTCCATCCATAATTGCTGCAGCTCTAGTGTTGTTTATTTTTTCATTACTTAAAGTTAAGCAAACGATACAATTGAAAAATTAATGGAATATTATAAAAAAATAATTAAATGCAAAAACAAGAAACATTAACTAAAAACCAAAAAATAATTTTAGATTTAATTGAAAAATCTGATCAACCATTAAAAGCATACTCAATTTTATTTGATGTTAAAAAAAAAGGTATTAATGCTCCTTTGCAAGTTTATAGAGCCTTAAACAAACTAGTGAAAATTGGAAAAATTCATAAAATAGAAAGTAGAAACGCTTTCATAGCTTGTAAAAATTCAAAATGTCAAATTGCTAATGCTACTATTTTTTCAATTTGTGAAAGTTGTGAAGATGTAACTGAAATTCATGATCATAAATTATCAGAACATCTAAGAGATTTTAAAGATAATAAAGGAATGAAATATAATAAATACAATTTAGAATTTTTTGGTCTGTGCAAGAAATGCGTTTAAAAAAATGAAAATTGAATATTATTTTAGTGTCCTATCTCCGTTTAGTTATTTAGGAGCTGATAGATTTACAAAAATAGTAAGCAAATATAATTTAGAGGTTATAGAAAAACCACTTGATTTAGTTGGTGAAATTTTTCCAAATACTGGTGGGTTGCCAGTTCCTAAAAGACATCCTGCAAGACAAAAATATAGACTTGTAGAACTGGAGAGAATTTCAAATAAACTGGGTTTGCCGATTATTAAAAAGCCAAAGTTTTTTCCACCTAAAGACCCACACTTACCAGCAAAATTTGTAATAGCTTCAAATAAATTGGGTAATAAACTTCATTTTGGAAATGAATGTTTAAAATATTTATGGTCTATGGATAAAGATCTTTCTGATCACAATACACTTCAAGAAATTTGTGAAAAATTAAATTTAAACTTTGAAGAAATGAAGAAATTAGCTTTATCTGAGAACGTGAACTTGGAATATCAGAAAAATTCAAAAGATGCAGTTGATAACGATGTATTTGGTGCTCCCTCATATGTCTTAAATAATGAGATTTTTTGGGGTCAAGATAGATTAGATTATCTTGAAGATGCATTAAATAAATAATTTAAAATTAATAAATTTTATTAATAATTTAATTAAGCATTAATAGAAACTAATTTTAACAAATCTTTAAAATAATATTATCATAATTTAAAATGGTAATAAATTTAAAAAAAAAGGAGAGAAAATGACTGCAAATATCAGAATATTAAAATGGACAAGCACAGTTTTGACGCTTTTAGGAATATTAACTTTTTATTTAGATTACTATCCTTATAGCATGATACCTCACAGTTTAGGTATAATCGGTTGGACTATTGTTGGTACCATTACAAAGGATAAACCTTTATTAACAAATTTTTCACTACAAATCCCGATAATGATTGCAGGTATAATTAAGTATTCTTATACAACTGGGTTATTTTAACTTACTTGGATTCCGTTTGACCAAACATTTTTTACAACTGGTAAATTTTGATAAATTTTAAACCTTATTAAATCTGCTCTCTTATTATTGTCAATGGAACCCCTGTCATTTAAATTTGTAGCTATAGACGGAGCGTGACTAGCTGCTGCAAATGCTTTTGGAAGATTATCAATTTCTAAACCCCATTTGACAACAGATATAATTAATGATGATGGAATATAATCTGAGCTTAAGATATCTAAACAATCATTTTCTAAGAGTTCTTTTGCAGATATATTGCCAGAGTGTGAACCTCCTCTAAGTAAATTAGGAGATCCCATCATAACTTTAATATTGTAATCTTTAGAAGTTTTGGCTGCTTCTAATGTTGTTGGAAATTCAGCCAATTTTACTCCATATTTATTTGAATTATGAACATCATTTTCTGTGGTATCGTCGTGACTAGCCAAAATACAATCATATGATGATTTAAATTCTAAAATTTTATCTATGTGTTTCTTGCTATTTTTTTTTTGAAGATTTTTTAAGTGATCAAAATGAATTTCCATTTCATTTTCTGTCATACCGTGTTTAATTGAAAGATATTCTTTGTACTTATCTATAACTCTAAATTGCCTCTGACCTGGTGTATGATCCATTATACTAATCAGTTTTACATCGTGAGTTTCATTGTATTCGTCTAATTCATCAATCAAATTCTCCGAACAAGTTTCAGCTCTTAAATGTATTTTGTGATCAATCTTGAGAATATTATCTTTTTTAAAACTTGAAATTATATCCGAACAGTTTTTTGCATATTTTTTATATTTTCCTGTTTTTTCAATAGAACCAACTCTTAATGCATCAAAAACTGTAGTTATTCCAACAGATGCTAATTCTCTATCATGAGATAAAATTGCATTTTCTACTGGAAATGAAACTTTAGGTCTTGGTGTCATGTGTCTTTCAAGATTGTCAGTATGTAATTCAACCAATCCTGGCGAAATATAATCTTTTTCGCAGTCTATAGAACTTTTGTTATTACTTAATCCACTACTTATATCGACAATCTTGTTATCTTTAATCCTGATATGACCATGAACGATTTCATCTTTTTTAATTATCATGGCATTGTTTAAAATATATTCATGCATCACTTTTTAATACACATGAATTGTTACAAATATTTTAAATTAGAGAAAATTTATATAAGTATTATAAGTTGAATTATGAAAAAATATTCTAGATACGCTATTTATTATGCACCTCCAAAAGAGAGTAGTCTAGAAGAATTTGGCAGATATTGGTTCGGTTGGGATCCACTTAATGCAAAGTTAATAAATAACAAACATAGAATTAATTATCTAAACAGATTTGGAATTAAAAACTTAATAAACATAGATAAAAATGTTTTAATTGCAAAGAAATATGGGTTTCACGGCACACTTATTCCTCCTTTTAAACTAAACAAAAATTATAGTACCAATACATTATTTAAAAAAACTGAGGAAATAGCAAAAAAATTCAAAAAATTTAAATTTTATAAATTTAAATTAAAAAAAATGAATAATTTTTATGCTTTTGTTCAAAATAAAAAAAATAATAACATTAATAAGTTATCAAATAGACTAGTTAGAGAATTATTTAAATTTAGGTCACCTCTTACAAAAAAAGAAATTGATAGAAGAAATCCCTCTAAACTAAGTAAATTACAATTAAATATTTTATATAAATGGGGATACCCCTATTTAATGTCAGAATTTAATTTCCATATGACCCTTGCATCAGAGGTCACAGGAAACAAATTGTACCTTGAGTTAAAAAAAATTGAAAGAAACAAAGAAATCATTTTAAATGAAATAAATAATTTTGATAAAATATATATATTTGGTGAAAACCAAAAAGGAATGTTTGAGAATTTAGAAAATTTTTCACTTAGCTAAAATTATTTTTTTCAATTTATTTGCACCTATAGCTATTGATTTATTATTATTTATAGTAATTATATTTTTCGGTAGTAAATTAATTTTTCTTTTTATCCTATTATTAATTGATTTTTTGTCTTCTCTAGCTCGATTTACAAGTCTCTTTTTAATAATTGTTGATGGGGCAATAATATTAATTATTTTAACGTTATTAACTTTTTTTTTTACTTTAAAAAGTACTTTTCTTGATCCATTAAAAATTACTGTTTTACCTTCCTCTATTTTTTTTATTTCCTTAAATGGAATACCGTATGAAAAACCATGAGCTTTCCAGTAAACAAAGAAATGTTTTTTTAAAATCTTATCTTCAAAATTTTTAATTGATATGCTGTAATGATCTTCATTTTTAATATCTTTTTTCCTAGTAATGTACCTTTTTACCAAAATGGAATTAGGAATTTTTTTAATTACTTTTTTTAATAAAGTATCTTTTCCTGATCCTGATGGTCCAACGACTACGATAAGCTGACCGTTATTTTGCATCTGATATTTTTGTAATATCTATTTCCCTAGCATTTAAATATTTACGTGAATATTCATCATGAAAAATACCAATTATTGAAGATCCACTATCCTTTTTTTCATTAATCAAATTCAAAACAATATCTTTGTTAACACTATCTAAACTAGCAGTTGGTTCATCTAGTAATAAACATGGATAATTTCTAATCAGTCCCCTAGCAACATTAACTCTTTGTTGTTCTCCACCTGAAAAAGTTAGTGGCGATAAATTCCATAAGTTTTTATCTATATTAAGTTTTAGTAAAATTTTTTCAGCTTTTTCACGAACTTCATCTTGATCTGAATTTATTTCTAATAAGGGCTCCATAACAATTTCAATTGTAGGAACACGAGGTATCACTCTTAGAAATTGACTAACATATCCTATTATATTTTTTCTAAGTTCAATAATATTTCTCGGATATGTATGATCTATGTTGTGATTATTAATTTTAATTTGTCCTGATTGAAAAACATAGTTTCCATAAATCATTTTTAAAATACTAGACTTTCCAACACCTGATGGTCCTGTTAACGCTACAATTTCTCCAGGATTAATTTTCAAATTCAAATTATTAAAAACTAATATGTTTGTTTTGCCCTGATTATGAAGTGTAAATTTTTTTGTAATTTTATTTAGTTCAATCATTTTTAAACCTGTAATACTGAACTAACTAATAACTGAGTATAAGAATGTTGCGGATCATCTAATACCTGATCACAAAGTCCAGACTCAACAGCCTCCCCATTTTTCATAACAATAATTTTATCAGCTAACAATCTAATCACTGCTAAATCGTGAGAAACGATTACAACTGATAAATTTAATTCTCTAACTAATTTTCTTAACAAATCTAAAATTTTTGCTTGAACAGAAACATCAAGACCTCCTGTTGGTTCGTCCATGAAAATTATTTTAGGACTCGTAACCAAATTTTTTGCTATTTGTAATCTTTGCAACATTCCACCAGAAAATGTTCTTGGAAAATCATCTGCTCTACTTTTATCGATTTCTACTTTATCTAACCATTTAAAAATAGTTTGCCTAATATTTCCATAATTTCTTTGTCCAATCGACATTAATCTTTCACTAATATTTCCACCAGCACTTACATCTAATCTTAAACCGTCTCTAGGATTTTGGTGAACAAAAGCTAATTCAGTTCTTATCAATAACCTTTTCAATGACTCAGATATTTCTAGAAAATCAATCGTTTCATTACCTGTTTCAATTAAGATTTTTCCACTATCAGGAATAAGATTGCCTGATATGGAATTTATAAAAGTTGTTTTTCCTGAGCCAGATTCTCCTACTACACCAACGACTTCCCCAGGATATAATGTCAAATTCATATTTTTGCATCCCACTTGATTACCGTAATATTTGTTTAAATTATGAACTGACAAAATTGGTTGCATTTAATTATTTTCCATTCTTTGATTACAATAATTTGTATCTGAACATATAAATGATCTATTACCGTCATCATCAGTAATTATTTCATCTAAAAAACTCTCATTTGATCCACAAATAGAACATTTATGAGGTGCCTTTGAGGGATCAAATGGATAATCTTCAAAATCAAGACTCGTTACTTCAGTATATGGTGGTATTGCATAAATTCTTTGTTCTCTTCCTGCTCCAAATAATTGAATAGCAGGGTTATTGTTCATTTTTGGGTTATCAAATTTTGGAATAGGTGATGGGTCCATTATATATCTATCATTTGTCTTTACCGGATAAGCATATGCTGTTTCTATATGACCATTTTTGGTAATATCTTCATATAACTTTACATGCATAATTCCATATTCTGATAGTGCATGCATTTTTTTAGTTTCTTGATATCTTGGTTCTAAAAACGCAAGAGGTTCTGGTATTGGAACCTGATAAACAAGTATTTGTTTTTCTTTTAACTTTTCTTCTGGAATTCTGTGTCTTGTCTGAATTATCGAAGCTTGGCTTGTTTTTTCTGTGGTCTTAATATTAGCAGTTTTTTTAAAGAAATTTCTAATTGAAACTGCGTTTGTAGTATCATCTGCTCCTTGGTCAATAACTTTTATCACATCGTCAGTTGTTAAACATGACGATGTTACTTGAACCCCTCCTGTTCCCCATCCGTATGGCATAGGCATTTCTCTAGATGAAAATGGAACTTGATAACCTGGTATACAAAGAGCTTTAATCAAAGCTCTTCTTATCATTCTTTTTGTATTTTCGTCTAAATAAGCAAAATTATAAATTTCATCTTGAGCTGCAACAGTATTTTTTTTATTTTTAAATTTAAGTACGTTGTTCATTTTTTTTATACTCTTCTCTAATTTTTCTTACTAAATCCAATTCCGCCTGAAAATCTACATAATGAGGTAATTTGATATGTTCTAAAAAACCTGTAGCTTGAATATTATCACAATGAGATATAACAAATTCTTCATCTTGAGCAGCAACACCTAAGTACTCCTCACCAAATTCTTTCCATCTCATTGATCTGTCAACCAAAGCCATAGAAATAGCTTTTCTCTCTAATTGACCAAAAACTAAACCATATCCACGGGTAAATTGAGCAGGTATTTTTTTACTACCTTTAAATTGGTTTACTGACTCACACTCAGTAAACATGACATCAGCAATATTTATTTCTATACCTAATTCTGGAATTTCAAATTGAACCTCAACGTAACCAGTTCTTAATTCACCAACAAATGCATGATTTCTAGCATACCCTCTCTGTGTTGAATAAGCTAAACCAAGAAGAAAACCTTCATCTCCTCTTGAAAGAGATTGCAATCGTTCAGATCTTGTTAAAGGAAAATTAATTGGGTTTCTTGTAATATCTTTAGATGTTTTGCCACTAGGTATTTCTTTCTGAATTAACCCTTCTTTATTTAAAAAGCTTAAAACATGTGGGATTTCTTTATCATCATATTTTTCAATCTTAGCTTTTTCATACTCTCCATCAGCAAGAAGCTTGAAATCAAGTAAACGGTGTGTGTAGTCAAATGTTGGGCCTAACTTTTGTTTACCTGGGATATCTTTAAATGTTGCAGATATTCTTCTTAGACATAACATTTTGCCAGTTTCGATAGGTTTGCTTGAACCAATTCTAGGTAAAGTAGTTCTATAGGCTCTCATTAGAAAAATTGCTTCAATCAAGTCACCTCTAGACTGTTTGATTGCAAGAGCAGACAAATCTTTGTCATATAAAGATCCTTCTGACATAACTCTATCAACACTTAAAGTTAGTTGTTCACTAATTTGTTTAATATTTAGTTCTGCTATATTTACATCCCCTCTTCTTATTTCGGATAACCAGGAATGTGCGTTATTTATTGCCTTTTCCCCACCTTTTACTGATACATACATTTTATAGCTCTCCTATTTTCAATGATCTTGGTATTGAATAAAATTTATCATTATCAACAAAATAAAAATCAAGTCCTAATGGAAATTGCTGGTTATTTTTTTTTATAACCTCTCTATCAGGTAAAAATATACTTTTAGAACTTTTAATACCAGGACCAGAAATTATGGCATTTGGTTTTTCAAATTGGGACTGGCAAATAATTGTACACGATTGATCAGGATTTTGCTCGTCCCCCTTTTTAAATTCATCTAATGGTAAAAGATCATCCCAAGTACCAATTGTAAAATTTGCATTTTTTTTATCTGTAATGTTTGCACCTGTATTAAATTTAATCCAATCAATAGTTTCTTGATTGTTAACATCACCACCTAAAAAAATATTTGAATAACTATCACAAAAAGTTTTTATTATTGAACAACTAGCTGAAAACATATTCGAAGGGGGATCTATATTTTTTAATGTCTCAATTGAACCGGGATATGAGGTTGCAAACAAAATACTTCTAAAATAATCAGCACTTACTTGAGAATTATTTTTTTTAGAAACAACTTCCATAGATTATTTATCCTCACCTCTTACCAAGGTAAAAAAATCAACTTTAGTAGCTTCTGTTTTAGATAATATTTCATTTCTTTTGTTATTTTTATATTTAATTAATTTATCAATTATATTTCTTTTAATTATTTCTTTTTTTTCAGTTTGCATCAATGCATCACACAAAGCTGCAATTTTGGATTTATATTTATTTCTACCTTGAACATAACCATGTCCTTGAATTTTTTTATCTAAACTTAATGAACATCTCGTTATAGTTACTTCTCCAACATTAAAATTATCACCTGTGACGCCTGCTTTTCCTTGAACCATAACACTGCCAATCTCAGGTTCTCTTAACCAATTATATTCTATTTTCATATTTAAATTGTCCCAAAGCGATATTAGATAATTTTCGTCTGCTGTTGCTAAATAACTTAACCATTGTTTTCTTGATTCATTTTTCATAATACTATACAACTAGACAAGTACTAAAATTAAAAATAATTTCAATATATTATTTATTAAAATTTTATGACAACAAAAGATTTGCTTTGGAAGGAAATATACAATTCAATCAAAAGAGAAATTGTTTTAAATAAGTACAAAATTAATAAAAAGTTAGATTCTGAGAATGACTATGCAAAACAATTCAATGTCAATAGACACACTATAAGAAGAGCTTTTAAAGAACTTAAAGATGATAATTTAATATATTCAAAAAGAGGTCTTGGAGTATTTGTTAAATCATCAAAAATTAATTACTCAATTAGTAAAAACGTACGATTTACTGAGAATATACTTCAAGAAAACCAATCAGTAAGAATTGAAATAAAAAGTTTTGATATTGCTGAATGCAATCCTTTTGAAAAAAAAGAACTCAACTTAAAAAAAAATGACAAAGTTACACGCATAAATAGCATAGGTTTTGTCAACAATTCACCTTCTGTAATAACTTTCAGATCGATTCCTTATAAAAAATTTCCAAAATTTATTAATTATTTTGTTAAAAAACAATCAGTAACCAAAGCTTTTAATTTATTGAATATCAAACTAATTAAAAGATCAAAAACTCTAATCAATGCTGAAATTGCAGACAAAATAAAATCAAATTTATTAAATATAAATGAGGGGGAAGCACTATTAAAAACTTCCTCTGTTAATGTCGATTTTAAAAACAATCCTATAGAGTTAAGTGAAAGTTATTTTATTGGATCTAAAATTCAATTTTTAATAAAAAATTAGATTTTCTACCTTAGGTTTAAATTTCATATAACTTAAACAAAATTTAAAAGATTCATTAATAATATTTTAACATTTATTAAAGATTAGAGGATTAATAAATTCCTCAAATGATTATTAAAAAAGTTAACAAATTTTTCGGTGATAATCATGCCGTTAAAAACGTTTCTTTTGAGGTTAACAAACCTCAAATGATAGGAATCATAGGTAGATCTGGGGCTGGTAAATCAACATTACTAAGAATTATAAATCGACTTACCGACGCAACAGATGGTTCGATTGAAATTGAAGGTCAAAATATTCTAGATTTAAAAAGTAAGGAAAAGAGATCATGGCAAAGAAACTGTGCAATGATTTTTCAACAATTTAATTTAGTCCCACGATTAGATGTTCTAACAAATGTAATATTAGGCAGATTAAATTATCAGGGCTCATTTAGAGCATCTTTAAAAATGTTTTCTCGAGATGAAAGAGCTGATGCTTTGATTTTACTTAACAACTTAGGTATGGCTAACACTGCTCTCCAAAGAGCTGAAACATTATCTGGAGGTCAACAGCAACGTGTAGCTATATGCAGAGCTTTGATGCAAAATCCTAAAATGATTTTAGCAGACGAACCTATAGCATCTTTAGATCCAATGAATGCAAGAATGGTAATGGAATCATTAAGAAAAATTCATGACGAAAAAAATTTAACAGTTATTTCAAATCTTCATACACTTGATACAGCAAAAACTTATTGTGATCGAATTATTGGAATGAAAGATGGTGAAATAGTCTTTGATGATTTGCCTGAAAAATTATCAGATAAACTTGCAAGAGAAATTTATGGTGCAGAGGCTGATGAAGCTTTTGAGCCACAAGTAACATCTACAGAGCTTAAAACAAAAAAAAAGATAAATGGAGATGTTGAGAAAGAATTTGCAACTGCATGAGATCAATAACTCATCGTTACAAATATAAATAAGTCGAGAGACTAAAATTATAAAAAGGAGACAATTATGTTTAATAAACTAACAAGAGTTATTGCACTTTTAGCTATGGTGTTTTTTTCAACCCAAGCTAATGCGGTAACTTACACGGGTCCAAAAATGGACTTAAGTAAATACCAACCAGAATTTAGAGTTGGTTTTTTAGGTGACGAAGCAGCTCAAGATATTATAGCTAGAAATGAATGTTTCATGCCGTATATCGAAGCCGCTTATGGTGTACCTGCTAAATTCTTTACATTTAAAGATTACGCAGGAACAATGGAGTCGATGCTAGGTGGTAATCTAGATTACACATGGTTTGGTTCATCCGGATATGCGGGTATGTATCTTAAAGATCCAACTGCAGTAGTACCAGTACTAACAAGAATGCAGCCAACAGGTGATATGGGTTACTACTCTGTTGCAGTAGCAACTAAAGCATCTGGAATTAAATCAATGGCAGATCTTAAAGGTAAATCTTTTGGTTGGGCTGACCCTAACTCTACATCAGGTTTTTTAATTCCTTCAATTGAATTAAAGGCTATGGGTATGGACCCAGATACATATTTTTCAAAAACACAGTTTTCTGGAGGACATGAAAACAATGTATTAGCAGTAATGAATGGTGATGTTGATGCTGGTGTAACATGGGTATCTGGTGTTGGTAGCTGGGAAGAAGGATATTCGTCAGGGAATTTAAGAAAAATGGTTGATAAAGGGATTTTAAATATGGACGACATTGTTCAAATTTGGTCTTCAAAATTAATTCCTAATGGTCCAATTGTGATGCCTACTTTTTTACCTGTTAGAGCACACCAAGTAATGATTGGTTTAAAGCAATGGATACACGAGAACGATCCAAAATGTAGCGAAAACGTTGCAAACGGGATTGTAAAAAAATGGGTTCCGGTGGATCATTCTTTTTACGAGTCAGTTGTAGCTGCAAGAAAAGCTAAAATTGAAGCGCAAAAAAATAATTAATTAAACCCCCTATAATTAGAGGCAAAGACTGTAAATCTTTGCCTCTGATTTATCTTTAAAATTATGACAAAAGCCTTACCTGCCAACCTAGAACAAATTGAAGTTAATTTAAAAAAATTAACAAACCAGAGAACTAGGTCCTCGCTGCTTGGAATTGCAATTCTAATATTAATTTTTTTTGGTGGTACCTTGGTATCGTTAGAAGCAAATGCAGGGTCTTTTGGAAGAGGTATAGCTAATTTTTTTAACTACCCTAGAGATTTATTTGTAGACACTTTTGAGATGGGATGGAAATATTGGCCAAGAGTTATTAAGTATATTCCTGAATTAATTATTACTTTAAATATTGCTTTATTTTCAACTTCTATAGGTTTTATTTTAGCAATTATATTTGCAATTTTTTCAAGTAGGAACCTAATTAGAAACAAAAGAGTTATTCAATTTACAAAATTTTTAATGGATGTGACAAGATCATTTCCAACATTAATAATAGCAATGGTGTTTTTATATCTAATGGGTAAATCATCTTTACCAGCTGTAATTGCTATAACAATACATACTGCTGGAGCACTTGGTAAATTATTTACAGAGGCTATAGAAAATTGTGATGGAAAACCTATTGAAGGTTTAAGTTCTGTTGGTGCAACTTGGACACAGAAGATAAGATTTTCAGTTCTTCCCCAGGTACTACCTTTGTTTTTAAGTTATGGAATATTGAGGTTAGAAATTAATGTTAGAGAATCTACAATATTAGGTTTTGTTGGTGCAGGTGGAATTGGAGAAATGTTAGCGGCTCTAATTCAGTGGAATTATGGAGCTGATGTTTTAGCGTGTATGTTCTTACTGGTTGGTACGATAATTGCATTAGATTATTTGTCTGCATATTGGAGACATAAATTAATTGGAGCAAATCAATGAGTTCTAGTTTAGCTATTCAAAGAGAAAATATTCGTAAATTATTTCCTGACACATTTAAACAAGCCAGAAAGAGTAGATTAAGAGGCCAAATAATTTTTTTTCTCGTCTTAGTATATTTAATAGTAGGTTTTTTTACTTTAGATGTTGTTGATATCCCAAAAAAATGGAAACCACAAAATGCTGCTATGTTTGTCTTAGACACATATGCACACAAAGATCATGTAACAATGAAATGGGAAAATCATGAGGATATTAAAATAGCTTTTGAAGGAAATTATAGAAGTGTTTATGGAAGAGATAATCTTGATAAATCAATTCCAGATTGGTTTTACAAAAATTCTGATAATGTTGGCAATGTAGTTGAGTTTAATAATAAAGGTAAGGCAATATTATACAAAGATAAAGTCGAGATTGTAAATTTTCCAAAATATGAGAGAGGTTTTACCATAAAATTAAATTCTAATGGTAAACCTTACCTTGTAGGTTCAGAGGATTTGGTCATAGAAGATTTAAAAGGTTTTAGAATCACAGAAAATAGAGTTGAATTTAGACCAACTTTGTATGAGAGAATTCAAGTATATCCAAAAAAAGTTGAAATTCATCGTTACAGTATCGGATGGAAATATTTTTGGTTTGATTTCTCAAGTCCGTTAGAACCATATACCTTTTTCGAAGCACTAGGTTTGACTTTTTCTAAAGAAAGAGTTGTTCCTGAAATGTCTAATTTAAAACTTTTCTTAACAGAGATTAAGGATAATGAAGCATTTATGCACGGTAGAGTTTGGTGGGCAATGCTCGAAACAATTGTTATGGCTGTATTAGGGACAATGTTTGCTACGGTAATGGCTCTGCCCTTGTCATTCCTTGCTGCATACAACGTTACACCTATTAAAGCTCTAAGATTTACGTTAAGAAGATTATTTGATACTTTAAGAGGAATAGACTTTTTAATTTGGAGTTTAATATTTTTAAGAGCTTTTGGTCCAGGACCCTTCACTGGTATTTTTGCGATTGGTTTTACTGATACAGGTACTTTAGGTAAATTATATTCTGAAGCAATTGAAAATACTGAGAAGAAACAACAAGAAGGAGTTCAATCTACAGGGGCTAGCAAATTTCTACAACATAGATTTGGTATAATTCCTCAAATACTTCCAATTTTTGTATCTCAATCCTTATACTATTTAGAGTCAAATACTAGAGGAGCCGTAATAATAGGTGCAATGGGCGCAGGAGGAATTGGTTTACAATTTTTAGGTGCACTAGGTACTGGAAATGATTTTGAAAATGTCGCCTACATGGCAATATTAGTTTTGGCTGTAGTAATATTTATGGATAGATTATCTGCTTGGCTTAGAAGAATATTAATTGGATCAGATCAATTAATTGTTAGGTAAATAGAAAAAATACCTTTATCAAAAATTTTTCTAGAAATTTTAATTTAGGAATTTAAAAAGATAAAAATCAATCTTTCCAGAATTTCCACCAAGGTTTTTCTTCCTTTGTTATCTCATTATTGTCAACAACAACTTTAGTTATAGATGGATCCTCTCCATCTACTAATCCTGCTCTAGCAGTTGTTTTAGCGTCTTCTAATTTTAGTTTTGCCTCAAAAACTCTATTTTCATTACACAATTTCATGCCCTCTTTCATTAATGCTTCTGCCTTAGATGCTTTTTCGGGACTAGATCTTGAAATATCATTTTTAACAGTGGCTCTTAACATAAGTACGCCAGGGTCTTCACAATTCCCTATTTCATTTTTAAATGTATCCTCAGTATTTTGTGAATAACTACTGCCGGCTTGTTGCTCTGTTATTTTAGCATGATTGTCAGCTTGAGTAATAGAAATTGTGGATAAAGTTAATATAAATGAGATTAAGATTTTATTCATAATAATCTATTAACTTACTTTTGTTAAAAAAATGTTAAAGAAATAAAAAAATTTGTGAAATATTTGTCTGCATTTTTAATAGGTATATCAGTTACCTTTTGTTACAGCAGTTGTATGTATCTGTTCTCAGCGTTGTTGCTAACTTGGGAAAATGAACTTAGTATCTCAAGGAATAATTTAACCTTTATTTATTCTCTAGGCTTAGTTGTGCATAGTTTACTTTTACCTTTTCTAGGTAAGATTGTAGATAGAAATCTAAGTTTTCCAATGATGTGGACCAGTCCTATACTGTTAGGACTAAGTGTAATTTATCTTTCATCAGTAGATACATATGGTGGATTTTTACTTGCTTGGATACTTGTCAGTGCAACCTCGGGTGGCTGTCTTTATACGATGCTTTTTAGTGTCATTACTATTAATTTAAAATCAAAGGCCAAAACATCTATTGCAATAATTACTTTATTTGCTGGATTTGCAAGCACATACACATTTCCTACTGCTACTTATTTAACAGAACAATATGACTGGAGGTTTACTGTATTTATTTTTGGAATATTAAATATATTGATTAGTTCACCAGCTAATTATTTTGGTTTCAAAAATATAATTATAAAAGAATTTAAAAAAATTGAAAAGAAAACAGATCAAAATTCAAAGCTTAAAATAATACTTAAAGATTATAGATTTTGGTTATTTAGTTTTTCATTGTTTGTTATTGGATTTAATATTGGTGCTATTACAACTCATGTAATTCCAATGTTGCAGGAAAAAGGGATGAGTCTATCCCAAGCTGTTTTGACAGCATCTCTGTTTGGACCAGGACAAGTAATAGGTAGAATTTTAGTTATGATATATGGAGGTGATAAGTCAAATTTAAAATTATTTGTAATTTGTTTTTACTCGATGGTAGTTGGAATGATATTTTTATACTTTATAAATATTAATCATTACTTAGCATTTTTATTTGTTTTATTTAATAGTTCAGCATATGGCAGTATGGCTATTTTAAAACCTTTGGTTCAAAATGATACTTTTGGCCAAAAAAACTTTGGCAATATTCATGGTATTTTAGCTTTGCAATATATGATTGGTAGTATTGCTGGTCCATGGATTGGTTCGTTGGTATGGAATGTAGGAGGATATGATTTGTTAATATTAGTATTTTTTGTTTTAGCAATATTTGGTAACTCGACAGCAATTTTTTTAAACAAAAAAAAGTTTATTTAAAGCTTCTCTCTACGTGTTTGTAAAAATAATTTATATTTGGAATTTCTAAATTTTCAATTTTAGCAAGATCATCATATTTTCTTAATCTAACTGCATCTTGCATAAAAGGTTGTTTAATAAATTCGTTTGCTTCCTCTTTGGAAAAACTTCCTCCTTGGACATCTAAACTTCGTTTTGAAGCAATAGATAAAGACTCATAATAACCTTTTTCACAATAAACCAAATATCTTTTAGCCGGAACATGTCCTTTAATTAATATTGTAACATCTTCTGGAAAAAATCTAGAAAGAAAAAGAGATCCTGAATTTTCATGCTTTTTATCTATTCCTTTTTTTATGGCTTCTTTGTCATTATTAATTAAGTGACCAATATCATGGAATAGGGCTGCAGTAATAAAAAAATGGTTTTCATTATTTTTTTTTGCCAATAATGCGCATTGAATTGCATGTTCTAGTTGTGAAACTTTTTCATTTCCATATTGTTTGTCTGATCCAATTTCTTCTATAATTTTAAATAAATTGGCAATATTTGACATATTATTCATCATATTCTTTTAAATTAAAAATGTTTCAGTTTTATTACAATTTAGATTTAGTACTCATTAAGTATAGAAAAAATATTTTATAGTAATAAAAGTTAAAAATGAAAAAACTTTTATTTGTTTGTACTGGCAATTCTCACAGAAGCATATTGGCCGAAAGTGTAGTTAATAAATTTCATAAAAATAAATTTATTGGTTACAGTGCGGGTAGCAAACCATCTGGAATAATTAATAAATATGTCATTAAGTATCTAAATGAAAATAATTTTGATACAAAAAATCTGTCATCAAAAAACTTCAACAAATTCTTGAATGAGAAAACAACCTTTGATCAGGTATTTACTGTATGTAACAATGCTAGTAATGAAGTTTGTCCAGTCTGGCCATCCCCTGAAAAAATAGTTCATTGGGATATTGAAGATCCTGTTTATATCATTAATGAGTTAGAGAAGAGTGATAAACCAAATAAAGAAGAGCTGATTTCAACAGAAATACATAAAACTTATTCCAATTTAGAAACAAGAATTAATGATTGGATAAAAAATTATGAAATATAGTAAGTTTTTTCTTGGAGAGTTTATTGGTAGTTGTTTCCTTGTAATGATTATTGTTGGCTCAGGAATAATGGCTGAAAATCTTACAAATGACACAGGTATTATGCTTTTAGCCAATACTATAGCAACTGGCGCAGGACTTTTTGTGCTAATAACTGTTTTTAGTGATGTTTCAGGAGCACATTTTAATCCATTTGTAAGTCTAGCAATGTTTCTTACAAAAAAATTAAAAGGAAATTTATTACCCACATATATATCTGCGCAAATTTTAGGTTGTTTGTTAGGTGTAGCACTTGCCAATTTCTTTTTCGAACATCAAATTTTTGAATTATCAACAAAATCAAGGGACGGAATAAATATATTTACATCTGAAATTGTAGCAACATTTGGATTGATACTGATAATTTTTGGATCATTAAAGAAAGGAAGTGTGGTAGTGGCCTCATGTGTTGCTTTTTATATCACTGCTGGTTATTGGTTTACATCATCTACATCATTTGCAAATCCTGCTGTAGCAATAGCGAGAACATTTACAGAAAGTTTTACTGGAATTAATTATATGTATACTCCAGTTTATATATTAGCAGAAATTATCGGTGCACTTTTTGCTGTATTTGTGGCTAAAAAAATGCTTTTCAATAACAGGACAAGAGATAAAACTATCTCGTAGAAAAATTGAACCTATAAGATTTAAGGTCAATTTTCTAAATCAGTTTTTAAAAATTTATTGAAAATCAAAGATTAAAATAATAATGAAGAATATCTATAAGTAAAAACTATTACAGGCTAGAAGGATTAATACTTTCAAACTCCAGCATGTTTTTAAAGGTGCACATTTCAGGTTTTGTGAAAGTAATTTTTGGAATTTTTTTATTAAAATCAGAGGATAATTGTTTATTAAATTTAGTTAAATTTTTTATTTCAGTTTCATTAAGTTGTCTCAAGATATAAGCTAATGTAACATGGAAAGTATATCTTTGATGATTTTCAAATTTAATTTTCAATAAATTACTTAGTTCATCTCTACAATTTCTTAAAATTTTTTCGTCCTCCTCAGAAAAGGGTTCTAAAACAATGCTGTAACCTCCAAAAAATGTTTTTAGTTTTAAATTGATTTCTTTTGGAAAATTATAGTTTTCAATTCTTTTATTTAATTGAATAGCTATATCTTTGTAATCCATATCAAGATCTATATCTGTTGGCCAATAATAAGTATTTTTTGTATTTAAATTACAACAGTCAAATAATGTCATATGAAAACTTGATGGTGGTAAATAGGAATAAGTTTTTTCAGGATTAAAATTTTCTAATTTTTTTTGAAAACCAATAATTTGATCGGATAAATATGTATTAAGAGGAATATTACAAATTATTGTGCACCCTGGAAATGGTAAAGGTTTTCCTTTATCGTCAAATTTATTTTCTGCACCTTTTAAAGTATACCCTCTAAGTTTACCTGCTAAAAATTGTTCTTGGTTATTAACTATATTTAAATCCATTAAAATAAACTAAAACCAGTTTATATTTTCTTTGTCACAAAGTTCTTTCAGCCTTAATGGATAGTCTGTCATGATACCATCTACACCATACTCAATCATTTTTAACATATCGTTCTCTTCATTAACTGTCCAAACGTTCACTGGCAAATCTTCCTGATGAGAAATTTCTACTAGTTTTTTTGTAATATCTTTATGGTATGGATGCCAAGCCTTTCCACCTTGTGATTTTATAATTTTTGGTAACTCATATTTTTCAAAAAAAGGTAAGAAACTCATCCATGGAGATCTATTGTAAATTGTATTTTTAATTTTAATTCCTGTCTGTTGTTGAAAACTTAAATAAGCTCTTGAAATTTCAGGGTAATGATTTTTGATTTCTGTCAGTGTTCTCCAATCAAATGAAGAAATGATTATTTTATTTTGTAAATTTGATTTATTTACTTCTTGCATAACAAGTTTTACCATTTCCTCTGGGGTTGGAGTTAAATTTTCCTCGTCAGGTGTAGATTTAATTTCTAAATTTATTAATAAATTTTCAGATTCGTTTTTTGAAGATAATTCTAATAACTCAGAAAGTTTTGGTATCTTTTGATTTTCTAAAGTTTTTTGATTAACAAATCTTCTTCCATATCTAGATAATTTATTTAAAGCCCCAACATCAAATTTTAAAAGCTCATTGTAACTTAAGTCAAATATTATTATATTTTCATCCGTTATCCAATTTCCCTCATTATCTTTTGTAAAACTTGGATCTAATCTAAAGTCATGTGTAATCACAGGAATAAGATCTTTTGAAATCAAAATATCTGTTTCGTATGCATTAATATTGTTTTTAAATAAATATTTAAAACTTTCTAGAGTATTTTCAGGAAGATCTCCTCTAGCGCCTCTATGGCCATAAATTTTAATATAATTTGGCTTTGATAAAATCAAAATTAATTTACTCGATTACCATTAGATTTATCAAAAACATAATAATTGTTATCATTTATGTTCAAAGATAATTTACTTCCTTTTTTAATAATTTGACTTCCAGGACATCTAAAACAAAAATCTTTTTTATTTTTTATTTCTCCATAAATCAAATTATCTGAACCTAATTGTTCTACCAGATCTACAGATAAATTTATTAAACCTTTATCAGTTTGCGACATATGCTCTGGCCTAATTCCTAATATAACTGGTCCATTAAAATCACTTGTAACATTATTAATTTCAAAACCTTCTGAAGTAAGAGTTTTATTTATTAATTCTCCTTCAAGAAAATTCATCTGTGGCGAACCTATAAATCCTGCGACAAACATAGATTTAGGATTATTATAAATTTCTATCGGTGTTCCAAGCTGCTCAATAAGGCCATTATTTATTACTGCCAGTCTATCCGCTAAGGTCATAGCTTCTACTTGGTCATGAGTTACAAATATACTTGTCACTCCAACTTTTTGCTGAAGCTTTTTTATTTCAAGCCTCATTTGTATTCTTAGTTTTGCATCTAAATTAGATAATGGCTCATCAAATAAAAATATTTTAGGATTTCTCACAATGGCTCTTCCCATGGCAACTCTCTGCCTTTGACCTCCTGACAACATGGATGGTTTTCTTTGCAAGTATTCAGAAATTTGTAATAGCTTTGCTGCCTCATTAACTTTTTTTTCAATATCTTCTTTTGAAATACCTCTATTTTTTAATCCGTAAGCCAAATTGTTGTAAACATTCATATGAGGATAGAGTGCATAATTCTGAAAAACCATAGCAACATCTCTATCTGAGGGGTCAACTTTATTAATTAATATTCCATCAAGATTTATATAACCTTCAGTTATGTCTTCTAACCCAGCAATCATTCTTAAAAGAGTAGATTTTCCACATCCGCTTGGTCCAACAAAAACCATGAATTCACCATTTTCTACATTCATACTTGTCTCATGAACAGCTTTAGTTCCGTTTGGATAGATTTTAGTAACTTTATTTAATTCTAAAAAACTCATTTATTTCTCTGTTTGAATTAATCCTTTTATGAACCATTTTTGCAAAAATACTACCACTAAAACTGGGGGGATCATTGATAAAATAATATAAGCAAATCTCTCTGCTGTTCTTGGTAAAGCAACTCCCTCATAACTTTCAGTAAATATAATTTTCATTCCCATAACTACAGTCCAATATTCCTCACTCGTAGTCATTATTAACGGCCATAAATATTGACTATATCCGTATACAAACATGAATATAAACATCGCTGCAATCATTGTTTTAGATAATGGAACTAGAAAATCTATAAAAAATCTCCAACTATTTGCACCATCTAATTTTGCTGATTCAAGTAATTCATCAGGTATAGTTTTATAAAACTGTCTAAAAAAAAACGTAGCGGTGGCTGATGCAACCAATGGAAGAACAAGACCTGTGTAAGAATTAGTTAAACCTAAATCTGATACAATCTTATAACTTGGAAAAATCCTAACCTCCAGAGGCACAAGTAAAGTAATAAAGATTAACCAAAAAATCGGTACAGCAAATTTGAATCTAAAATAAACTAAAGCATAAGCTGACATTGCTGAGATAATTACTTTAAGGGTTGCAATTCCCAAAGCCATTATAAAGCTATTTATAAACATTTTTGCAGCAGTCACTTCCTCTGACCAACCACCCTTCTCATTTAAAACTTCGTTATAATTTCTTGTTAATTGATCGCCAAGACCAAATTGCATTCCCTCTTTTAAAATAGTTACAGTATCGTGGGTAGAGCTAGCAAATGATAACCAAATCGGAATTACCATCAATAAAACACCTAGTATAAGTACAATGTGTGCTAAAATTTGTGAAAATTTAATTTTCATTTGTCTTGAAAAATCCCTTTAATAAAATATTTTTGTAATACAATTATGATTAATACTGGTGGTATCATTGACATGATGACAAATGCAAATTTGTTAACGATTGATCCAGACATCATCTTTAATCCCATGACAACAGTCCAATATTGTTCAGAAGAAGTTACTAATATCGGCCATAAATATTGATTATAACCGAATACAAACATAAATATGAACATTGCAACAATCATTGTTTTTGACAATGGCACTAAAAAGTCAATAAAAAATCTCCAAGTATTTGCGCCATCTAATTTTGCTGATTCAAGTAATTCATCAGGTATAGTTTTATAAAACTGCCTAAAAAATAAAGTAGCTATAGCAGAAGCTGAAATTGGAATAATTAGTCCCCAATATGAGTTTACTAAGTTAAGTGTAGACATAACAGAATAGGTAGGAAAAATTCTTAACTCCAGAGGGACTAGTATAGTAATAAAAATTATCCAAAATAATAATGTTGCATATTTCACTCTAAAATAAACTAAGACATATGCAGTCATAAGAGATGAAATAACTGATAAAAACGCAACTCCAGTTGCCATTAAAAAACTATTTAAAAACATCTTCAATACAGTAATTTCTTTAAAAAAACCACCCTCATATAATAAAACTTTTGTATAATTCTCTAAAAACTTATCTCCTAAAAAAAATTGAAGACCTTGGGTATTAATAATCAAAGCTGTGTGAGTTGAGCTTGCAAAAATTAACCACACAGGGATTATCATAATAAAAATGCCTATCAAAAGAATTAAATGAGAAAAGTTTGATGAAAAATATCTAATCATTTTAATTGTAATGTATTTTCCCTTCTATGTATCTAAATTGAAAAATTGTAATAACTAAAACAATCAACATCATCATAATTGATTGAGCACCAGCACTTCCTAAGTCTAACCCCCTAAATCCGTCCATGTAGGCTTTATAAACAAGAGTTCTTGTTTCACCTGAGGGTGCACCAATTGTTGTAGTGTCAATTATTCCAAAAGTATCAAAAAAAGCATAAGTTATATTGATAATGATTAAAAAGAAAGTTGTGGGCATCAATAGAGGGAAAGTGATTGTCCAAAATCTTCTGAAACTACTTTTACAATCAATTATCGATGCTTCAATGACAGATTTTTGTATTGCTTGAAGACCGGCTAAGAAGAAAATAAAATTAGCACTTATTTGTTTCCATGATCCTGCTATTATTAAGTAGATATAAGAATCAAAAACACTTTCATACCAATTAAAACCCCATAAATCGTTAAATAGATGATACAATAATCCAAATCTTTCACTAAAAAAATAATTTGCCATAACACCCACCACAGCTGGCGCAATAGCATAAGGCCAAATCAAAAGAGTTTTGTAGGCACTTTTTCCATGCATTACATTATTGGCATTTACAGCAAGTAACAATCCAATGGCTCCTGTGACAAGTGTTATCACAAAGCTATAAATAATAGTAAACTTAAAAGCTATAAAATAAGCCGGGTCATCAAAGATAAATAAAAAATTATCAAACCATACAAATTGTCTTCCAAATCCAAATGCATCTTGCATGGTAAATGCATCTCTAAAAGTTTGTATTATTGGCCAATATAAAAATATTAATAAAATACCTAGCTGTGGTGCTAAAAAAAAATACTGTGAATAGTTTGATTTAAACTGAACTTTTTTCATATAATAAATAAGGAGGTTATATTAATACCCTCCTTATTTATATTATTTTTTAAAGAGTCTTAGCAAATTGTTTTAACAATTTAGCTGCACCCTTATCCATGTTCTTTAATCCTTTTTCGATTGATATTTTGCCATTTAACATTGGCTCAACATTTTCGTAAATTACTTCACGAATTTGAGGCCAGTTACCAGCTCTATATCCACCAGGAATAGTTGAACCTTCTAAGCTTAATTGTTCACCAACAGCTTTGTGATATGGAGAAGCTCTATAAAAGTTTATAGTTTCAGCTAATTCTATACCACCTTTAGTTACAGCAGAATAACCTGTCATGTTGTGATAGTATAAATCCATTTCAGGAGAACCCATAAATTCGATGAATTTAGCAAGTCCTTTATACTCTTCTTCTGTATGACCATTTAAGATCCAGTTTGCTGCGCCACCAATAAATGTTGGATACTCTTTGCCACCAGTTACTGAATCCCAATAAGGAATATGATTAACTGTAAAATTTGGAACAACACCTTTCATTCCACCAAATGATGCAGCAGATCCAAACCAAAAAGCAGCCTCACCTGCTATAAATGGTGCTTGATTATCTCCCCAAGCTCTTCCTTTATAGCCGTAGAGACCTTTTTCGTACCATTCTTTTACTTTTTTCCAATGATAAACAAATGCATCTGTTTCAGCAAATAAAGTTTTTGTCGGAACAGCATCGTAACCATTGTTTCCATCTGTCATAAGTAGATTATGTCTTGAAAAGAAATTTTCTGTCCAGATCCAAGGAGAGTGACTTTGAAGTAAAGGAATATATCCAGCAGCTTTAATTTTTGGAGCCATAGCCTCAAATTCTTCATAAGTTTTTGGAACTGATTCTATTCCTACTTCTTTCAATATGTCCATATTTGCATACATTAAGCAAGTTGAACTATTAAAAGGAACACCTATCATTTTTCCATCAGAGTCAGCATAGAAGTTTTTAATTCCAGGAATATAATTATCTGCATCTACTTTAATTCCATATTTCTCAGCCATATCTTCAAAACCAATAACAACGCCATTTTTAACTTGGGCTACCATAATTGCAGCACCAGCATCGTAAACCTGTGAATAATGTGGTTGGTCTCCTGCTCTAAATGCAGCTATAGTTGCCGCCATGTTATCTTCATAACTTCCTTTACCTGTAGGAACGACGGTGTATTCATCTTGTGAAGCATTAAATCTATTTGCAATTTCAATAATTACATCACCAAGAAATCCACTATTTCCATACCACCAATGAATTTCTGTCTTTGAATAACTGTGTGATGTAAATGAGAAAGTAAATAGAATTGTTAAAACACTCAATATTTTTTTCATTGTACCCCTTTTGTTAATTATAATTTTAATTAGATAAATTATTTATGTTAAAGTATCGTTAAATTTTGATTACTTAAATGTAAAAATATATAATGTTTCTAAAAGAGGTTGTATATTTTAAAACAAATCATAATTTAAATGTCTAAAATATTCGATTTATTCATAATAGGTGGCGGTATAAACGGTGCAGGTATTGCAAGGGATGCTGCAGGTAGAGGTTTATCAGTTTGTTTAGCTGACAAAGGTGAGATTGGTGGAGCAACTTCATCCTGGTCAACGAAATTAATACATGGTGGTCTTCGTTATTTAGAAAATTATGAATTCAAATTAGTTAGAGAATCTTTAAAAGAAAGAGAAATTGTTTATAAAATTGCTAAACATATTTCAAAACCCATTCCTTTTATAATTCCTTATGCAGATAAAATTCGACCAGCCTGGTTAATTAAAATTGGTTTATTTTTGTACGATAATTTAGGTGGCAAAAGTAATATACCAAAATCAAAAACATTTGATCTTAGAAAAAAATTTTCAAATATTCTTAAAGAAAAATACAAAACCGGTTTTCAATATTTTGATATACAAATTGACGATAAAAAATTAACGAAATTAAATACCAAAGATGCAAAAAGAAATAACGCTAAAATACTAGAATACAACAAAGTTAAAAAAGCTGAAATTATTGGCAATGAATGGATTATTAGTCTTGAAAATGGTGAAAAAGTAAAGTCAAAAATTTTGATTAATGCATCTGGACCGTGGATAAATGAAACCTTAAATAAAAATATAAAAATTAAATCTAAGAAAAAAATTAGATTGGTTAAAGGAAGTCATATTATTACAAAAAAATTGTACAAAGAAAATGTTGCGTTCACATTTCAAAATACTGATAAAAGAATAATATTTGTAATACCTTATAAAGGGAAGTTTTCTTTAATTGGAACAACTGAAGAAGAGGTGAAATCACCTGAAAATAAAGGAATATCAAAAAAAGAAATTAGATATTTAATTAGTTCAGTAAATAATTACTTAAAAAAACAAATAACATCAAAGGACATCGTAGATACATATTCTGGGATAAGACCTCTAATTGAAGATTTTAAAACAGCCTCAAAAGTCACAAGAGATTATGTTTTTGATTTAAAAATTATAAAAAAATTACCTTTATTGAATATTTATGGAGGAAAACTTACCACCTACAGAAAATTGTCTGAAAAAGTCCTTATTGATCTTGAAAAATTTTTACCTAAAACAAAAAAAGGTCCATGGACACACAAAAAGAAGCTTTTTTAATTTCCACGGTCTTAAAAAATGCTTTTCATTAAGTAATTTTATTTAATTCTAGTTTGAATTATTTTGATAATTTTAGGTAAATCTTTAATTGTATCTATTACATAGTGAGCGCCTACTTTCTTAAATTTATTCTTGATCTTTTTTCTAAATTTAGTTTTATCTTTAAAAGAAAGTCTATTAAATTCGACTTCTGTTTTACCAAATTCATTACCTGAAAATATAACACCCACTACCCACATCCCAGCATTTACTCCCTCTAACAATCCAGGAATAGTGTCATCAACTTTTATACAATTTGATCCCTTGGTAATATTTAATTCAGAAAAAATTTTATATATTATTTCAGCTGAGGGTCTTCCAATTTTTGTGTATGAAGAACTATATGACACATCAGGTATAAATCTTTGTTTTTTTAATTCTGGCAATATAACATTTAGAATTTCTTCTGAATATCCGGTATTGATTCCTATTTTTATTTTTTTGTTTTTTATAAAATCTAAAGTTTTTTTACTTCCTGATATAAATTTTGAATGTTTCTTAATTATTTTTTTTAATTCTGGATTAAAAAGTTTAAACAATTTATCAATATCTTTATCTGTTGGTTTTGATTTAAATTTTTTTTTCCACTGCGAATTAATTTTTCTTGTTGTTAGCAATGCTTTTATATGGGCTCGTTTTTCAATACCCATTGGTCCTATGGCTTGTTTTCGTGTAATTTTAATTCCAAACCTATCAAATAATTCTATAAGAACTTGAGATGGCGCAAGGCTTCCAAAATCTATTAATGTACCAGCTAAATCAAATACAACTCCTTCTATATTGGAATTTTTCATATGTTTTTTTTCGAATCTTTTAATTAAAATTTAATATTTGAAATTAATCATATCTTTAATTGAATAATAATACTGATTTTATTGCTGTTTATTTTGATTTTAACTTGTTTTATTAATGTTACAAAAATATTACAGATTTATTACATATGCTGAAAATACTAAATTTCTTATTGATAATTTCAACAGTATGTTTGACTTCAGCAGCAAAAACAGATGAGTTAGATTTAAACAAACTTTTGAGTAAGTTAAAAGATTGTAATACACAAAGTGAAGCAAAAATTTTAGAAAAAAGCATATGGAATTTGTGGGAAACACATCCATCAAATTTTCAATTAACTATTGATTTAAAAGAAGGTTCAAGACTAGTTCAAAATGGAAATTATATAAGGGCATATAGGATTTTTAGTAAAATTATAGAAAAAGATCCTAATTGGGCTGAAGCTTGGAATAGACGTGCAACATCTTTATATTTTATGGGTAAGTATAAAAAATCACTTAGAGATATTGATATGGTCTTAAAACTTGAAAGCAGGCATTTCGGTGCTCTAATTGGAAAAGGACAAGTATACATGGAAATGAAAGATTACGAAAAAGCCTACACTAGTTATTTAGAAGCTTCATATATAAACCCAATGAATACTGATACAATAAATCAAATAAACAAAGTCTCTAAATTAATTAAAGAAAAAACAATATAATTACTTTATCTGTAAAATATCTTTAATATTATTAAAATATAATAACTTATGAATTATTTGAAAAATATTAAGCTTACAAATAATATTACTTTAATTAATAAGCCATTCAAAAAAAAGAATATTATCATTTCTTAAAAACCTCTGATTTATCTTTGGTAGTTGCGGAAATTAAGAAAAACGTTTTTGTTCTAGTTAGACAAAAAAGAATTCCAGTTAATAAAATCAACTATGAATTTCCATCTGGTATGATTGATAAAGGAGAAAATTCTATAAGTGCTGCTTGTAGAGAATTTTATGAGGAAACAGGATATAAAATATTAGGAAGACCAAAAAAATTATTTACAATTAATTGTGAGCCAGGAAGGTTAACAACTAAAATATACTGCTATTATTCAAATAGAATAATTAAAAAAAAAGGACCTGAGAAAGCTATTAAAATTCATTTTCTGTCTAAAGAAGAAATAAACAAATTAATTTTAAATGAAAAATTTTGTAATGTATCTCATGTGGCTTCATTTTTTAAAGTTATAAAGGTGCCTACAAAGTAAGCACCTTTTATAAGAGAAAATAATGATTTAGTTAATGTAATTAATGATGAAATATTACTAATAAATTAATAAAATATTAAATCTAATTTAAATTAATATTAAATTAATTTGAATAAATTACCCTAGGATCTAAAAATAATTCTCTTGCTAAAGCTTTGAATTTTTTCGTAACTTGTTTTGAGATTATCTCTTGATGCTGCGAAGGTATTTTTAAAAATACTGAATTACCTCTTTTATAAAGTTTAAATTCTTCTAAAAAAATTGTAGATATTGATGTAAGAGAATTAGCAAATCTTAAGGCTGCACCAACTTGTTTGCAAGAATATATCTCGTTGTTATTTAAAAACGTTAAGTATTCTATCTTTGGGTTGTATTTTATACTGCAATATCTCCAGTAACAAGAAAGTGCCAATTGTATTCTTTCTTTATGTGAAAGTTTTAATAAAGGCGTATTTAATGTTTCTTGAAAAACCAACTCTGCTTTTTGGAATGCTCCCAAACCCCAATCCATATGACTTAGTACGCAAGATAGATGAAGCAATTTTTGATTAAAATGCTCATTTCCCTCAAATATAGGTTTTATAAAATCAAAATATTTCTTATATGTAGATCCTAAATCGCCTCTTTTTTTTGAAATATGCTCTAATGATTTATTAAAAACAAAATTACTATCTGAGTTTTTAAATAAATCTTTGGCAAGAGATCCTTCTCTAATACCGCTAATTGAGCAAATAACATTTTTTGGATTTGCTATGTTCATAATTTCTTCTAGAATTATTGAGCTATAAGGAAGATAAGGCGTTCTAGACTTTGATATGTATTCAACTGATTTCAATTTAGATTTATTAAATGAAGAAATTTTTTCTAAAAATTTTGTAAGTTTTTCATTTTCTATTGAGTATTGATGAATAATATGGACTGGATATTCATTTTGAAATAAGTGTAATTTAAACAGAGCTCTCCACGTACCTCCAACCAAATATAAATTATTAAATTTTTTTTTAGATAACCATTTTTCATCTCTTAAAAGATTTTTGAGATATTTAGGTAAATTTCTTTTTTTAACAATAGGATTGTTAATTAACCTTAAAACACCAACTGGAAGTGATGTTTTATTTGTTACAACATTGTTTTCAACTCTAGCAAGCTCTAAACTTCCACCACCTAAATCAGCAACAAGTCCATCCACATTCTCAAATCCAATTTTAACGCCTTCAGCTGATGATTCAGCTTCTTCTTCACCAGTTAAAATATTTATATTTTTTTTAAATAAGTATTCTACTTCTTCAATAAAGGGCTTTGCGTCTGTAGCTTCTCTTAATACAGCTGTTGCAATAATTTTAAGGTTATTAATTTTTGAAACATTAAGAATTTCTGAAAATCTTTTTAAAACTTTTAAAGCATATATCTTGCCTGATTTATGAAGTTTTTTTGATTTATCTAAGTTTTTACCAAGTTCACAAACTGCTTTTTCATTAAAAAAAGGTACTCTAGATGATGTAAAATCATCGTAAATTAACATTCTTATAGAATTTGAACCTATATCAATAATAGCTAATTTTGATTCTCTTAATTTTAAATTTTGCTTATTTTTAATTACTTTAAGTTCCATCTTTAACCAACCTTAAGTTTAATTTTTTAGGTTTAATTTTTAGTTTTGCCTTTCCTCTTCCTGATAAACTTGGATTATTCATGAAATAATCATGTGCAGAAAAAGAATCTTTTCGACTATATTTAATTTTTTGATAATTTCCATTAGGATAAAGTTCCCAGCTCTGATTCGTGTCTAGATAATTGGCCATCATTATTTGGTCTAAAACCTGTTCATGAACAGTTTGATTTTCAATTGGCACGAGAAGTTCGACTCTTCTATCTAGATTTCTTGGCATCAAATCTGCAGATGAAATATAAACTTTTGCATTTCTGTTAGGCATTAATTTTCCATTTGCAAAACAATATATTCTTGAGTGTTCAAGAAATCTTCCAATGATACTTTTTACAATAATATTTTCCGATTTATTTTTAATACCAGGTCTTAAACAACATACACCTCTTACAAATAAAGAGACTTTTACACCGACACTAGAAGCCTCATAAAATTTATCAATTATTTGTGAATCAACTAATGAATTCATTTTAGCCCAAATCTCAGCGTGTTTCCCTTTTTTTGCATTACTTATTTCCTTATCTATATTCTGATTTAAAGTTTTTCTTAAATTTACAGGTGAAATGGAAATTTTATTTAAATTTCTTGGTTTAGAATATCCAGTCACGTAATTGTAGAATTTTTCTACATCTGCAGCCATTTTTTTATCAGAGCTAAATAGAGATAAGTCTGTGTATATTTTTGCATTTACAGGATGATAATTGCCAGTACCTAAATGGAAATATGTTTGAATTTTACCACCCTCACGTCGATGTATTAGTGATGATTTAGCATGTGTTTTGTATTTTGCAAAACCATAAACAATTTGAACTCCAGCTTTTTCAAGACTTCTTGCCAGCTGTATATTTGCTTCTTCATCAAATCTAGCTTTGATTTCAATTAAAGCAGTAACTGTTTTGCCATTTTCGGAAGCGCTAATTAATGCTTTAACAATTGGTGAATCTAAAGTAGTTCTGTACAATGTTTGTTTAATAGCAATTACTTTTTTATCCATAGCAGCTTGATTTAAAAATTCAATTACAGCATCAAAAGTCTCAAATGGATGATGAACTATTAGGTCTTTTTTCTTAATTGTCTCAAAAAAATTATTATTGTATTCTTTTAATCTTTCTACTTCTCTTGGTGTAAAGTTTTTAAATTTTAATTTAGAATTTTTAATTTTACAAATTTGGTCTATATCCTGGATTCCAACTAAACCTGCTACTTCATAAATATAATTTGGATTAATTTCTAATTTATTTGTTATAAATTTTACAAGTTCTTTGTCGCTTTTTTCTAAAATTTCTAATCTAACAATATCACCAGTTCTTCTTCGCTTTAATGCTAGTTCAAATGATCTGACTAAATCCTCAGCCTCTTCTTGAATTTCTACATCACTATCTCTTATTACTCTAAATATCATTTTCTTTTCTAATAAATGATCTGGAAAAATTTCAGAGGCAAAGTAACCAATAACATCGTCTAGAACCAAAAATTTCTTAAATGATTTTCCTCCATCTATTTCAATAAATCTTGATAAAGCTTTAGGAATTACGATAATTGAATTAAGAATTCTCTTTTTTTTCTTTTTCTTCAGCTTCATAACTAAAGCTCTACCTTGATTAATAATAAATGGAAAAGGATGAGAAGGATCAATCGCTGATGGTGTAAGTAGAGGATAAATTTCTTCGTTAAATATTTCTAATAATTTCTTTTTTTCTTTTGTGTTAAGGTTTTCTGGCTTAGTCAATAAAATATTATTTCTCTTCAGCTGATTTGATAGATTATTAAATATGGTATTTTGTTTATTTAATAGATTTTTTGTATCATTAATAACCATCTCCATCTGTTCTTCAGGCGTTAGTCCATCTGAACTTAGTGAGTCGACTTCTTGTTTAATTTGACTGTATAGTCCAGCAACTCGAACCATAAAAAATTCATCTAAATTAGAGCCTGCAATAGATAAAAATTTTACTCTCTCATAAAGAGGATTTTCAATATTTTGCGCCTCTAACAGAACTCTATCGTTAAATTTTAACCATGATAATTCTCTATTTATATAATTGGATTTAAGCTCTTCTTTGTCTTGTTTTTTTAATGCAGTCATATATTTAGATTTAATGCGCGAATTATATGTCATGAGACATGCAAAATCTAGTTGGGAAGACCCAAATTTAAGTGATTTTGAAAGACCACTAAATAAAAGAGGCATCAAAAGTGCAAAAACTATAAGTGAATTTTTTGTTAAAAAAAAATACTCCTTTGACTACGTGCTTTTATCTTCATCAAAAAGAACAAAAAAAACTCTAAATTTAATACTGAATAAAATAAATAAACCAAAAAAAATTAAAAGTTCCTCAAAACTCTATTTGGTTAATGAAAATGAAATAATAGCTAATATAAAAAATATCCATAAAAAGTTTAAGAAAGTATTGATAATAAATCATGAACCTGCTCTTAAAAATTTAGTTATAAAATTAACTAAAAATAAAGATAATAGTAATTTTAAACTATTAAATTATAAATTCCCAACTTGTGCATTTGCTAAAATAGTTTTCGATACGAATGATTGGATAAATATTGAAGAGAAAGGAATTATTTCTGAATTTGTAAGGCCTAAAGATTTAGTTATCTAACGAATAGCCTGCAGATCTCACTGTGCGAATTAAATTTTCTAATCCACTTACATTTAAAACTTTTCTCAATCTTCTTATGTGAACATCAACCGTTCTACTTTCTACATAAATATTTTCACCCCAAACATTATTTAGTAATTGTTCTCTTGAATAAACTCTTTTTGGATTTTTAATAAAAAAATCTAATAATTTAAATTCTGTGGGTCCCAAAATTATTTCCTTATCATTTCTATAAACTCTTTTTGCTAATCTATCAATTTTAAGGTCTTTAAATTCCACAACATCAGTTGATGACAAAGGTTTAGCCCTTCTTAACAAAGATTTAATTCTTGCATTTAATTCTTTTTGGCTAAATGGTTTAGTGACGTAATCATCGGCTCCAGTTTCAAATGCTTTTAATTTATCTTCCTCCTCTCCTTTTGCAGTAAGCATAATAATTAGAATGTCATTATATTTTTTATCCCTTTTTAATTGTTTACATATTTCAACACCTGATAAATCTGGCAACATCCAATCTAATAAGATTAAGTCTGGCATTTTTTGTTTTATTGATTTTAAAGAGTCCTCTCCATTTTCACTTGAAGAAACCTTATGACCTTCTTTTTCTAAATTATATTTTAATAAGGTTGAAATTGGCGCCTCATCTTCTGCAATAAATATGTGTGCACTCATTACTTTGTTAATTCTGAATCGCTACCCTTGGGTCTTTCACCCTCTAAATAATCACCTGTAACTAAATAAAATACTTGCTCAGCAATGTTTGTTGTATGATCTCCTATCCTTTCAAGGTTTTTAGTAACAAATAAAAGATGTGAGCCATATTCAATATTTTCCATATTTGATTTAATTAATGAGATGACTTCTTCCATACATTTATTTGTTAAATCATCAACTTGTTCATCACTCTCCCATACTGTTTGAGCTACATCGCTTGATCTACTTAGATAAGAGTCTAAAACAATTTTTAATTGTTTTTGAACCAAAATGCAGATTCTACTCATTGCTTCAATTAAATTATTTGGCAAATGCGTATTTATAAGTTTTGTTCTTTTTGCAATATTTTTGGCAAGATCACCTATTCTTTCTAAGTCTGAAGACATCTTTAGAGCTGCAACTGTTTCTCTAAGATCCACAGCCATTGGTTGTCTTAAAGCAATTAAATTTACTACCTCATTCTCTATCTGAGACTCAAAATTATCTATAACCATATCTGAATTTATAACATCATCAGCAAGGTTATGATCATTTGTTGATATTGCTTTCATTGCATTACCTAAAGCGGTTTCGCAATTTGCCCCCATTTCAACTAAATCATTGTTTAATTTTTTTAATTGGTCTTCGTAAGATTTTACTGTGTGTGGTTTTTCATTCATTATCCAAACCTTCCTGTTATGTAATCCTGCGTTTGTTGTTGAGTCGGATTCTTGAATATCTTATCAGTAGAACCTACTTCAATCAATTTGCCAAGGTGAAAAAAACCAGTATTTTGAGAGACTCTTGCAGCTTGGGACATTGAGTGAGTAACAATTATTATAGTATGTTCCTTTCTTAATTCATCAATTAGCTCCTCTATTTGTGCTGTCGCAATTGGATCAAGAGCTGAACATGGCTCATCCATGAGTATTACCTCTGGCTTAATTGATATTGTTCTTGCAATACAAAGTCTTTGTTGTTGTCCACCTGATAAACCAGTACCTGGTTCGTGAATTCTGTCTTTTACCTCTTCCCAAAGTGCTGCTTTTCTCAAACTCTCTTCAACAATATTATCCATTTCACTTTTAGATTGAGCTATCCCATGTATCTCAGGTCCATAAGAAATATTCTCATAAATGGTTTTTGGAAAAGGATTTGGTTTTTGAAAAATCATTCCAACTTTTTCTCTAAGCCTTACAACATCTGTATCTTTTTGATTTATGTCATAGTCATTAATTTTTACGACACCACTGACTTTACAAATATCGATCACATCATTCATCCTATTTAAACATCTTAAGAATGTTGATTTACCACAACCAGAAGGTCCAATAAGAGCAGTTACTTTATTTGCTTCGATATCCATATTGATATCAAATAAAGCTTGTTTCGCTCCATAATAGACATCAACATTTTTTGCTTCTATTTTATTCATATTTTAGTTCCATTTCTTTTCAAATTTATGTCTAATTAATTGTGCTCCTAAATTCATAAATATTAGGAAAAATAATAATACCATTATGCAAGCAGACACTTTTTCTACAAATCCTCTTTCGGCACTCTCTGCCCATATATAGATTTGAACAGGCAAGCTAGCTGCTGGATCCATAGGGGTTCCTGGTATTGTGTTAACAAAAGCAACCATTCCAATTAATATTAAAGGCGCTGTTTCACCTAATGCTTGAGCTAAGCCAATTATAGTACCTGATAAAGTTCCAGGTAAAGCCAAAGGCACGGTATGATGCATCGTCGTTTGCATTTTGCTAGCTCCCATTGCTAAAGCTGCTTCTCTTATACTGGGTGGAACAGCCTTCAATGATGCTCTGGCTGCTATTATAATTGTTGGAAGAGTCATTAATGAAAGGGTTATACCTCCAACTAAGGGTGTTGATCTAGGTAAACCAAATACAGCCAATAAAACACCTAATCCTAACAATCCAAAAACAATTGAAGGAACTGCTGCTAGATTATTGATATTTACTTCAATAAAATCTGTAAATCTATTTTTTGGTGCAAATTCTTCTAGATAAACTGCAGCTAGTAAGGCAACAGGAAAGGCAATTGACAGACAGACAAGTATGGAAAATAATGAACCCATAAATGAGCTTGCTATCCCCGCTAACTCAGCTTCTCTAGAATCAGCATTTGTAAAAAAACTGGCATTAAATTCACTTATAACTCTTCCATCTTCATTTAATTTATCAAAAATTTTTAATTGATAATCAGATGCTCTTCTTCTATTTTCAGGTATATCTCTTGGATAATTTCCTTTAAATACTTGATCTAAGTCGTCAGAGGCTGTTAATTTTACATCAACTGTTTTTCCAAAGCTATCAGGATTGTCTAGAAGATAATATTTTAATTCTCTCTCAAAAGTAAATGCAAACATTTTTTTTAATTCCATAATTTGATCCTCACTTGCATCTGGATCGAGAGTGATAAATGTTTCTATCCCAAACTCATAAAAGTCTGCATCATTAATATCTTCGGTTGTTGGTTTTTTATCTGGATCCAAATATAATAAATCTGCATTATAATTGACTGGTATTACCAACCATGTTTTTTGAAATGCTGTGTAACCAGTAGAAAATATCTTTGTTAGAAATACCACTAGAAATAATAAAGCCATAAATATTGCAGCTTTACCGTAAAATTGAAATCTTTTTTCAGCTTTGTATCTTTTAATTAAACGTTCTTCTTTATTCATATTTCTCTCTATATTTTTTCACAACAGATAAGGCAACAATATTTAAAACTAAAGTAACTATAAATAAACTTAATCCCAATGCAAAAGCTGCTTGGGTTTTCGGATCCCCAAATTGTTGATCACCAATTAAGATAACAACAATTTGAGCAGTTATTGTTGAAGTGGACTCTAATGGATTAAGAGTTAGGTTTGCTGCCAACCCTGATGCCATTACAACAATCATTGTTTCACCAATAGCTCTAGAAACACCTAATAAAATAGATCCAACAATTCCAGGTAAAGCAGCTGGAATAATTACTCTTTTTATTGTTTCAGATTTTGTTGCTCCCATGGCATAGCTACCATCTCTAAGATTTTGAGGAACACTTGTAATTACGTCGTCACTTAAGCTTGATATAAACGGAATAATCATAATTCCCATAACACCACCGGCTGCCAGTGCGCTTTCTGCTGACACCTCTAGTCCTAATGATAATCCAAGGTCTTTTAAAAAAGGTCCAACTGTTAAAGCAGCAAAAAAACCATAAACAACAGTTGGAATTCCTGCTAAAATTTCAATGACAGGTTTGGCATATTGTCTTAAACGTTTGCTCGCATATTCCGCCATATATATACCACTTAACAAACCAATTGGTATTGCAACACACATTGCAATCAAAGCTATAAAAAAGGTGCCTGCAAATATCGGAACCGCACCAAAAGTATCACTATACATTGATGGATCAAGTGCTTCACTTGCATCTCGAACAAAAGCTTTTGCAGGATACCAGTGCATTCCAAATACAAAATCAAATAGTGGGATAACTTGAAAAAATTCTATTGTTTGAAACAAAAGGGAAAAAATAATACCAATGGTTGTTAATATCGCTGCCAGTGATGATAAAAAAAATACTCCTTTAAGAAATATTTCAACTGGTTCTCTTGTTTTAGTGTTGTTTGAAATCTTTGTATACGCATAACCTGTTGATGCAATTAATAATGATAAAACTATAACGACCTTAGACCACTTTGCTATGTCTCTAAAGTTTAAATATTTTTCTGCTGATCTTTGTAACTCTGCAGTAAGTTCTCCTGAATACTGGTTTCGAGAAAGTGATTTTACTTTTTCATAAAATAAATTCAACTCTCCTTCTAGAAGTCCTTGCGAAGAATAATCACTAAGTATAAAAAATCTTACTATGCTAGGTTCAAATATCGACCATAAAGCATACAAAAGAAAAGCGGGTGCGCCACACCATATAGCAAGATAGTACCCATAAAATTTTGGAAGAGCTGTTAACCGTTTGTTAGATTGAATTAAAATAGCTTTTTTTCTTCCAAAGAAGTAACTGGATAAAGCTAAAAGAACGATTGTTAAAAATATTACTGAATTCAATTATTGGCTCCTTTAGATTTATACAAAAAAAAGGGCCCAATTAATAGGGCCCCTTTTGAGTTTGTTAACAAATATTATATTACTCCATTGACATTGCAGTAAGAGCTTTCGAATTATCTCTAACTGTTCTGTAAGTTGCTTTATCAAGTGGAACAAGTCCTATTTCCGCTAAGTAACCTCTTTTACCAATAGCTTTAGTTGTAGTGAATTCTTTTACAAATTCATGTAATCCTGGAATTACACCAACATGAGCTTTTTTTACGTAAAAGAATAATGGTCTAGCAACAGCATAACTATAGTCTTGGATAGATTCTAGTGATGGTTGACCACCTTCTATACTTGCAGCTTGCAATTTATCTCTTGCGGCTAAGAAGTAACTAAATCCAAAGAAACCAAACATTTCTTTGTCTTCCGATAATTTTTGAATAATTAAACTATCATTCTCTCCAACTTCAATAGCAGCACCATCTTCTCTGTAAAGTTTTTGTGGTTTTTTATATTTTTTATTTCCAGCTTCGAAACCTGCTTTGTATAATGCTTTAGCCTCTTTAGGCATACCTTTTTTCATTACTAACGAATTCCAAGCATCTCTTGTTCCGGATGTTCCTGGGGGAATCATAACTGAAATCTTTTGTTTTGGTAAACTTGGATCTATTTGATCCCATGTTTTGTATATGTTGTCTACTAATTTACCATCAACAACTGAGTGTTTTGCTAAAGCTTTCCAAAGTTGTTCTTTAGTGAAGTTTACTGGTTCAGCGTCAACACTGTATGCTAAAGTAATACCATCGTTACCGATAATAACTTCAACAATTTCATTAACACCATTTTTTTTGCAAAGAGCTTTTTCTTTATCTTTCATTGCTCTTGATGCATTTGTTATATCAGGGTGAGCTTCTCCTACACCTGCACAAAATAATTTTGCACCACCACCTGTACCAGTTGACTCGATTACTGGTGTTTTAAATCCAGTTTGCCCGAATCTTTCAGCAACTATTGTTGCGTAAGGGAATACAGTAGATGATCCAACTATTTTGATTTGATCTCTTGCTTGAGCAATAGTGGCAACAGAAATGGCAACTATTGAAGCAAGGACTATAGTTAGTTTTTTCATTTTTAATATCCTTTCGTGAATTAAATTTAATTAACGACTCGCTAAATAAATTTTATTGAGGACTCTAGTATTACAAATTTGTTACAGTTTTGTTAAATAGGTAACTTTTTAGTTGTATTTTTTAGAGATGATTAAAGTATCATTATCTGCAGCTAAATCTCCTCTACAACGAATTGGGCTCACATTTTCACTTAGTGCTAAGCTCTTTGTTGGTCTTAAAGTAACTTCTAGTTGTATCATTGATATAAGGTCTTTTACTTGTTTTTGATCATATTTCCATGAAGGCCAACTTGTGGGGGTAGAAAAAGTAGTAATTATATAACTTGAGGCTCTATTAAAATTATAATTACTCTCATTTTGTTTTCTTAACAAATGATCTCTTACAGAAAAGAAAATATTTTTACATCTATGCATGTCAGACATATAATTTTCTTTTTTTAAGTTTTTGTTCATTGGGATTGATACAATCAAATCAATTGTATCTCTCCAGAATGAAGTTAAAACCTCAGTATAGATATGATCAACATTTACTTTGTCAGATGGAAAATGTTTACTGACAGTGTTTTTGGTATTTTCTAAGTCATTTTTCATTCTAAAAATACCAATATCAAATACAGTAAGTTGTTGGTTTCTTAAAAGTGTTGTAATGTCTTTTTTATTAGAAACTTCAGAGTAAGAATTTGATATAAAATTAAAGAATAAGTAAGAAAAAATAAAAAAATTTATTATTATTTTTTTCATTTAACAACCTTATTTAAAAAATCCGTTATTTACAAATTAAATTATATTGTGAAAATTGTTAAATTATATGAAGTTTATAATTCACTGGGTAAATGAATGTTAATTTCGGTTCCTTTACCATTAAGATTTTTTATTTCGTAATCACCTCTATGTTGAGAAATTATATGTTTGACAATTGCAAGACCTAAACCTGTTCCACCAACTTTCCTGCTCTCTTCAACATCTACTCTATAAAATCTTTCAGTTACCCTGTTAATTTGATCCTCGGGAATTCCAATACCTTGATCAGATACAGATATTTTAATTCCTTTTGTTATGAGTTTCCCTTTGCTTGGAGAAGCTAATATATTTATAGTTGATTTTTCTTTTGAGTATTTAATAGCATTGTCTAATAAATTAGAAAAAACTGTTATTAATTTATCTTCATCACCAATAACATCACTTACATTACCTAAATTAATTTCAAGATTAATATTTTTTTCTTTTAAGCTAGTAAAATGAACATCTTTTACTTTTGTCAATACATTCTTCAAATTAACTGGTTTGTCAGGTCTTATATGCTCCTGGAGTTCAATTCTGCTTAATATTAATAGATCACTTATTAAATTTTCCATTCTTTTGCTTTGTGAAGAGATTATTTTAAGAAATTTTATCTTTGCTATTTCGTCATCTTTAGCGGGACCCTCTATTGTCTCTATAGCGCCTTTAATTGAAACAAGAGGAGTTTTTAATTCATGGCTAACATTAGCAACAAAGTCAGTTCTAAATTTTTGTGCTTTTGAAATTTCAGTAAGATCTTTTAAAAATAAAACAACAGAGTCTTTTTCTGTAAAAATTACAGTTGGTCCAGAAATCACATAAATTCTGTAATACTGATATGAAGGCAAATTTATTTCTAAATCTAAATTACTGGTTTTTTTTGAAGACTTAACTTCTCTGATTTTTTCATCTAGATTAGGATTTCTTAAAATTGTGCCGAGATGTGTATTTAAAATATTTTTACCAAATCTTTTTTCGGCACTTGGATTGGCATATTTTATAATATTTAATTTATCTAATGCTATAAATTGATCCTCTAATTCATCTAATATAAATGTTTTGCTATCATCCTTTTCATACTTTGAAATAATAATTTTATCATCAGTATTTTTTTTATTTCTGTTTGAATAAATTATTATTAGTAGAAATATAATTACACAGATTAATAGTATTTCAAAGAGGCCAATCATGATGTTCTAAAAGTTAAGTATATAATTAACATATTAAAAATTTAATATGCAATTATTTAAATTTTAGTTACTTAATTAGGGGAGATATTATTAATAAAAATTTCTGCGGTTTTATCCCAAGTAAAGTTTTTAGAGTATTCTAGGCACTTTTCTCTTTCAACTTTTAGAGCTTTCATTGCGGATTTTTCTAAATCCTCATCTAAACAATTAATTTCACTATCTTTGAAAATATCTTTAGGACCAGGAACAGGAAATGCTGCAACTGGTGTACCACAACTGAGGGATTCACATATTACAATTGCAAACGTATCTGTTTTGCTTGGAAAGACAAAAACATCAGATGATGTAAAATATGAAGCTAATTCACCATTAGTTTTTTCACCCAAGAAGTGAGCATCTGGAAATTCTTTTTTTAACTTTTCAATATCTGGTCCTTTACCAACAAGAAGTTTTGTTCCTTCTAATTTTAGATTTAAAAAAGCACGAATATTTTTTTCAATAGCCACTCGACCTACATATATCCATATAGGCCTTTTATATTCTAAATTGATTTTTTTTGGATTTTTAAACGATCCATGGTCAGCACCTCTTGTCCAAACAACCATTTTACTTTCATCTACTCCAATTTGAATTAGTTCTTTTTTCATAGATTCGGTTGTAACCAAAATTTTTTCTGCTTTGTTATGAAAGTTGCTTAGGAATTTCTGTGATAATTTTTCAGGAACCCAAGGTAAATATAATTTCATATATTTATCAAATCTTGTGTGAAAACTTGTGGTAAACTTTAGATTATTTTTAAGACAATATCTTCTTGCCATAAATCCTAAAGGACCTTCGGTAGCTATATGTATGGCTGAAGGATTTATTTTTTTTATTAAATGACTTACTCTTGGCCAAATATTCACAGAAAGTCTTATTTCATTATATTTAGGCATTGGCACAGTGAAGAAAAGTTGGGGATTTAAATACTCAACTTCGTGACCCATTGCTTCAAGTTTTTTTCCTGTTTCATTTAAAGTTCTTACCACACCATTTACTTGTGGAAAATAAGCGTCTGTTACAATTAATATTTTCATTATGATGCCTTTTTCAGACCTGGAGTTTCAATTACTTCTTTATCTGAATTATTACGACTATCTGAAAATTCTTCTCTTAATTTATCCCAATAAATTATTTCAAACGTTCCATCAAAGTTTTCAACTAAGGCAGTACAAGACTCAACCCAGTCTCCACAATTTAAATAATTAACACCATCATAATTTTCATTTTGGGCATGATGAATATGCCCACAGATTATTCCATCAAATTTTTTTTTCTTTCCATATTCTGCAATTGTTTTTTCGTATTCTCCCATATATTTAACTGCATTTTTTACCTTATATTTAAGAAACTTTGCTAAAGACCACTGGCCTTTACCTCTTAGACGTCTAAAAAAGTTAATCACTACATTTAATTTCAATAGCATTTCATAGGCTATTGCGCCTAACTTCGACAACCATTTGGCATATCTCATAACACCATCCCAAGCATCACCGTGAACAACTAAATATTTTTTATTTAAAACAGACTGATGAATTACTCTATTGATCATTTTTATCTGTCCAAAATGCATAGGAATAAATTTTCGAAACACTTCATCATGATTACCTATAACGTAGTAAACTTCTGTTCCATGTCTTGCTTTTCTTAATATTTTTTGAATTACGTCATTATGTTCTTGTGGCCAATAAAAATTTTTTTGAAGTGCCCAAACATCTATTATATCGCCTACACAGTAAAGTTTTTCTGATCTTGTATTTTTAAAAAATTCAAGCAATTTATTTGCTTGGCAACCTTTAGTACCAAGATGCACATCTGAAATGAATATACTTTTGTATTTTAATATAGGTTTCATTTAATCCTTTTTTTTTAATTCAATTTGCACTAGAATCGTTTAATTCTTTGTGCCATAGTAATGTTAAGGAAATATTAAAATTTATTATGAAATATTGCATTATTTACAACAAAAACGCTTCCTCTGGCAGAAAATCTAAATTTATAAAAAAAATTTCTGATGAACTTTCTAAGTATAACGATGTTTCTTTTTTTGAAACTGAGAGCGTGGATAAAGCAGAGGCAGTATTTAAAAATATTTCTAAGTTAAATATAGATAGACTTGTAGTTGCTGGAGGCGATGGTTCAGTATCATTTGCAATAAACAAACTTATTAAAAATAATTTTGTTCCAAAAAAAGATTTTGCTATTGGTTATATACCAGCTGGAACTGCTAATTTACTTCAAGCTGAACTAAATATGAGTAAAAAAATAAGTAAAATTGTTCAAATTTTACAATCAAACAATTTAAAACAAACTAATTTAGTAAAAATCAATAATGATTATTTTATTTTAATGGCAGGTATAGGTTGGGATGCAACGATAGTCCATTCAATTAATAGTTCTCTAAAAAAACTGTTAGGTAAAATTATTTTTGGATATAAAGGATTGCAAAAATTTTTGTTAATGAAAAATCAAAAATTAAAAGTTAACATAGATGGTCAAAATCATATAGCTGACTGGGTGTTATGTTCTAATACCAATTATTATGCGGGTCACTACAAAATTAATAAAACAAATATATTTGATAACAAAATTATTACTTATGTATTCAAAGACCTTACAAGAATAAAAATACTTTATTATATTTATTTGATTATTTTTTTTGGAGATTTATCGAAGTCTACGAGTGTTATAACATCTTATTCCAGTGAGCTAAAAATTGATGGACAAGGGAAAAAAATTCCAATTCAAATTGATGGTGATAAATATCAATATTGTGATAACGTAGAATTAAGGAAATCAGGAAAATATTTTAACATATTAACAGCATAACTTTTAAATAAGAGAATTTATCAAAAAATCATTTTACTAAGATATTTAATTTAAATATAATTATTATAAAATTACACAGGAGGTCATTATGAGTAAAAAGTTAAAGAAAAATGAAAAAAGAAAAAAAAAGGTTATCAAGTTAATAGAAAAACTTAAAAATAAGATCAATTTAAAAGAAAAAAAATTATCTAAAATTAATATTAAAATTGCAAGTATTGAAAAAAGAGTTGCTGAAAAAAAAACAAAAAAACTAGCTAAAAAGAAGACTATCGAGAGTTCCGCATCTGTAAATAATTAATTTCTAAATCTTCTTTCCCCTTTTTATAATTAAAAAAGGGGAAAGTAGTTAATCAACAAAATTTTAAAATTAAGGGGAAATAAAGATGTTTTATAATTTAAATTTTATAATTAATGTTTATGACAAAAATATTTATAGATTATTACAATTTAATTAAAGTTTATTTGCTCTACCATAAATGTCTTGATATCTAACAATATCAGTCTCTTTTAGAATTGAACCAACTTGAGCTTCCATAATTTTTACAGGTTTTTTTCCAGGATTTTGTATTCTATGAATTGCTCCTAATGGAATAAATATATGCTCATCAGGTTTTTTATTAATAATATTTTTATTTAAAGTTATTCTTGGATTACCTTTTGTAACTAACCAATGTTCTGCTCTGTGATGATGTTTTTGAAGACTTAATATACCTTTAGGTTTAACTGATAATTCTTTAATTAAAAACTCTTTTCCTTCGAATAAATTTAAATAACTCCCCCATGGTCTATAAAAAATATTCTTTTTCTTAAAGTGTTTTCTTTTATTTTTATCATAAATTTTTAAAATCTCTTTCCAACTACCAAGATCAGACCAAGGTATATCTAGTTTAATAGCATTAATTTTATTTGTTTTCTCAAGTATTGCATAATCAAAAGATTTCTCGATTGATTTTTCAAAAGCTCTTTTATTTAAGTAGTAGGTATTATTTTTATATTTGCCTTTTTTAATTGCCTCAACACAACTTTTGTAGGTTTTATTTTGATATTTTTTAAAGTTATTGATTATTGAGTCTTTTCTTAAATAAAACATGCCAGAATTCCAATAACATTTTTTTTTAATTACTTCTTTTGCTTTTGATAAATTTGGTTTTTCAATAAATTTTGTAACTTTATTTATAGATTTAATTTTTTTAGTTAAAAAATATCCATACTCACTTGATGGGTTTGTAGGTTTTATTCCAAAAATAAATAAATTTTGATCATCTAAATTTGATTTATTTTTTAATAGGGCTTTATTTAAAACATTAGATTTTTCAATTAAATGATCTGCTGCAAAAAACATTAATGGTTGCTCTAATGGAATATCTTTTATTAATGCGGACACTAATATTGCTGGTGCTGTATTTTTTTTTGCTGGTTCTAGAACTATTTTAAACTTTTTAATTTTACTTTTTTTTAAAGCTAATTTGACTTGTTTTAAGTATTTTAAATTTGTACTGATTATAGGAAAATCAAAAATTGGTTTATTTACTCTTTCTAAAGTTTTTTGAATTAAACTCCATCCGCCAAAATCAATAAATTGTTTTGCTTGATGTTTTTTTTTATCTGGCCAAAGTCTTGTTCCTGCGCCACCACAAAGTATTACAGGTCTAATTTTCATTAAATATCAGCGTACGTTCTAACCTCGTTTTTACCACCTGGATGAGTTGGTGCACCTTTATAAGCAGGACCAACAGTTTGTGCATATTTCCATAAAGTACCATTACCAAAATTCATCTTTCTTGGTTTCCATTTTTTACGTCTTGCACTTAATTCCTTCTTTGTAAGCCTTACGTTAATTGTGCCCTTTTTAGCGTCTATATCGATGATATCCCCATTCCTTAAAAGGGCTATAGGACCGCCTACGGAGGCCTCAGGGCCCACATGACCGATACAAAAGCCTCTAGTAGCCCCAGAGAACCTACCATCAGTAATAAGGGCTACTTTCTCCCCCTTTCCTTGACCGTAGATTGCTGCAGTTGTTTGAAGCATTTCTCTCATTCCAGGACCTCCTATAGGCCCTTCATATCTAATAATAATGATGTCTCCATCTTTGTATTTTCTGTTTATCACTGCTTTATACGCAGACTCTTCATTATCAAAACATCTAGCTCTTCCTGTAAATTGTAATTTTTTCAAACCTGCTATTTTTACAATTCCACCTTCTGGAGCTAAATTACCTTTTAATCCAACTACTCCTCCTGTTGGTGAAATTGGATTTTGATAAGATCTCATTACTTTTTGATTTTCTCTAAATTTTACATTTTTTAAATTTTCTCTCATGGTTTTGCCTGTAACCGTCATACAATCACCATGAATGTAACCACCATCCATTAGAGTTTTTAATAACATTGGAACTCCTCCTGCTTCCCACATATCTTTTGCAACATATTTTCCACCAGGTTTTAAATCTGCAAGATAAGGTGTTCTTTTAAAAATTTTTGCAACATCCATTAAATCAAACTTTATACCAATTTCATTTGCGATAGCTGGTAGGTGCAATCCTGCATTTGTTGATCCACCTGTTGCTGCAACAATTGTTGCTGCATTTTCGAGAGCTTTTCTTGTAACTATGTCTCTAGGTCTAATATTTTTTGCTAATAAATTCATTACAGCTTTACCGCTGTCTATTGCATATTTATTTCTTTCTAAATATGGCGCTGGCGTTCCTGCTGAGAAAGGTAAAGCTAATCCTATTGCCTCAGAAACACATGCCATTGTGTTTGCAGTAAATTGTCCACCACAAGCACCTGCGCTTGGACATGCTTTTAATTCTAATTTTCTTAATGCATGAGCTGTCATTTTTTTTGATGTATATTTTCCAACACCTTCAAATACATCTACAACAGTTACATCTTTACCATTAAATCTCCCAGGTAGAATTGATCCACCATATATAAATACACTCGGAATATTTAAACGTACCATCGACATCATTAAACCAGGTAATGATTTATCACAACCTGCTAATCCAACTAATGCATCATAACAATGTCCTCTAACCGTAAGTTCAGTTGAGTCTGCTATTACATCTCTTGATATTAATGACGATTTCATTCCTTCATGACCCATCGCAATACCATCAGTTACTGTAATAGTACAAAACTCTCTTGGAGTTCCACCTGAAGCTTTAACTCCTTTTTTAACTGATTGAGCTTGTTTCATTAAATTTATGTTACATGGAGCTGCTTCATTCCATGTTGATACAACTCCAACAAATGGTTTTGCTACATCTTTTTCGGTTAAATCCATTGCGTAATAAAATGATCTTTGAGGGGCTTTGTCTGCACCCATTGTTGTATGTCTACTTGGTAATTTTTTCTTATTAAATTTTTTCATTATAAACCTTTTAGAGTTAATTCTATTTTTTTAACATCTTTTTCTAGATTAGCAAAGTTGCTTTTCTCCTGCTCTACTATATTTTGTGGTGCACGATCCACAAAGGATTTATTTGATAACCTAACATCAATTTTTTTCATCTCTTCACTAATTTTTGTAATTTTCTTCTCTAGTGTTGATTTGATCATATTTAAATCAACATCTTCGTCAAAATATAATTTAAATAGCTCACCATTGATAACGATGCTTGCTGATGATTTTTTTAAATCATTCTCATGAAAGTTTTTAATTCTTCCATTTTTTTTTAGTATATTTTCATTAGCTGATAAAAAGTTTTTATATTCTTTGTTTGTGTTTTCTGTTGAAATTTCAATAAATGATCCAGGGCTAATGTTTAATTCATTTTTAAAAGATCTAATAGATGTAATAAAATTAATGATGTTATTAATTTCATCATAAGATTTTTTTTCATGATAATCATGCTCCAGCCAATTAGCATGCATTAAGAATTCATCGCCATTTTTATCTAACTTGTTATTCAACCAAATCTCCTCTGTAACAAATGGAATAAATGGATGAAGTATTATTAAAATTTCTCTAAATATATAAGATGAAGTTTGTCTTAATTCTTTAATCTCTTCCTCATTATTAGAATTAAATACAGTTTTAGATAACTCTAAATACCAATCACAAAATGAATGCCATACAAATTGATAAATAATCTTAGCTGCTTCATCAAATCTATAATTTTTTAAACTGTTTTCTGTCTCGTTTTTAGTCTTAACAAGTTCAGATAATATCCACTTGTTAATTGTTAATTTAAGATTTTCAGGTTTTTTAATATCACTAAAACCACACTCATTTTGCCTTAAAAAATTATTAGCATTCCAAATTTTATTTAAGAAATTCCTATAACCTTTAACCCTATCTTCTGACAATTTTACATCACGACCAGGTGATGCCATTGATAAAAGAGTAAATCTTAAAGCATCAGCACTATATTTTTCAATAAGTTCTAAAGGATCAATTACATTGCCCTTTGATTTAGACATTTTTTGACCCTTTTCGTCTCTAACTAATGCGTGAACGTATATATTTTTAAAAGGCTCTTCTTTTAAAAACTCAGTTCCCATCATAATCATTCTAGCAACCCAGAAAAATATAATATCAAAACCAGTAACAAGAACACTTGTTGGATAAAATTTTTCAACTTCTGGTGTTTTTTCTGGCCAACCTAAAGTCGCAAATGGCCATAGACCTGATGAAAACCATGTATCTAAAACATCTTCATCTCTTTTTAATTCCACATCTTTTGAATAGAATTCTTTTGCCTGTTTTTTACATTTGTCTTCATTTTCAGCTACAAATATTTTTCCATCAGGCCCGTACCATGCTGGAATTTGATGCCCCCACCATAATTGACGGGAAATACACCAAGGCTCAATGTTATCCATCCATTGAAAATAAGTTTTTGACCAATTTTCAGGAAAAAATTTAGTTTTACCATTATTTACTACTTCTTTTGCTTTAATGGCTAAAGTTTTTGCATCAACAAACCATTGCTCTGTTAAGTATGGTTCAATAATAGAATTAGATCTATCACCGTAAGGAACTTTATTTACTAACTTTTCTATTTTTTCTAAAAATTTTCCTTCTTCAAGATGTTCTAATATTAATTTTCTGGCAGCAAATCTATCTAAACCTTTATATGGGTCAGGCGCATTGTCATTTATTTTTCCGTCGGGAGTAAATATATTAATTACTTCTAAATTATTTCTAATACCTACTTCATAATCATTAAAATCATGTGCTGGAGTAATTTTAACTGCACCAGTTCCTTGTTCAGGATCAGCATAGTCATCTGTTATTACTTTTATTTTTCTATTTGCCAAAGGTATTGTAACTGACTTTCCAACAATGTTTTTAAATCTATCATCTTTAGGATTTACTGCTATTGCAGTATCTCCCAACATAGTTTCCGGTCTAGTTGTTGCTATTGTTATAAATTTATCTGAGTCCTCTATAGGGTAATTTATATAATAAAGTTTAGAATTAACTTCTCTTTGATCAACTTCTAAATCAGATATTGCTGTTTTTAAAACAACATCCCAATTAACAAGTTTTTTAGATTTATAGATTAATTTTTTATTATAAAGATCAACAAATACTTTTATTACTGATTTAGATAAATTCTCATCCATTGTAAAAGCATTACGCGACCAATCACAAGAACATCCAAGTTTTTTCAGTTGATTTATTATTATATCTCCATACTCATTTTTCCATTCCCATACTTTTTCAATAAATTTTTCTCTACCTAAATCATTTTTTTTAATACCTTCTTTTTCAAGTTTTTTTTCAACTAATGCTTGGGTTGCAATTCCGGCGTGATCTGTTCCTGGTTGCCATAAGGTTTCATAATTATTCATTCTATGAAATCTTGTTAAAACATCTTGAATAGAGTTATTTAAAGCATGCCCCATATGAAGGCTTCCAGTTACATTTGGTGGTGGAATTACTATTGAGAATTTTTTTGAATTTTCTTTGGGTTTAAATAATTCATTTTTTTCCCAATAATCATAGATTTTATTCTCAACATTTCTATGCTCATATTTATCAAAACTCATTGATTTGTTTTATAAATTAATCAAATTAATAAACAATAATGAAAATCATTGCTAAATTTATAGACTAATGATCAAAATGGATTATACAAATGTCGATTACCAAATATTTTATATTTGATGGCAACGTGGCGGAATGGTTACGCAGAAGATTGCAAATCTTTGTATCCCGGTTCGATTCCGGGCGTTGCCTCCAAAATAAGTATTGAGATAAATTTTAAAAAAAGTAAGTTGTGAGAAAATATTCCTCGGTAGCTCAGTTGGTAGAGCAGTTGACTGTTAATCAATTGGTCGCAGGTTCGAGTCCTGCCCGAGGAGCCAAATCAAATTAAACGCAACTGATCTACCCCATTTGTGTATTTTGAAAATCTTGTTTTTGCAAAAGGAAAAATTTCATCAATTTCATTACTTTTGGAAATATTATTATTTTTAACCTCGATTATAATATCATTTGTACTCGATAAAACTAAATTTTTTTGAAGAATATCGAATTTTCCATATTGAATGTTTTCATCAAAAGTTATTCTGTGAGATTTATAGACAAAGTAATCTCGTTTATAGGTAACAATAATTTTAGGATAACAATTTCCATACATTTTATCGTAGTAACCATTGGTTAAAATATTTCTTGAAAATTCACGTAAAATTTTCTTTGATCTTGTGGTAAAATTTGTTTCTTTGGTTTCTAAAACAAAATTATTAATTTCATAACTGAAAAAATCATATTTACGAAGTCTTATTTTTTTTCTTGGGACATTACCTTCAATACTATTTGTATATATATCATAATTATTATTATCAAAATAAATTGAATAAATACATCTAGATGGGAATAACTTTTTAATTTTATTGTTATTTATCCACTTAAAAAATAAAACTTTTTTATCTCTAGAAATTCCGTATTTATTCTCAATTCTTAACATTTAATTCAAAAAGTTTAATTGTGAAAAATTATCATAAAAAATTTCTTTTTTATTACACTTAAAATTATCTTCTTTTAGATTAAGTATAGATCCAAAATAATTTTTTTTTAAATTTATCAACATTATACAGTATTGATTATTTAAACTTCTGTAGGACAGAAGATTTAATTTGGAACTATCTTTAACGTACAGGCCGACCTTCGAATTTTTCACATATAATTTATCAATTTCACCATCAGAATGCTCACCATAAGATATAGCTTTATCACTACAATTTTGTAGTTTTGCTTTTTTTATTTTATAACTGCCTCTCTTAAAACCAATACAATCACCATTTACATTTAAAATGTTAATATGATTAAAATTCAATTCAGACATTTCTGCATCTAGTGCGTCAAAAGCTGCGCTGTTTATATAGATGGTTTCAATATTTCCATATGATTGAATGATTTCAATTGCTTTAGCACAATTAGCATTATTTATTTCAATATTAAGATTTATAATTTCAGATTTAACAAAATTTATGCATCCACCTAACATATTTTTATCTCTTTTAAAATCTATTGTTTCTAATTTATCTGGTCCAGAAATATTTATTTTTAAATTTTTAATTTTATTTTTATAAAATATAATTTTATCGTATTTGTTTTTAAGGGCTACTGAAATTCTTTTTTCTTTATCATCATAAAAAATTCTATTGGAATCAAAATTATAATAGAAACCAAATTCCCCAAGATCATAATACTTCATTGTAAAAATACCTTTATTTTTAGGTGGATGATTTTCAGTATATGATTTTTTTGATTGTCTTATATATGTAATCTCTTTATTTTCTTCTTTAAGAAGAAGAAATTTTTCACTCAACAATTTATAAAATAAATCATTATTTAATTTTATCATTCTGCAATTTTTAAGACTTATATTACATATTTCGAACAAGTTGTTTTTACCATTGAATGCTAATTTAAAGTTTAAGTTTTTAGAATTAAAGTGTTTTTTAAAGTAATTTTTAGTAAAGTTATTATCATGATAAATTTCTTTATAATTATCAAAATTAATTAATGATGATAATATTTTATTAATTATATACTCAGTTTGATTTTTATTGATTTTTAAACCTCTTATGTTTAATTCTTGATTAAAATTTTCAATATTTAGATTTTTAATTAATAAAACTAGATCATTTTTAGTTGATTTATGTTGTAAAGTTAAACGTGGTTGATTTCTATATTCTAATTTTAAATAATTTTTAGTGCCATAAATAGGATATTCAAAAATATTTTTAGGTTCTAATTCGTTATATACTGGCTCAATCTCATCGAGCATCGGATTGTAAAAAAAAATCCTATCCTCTAGTGCTAGACCATGATATCCATCTACAATATGTAATAAATGCTCATATTGTAAAATTTTGTCGAAATAATTGAGCCTTGAATGTAAATTTTTATATCTTAGAAAAATATCTCCATTAAAATACATTCTATCAGTTGAATCATTTAATTTAGAATTTTTACAACAATTTTTTCCATCACCAATACCTAATGAATTGAGATAAATGAAATTAATTTTGTCGATAGCATCTAGAATGACCTCTTTGTTTTTTATTTCTATGCCATCACTATTTTTCAACCTACTCAAAACAATACTTCTTCTATGTTTATAAGGTGTTTTGGGATCAAACCAATTATTTCTGTTAGTTGATACAAATACACCATTGTTTCTATTTTGATTTTTAGACATTTCAAGTGATGGGCTCTCAATAAATAAAAATTTACTAACTTCTGAATTATTAATTTTAACATCAGTTATAAATCTATAAGGCGATAAGAAGTTTAACTTCTCAAAAAATGTTGAAACAAAAACATCATTTTTAAAATCATCAACATCACCGATTTTTAAAGAAAAATCCTTAATATGATTTATATGTCCATCAATAATTCGGACTCGTAGTGATGAAATTAATAAGTTTGAATCTATATTACTAATTGTGGATCCATTAATTCTTGCCTCACCTGAGAAGTTACAAGTAACATTATCATATAAAACTTTTATATTTACTTTAGAGTATTTTTTATAATGCTTAGGTATTCGATTAAATTTTTTATTTATAATTAATATATTTTTTAAATAATCGTCAGGTTTTAAAAAATCTACATATATCTGTTTAACTTTATTAATTCTATTTTTGAAAAGATAAAGAGATGCATCTTTTTTTGATTTTCCCAAAAAAGTATCATCGTTCGTAACACATATTTTATCATTAAATATTGCAAATGTTATATTGGAAAAAAATATGTTGTTAATTAAAATCAGTAACAATACTTTTAATATTTTTTTTTTCATCTTCTAATGCATCTATAAGTTTATCTATATCTTTTTTATTTATTGAAGCAATTTTATAAATATACACACCATTTGTGAAATCTATAGATGATTGGTTTAACAAAACACTATTTTTCAAAATAGGTAGGTTAATTGAAGATGTAATTTCTGCTGTGTTAAATAATCTTCCATCAGAGTAATTAAATGAGAAAATTTTATTTTTAGACCAAGGAAAAATTATCCCAATAAAATGGACTAACAAAATAACTCCGACCATAACAGTAACTAAATATAATCCATAAATTATTTTTATTTGACCAGCAATACCAATTGTTATCAGAGCAAAATACATAATTAATTCCAATGGGTTTTTGACTGGAGTTCTAAATCTTATAATTGATAAAGCACCAACCATTCCTAAAGATAAAGCAATGTTACCAGATATTACTTTTGTTATAATATAAGTTATTACAGGTAATAACATGAAAGAGATAGTATGATGATATGTTTGAACCCAATTTTGGCCTACTATAGACATCACAATTCTTAAAGATAATCCACAAAGAATTATAATTATATTATCTTGTAAAACTTCCATATTTAATATTTTTTTAAAAGAACTAAGTAGCCAAAGAATTATTGAATTATTCTACATAGCTTTGGAAATATTTATTTGAGCAATTTGTAAATTTTTTCCAAATTTAATTTTTTGATCCTGAGTTAACTCTGAATAAACTTTGACTAAAAAATTATAGTTTACATTCATGTGTCCCTCTTTTGATTTGTCAAGATTTACTAAATATTCTGAAAAATCTTCAAAGAAATAGTTAATAGGAACTTTTAAATAATTAGAAAGTTGTAGTAATCTAATAGAACTTACGCCGTTAGTTCCTTTTTCATACTTTTGAATTTGTTGAAACGTTACGTTTATAGCTTTTGCTACTTTAGTTTGAGTTAAACCTAATGCTAATCTTCTTAGCTTGAGCTTATTGCCAAGATGTTTGTTAAAATTATCTTCCATTCAAGACCCCTCTTTAAATAAAATATTAATTAAGAGTTAATCTAAATAGAAAACTTTATGCAAGTAAAATAATTTTTAAAAAAAATGGTTTTTTTAAATTATTATAAACCTGTCAAGTAACTTTTTATCTAAACTTTAGAATTATTTTAAAGAATTTGGCTCAAAAAAAGCTTAGTTCTGTCACTCTTTGGGTTGGCAAAGAATTCTTTTGTGTCAGCCTTTTCAATTATCATACCTTCATCCATAAAAATGACTTCATCAGCAACTTCTTTAGCAAATCCCATCTCATGTGTCACAACAATCATAGTCATTCCACCTTTTGCAAGATTTACCATTGCATCGAGTACTTCTTTAATCATCTCAGGATCTAAAGCTGATGTTGGTTCATCAAATAACATGATTTTTGGCTGCATACATAATGCTCTTGCTATCGCACAACGCTGTTGTTGTCCTCCAGAGAGTTGTCCAGGGAACTTATTGGCCTGATCATCTATTTGTACTTTTTTAAGTTGGTCTAATGCAAGTTCTTGTGCTTCTTTTTTTGGCATTTTTTTAACCCAAATAGGCGCAAGTGTACAATTATCTAATATTGAAAGATGTGGAAATAAATTAAATTGTTGGAAAACCATTCCAACTTCAGCTCTAATTTTTTCAATATCTTTTGTTTTTTCTGATAATTCATTTCCATCAACAATTATATCTCCTTCTTGGTGCTCTTCTAACCTATTAATACATCTAATTAGTGTTGATTTACCCGATCCTGATGGTCCACATACAACAATTTTTTTATTTGCCTCAACCTCAAGATTTATATTTTTTAAAACTTGAAAATCACCGAACCACTTATTCATATTTTGAATTTTTATTATTGGATCAGACATTTATTATCTCTCGGTTTTATATTTTGCCTCTAAGTTATAACTATATTTACTCATTGCATAGCATATAATCCAGAATACTATTGATGCAAAAATATATCCCTCCATAGCAAAGCCTAGCCATTTTGGATTTGTTTTTGCTAAAGCAAGCATACCTGCTAATTCAGCCAAACCTACTACAAAAATTAAAGGTGTATCTTTAACTAATGCTAAAAATGTATTTGCTATTCCAGGAATAACTAATTTTAGTGCTTGTGGTAAAATTACAAAAATATGCATTTTCCAATAACCCATGCCTAAAGATTTAGCAGCATCATATTGACCACGTGGAAGAGACTGCAATCCACCTCTTATTACCTCTGCACAATATGCAGCTTCAAATAGTGTGATTGCAATAATTACTCTTACCAATTTATCCATAAAAAAATCTTCAGGTAAAAACATTGGAAACATTACAGATGACATAAACAGTACAGTTATCAATGGTACACCTCTCCAAAATTCAATGTAACAAATAGAGATATATTTTATTGCAGGAAGATTAGATCTTCTTCCCAATGCAAATATCATACCTAGTGGGAAACAGAAAATTAGACAGAAAAAAGAAACTATAAAAGTAAGTGACAGGCCACCCCATGCACCTGTTTCTACCCATTGTAAACCAAATGATCCACCAGATATTAAGTAGTAAATAACTAGATACGCAATTACTGGATAAATAATTACATAATATAATGCTAAATATTTTTTTAAATTTTCCTTCATGAAATATCCAACAAATCCAAGTGCTATAACTAATATAAATGCAGTATTAATTCTCCAATGAAATTCATTTGGATACATTCCATACATAAATCTTCTGAACCAAACTTTAATATATGTCCAGCAAGCCCCCGTACCTGTACAAGCATCTTTAGAATCGCCTGAAATAGTAGCGTCAAAAATCATCCAACTTAAAGACTGAGGAAGAGCTTTTATAATTGAAAATAATATTAATAGAGTTAACAAAGCATTAAAATTATTTGTATTTATATTTTTATTTAATAAATCTAAAGTTTTATTTCCTGAATAATCAATTCTCATCATATTTAATCCGATTAATCCTATGATTAATGGAAACAAAATAGTTAAGGAGCTAGGTAGAAAAGATGTTAAATTTATTTTTAAAAAAGCATTTGACATGACATCAATTAAGCTTACTAAAACTAAAAAGGAACCAATAATAGAATAGTTTTTAATGTTATCTCTGTTAGGTTTTAAAAAATTTATTTTTTGCATTACTTTTCTTTAATTTCAATTTTTTTATTATACCAATTCATTATTGCTGCAATAGTTAGACTAATAGTTAAATATGTTAGCATTGTTATTGAAACAATTTCTATTGCCTTACCTGTCTGCATCAAAGCAGTGCCTGCAAATACAAGTACTAAATCAGGATAAGCAATAGCAGCTGCTAAAGATGAATTTTTAGTTAAATTTAAATATTGGTTTGTTGTCGGTGGTATAATAATTCTCAAAGCTTGAGGCATAATAACTAATTTTAAAACTTGATTATGCGTCAAACCTACAGATGCTGCAGCCTCTTTTTGGCCTTTGCTAACTCCTTCTATACCGGCTCTCACACACTCTGCCACAAAGGTAGAAGTGTATAAAGATAGCGCTAGAACTAATGCTATTAATTCAGGTGGTAAACTTATTCCACCTTCATAAATATAAGAAATCTTTGATAATTTTTTGAGCTCAGGTATTTCAAATTCTAAGGAAACTCCACCAAATAAGAATGATAAAATAGGCAATACAATTAATAGACCTATCGAATAAAGGAGCACAGGAATTTGTTTACCTTGTATATCTCTTAATTTATTTGCATAATTTCTTAATAGGATAATCGCTATTATTGCTGCAAAACCACAATATAAAAATACATTCAAATTTTCCCACACCATTGCTGGTATGTAATAACCTTTCACAGTCATATAAGTTACTCCAAACCATGCATTAGCTTTCTCTGGCATAGGTAAAGCTCTAAGGGCTGCGTAATACCAAAAAAAGATTTGTAAAAGTAATGGAATATTTCTAAAAAACTCGACATACCATGCGGCTGTGTTTTTTATTAAGTAATTAGATGATAATCTTGCTACACCAATAATTACACCTAGTATTGTACATAAAATTATACTTATAAAAGAAACTAACAAAGTATTTAAAAGTCCAACTAGAAAAGCACGGGCATATGAGTCTGATCCACTATATTCAATTAAAGAAAACTGTACATCAAATGAAGATTCTTGTGATAAAAATCCAAAGCCAAAATCAATACCTCTATTATCCATATTGGTCTGAGCATTCAATGTTAAAAACCCAAAAATAAGAACAACAAATAGTATTGCTAAAATCTGAGGTATAAATCTTTTTATAATGTTGTTCATCAGAATCTATAATAAAAAAAAGGGCTAGATATTTCTAGCCCTTTTTATGTAATTTAAATTAAAATTATCTTGCTGGCGGTACGTATAATATTCCACCTTTTGTCCATAATTCATTTGGACCTCTATCAGGTAGAATTCCAGTGTCTGCTATATTTCTTTTGTAGCTTTCACCGTAGTTACCAACTTGTTTGATAATTCTTAAGTTCCAGTCGTTATCTAAACCAAAAGCTGCACCTAACTCACCTTCAGCACCCACTAATCTTTTGATTGCTGGATTGTTTGAAGTTTTCATCATATCAGCATTTGATGAGTTAACACCATATTCTTCTGCTTCGATCATAGTATTTAAAGACCATCTAACTATATCTTCCCAGACAGAATCACCTTGACGTACAACTGGTCCTAATGGTTCTTTTGAAATAGTTTCAGGTAATACTACATGGTCATCTGGAGCTGATAATTTAGTTCTTTGAGCAGCAAGACCTGATTTATCTGTAGTGTACGTATCACATCTACCTGCATCATAAGCAGCTACGACTTCATCAGCTTTTTCAAAAACTACTGGCTCGTATGAAATTCCTTTAGAATCAAAGAAGTCTCTCATGTTAAGCTCAGTTGTAGTTCCTAAGTTTGTACAAACTGAAGTTCCATTTTTAAATTCACCCGTAGATGATATTCCTGAACCTTTTCTTACCATGAAACCTTGCCCATCATAAAAGTTAACACCAACAAATGTTAAACCAATGTCAGCATCTCTAGATAGTGTCCAAGTTGTGTTTCTTGATAGAATGTCAATTTCACCTGAAGTAAGTGCAGTAAATCTCTCTTTTGCACTTAAAGGAGTAAACTTAACTTTAGTTGCATCTCCTAATGTAGCAGCTGCAACAGCTCTACATACATCAACATCTATTCCTGTCCAATTTCCAGACTCATCTGCATTTGAAAATCCAGGTAGACCCTGAGAAACACCACATCTTACAAAACCTCTTTTTTTAGTGTTCTCAAGAGTTTTTGATTTCTTAGCTGCCATTGTTTCTGTTGAAAATGCAAATAGCACAGCGAACATAGCAACTAAAGAAGTCAATTGTTTTATTATTTTAAACATTATTTTCCTCTTTTTTTATTTATTTGTTAACAAATTATTCAAAAAGTAATTTTTGAATTCATTAGTAAAGCAGAAAGTAATTCAACCATCAATGGTAAAATAACCTCATCAATACTAATAAATTAAAGATGGCGCGCCCTGGAGGATTCGAACCTCCGACCCTCGGTTTAGAAAACCGATGCTCTATCCAGCTGAGCTAAGGGCGCAAAAAACAATCTTATAATACTTATTTAATTTTTGAAAAGAAATTTTTTAAATAATATTAATATGGTTAATAGCTCTACTCGACCTATAATCATGAAAATTATCAAATAAATCTTAGTAAAAAAAGAAAGATTATAAAATTCAAAATTTGAAAGATCAAACATACTTGAGTTAACTGTATTCATAATTGTTAGTATTGAGAGCTTAAAAGAATTTTCAAATTGAATATCTGAAAGCGTTAAAAGAAGAGTTAATAAAGATAATGAAATAACAAAAATAATTATTGAAAAAAAATATTTGTTAATATCTAATTTATCTGTACTTTCATTAGTCAAAGTAACTTTATTAGAATAAATTTGGTTTGGTTTTATATGAGACAGTAAATTATTTAAAGAAAATTTTAACAAACTTAAGATCTTTATAACCCTTATACCTGAACTAGTTGAAAAAAAGGATCCTCCAATAACTACCATAATGAAAAAAATAAATACTAAATTATCTGGTGTATCTATAAATGAAATACCAATATTTGAAACACTACTTGATATAGCAACTAAAATTAATGGAAAATTGTTACTTGAATTAAAAAAAACAAATGAAAAAGAAATTATAGCTAATAAATAAATTAAAAGGTTTAAATCCTCACTTAAAAAATTTATTTTTTTTTTGTTAAAAAAAATAAGATTATATACCAAAAACAAACTAAAAAATGACAACATCATAGTAAATGATAAAATAATTTTACTTACATCACTTTCAAATAAATAATCAAGGCTATTAATAGGTAAAAAACCGCCAGATGATATAATTGATAAAGCTAAATTAAATGCATCAAAAGTCCTTAAATTTATTATCTTAAATAAAATAAATATAAATAAAGTTAACGAAGAATATATTATAACAATTTTTAGAGATTGTTTAATAATCTCATTATTGTTGAATGATAAGTATTCAGTGAAAGATTGTTTTAAGTTTTTATCAAAAATATCAATCAATAAGAGAATTGAAAATAAAAAATAAATTCCCCCAATCCATTGAGAGGTGGATCTCCATAAAATTAAGCTTTCATCTAATTGTTTAATATTTTCAAAAATTGTAAAACCAGTTGATGTAAAACCAGATATCGCCTCAAAATATGCATTTAAAAATGAAATATTTTGAATACCAAAATAATATGGAATTGATATTATTAATGGAAATAAAAGATATCCCAACAATACAGTAATTATTTTTTCGTAAAGGGTAATTTTTTTGGAGTTTTTTTTGTTATAAAATAATAACAGTCCACCAACAAAAAAACACAGTACAAATGTATAAATATAATTTTCTATATTAAAAAAAATATCAAAATAATTTGAATAAATAATATTAAAAAAAGAAAAAATACTTATCAAAAATAAAAAAGAACTAAAATAAAGAGTGCTAAATTTTGTCATATTAAAATTAGACTGAACTAATTCTAAACATGTTTTCTACAATAGGTAATTGGTCTCTTTTAGATAAAAGAACAACCGTATCATCTTTTTGAAAAGCGTAACTTGAGCTTGGAATAATTACATTTTCATCTCTTAATATAGCTCCAATTCTAATTTCATCAGGTAGATTTGAATCTTTCAATTGCTTATTAATTAATTCTGAAGTTTCAATAATATCTGCCTCGATAACTTCATATTCACCATTTAAGATTGTATATGCATTTTCAATTGTACCCTTATGAACATGTTTCAAAATACTTGAAACTGTACTCATTCTTGGATCAATTAAATCATCAATTTTTAAAGAAGATTGCAACAATGAATAATTAGGTTTGTTGATCAATGCCATAGTTCTTTTATCTTTTGAAAATTTTTCAACTATTACACTTACCATTAAGTTGTCTTCATCGTCATTGGTTAAAGCTAAAACTGTTTCAACCTCATCAATGTTAGCCTCACTTAAAACATCTTCGTCTAAACCATTTCCATTAATCACAATAGTATCATTAAGTTCATTGGCTATATATTCTGCTCGAGACTTATCTTTTTCAATTATCTTCACTCTCGCTGAGTCGAATGATTGTTCAATATTTTTAGCAAGATTTAAACCAATATTTCCACCGCCAATAATTAGCATTTTATTTGAAATTTTTTCGTTATGTCCAAATACAGTCAAAGTTTCTTGCATTTGACTACTATTTACAACCACATAAGCTTTATCATTAAGTTGGAGTTGATCTGTTTTTTTCATCACAACAAATTTTTCATTTCTAATAACACCAAGAATATATGCATTTAATTTTGGAAATTTTTTTGTGAGTTCATTTAAATTAATTCCTTGGATTGAACATTTATCATCTATCAAAATTTCTAATAATCTTATTTTATTTTCTGCAAAAGGCACGTTGTCTAAAGCACCAGGCGCCTCTAATTTTCGCTGAATAGATTTTGCAATTTCAATTTCTGGGGAGATAATATTATCAATTGGTAAATTTTCTCTGTTAAATAATCCTGAATATTTTGGATCAAGATATTCTTGAAATCTTATTCGAGCAATTTTTTTTGGAACCTTAAATAAAGAAAAAGCTATTTGGCATATCAACATATTTATTTCATCATTTCTAGTTACAGCAATGATCATGTCGGCATCCTTTGTGTTTGCTTTTTCTAATATTGATGGGGATGTTGCTTTACCAACAATTGCTTTAACATCCAATGTTTCGTTTATTTTTTGAATATCGTCACTAGATTGATCAATCATTGTAATTGAGTGATTTTGCTCAATTAACATTTTTGCTATCGTAGATCCTACTCTACCTGCCCCACAAATAATAATATTCATTAATTTAGATCTTTCACACCAAGTAATTTTAATTTTCTATGTAAAGCTGATCTTTCCATGCCTATAAATTTTGCTGTCTTAGAAATATTTCCACTAAATTTTTTTAATTGAGAAACCAAGTATTGTTTTTCAAAACTTTCCCTAGCCTCTTTTAATGGAATAGTAAGAGTGTCTGTTACAGAAAATTCATCTTCGATTGATTTTGAGAGAGACTCTTTAATTATATTCATTAACCTTTCGTTATCGTTACCAGGTGATAATATAGCTATTCTTTCAATTAAATTTCTAAGTTCTCTTACGTTTCCGGGCCAATCATAATTAAGCAAATAATTGTTATCTATAATTTTAAATTTTTTAAAATTATTAGTTTCACATATATTCTTGATGAAATAATCTATTAATATTGGTATGTCATCAATCCTTTTATTTAATGGATCTATTTTTATATTAAATACGTTTAATCGATGAAATAAATCTTCCCTAAAGTTTCCAAACCTTATTTCTTGTTGAACATCTTTGCTATTGGTGCAAATAATTCTTACATCAACATTTATATCGTGATTACTGTTTATTCTTTTAAATTTTTGATCGATGACAACTCTTAAAATTTTAGATTGGATTTCAAGAGGTATTTCTGTAACCTCATCAATTAACAATATACCTCCTGAAGCTTTTTCAAGTGCTCCATAAAAAATAGAGCCGTCATTCTTTTCTTCTCCAAACAATTCGAGTTCATATTTTTTTGCATCTAAAAGCGCTCCATTGATTACTACAAATGGACCATCTTTTCGTTTAGAGTTTTTATGTATTTTCCTTGAAATTAATTCCTTACCAGATCCAGTTGGTCCACTAATAAATATTCTACTCTCAGATTTTGATAATTTATTTATCTGATCTTTGATTGAGATAATATTAGAACTTTGACCAACTAATTCAAATGTATGAAAAAGTTTTGTATTTAAAGTCTTATTTTCATTTTTAAGTTTGTAATTTTCTACTGCTCTATTTACAAAATTTAAAAGTCTTTCTTTATCAAATGGTTTTTGAATAAATTCAAAAGCTCCAGATTTTAGTGAATTGACTGCCATTTCAATATTAGCATGACCAGATATCATAATTACAGGTAAATCAGGATTTTTTTTTTTTATATGATCTAATAATAAGATACCATCGTTATCACCTTTGTCTAATTTAACATCAATGATTGCAACATCTGGAAGCTTTTTATCAATTTCTGTTAAAGCTTGATTGAAGTTGGCCGCAAGTCTTGTCTTATACCCAGCGTCTTGAATTAATTCATCAAGAATTAATCTTATATCTGCGTTGTCATCTATAATTAATATTTCAGCTGTCATTTTTTTTATATGGAATTATTATTTGAATTTTTGCACCGTTTTTGTGATTTAAAAATTTAATTGATCCTTCATGATCACTAATAATTTTATCTACAATTGATAATCCTAATCCAGTTCCTTTTTCTTTAGTCGTAAAATAAGGTTTAATTATATCTTTAGTTTTTTTATTTTTAAATCCAGATCCGGTATCAATAATATTTACGTTTATATAATCTCTTATTTGTCTAATTTCTATATCTATATTTTTGACAGTTTTACTGTCTTTTTCAGCCTTTTCTTGAATACTCTCTACAGAATTTTTAATAAGATTAAAAAATAATCTATTAAATTGTTCATTGTCAAAATTTAATACCACTTCTTTTGATAAATGATTAACTAATCTTATTTTAATGGAGGTATCAAATTTATTTACTAAAAGAATATTTTCATTAATAACATTATTTAAATTGTTTGGTTTAAATAGTGGTTTTGGCATTCTTGCGAAATCCGAAAATTCATTTACAAGGTTTTCTATTTGGTTGATTTGCTTAAGTATAGTTTTAAGGTTGTTTAAATATTTTTCTTGTCTTTCATTTTCAATATTTGGTAAATATTTCGTTTGAAGATTATCAATAGTTAATTGTATTGGTGTTAATGGGTTTTTAATCTCATGAGCTAATTTTCTCGCAACATTTTCCCATGCTTCATGTCTTTCATTGGTTAGTAATTTTTCTTGTTGATTTTTTAACCTATCTATCATTGAATTGAAATTTTTATTAAGCCTTTCCATTTCAATATCGGCCTTTAAATCAGGAACTTTTGTATCTAGATTCCCTTTTCCTATATTTTCAGAGGCAGCTATTAAATTATTTATTGATATAAAAAAACGAGATGAAAACCTTATGGCAATTGTAATTGATAAAAACAATAAAAGTGTAACAAGAGTTATATAAATTATAGCAAAGGATATTCTTATTCCTAAATTTTGGTTTTCAACTGTATAGTAAAAATTAACAGCCTCTTCTGACTTAATCAGGTAGTTTGATATATTTTTATCAATAAATTTAAGAACATATAAAAATGTATTATCATAATTTGCAAGTTTTATTACAGCAGCTGATTTATTTTCAAATGTATTAATAATCTTCAAAGGTCGGTCATCATTTCTAACCATTTCCATTGCTCTTTCCTCAATTTTTTTATAAGGAGATTTGGCTGCAGATTTTATCAAATTTCCACTTTCATCTATTAGATGTAGTTGATCAATATCTCTTAAAAATCTTTGTGTATTTAAAATATATTGATATCTAGTAGGATTCGTTTCATACAAGTCTGAATATTTATTTAAATCATATGCAATTAAAACAATTTCAGACTCAATTTTATTTCTTTTTTCATCAAGATAATTTTTGGCTATTTCATAAGAATTATTTACAGCCGTCATAATTTTTTTATCAAAATATTTATCTAGAGCAAATGAAAATATGAATAGTGAAAAAATTGCAATAAGCAATGAAGGTATTAGTGTAAAAAGTCCAAATGAAACTATATACTTTCGGTTTGCTATTGATCCTCTTACATTAATATTGTTTTTGATAGAATTTTTTATATCTACAAAAATTAATACAAAAAATAATAAAACTAGTAATAAATTAAATATTAAAAGACTTTGTAGGTTTTCATCATTGAGTTTAATGAAACTTTTATCGATAAACGTTAAAAAGGTTATAAAAGCTAACGAAATAGTTAATATAAAAATAACTATAATAAACAAATTTCTTTTTAACAGAGCAAACATAATTTAAAAATATACTACAAAAATTTTTATAATTATCATGACTAATTGTTTTATACTACTAGCAGCAGGTAAAGGTAAGAGATTTAAATCAAATAATCCAAAACAATTTACAAATTATATAAATAAACCCTTATTTATGCATTCAGTAGATAAGGCAATAAAATCGAAGTTATTTAAGTCAATAATAATTGTGTCAAACATTCCAATTAAAAGTATTAAAGATAGATCTATTAAAGTTATTAAAGGAGGTAGAGAAAGATATCAATCATCACAAAAAGCATTGAATTTTATAAAGAACAAAAGATTTAAAAATGTTTTTATTCATGATGCAGCAAGACCAAATTTTTCAATTAAATTATTAAAAAAACTCAACTCAAGTCTAAAAAAAAATAAAGCTGTGGTGCCTTATATTAAAACTAATAACTCAACAAAATATAAAATTAAAAATAAAATTAAGAATTTAAATAGAGCAAATTTGATATTAACTCAAACGCCACAATGTTTTGATTTTAAAACTTTGTTTAATCTATGCAAATTAAATAATACAAAAATTACCGATGAAGCAACATTATTTTTAGATAATAATAAAAAAATTAAATTTATAAAAGGTGAAGAAAATAATTTCAAGATTACAACAAAGTCTGATTTAAATAAAATCAATATTAAAAATTTTTATGGAATTGGATTTGATATACATAAATTAATTAAAAATAAAAAACTATACCTTGGAGGAATAAAAATTCCATTCCATTCTGGCCTACAAGGTCATTCGGATGGAGATGTAATTATCCATGCTATAATAGATGGACTGCTTGGTGCTATGAGAAAAAAAGATATTGGGACTCTTTATCCAAGCAACAAAAGAAGATTTAAAAATATAAGATCACGTAATATGTTGTTTCCTATTTTGAAAAGGCTGGATGAAGATGGATATTTTATAAATAACTTCGATATAAATTTAATTTGTGAAAGACCTAAAGTCTCAAAATATAGAGAAAAAATTATCACTTCATTATCTAATTTGCTTAATGTAAATAAAGACCAAATTAATCTTAAAGGTAAAACAGTTGAAAAATTAGGTTTGATAGGAAAGGAAGAGGCTATTGCGTGTGAAGTAATAGTCTCGTTAAATCATTATGCTTAAAATAATAAATTCTTTATTTGTTACAATGTTTGGCATTGGAAAATTACCAAGAATTCCTGGTAGTTATGCTTCTTTAGTTACTGTTATCTTTTTATATATATTATTTCATATTTTTTCTGTGCCAGCAGATATATTTTTGTTTTTTTTAGTAGCTATTTTTATAGTTTCACTTTTTGCAGTAAATTTATTTATTAAAGATTTAACTAATAAGGATCCAAAAGAAGTTGTAATTGATGAATTTATTGGTCAATCAATACCCATTTGCCTTTATGAAATAGCCCATAAAGAACTTACAGATCCAGCAAGGGTGCTAACCTTTTATTTTATAATGTTTATTCTTTTTAGAATTTTTGATATCGCAAAACCCTACCCTGTAAGTTATTACGATAAAAACTTTAAAAATAGCTTTGGTGTTATAATGGATGATGTTTGTGCTGGTTTGTATGTAGTAGCAATTCTCGTCTTTTATATGATTATTACCTCATGAGCAATTTATCTTTAAAATTGGTAAATTTACTGACTAAAAAAAAACTAACAGTATCTTTTGCAGAGTCCTGCACTGGAGGACTTTTAGCAAGTTCAATTACATCTATTAGTGGAACATCTAAAGTATTTAATATGGGTCTAGTGACTTATTCCAATAATGCAAAAATTAAATTACTTAAAGTTCCAAAAAAAACTATTAATAAGTATGGAGCAGTTAGTTATGAAACCTGTTTATCAATGGTTAAGAATTTAAGTAAAATTAGTAAATCAAATATATCAATCTCAATCACGGGAGTTGCGGGTCCTAATGGCGGCACAAAAGAAAAACCAGTCGGCCTTGTTTACATAGGTCTTAAAAAAGGAAGTAAAATAATTATAAAGAAAAACCTATTTAAAAGAAAAAAAAGAATTTCAATTCAAAAAGCAACTGTAAATCAGACTCTTAAAATGATTTTGAATATATTATAAACTTTCAGCTCTTTTCTGAAATGCATCAGCTATTTTTTCGAGACCAAATTGAAAAGACTTGGTCATAAGAATATTCAAAAATTTATTTTTAATTTCAAAATCAACATCAAAAGTCACCTCTGTCAAATCTCCTTGCTCCTGAAATTTCCAATTATTTTCTAAATAATTTAAAGGTCCATCTATATTTGTTACAAAAATAGTGTCGTCTTTTTTATTAAATTTCACATCACTTTTATAGGTATCTACAAAAGGCCCTTTTCCAATTGTTAGATCTGCAACAATAAGTATTAGATCTCCTTTTTGTTTTCTTTCATGTACTTTTGAACCTTTGCAGAATGGAACAAATTCAGGGTATTTTTCAATATCTAAAACGAACTCTATGAGTTTGTCTTTTTTGTTATCAATTAATCTCTTAACTGATGCTTTTGGCATTAATGAATATTTTTTTTATTATTTTTAAGTTTATTAAAATCATCATCAGCATGATATGAAGATCTTGTTAAAGGTGATGAAGATACTAATAAAAATCCTTTAGATTTTGCTATTTTTCCTAGCTCTTTAAATTCATCTGGATGGTAATACCTATTTAATGGAAAGTGCTTGACCGAAGGTTGAAGATACTGGCCTATAGTTAAGAAATCAACTTCTGCCGATCTTAGATCGTCCATAACTTGAATTATCTCATCTTTAGTTTCTCCAAATCCAACCATAATTCCTGATTTTGTAAAAACATTATTATTAAATTTTTTTGAATTTTTTAAAAGTTCTAATGATCCAAAATATCTTGCCCCTGGTCTAACTTTTACATAAAGACTTGGAACAGTTTCAATATTGTGGTTAAAAACATCTGGGCTTGCTTCCAATACTCTTTTATATGCATCGCCTTTTCGTAAAAAATCTGGTGTTAAAACCTCAATTGTTGTATTTGGATTTTTTTTTCTTGTTGCAACAATAACATCATGAAAATGGTTTGATCCACCATCAGAAAGGTCGTCTCTATCAACAGATGTAATAACGACATGTCTTAAACTTAATTTTTTAACCGCATTAGCTATTTTAATTGGCTCAAATTGATCTAATTTTTTTGGTTTTCCTGTTTTAACATCACAAAATGCACATGCTCTTGTACATGTGTCACCCATTATCATTAGTGTTGCATGCCTTTTACTCCAGCATTCAGTAATATTAGGGCAATTTGCTTCTTGGCAAACTGTTACAAGATTATCTTTATTTACAACTGTTTTAGTTAAAAAAAATTCTTTACTATTAAGTAGCTTGGATCTAATCCACTCAGGTTTCTTTTTAATAGGATTAATCGGTTTATTAACTTTTTCAGGGTGTCTTGGTCTATTTTTAATTTCCATTATCTTTGATTATATAGGTAGTCTCACCTTCTATTCCAAATAAAAACTTTTCTCTTATTAATATTTCTATGAAATCTAGATCTATATTTTCTGTTAAAAGTGAGTTTTTGTGCTCCAAATCCTCTATTTTGCTATTTAGAATAATATGGTCATTTTTCAGTTGCTCATATTTATCTTTTTTTTCCATGTAAGAAATAAGACCTCTATTGCCATCTAATAAATTAAAGAAAAAATAGATAAACAGAAATGTGATTATAAGAATAAAATAATTCTTTTTTAATTTTTCTAACATTAATCAATTTTATTCATTTTTGCTGATCTACCAAGATCTTCTTCAATACGTATTAGTTGGTTATATTTTGCTATTCTCTCTGATCTTGCAAGAGATCCGGTTTTGATTTGATTTGAATTAGTGCCTACTGCTAAATCGGCAATAAATGTATCTTCAGTATCACCAGATCTATGGGAGATGATTGTTTTAAAACCAATAAGTTTAGCAAATTTTATTACTTCTAACGTCTCAGTTACAGTTCCTATTTGGTTTAATTTTATTAAAATACTGTTTGCAGATAAGTTTAAAAAGCCTATTTTTAATCTTTCAAGATTAGTTACAAAAAGATCATCACCTATTATTTGAGTTTTATTTTTTGTTCCATTTACAAATTTTGACCATGCCTTCCAATCATCTTCACCAAATGGATCTTCAATTGATTTAATTTGATATTTTTTAATAAGTTTTAAGTATTTTTTAATTGATTGATCAACACTTATATAATTTTTAGAATGAATTGAATATTTGCCTTTTTTTATTAATTCATTTGCTGCAACGTCTAAACAAATTGATATATCTTTACCATTTTTAAAACCTGATTTTTTGATCGCTTGAACTATAAGCTTTAATGCACTCTCATTATCGCTTATCATTGGTGCAAACCCACCTTCATCACCTACATTAATAGAGTGACCTGCTTTTTTTAATAATACTTTTAAATTGTTTATTACTAAAAAACACATTCTAACAGCATCATTAAATGATTTTGCTTTATCAGGTCTAATCATAAACTCTTGTATTCTAAGGCCATTATCAGCATGTGCACCCCCATTAATAATATTCATTAAAGGAAAGGGGAGTTTAAAATTTTTTTCAACTATAAAATTTTTATATAAAGGTATTTTTTTTACTTTTGCTGATAATTTTTTTACAGCCATGGATACAGCTAATATTGTATTCGCACCTAACTTTGTTTTTTGTTTTGTACCATCTAATTTTATAAGAATACTATCTATTCTTTCTTGGTCATGGATGTTTTGATTTTTTAATTTTTTTGAAATTAATTTATTAACAGTTGAAACTGGTATTAAAACACTTTTTCCTAAGTATTTTTTATTACTCTTATCTCTTTTTTCATAGGCCTCAAAAGTTCCTGTTGAAGCACCTGAAGGACAAATTGCTGACGCACTTAAATTATTTGAAAATATTTCAGCCTCAATGGTAGGATTTCCTCTACTATCATAAACCTGTCTGGCTACAACTCTTTTGATTTTGCTCATTAATTACTTTTTAACTAAATTATCAATTTCTACAATTTGATTAATTAGCTCGTCTAATTTGTCTAAAGGGACCATGTTTGGGCCATCTGATGGTGCATTATCAGGGTCCTGATGTGTTTCCAAAAAAATAGCTGCAACGCCTACTGCAACTGCTGCCCTCGACAAATACTCAACAAATTCTCTTTGACCACCACTTTTTTCCCCTAGACCACCTGGTTGTTGCACTGAATGTGTTCCATCAAATACTACTGGATAACCATTTTTTGCCATGATGGGAATAGATCTCATATCAGATACCAATGTGTTATAGCCAAAGCTAGCTCCTCTTTCGGTCACTAAAATATTTTCATTACCACTATCAGAAATTTTTTTGGTTACATTAAGCATATCCCATGGTGCTAGGAATTGACCCTTTTTCACATTAATGATTTTGTTGGTTTTAGCAGCAGCAATTAATAAATCTGTTTGTCTGCAAAGGAATGCTGGTATCTGAAGAACATCAACGTGATGAGAAACTAGGGAACATTGTTCTTCATTATGTATATCAGTGAGAACGGGTACGTTAATATCTTTTTTGATTTTATCAAATATAGGCAGGGAGTTTTCTAAACCAGCACCTCTTTTGCCTTTCAAGCTTGTTCTGTTAGCCTTATCAAATGAGGTTTTATAAATAAATCCAATGTTATACTTTGTTGTAATTTCTTTAATTTTACCTGCCATGTCCAAAGCATGTTGCTCAGTTTCAAGTTGACAAGGACCAGATATTAAACAAATTTTATTTTTGTTTGAAATTTCTATACCATTACAATTAACTATTTTATTTTCCATTAAAAGATTTTGCAGCTTTAATAAATGAAGAGAATAAAGGATGAGGATTCAAAGGTCTAGATTTAAATTCTGGATGAAATTGAACTCCAATAAACCAAGGATGATTTTTAAGTTCAATAATTTCTGGCAATTGATTATCATGAGAAATACCCGAAAATATCAAACCTTTTTTTTCAAATTTTTGCATTAAATTTATATTGACTTCATATCTATGTCTGTGTCTCTCTTTAATCATGTTAGACTTATAGATATTTTTTATGGCAGAATTGTTCCTTAATTTTGCCTCGTATTGACCTAATCTCATTGTTCCTCCCAGGTTTTTATCAGTTCCTTTTATGATTTTTCCATCTTTGTTCCATTCATCAATTAATCCTATTACTGGAAAACAATTATTATCTAATTCACTTGAGCCAGCTTTTTTAATTTTTAATATATTTCTTGCAAACTCGATCATTGCCATTTGCATTCCAAAGCAAATACCTAGAAAAGGTATTTTCCTCTCTCTGGCATATCTAATAGCCTCAATTTTTCCCTCTGTTCCTCTTTTGCCAAACCCTCCTGGAATCAATATTCCTGATACATTCTTTAATTTTGATTTAATTTCTTTTGATCTAAGTTTATCTGACTCAATTCTTACTACGTTAACTTTAACTTTATTTGAAATTCCCCCATGTGTAAGAGCTTCATCGAGTGATTTATATGCATCTTTTAAATTTACATATTTACCTATGATAGCAATATTTACCCTTCTTTTTGTTTTTAAAACTATATTTGTAATTTTTTTCCAAGGTAGCAGGTTTGGTCTTTTTCTAGATTTTATTTTAAAGAATTTTAAAACTTGCTTATCTAATTTTTGATTAAAGAAACTTATTGGTGCTTCATAAATAGTTTTTACATCAATTGTTTCTATAACATTAGCAATATCCACATTACAAAATAAGGATATTTTTCTTCTTTGGTCTAAAGGAATAGACTGTTGAGATCTACAGATCACTATATCAGGCTGAATTCCTATACTTCTTAATTCTTTAACAGAATGCTGTGTTGGCTTTGTTTTAATTTCATCTGAAGATTTTAAAAAAGGAACAAATGTTAAATGAATAAATAATGATTTTGATCTTCCATTATCATTAGAAAACTGTCTTATAGCCTCTAAAAAAGGTAAACTCTCAATATCACCGACTGTTCCTCCAATTTCACAAATTACAAAATCTTCATTTGTTATATCTTTTTTTATAAACTCTTTAATTCTATCTGTAACATGTGGAATTACTTGAACTGTTTTTCCGAGATAACCTCCTCTTCTCTCCTTTTTTATGATATCACTATAAATTCTACCTGTAGTAATGTTATCAGATTGTTTGGCTGAAATATTTGTGAATCTTTCGTAATGTCCTAAATCTAAATCAGTCTCAGCCCCATCGTCAGTTACAAAAACCTCACCATGTTGAAAAGGACTCATTGTTCCTGGATCAACATTTAAATATGGATCCATTTTTCTTATTCTCACCTTATAGCCTTGTGATCTAAGCAAATATCCAAGCGATGCTGATGACAAACCTTTACCAAGTGATGATACCACGCCGCCAGTGACAAATATATATCGCGCCATGGAATTATGTTATAGCCAAAGATTTATTAAAATAAAAGTATTAATTATTATTTTCTGGTAATTTAGGAGCATCATCTGCATTTTCTTCTATTTTATCAATTACAGATGTGTTTGATGGAAGATCTCCACGTGAAATAATGGTTAACCCTAGGCTACAAATTATGAATAATGTTGCAACAATAGCCGTTGCTTTAGTCATAAAATTCCCAGCCGACCTTGAAAACATAAAGTTATCTTGAGACACTCCAATACCCAAAGCTCCGCCTTCAGATTTTTGAAACAAAACTAGCAATACTAAAATTGCTGCTAATATTATATTTATAATTAATAGTATATTTTCCACGACGCTTAATTAATAGATTTTTTCATTATATCAATAAATATTTTTTCATTAGTTGATGCTCCACCAATCAAAAAACCATCAATATTATCGATTCTCATTAAATTTTTTATATTTTTTAAGTTTACGGAGCCTCCATATAAAATCTTAGACTTTGTAAATTTTTTTGAAATCTTTAAGGTGTTTCTTATAAATCTAATATTTTTTTTTAAATCATTTTCACTAGGAATAATGCCTGTACCAATCGACCAAACTGGTTCATAAGCAATTACAATTTTATTTAAATTCTTTAAATTTTTTAAACCTTCAAGTATTTGTTTTTTTAAAACATATTTTGTTTTATTTTTTCTTTTATCAATCAGTTTTTCACCTATGCATAAAATAACATTTAATTTTTCCTTCAGTGCAGACTTAATCTTTAAATTAATTTTTTTATTATCATTTTCTGCTCTTGTTTCTGAATGTCCAATTATAACAAACTTACCCCCTAAATCTTTAATCATCTTTGAGCTTATAGCTCCTGTGAAAGGTCCATAGTTTATTTGTGTATGACAATCTTGAGCACCAATTTTAATATTTGATTTTTTTGTTTTATCTACAAAAGATTTGATCAATGTATAAGGTGGACAATAAATAATATTGGCTTTAAGTTTCATTGTATTTGAATAACTTATTACTTTATTTAATGAATTAACTGACTTAACTGACCCAAACATCTTCCAATTAGCAACGAAATAAATATTATTATTTGTCATAAAGATTAATATAATTTATATGTTTATTTTTTTTTAGATCAATAAATAATGACAATAGAATATGATAAGTAAATTAAGAAGTTTCTCAAATTCAAAGTTAGCTGGAGTACTTGTCGGAATTATTATAATTCCATTTGTATTTTGGGGCATGGGTAGTGTTTTTAGTGGTGGTAATACAAACAACGTTGCTAAGATTAATAATGAGACAATCTCATCAAAAGATTTTGTAAATTTTATAAATGAGTCTAGACTCACAAATGACATTATAAAAGCAAATATAGATAAAAATATTATTGAAAATATTTTATCAGAATTGGTATCTGAAAAATTGATTGAGATGGAAATTAAAGAATTAAATGTATCAATGTCAGAGGAAGCGCTGGCAAATAAAATCAGATCTAATTCAATACTATTAGATGATAATAAGAAGTTTTCAAGAGTTAAGTATGAAAAATTTCTATTAGAAAATAACTTAAGTGCTTCGACATTTGAAAATTCATTAAAGAAACAAGAGCTAAAAGAAAATTTATTTAATTATATTAGTGGTGGAATTAAGTCGCCTTATTTTTTAAAAAATAAAATATATATCAATGAAAATAAAAAAATTGAGATCGAATTTTTAGATTTAGACTTAGTTCATGATAAAACTGCAACTGAATTAGAAGTTGAGGATTTCATTAAAAATAATCAAGAAATTTTGAAAATTGATTTTATTGATGTGACTTATGCAAAAATTACTCCTAAAAATCTAATAGAAATAGATGAGTTTAATGATGAATTTTTTAAGAAAATCGATGAAATAGAAAATAATATTTTAAACGGATCAAATATTAGAGAAATTAATGAAATTTATAATTTCAAACTAAATGAAATTAATAATTTTGTCTTGAGTGATGATTCAGATGAAATACTTGAAGAAATTTACTCAAAAAGAAACCAGGATAAAATACAACTAGTTGACAAAAATGATTATTATGTAATTTTTGAAATATCAAATATTAACAAAAAAATTCCAAACAAAACAGATCTAAAATTTTTAGAAAAAGTTAAAAATAATGTAATTTTAAAAAAGAAATTTGAATTTAATAAAAGTCTTTTTGAAAAAATTGACGAAAAGATATTTAATGATGATGAGTTTTTGAAATTATCAAAAGATACAAATAATATTAAGACTGTAACTATTAAAAACAATAATGACTACGAAGTTTTTGACCCAGATTCTTTAAAACTTTTATACACATTACCAAAAGAAAGTTTCTCTTTAGTAACTGGGGAAACAAATAAAGTTTTTCTTACAAAAATTAAGAATATTTATTATTCAGATATGGAAAAAAATACTGATAATGATGAAGAATATTCTACTAAAGCAAATAACGATATTATTAATGATGTTTATACATCCTATGATCTATCTTTAAATTCAAAATATAAGGTAAAAATTTTCAATCAAACAATTGACAGAGTTAAAAATTATTTTAGATAATGTTGAATATTGATCTAAAGTTATTTAAGAAAAATCACAAAAAAAGTAAAAATCAAGTTCTTTACCATGCAATAAAATCAAATGGTCTAAAAGAAATAGAAAATTTAATCAATAACTTCTTAAATGTAAGAAACAGCTTCGTATTCGAGTCTGTAGAAAAAGGTTTTATAAAAGGTAGATATACAATCTTTGGAAAAAATCCTGATAAGATTTGGGAATTTAATAATAATAACTGTGTTTTGAAGTATGAAAATAAAAGAAAGAAATTAAGAGGAACTCCTAAAGATAATATTGAGAAAATAATCGAAAATTTTAATTTTAAGATACCAAATGAATTACCGCCAATTAGCTCAATAATATCAGGGTATTTCTCATATGATATAATAAGATATATTGAGAAAATTCCTAATAGTACAAAAAATGACCTTAAAATTCCTGATGCAAGAATTTTGAGACCAAAAAATCTAGTTGTTTTTGATAATGTTAAAAAAAAATTATTTTTTATAGTTAATTGTTTTTTTGATGAAAAAATCAAAAATTATCAAGCTAAATATGATCAAATACAAAAAGAAATAGAAGAAATGATATTTTTGGCAAATTATAGTTACAAGATAAATCAGTCAAAAACAAAGATTTCCAAACCAAAGGTTAAATCAAACATCTCAAAAAAGAAATTCATTAGCAACGTTTCAAAAGCTAAAAATTACATTAAAATTGGAGATATTTTTCAAGTTGTTCTAAGTCAAAGATTTGAAACTGCTCTTAATAAAGAACCAATAGATATTTATAAAAAATTACGAATTACTAACCCTTCCCCTTTCATGTATTTTTTTAACTTTGAAGATTTCCAAATTATAGGCGCGAGCCCTGAGATACTTGTAAGACTTAGAGATAACAAGATAACTATTAGACCTATTGCTGGCACAAGACCTAGAGGTAAAAATAAAAAAGAGGATAAATTTTATGAAAAGGATCTTTTAAAAGATAAAAAAGAGCTTTCTGAACACTTAATGCTTCTTGACCTTGGTAGAAATGATGCTGGAAAAGTTTCTAAAATTAGCTCTGTTAAAGTAACAGAAAGTTTTAAGATAGAGCGATATTCACATGTAATGCACATTGTCTCAAATGTTGAAGGTATATTTAATAAAAAATTTGGCAAATTTGATACATTATTAGCTGGTTTTCCTGCTGGAACAGTATCAGGTGCTCCTAAAATAAGAGCTATGGAAATTATAGATGAATTGGAGACAACGAGCCGAAAAGTTTATGCTGGTGGTATTGGTTATTTTTCTGCAAATGGTGATTTTGATACATGCATTGCACTTAGAACAGCAATTTCAAAAAATAAAAAATTTTATGTACAGTCGGGCGCAGGAATTGTTGCTGATAGTAAACCTATTAATGAATTTAATGAAACAGTTAATAAAGCAAAAGCTTTAATTAAGGCTTTGGAGTAAAGAGTATGAAAATAATTTTAATTGATAATTATGATAGCTTTACATTCAATTTATATCACTATCTTTCGTCCTTTGCTAAAGTTGATGTTTTAAGAAACGATAAGGTAGATCATTATTACATTTTAAGGAAAGGATATAATAAAATTGTAATATCTCCAGGTCCTGGAAATCCTAATCAATCTGGAAATTGTTTAAAGATAGTAAAGAATTTGTATAAAAAAATGCCAATACTTGGTGTTTGCTTAGGTCATCAAATCATTGGTCAAATATTTGGTTCTAAGATAATTCAAGCTAAAGAACTTGTACATGGAAAAACAAGTAATATTATAAATAAGAAAATTGGTATTTTAAAAAATTTACCAAAAAAGTTCTCAGCTACCAGATATCATAGTTTGGTAATTGATAGAAAATCCTTATCTAAAGATTTAAAAATTACATCTAGTTCATCTGATGGGACAATAATGGGTGTTATGCATAAAAAATACAAAATCCATGGAGTTCAATTTCATCCTGAAAGTATCAAAACAAAATATGGTTTAAAAATTTTAGAGAACTTTGTAAAAGAGTAAAAATGGATCATTTTTTAGAAAAGCTCAGAAATAAAATAAATTTAAATTTTGATGAGAGTAAAAATGCATTTAAGATTTTAATGAACGGTGATGCAAGTGATCAACAAATTTATGATTTTTTAACTTTATTGTCAGATAAAGGTGAGGTTTCAGATGAAATAGCTGGAGGTGTATATATATTGAGAGATAAGTCAAAAAGAGTGAAAGCTGAAAATTGCATTGATACGTGTGGTACTGGTGGAGATGGAAAAGATACTCTAAATATTTCAACAGCATCAGCGCTGTTGTTAGCAAGCATGGGTGTAAAAGTAGCAAAGCATGGAAATAAAGCAGTTTCATCAAAATGTGGGTCAGCCGATGTTCTTGAAGCCTTAAATATAAATATCAACTTGGAACCAAATCAAATCGAAGAGCAGATTAAAAATGACAATTTTGGCTTCATGTTCGCTCCAAATTACCACTCAGCAATGAAATATGTTGGTCCAACAAGAAAAAAAATAGGAAAAAGGACTATTTTTAATATGATAGGTCCATTAAGCAGCCCAGCGCTTGTTGAAAGGCAGGTGATTGGTGTTTTTGATAATAAGCTTCTAAAAGTTTTTGCAAATGCTCTTAAAAATCTAAATTTAAGATTTGCATGGATAGTAAATAGTGAAGATGGTCTAGATGAAATATCACCTTACGCTAAAACTAATGTTGTGCAACTGAAAAACAATGAAATATCTGAGTTTATAATTGATCCAAATGAGTTAAATGTTAATGCTGATAAATTTGAAAATTTAGTAGGAGACAATGCTAAATTTAATTCTGATAAAATTTTAAATATTTTTCAAGGGGAAGATAATGATTTTTCAAAAGCAGTGTGTCTAAATGCAGCAGCAGGATTAATAGTTTCAGAAAAATATGATGATTTTAAAATTGCTTATAATTATACCAGAGGGTTTATTAAATCTGGAGCTGCATTCAAATATATAAAAAATATCCAGAATGTCTGAAAATATTCTTCAAAAAATAATTGATCAAAAAAAGATTAAAATTGAAAAATTTAAACGTGAAATTGATATTGATAGCTTGATAGAAACAATTAATGAAAAAGATTTTTTTTTTGATTTCAAGAAAAAAATACAAACCAATAACTCAGAAAATAAGATATCCGTAATTGCTGAAATAAAAAAAGCTAGCCCATCCGCAGGTGTTTTGATAGATGATTACGACCCAGTAAAAATTGCAAATATATATAACTCTAAGAACGTTACTTGTTTGTCTGTATTAACTGAGGAAGACTTTTTTTTAGGAAATTTATCTCATATTTCTGATATTAAAAAAAAAATTGAATTACCTATTCTTTGTAAAGATTTTTTTGTTGATAAATTTCAAGTTCCTTTAGCAAAAAGTTACGGTGCTGATGCAGTCCTTATTATATTAGCTGGCATTTCTGAAAAAACTGCTGATGAAATCTACGAGGAAGCTTTAAAGTATAATATGAGTGTAATTGTTGAAGTTCATACAGTTGAGGAGGCAGAAAAATCAGTAAATTATCCTGATGCTTTAATTGGAATAAATAACCGAAACCTAAAAACTCTTAAAACTGAGATAAATACAACTTATGATATATATAATGTTGTATCAAACCACTCTTCACCCCTAATTTCTGAGAGTGGTCTAAAAACAAAAGATGAATTGCTTGACATTAAAAACAGGACCTCTATCAAGAGTTTTTTAATTGGTGAATCACTTTTAAAAGATTTAGAAAATAATAATATTTTTTCTCTTTTATAGAAATTTTCCTCGATTTTTCATACTTTTTAGCTGTTGTATAAATTAAGGAACTTTTATAGAACATTAATGTACTTAATTTGTTCTATGTTGACTAAAAAACAAAAAAACTTACTTCTCTTTATCAACAAAAAGTTGAGATCCACAGGTGTATCCCCTTCATATGAAGAAATGAAGGAGTCATTAAATTTAAAATCAAAATCAGGAATTCACAGACTTATCAGTGCATTAGAGGAAAGAGGCTTTATTAAAAGATTAGCCCATAAGGCTAGAGCATTAGAAGTAATTAAGTTGCCTGAAACAGCGTCCGCAAACGATATTTACAATAGTTTTTCTCCAAGCGTTATTAAGGGAGGATTAGATGAGGAAAATTTAAATAATTCTAACGATACAGAAATCCCTGTGCTAGGTAAAATCGCTGCTGGAACTCCAGTTGAAGCTATACAAAATGAAGTTTCAAGAATTGCACTGCCAGCAAACATTGAAAAAGATGGAGAATTTTTTGGTTTAAAAGTCCAAGGGGATTCTATGATTGAAGCTGGGATCAATGATGGTGATACTGTTATTGTCAAAAAAGCAGATACAGCAGATAATGGAAAAATTGTAGTAGCTTTAATTGATGATCATGAAGCTATGTTGAAAAGAATTAGAAGAAAAGGTAAAACTGTTGCATTAGAAAGTGCAAATAGAAATTACGAAACAAAAATTTTTGGCCCAGATAGAGTGAAAGTTCAAGGAATTCTTGTATCTTTATATAGAAACTTTCAGTAAAATAGTCTAAATAAATTCCATGAAAAAAGTAGCAACTAGATTTGCTCCTTCTCCTACCGGTCCTCTTCATATTGGCGGGGTAAGAACAGCTCTATTTAATTGGTTATATTCAAAAAATAAATCAGGTAAATTTTATTTAAGGATAGAAGATACCGATAAAGAAAGATCTAAGGAAGAATATAAAATTCAAATAATAAACTCTCTAAAATGGATGGGAATAGAACAAGATGGTGAAGCGTATATTCAATCAAAAATGATTGGTGAACACGTAACTATTGCTAAAAGATTATTGAAAAATGGAAATGCCTATAAATGCTTTTGTAGTGCTGAGGAAATAGAGGAACAAAAGAAAAGAGCTAAACAAAAAAAAATTCCTTATGTGTATAATCGAAAATGGAGAGATATTTCTGAAGATCAAGCCCCAAGAGATATAAAACCAGTTATAAGATTTAAAAGTAAAATAGAAGGCACTTCTCTACTAAAAGACTTGGTTCAAGGAAACGTGGAGATTGAAAATAATACTATTGAGGATTTTGTTATTTTAAGAAATGACGAAACACCAACATATAACTTATCTGCGTCAGTTGACGATCATAAGATGGAAATGACTCATATTATAAGAGGAGATGATCATAAAATTAATACTTTTAAACAAATACAGATATATGAAGCATTAGGATGGGAAATTCCACAATTTGCTCATATACCTCTTATTCATACAATAGATGGTAAGAAACTATCAAAAAGAGACAATGCCTCAACATTGGAAGATTACTCAAAAATTGGGATTCTGCCTGAATCACTTAGAAATTACCTTCTAAGGTTAGGATGGTCATATAAAGATAAAGAAATTTTTAACTTAGATGAGAGTATAAAACTATTTAATTTAGAAGGAATAGGTAAATCACCTTCAAAACTTGATATGAGTAGAATTCTTTCTATGAATGAATATTACATTAAAAATAGTAAAGAAAGTATATTGTACAAAAAGTTAAAAGAATATTGTGAATTGTATAAAGATAAAATTAAAGAAGAAAAAGAGAATACAATAAAAAGCTCTCTAACATTTTTAAAGAATAAAGCAAAGACACTTGAGGATATATTTAATAATTCCAAATATATACTAAATGATGAAGTTATTTTTAATGACAATGATAAAGAGCTAATCAACGATGAAGCAAAAATAATAATACAGTTGTTTAAAGAGAAAGTTTCAAATTTAGAAGTTTTTGATAGAGAGAATTTAGAACAAATCGTAAATGAATTAATAAAATTAAATAATACAAATTTCAAAGGTGTTGGACAGCCATTACGAATAATGTTAACTGGATCTAAATTTGGACCAGGAATATACGACATAATATTATCTCTTGGAAAAAACGAGGTAATAAAAAGATTAGGAAAAATAGGATAAGATAATGTTTGATGCTTCTTTAGATGAAGAACTAGGAGAGGTCAAAGTTTCAAGAGTTTTTTTTATTTCTTGTTTTTGCTTTGCTATTAAATCTGGTTTTTTTAGAAAATAGTAAACACTTTTAAATATTTCATTAGCGTTGCATTCTGATTGTATCAATTCTGGTATAACTTCTCTATTATTGATAATATTAATCATATTAACAAATTTTATATTTAATAGAAATTTTGCTAAATAAAAATTAATAAAATTCATTTTATAAATAATAATTGACGGAATATTCATTTTGCATACTTCCAACGAAACTGTTCCAGATTTTACTACTGCAAAAATTGATTTCTTTAAAACTTCAGATTTTATTTTATCATCATTAATAATATCTAAATTTTGTATAGGTTCTTTTAAAATATAACTCAATATAAGTTCTTTATTTTTATCAGTTGCATGAAATATAAAATTGTAATTAGGGTCCTTGTTATTCATTTTTTTAATAAAATTAATTAGAATTGGCATATGATGGTTGATCTCTGAATTTCTGCTTCCAGGAAAAATTGATATGATATTTTTTTTGTCTAAAAATTGATCTATTTGGATATTTTCGTTAATTTTTTTATCTAACAAAGGGTGACCAACAAAAGTATTGGTTAGTTTTTCTTTATCGAAATATTCCTTCTCAAACTTAAAAAGTAATAATATGTGGTCTAAAAACTCCTTCATTTTCTTAATCCTACCCTTTCTCCATGCCCAAACTTTAGGAGCAATAAAATGAATTACTTTTATTTTTGGATTTTTTTCTTTTACTAGTTTAGCTACTCTTAATGTAAAATCAGGACTGTCGACGCTAAATAGTACATCTGGTTTAAATTTCAAGATTTCATTAACAGTATCTTTTATTCTACGTTTTATTTTGAAAAAATTGAATATAATATCTGTAAAAGCTATGTAGGTTATCTCTTTTTGGTTAAAAATAGTCTTTATACCTAATTTTCCTAAGTATGTTCCGCCAACACTTAAGAATTCTAAATCAGCTCTTTTTGTTTTTAATTGTAATATTACCTCTGAAGCTAATTTATCACCCGAAGGTTCGCCTGTAAGGACAAAAATTTTTTTCATATAGCAATGAGAAATAGCTTATTTTGATTGGCGTATTTAATACAGATATCTTTATTTAATATAATATTTTGATTTGATTTAACCACAATTCCCTTTATTCCAACTTTATTACAATCTTTAAATGTATCAATTCCTATTGTAGGTAAGTCTACCCTTAAATCTTGTTTTGCTTTAGGAAGTTTTATTAAAATACCTTTTTTTATTTTAGACTCGGTTATAGATTTTATCATTTCTTTTGTGCCTTTTCTTGTTTCTCTAGAAATGACCTTATTGTCTCTTATAATTAATGCTTGTGTATGATTGTGCGAACTTATCTTACCTAATGTTTTAATTCCTTTATTTATGTCTTCTTTTTCAAACAAAGTTGGTTTAATTTTTGTATAAATTCCTTTCTTCAGTGTTAATTCTGGGTTGAAAGTATTTAATTTAATAACTTTTATTTTATTTTCAGACAAAATTTTTATTAAAACTTTTAATATTGCTGCATCACCTAATTTTGATGCTTTAACAATTCTTGGAATATAAAATAGTCCTCTTAGGTCTAATTTAAGCTTTGATATCTTTGGTTTGATTATGTTTCCAGCGAATATAACTTTATTACATTTTTTTGATTTAATAAGTTTTAGTATTTCACCAAATTTACCTATGTTAATGAAAAAACTATTCTTATTTTTTTTAAATTTGTTGTTTTTTGTAAGATCTAAAATGAAATATTTTATATTTTTTTTCTCAATTTTTTTAATAATTTCATTTGGTAAATCTTTTTCTCCTAAAAAAAGCCCTATCATTATTTATTAGGTGGAAGTGATATTGGTCTTTTTTTATCTGAATTTATAAAATTAAGTATTTTTTTTACAAATACATTATTTTTAAGATCACTATTAAGATCTTCTATATTATCTCTAAAACTCTTAGTTTTAAAAATTAATTCATAAGCTAATTGTATTTTTTTAATATTTTCATTTGAAACTTTAGATCTTCTTAATCCAATAAGATTTATACCCATTAAGTTGTTTCTGTTTCCCATAGATAAGCCATATGGAATTACATCACTTAAAACTCCAGTCATTCCTCCTACCATTGCTGATTCACCTATTCTTGAAAATTGATGTATTGCACAACTACCACCTACTACTGCATTTTGTTCTATATGAACATGGCCTCCTACTTGAACATTGTTAGCCAAGACGATACCATTTGATATTTTACAATCATGTGCAACATGACAATAAACCATAAATAAGTTGTTATCTCCAATTTTAGTTATTCCACCACCTTGTTTTGTTCCTGGATTTATATTTACATACTCTCTCAATTTATTGTTATTTCCAATAACTAATGAATTTTTTTCACCTTTAAATTTTAGATCTTGAGGAGGTGTTCCAATTGAGGAAAAAGGGAATATTTGATTATTCTCTCCTATTTTTGTATTACCAACAATACTTACATGTGAATGTAATACTGAGTTTGATCCTATTTCTACATCAGGGCCAATGATGCAATAAGGTCCTATCTTAACATTATTTGATATGTGTGCTTTCTTATCGACTATCGCTGTTTTGTGGATCACAGATTATAAATAACAAATTTAATATTTAATACTTATCAACTATTACTACTAATTATTACTTTCTATCGACAATTGTTGCAGACCACTGTGCATCTGCCATTTTTTTATCACCTACAAATGCTGTCCCTTTATACTTCCACACTCTTCCATGTGATCTAATTGCTTCAATATTAAGTTCTAAAGTGCAATCAGGTATAACTGGATTTCTAAATCTAGCTTTTTCAATTGTCATTAAAAAAACTAATTTATTATCATAGGTAGCTTTATCAAGTCCATTGGCTGTTAAGGCAGCAGCTGCCTGGCCAAACGCTTCAACAATCAGAACACCAGGCATAACTGGCTCTCCAGGAAAATGGCCATTTACAAAAAAACTGTCTTTTTTCACATTAACTACAGCTGTGGCTGAAAAAAGTTTTTTTATATTTTTTAATTCATCAATAAGAAGCATAGGTTCTCTATGTGGTAATAATTCTTTAATTTGATCTTTATTTAAATTGGTCATTCTATTTTATTTATTTTCCTTTAAAAAATTTCTAATATTTTTTGCAGGATACCCCATCACCTTAGTATTTGAAGGAATATTTTTAATTACTCCACTACCACCTCCAATTTGCACATTATCTCCAATAGTTAAGTGGCCAGAAATACCTGCTTGTCCACCAATCATAACTCTGTTTCCAATTGATGAACTACCAGCAAAACCTACTTGTCCAGTTATAATACAATTTTTACCTATTTTAACATTATGGGCAATATGGACTTGATTATCTAAAAAAGTTCCATCACCTATTATTGTATTAGAAATTGAGCCTCTATCAATTGTATTATTACACCCTATCTCAACATTGTTTCCAATTATAACCGCACCTATATGTGGGTATCTAATATTAATTTTTTTACCTGGAAAAAAACCAAAACCTTTTTTTCCAATTATTGCCCCATCAAGAACAACAGTATTTTTTCCAATTACTGAATTTCTTATTATAACATTGTTGCCAATTTTACAATTATCTCCAATTATAACATTACTTTCAATAATAGTGTTATGACCTATTACACAATTTTTACCGATTTTAACATTTTTACCTACTAGAATATTTTGACCTAACTTTAAATTAACAAATTTATTTTTATTTAGAATTTTAACATTTTTATCAAACATATCATCTATTGCATTGGGATAAAATAAAGATGTAACTTTAGATATAGAAAGAAGAACATTTTGAACCTCTATTATGTTTATATGTTTCGGTATTATATTCTTAAGTTTTTTATTAGTTATTAATAGTTTTGACTTAGTCCTTTTCAAAGATTCTTTATATTTTAGTGAGTGGATAAAAGTAATATCATTTTGGTTTGCTTTGTCTAATTCTTTAATGTCATTCACTTTAATATTTTTCTTAATTTTTTTTAAGTTCAAGCAATTTAAAATATCATTAATCTTAAGATTATTTTTTTTTTTAAAAAATAAATTTTCCATATTAAAAATTTAATGATTTTACTCTATCATTCAATAATTTAATTATTTCATCTGTAATATCTAAGTTTTTTTTACCAACAATTATATTTTTCTTTGGCATAACTAAAGATATTGAATTAGTTTCAACATAATTTGTAATTATTGGGTTTAAAAACTCTAATATTTTTTTTGTATTATTAATTTTAATTTTTTTTAAATAATCTTGATCTTTTTTTTTTTCTTGTTGATAATCTTGAACATCATTAGATAGTTTTTGTAATCGTATTTCATATTCATCAGAATTTATTATATTTTGTTGGGCAACTAACTCTTTATCAATTTTAACAAGTCTAGCTTCAATTTCTGAGTGTTTGTTTAAATACTCATCATTAATACTTTTAAGGTATGTATTAAGAGATTTGCCAACTTCTGACTTGTTTAGTATTAAATTAATATCAATATATACAATATCAGCATTTAAATTAATAAAATTAAAAAAAAAAATGAGTATAAAAAAAAAAATTTTCATTTTAGAATGATGTTCCAATCCTAAATCTGAAAGACTCTGTTTTATCTGATGGTTCGCTAGATAATGGTATTGCATATGAGAATGACAAAGGTCCAATCACAGTAAACCAATTTACAGAAATACCTGTTGAGGATCTAATATTATCAGATTCTAAAGAGCTATCGTAATCAACTTCACGCAAAGTTGCTGCATCAAAAAAAAAGCTTAAATCAATATTTTCATTTCCCTGAAATATATTTGGAATTGCACTATTTAAATTTATTGCTGAACCAAAATTACCTCCAACATATTCGTTTCCATCTTTTGGACCAAACATACCAGACTCAAAACCTCTTAATTTACTACTTGGAATATAAACTCTTCTAGATACCCTGACATCATCCTCTAATGAGTTAACTGATTTAAAAAAAAATTTTCCTGATAGGATTAAGTTATCTGAAAATGAGTGATACTTTGAATAATTAAATGAGTTTGTAATTGATTTATCGTCTGAATAAATTGGAAGTACTTGGTTAAAACTAATTTTATATCCTTCGGATGGTTGAAAATTCTGATCTAATTTATTTAAAGTTAAATTATAAGAAAACAAATTTTCAAGATAATCACCTTCTTGTTTTTTCTTAACTGCTGAGGCATTAGTAGAAGTTTCTAATTTTTCATAATAAGCAGAGACATCTAAATTAACATACAAATCTGAATATTGCTCAAAACCTGTTCCTATCCCAAAACCGGTTCTTGATGTTTTAAAGCCAGAACTAGTTAAAAAGTCAGAGGTGGTACTTTCGATTACTGTATTAATAGATCTATCAGTATTTTTAAAATTTGGGTTAACTATTGAAAATTTTCCTTTAATTTGATCTTCTGAAGCAGTCAGATTAGTTGAGAGTCTTATACCTTTTCCTCCATAATTTTTTTCTTTAATGCCTGCCGTAACTGTGGCACCAGAAGTCCCCGTGCCCGCACCAGCAAATATTTCTCCAGTAGGTACTTCCTCAACAAAAATATCTATAATTTTTTTTTTATCAGCATTAGGAGATTTTCTAACATTTGAATTTACTGATTTAAATATACCAGTAGATTTTATGTTTGATATTGATTTGTTAAATAAATTTTCGTTATAGGCGTCACCTTCATCAATAATAAGTGTATTTCTTATAACTTTTTCCTCAGTAATAAAATTTCCAAATATATTTATTTCTTCTACATAAACATTCTCTAAATCTGAAAAGTTTATTTCTACATTAATTTGACTGTTTTCTAGAAATTTTAAGTCATATCTTGCATCAACAAAAAGAAATTCTTTTTGGAGTGCAATTTTATTAATTTCATCCATTAGTTTATTCAATTTTTTTTGTGAATACTTTTTCTTCTCAAGTTTATTTGTCATTTTATTTATATTTAAAAAATTTTTTTCATCAAAATTTTGGTTTAAATTAATTTTGAACTTGTTGAAAAAGAATTTTTCGCCTGAGTCGATATTATAATTTAGATCAAAATATTTATTATTTACATTTATCGCATAAGAAGATTTAACTTTTACATTATAATATCCTTTATTTTTATAAAAATTTTTTAATAAGTTTTCATCTATTCTTATTTTTCTTTCATCTAAATACTTGGATGTGCTAATAAATTTCCAAAAACTTTTTTCCTCTGATTTAATAACATTTCTTAATTTAGAATCTTTAAAGATTTTTTTACCCTGAAAATTAATATTTTTGATAACTGCACGATCACCTAAATTAAAATCATAAATTAAATCTACTGAATTATTTTGGTTTTCAGTTATTTTTGTTTCAATTGTAGAGAAATAAAAGCCACCTGATCTCACCATGTTTAATAACAAGTTTTTTTGATCTTGTATTTTATCTTTCAAAAATGGGTATTTCTCACTTTTTTTTACAATTTGATTGAGTTGTTTTAATAATGATTTATTTTTAACATTTTTAATTGAAATAGACTGTATTATTGGATTTTCAATAATTTTAATTTTTATTTTATTACCTTCGATAATTAATTTAATATCCTTAAAATAATTCGTTTCATAAAGATTTTTAATAGACTTATTTAAATCATCATTATTTACTTCTGTGTTTATATTTAAACCAGAAAATATAATAACAGTTTCAATTGATAATCTTTGATTTCCCTCAACAATTATCTCGTTATAGATTTCTGATTTTGCAATGGAAATAATTGAAAAAAAAATTAAAAAAACTGCTAAATAGAATTTTTTTAATTCAGATGTTAAATTTATCATACTTTTTTTAAATATTTATCAAGATATTGATTTACCTTATTTACCATAAATTTTATGTCATTAATATTCTTCGGACTAGTAAAATAATAGTTAACAAAATAGGGTTTTTTTAACAATTTTAACATTAATGTGTGAATAGAAATATATGATATCTTATTACTTAAGTATCTTTTTACCAATTCATCATTTAGTGAAACTAAAATTATTTCATAATAGGTATTGTTAATTTTATTGTTTAGAATTTTAAGTAATGGAAATTTACCTTTATCAGGTTTGACGAAGTTAAGTCCATTAAGTTTATTGTAGTTAAAATTGTTAAAATTTAAATTAAATTTATTATCATTTAGATATATCGAATTAGCAATGGGGACTTCCATGGTAGTATCGTGAGCCAACAGTTTAGTTATTCCATTGTTAAATGTCACAATAGCATGCAAATATGACTTAGGATGAATCAAAATTTCGAATTTATTAATATCTAAGTCAAAGATTTTGACAGCCTCGATTACTTCAAAAATTTTGTTCATCATTGTTGCAGAGTCTATTGAAATTTTTTTACCCATTTTCCAATTAGGATGATCTAGTGCAAATTCAGGTTTTATATTTTTTATTTTTTCAAGTTTTTTATTTAAAAATGGTCCACCTGAGGCTGTTAAGTAGATTTTTTTTATGTTTTCCTTTTTTTCGTTTTTTAATAATGACCAAATTGAAAAATGTTCCGAGTCTAAAGGTATAAATTTTGTATTATATTTTCTTAATTGTTTTTTTATAAGACTCCATCCACATATAATTGACTCTTTATTTGCAATTGCTAAATAATTTGTAAATTTAATAATATCTAAAGATGGTTCAAGCCCATCTATTCCAGATATTGCATTAATAGTGATAAAGGATTTATTTTTATTTATTTTAAAAACGTCTTTAATTGAAAAAAATACTTTAATTTTTTTTTTTTTAAATTTTAAATGGTATTTTGAATATTGTTTTTTATCAAAAATGACAACTTGCTTTACATTAAATTCAATAGCTTGACTATAAATTTTATCAACACTTTTATTTGTTGTTAATAATTTTACATTAAAGTTTTTTTTATCTTTTTTTAAAATTTTTAAAGTAGTTAAGCCAATAGAACCAGTAGAACCTAATAAAAAAATATTTCTTTTCATACTAAGCAGAAATTATTAATAAACCCAAAGGAACCGCAAATAAAATTCCATCTATTCTATCCAAAATACCTCCGTGACCAGGTAATATATTTCCTGTATCTTTAAATTTAGCCTTTCTCTTTAAAAAAGAAATAAATAAATCACCAAATTGTGATATAGTTGAAATTATTAAAATTAAAATAAATATATTAATTTTGAAAAAAAAATATTCATTTAAGAAATTAAAGAATGAAAAACCAAATAATAAAGCAAATATAAATGAACCTAAAACACCTGAATAAGTTTTATTGGGACTTATTTTAGTTAGTTTTTTTCCGCCTATAATCTTTCCAAAAACATATCCACCAATATCTGTTGATGAACAAATTAATAATAAAAAAATTATTGAAAAGACATCATTTATATTATTAGACATTAAATTTATCCATACAGTTAATGAAAAAATCACAACAATAATCAATGAAAATAATACTGAAAAAAAGTAAGGAAAAGGTTTATTTTTAAAAATATTTTGAAACATTAATTTAAATTCATTAATCGATAAAAAACTAATCAAACTCAAAATAATAAATAAAATAAATATATCGATTATAGATAAATATATTAATAATAATAATGATATAGCTGTTAAAATTCTCTTTGATGTATTGTTCAAAGAATTCCTCCAAAATTTCTTCTTACTTTTGAAAAATTTATTAATATTTTTTTAAAGTCTTTTCTTGTAAAATCTGGCCAAAGTTTTTTTACAAAGTAAATTTCTGTGTAAGATGATTGCCATAACAAGAAATTGCTCAACCTATTTCTATTTCCTGTTCTTATAAGAATTTCAGGATCAGGAATATTTTTTGTGTATAGGTGATTAGAAATATTTTTTTCATTCATATGTTTGGATAATTTTATTATTTTTTTTATGGAACGAATAATTTCCTCTTTTGATCCATAATTTAAAGCAATATTAATTTGAATTTTATAATTATTTTTTGTTAATTTTTCTGCTTCTTTAAGTTTTTTTTTTAATTGTTCTGGAAATTTATTAATATCTCCAATTATTTTTAATTTAATATTTTTTTGTATGAACTTTGTTATTTCTTTTTCAATATACTTTGCTAATAAATTCATTAAAAAATGGATTTCTTTTTTTGGCCTTTTCCAATTTTCTGTTGAAAAAACGTATAAAGTTAAAAAATTTATATTGTTTTCTACTGCCTCATTTATAATGCTTTGAACAACCTTAACTCCTTTTGAATGACCATAATTACGTGAACCCTTTTTTTTAATACCCCACCTGCCATTGCCATCCATTATTATGGCCACATGATTTGGTGAACTCATATCGTCATTATTTCTTTTTCTTTTATGGAAACTCTTTCGTCAATGGTTTTAATTTGGTCATCTGTATAAATTTGAATAATTTTCTCTTTTTTTTTTAGATCATCTTCAGAAATTTCTTTATCTTTTAGTAATTTTTTAAGTTCATCATTCGCCTCTCTTCTTATATTTCTTATTGAAATTTTGCATTTTTCTCCCATTGATTTAATGATTTTTTTTATTTCTGATCTTCTCTCTTCGGAAAGATCAGGAACCGGCAGTCTAATTAATTGTCCGTCAATTTGTGGGTTTAGTCCAAGTTCTGATTTTTTTATTGCAGAGTCAATTAGTGTAACGTTGTTGATATCCCATACTTGAATATTAATACTTCTAGGTTCTGGAGTTGTTACACTTGCTAATTGATTAATTGGCATTTTTTGACCGTAAACATCTACCTTAACGATATCTAGCATACTTGCATTTGCTCTTCCTGTTCTTAATGAACTAAGTTCAACTCGAAAAAGCTCATAAGTTTTTGACATTTTATTGTTATATTTCGACTCCTCAAACATTACTCACCTATTTTTAATCTAATAAAATTATTAATTTGTAAATTAGGGACTTCTAAGTTTTTCACAATATCTTTAACTTTCATCTTTGGGTCCATTACCCAATCCTGAGACATTAAACTGTTTTCATCTTTAAATTTATTAATTTTACCTAAACTTATTTTCTTAGCAATATCCTCAGGTTTGCCAGAATTTTTCAATTCTTCCTCAATTAAATTTATCTCTTTATCTATTACTTCTTGGTCAATCTGATCTGGTGTTAACGCTATAGGATTTGATGCTGCTATATGCATTGATAACTGCTTTCCAAATAAATTAATCTTATCAGATATCTCATTAGTATTCAAAGATACTATTACTATTAATTTTGATACATTATCTTTTATTACTGAATGTTGATAAGCAAAATTTCTTGAATTTTTATCAGCTAAAGTTTTTACTCTTCCAATTGTTATTTTTTCTCCAATTTTTGCTATTAAGGCTACTAGATTATCATCAACAGTTTTATTATTTTTCATCTTAGATTTTTTTAAGTCTTCGATCTTTGAAGAGTAGTGATTATTTAATTCACTTAATTCTTTAACGAACTCAATAAAATCATCATTTTTTGCAACAAAATCTGTTTCACAATTCACTTCAATCAAGGACATTTTTTTCTCATCACCAGAAGTAACTACAACGCCTTCGGTAGCACTCCTAGACATTTTTTTGGAAGCTTTGGCTATACCTTTAACTCTCAAGATTTCAGCTGCTTTATCTAAATCACCATTTGATTCTTTTAATGCAGCATTGCAATCTTTAAAACCTGCACCTGTAGATTTTCTTAATTGTTTTACTTTTTGTATATCACTCATTTCATTCCCTGTAATTAAATTAATTTTTAATTAAGTTTTTTTTCTAATTTTACTTCTTTAGAATTCTCGTGACTTGAAGTTTCAATTTTCAAAGATTCATTATCTTGATCAATGGGCTTATTTTGTGATGCCTCATTTTTTGCATTTAGAATTGTTTCTTTTAAAAGTGAGCAATACAAATCAATAGACCTTCTTGCATCATCATTTCCAGGAATTGGAAAATCAATACCATCTGGATTAGAATTTGTATCTAAAATTGCAATTATTGGAATGCCTAATTTAACCGATTCTTTGATTGCTAGAGACTCATAATTTGTATCAATTATGAATACTAGATCAGGTATCTTTTTCATTGCTGATATTCCACCAAGAGATCTTTGTAATTTATCTCTTTGACCACTCATTTTTAATAGTTCTTTTTTAGTGAAACCTCTATTCTCAGATTTTAAATCAGACTCAATTTTATCAAGTTTTTTTATTGAGTTGGATATTGTTCCCCAATTTGTAAGCATGCCTCCAAGCCATCTATAATTAACAAAATATTGATCAGTTTCATTTGCGAGTTCTGCTATTGCCTCTGATGCTTGTTTTTTAGTAGATATAAATAATATTTTCCCACCTGATGAGATAGTTGAATAAACTTTTTCTAAAGCTACTTTAGTTAACTCAAGGGTTTGTGTTAAATCTATTATATGGATAGAATCTCTTTTTCCAAAAATAAACTTCTTCATTTTTGGATTCCATCTTAAAGTTTTATGGCCAAGATGAACGCCAGCTTCTAATAATTGTTCTATTGTTAAGTTTGGTATTTTCATATTTATTCCCGGTTATGCCACCACAATTACTGCCTAAAAAGGACCGGAGGTATAAAACCAGAAATTGTGTGCGTATTAATTTATGGAACTATTTACAAAAAAAAGAGAAAAAAACAAGTTTTTTTTAAATAACATCAATATTTTCCTCATTTCTCATTAAATTGAGCATTTTATGATCTATTTTTCTTTTTTCACTCAATTGGAAAGACATCCTTTTTTTATCAGCTTCAACGTCTATTATCACTTTAGTCTTACCGGGTTCTAGACAAAATTTATTAATTTTTGTTAAATCATCTATATTTTTGACTTCTATTTTTACCTCATCTATTGGCTTATCAATAACCTCTTTCATAGCAATAATTTTTCTTATATTAATTTTCTTTTGTATTTTGCTTTCGTCCACATAATTTTTAACTAAAGTAATCATAACAGAATTACCTTCAATAAGTATTTCTCTATTGTTTTCAAAAACGTCTGAAAATACAAACAATTCAAAAACACCAGATAAATCAGAAAATTTAATTATTGCATAGGAAGTCCCTTTTTGCGTTTTTTTTTCTTGAACCTTTAGTATTGTGGATGAAATATTTGAACTTAAAATATTTTCATTTGAATTAAACTCTTCATAATCAATAATATTATATTGATTAAAAAGTGATTTATACTGATTTAGAGGATGATCAGAAATAAAGAAACCTAAGGTTTCAAATTCTTTGGATAATTTAGCATCTATATTCCAATCGTCAATGATATCTAAATAAGTTTCATCATTATCTTCTTGAAATAAATCAATTTGGTTTACAGAATTATTTTCAAAAATATTTTTTGATTTTAAAATAATATTAGGTATTGAATTGTATAAAGAATGTCTATTATTATACAAATCATCAAAAGCTCCTGCTTTAACAAGTCCTTCTAACTGTAATTTATTAATGTATTTTGGGTTAACACGATTAATAAAGTCTGTTAGATCTTTAAACACTCCATTTTTATTTCTCTCTTCTACAATTTTTGAAATTGCTTCAAATCCAACACTTTTAATTGCACCTAGTGCGTAAAGAAAATTTTTACCATCAGAGGAAAAGTCGGCATAGCATTTATTAATATCTGGACGAATTATATTTATGCCCAATCTTTTAAGTTCTTCATAAAATTCACTTAATTTTTTTTGGTTTGAGAGCTCCATTGACATAGAAGCTGCAAAAAACTCGTGTGGATAGTATGTTTTTAAAAATGCGGTTTGATATGCTATTATTGCATAAGCAGCTGCATGGCTTTTATTAAATCCATATTCAGCAAATGGTTCAATCTTTAAAAAAATTCCAGCTGCAATATCTTTGCTAATTCCATTATTATGAGCTCCCTCAACAAATCTTTCTTTTTGTTTTTCAAGTTCTGCTCTTTTTTTTTTACCCATGGCTCTTCTTAATATATCTGCTTCACCTGCTGTAAATCCCGATAATACTTGGGCAATTTGCATAACTTGCTCTTGATAAATAATAACACCATAAGTTGGTTTTAAAATTTCCTCCAACTTAGGATGTAAGTAGTCGGGCTCTCTCTTTCCATGTTTGCAGTCGTTATAAATAGGGATATTGCTCATAGGTCCGGGTCTATATAAAGCAACTAAGGCAATAATATCTTCCAAATGATTAGGCTTCATATTGATTAAAGCATCTTTCATTCCAGAACTCTCTAATTGAAATAATCCAACTGTTTTACCACTTGATAAAAGTTCAAATACTTTTTGATCTTCGTAATTAATAGTTTCAATTTTAAAATTTGGATGATTTTTTTCTATAAGTTTTTGAGTATTATTAATTACTGTTAACGTTTTTAAACCCAAAAAGTCAAATTTAACTAATCCAGCATTTTCAGCTGAATACATGTCAAATTGAGTGGAAGGTAATAATAAATTCGCTGAAGAATCCTTGTACAAAGGCACAGTTTCTGTTAATTTTTTGTCTGCTATAACAACACCGGCTGCATGAGTTGCAACATTTCTATTTAACCCTTCAAGTTTTAAAGATAACTCGATTAGACGACTAACTCTTTTGTCCTCATTAATTAATTTTTGTAATCTTGGCTCTACATTGATACTTTCTTGTAAAGTTAATGGTCTAGATGGATCGAATGGTATCATTTTACAGATGCTATCTATAAAACCATATGGCAGTCCTAACACACGTCCAACATCTCTTATTACCATTCTAGCTTTAAGTTTTCCAAAAGTTATAATGTGAGCGACACTATCTTTATATTTAGTTGTTAAATATTTGAAGACTTGGTCTCTTTTTTCCTCACAAAAATCAATATCAAAATCAGGCATAGAAATCCTATCAGGGTTTAAAAATCTCTCAAAAATTAAATTAAATTTTATTGGATCAACATCTGTTATAGATAAACACCATGCGACTAACGAACCTGCTCCAGATCCTCTTCCAGGACCAACTGGTATATTGTTATCTTTTGCCCATTTTATATAGTCTGATACAATTAAGAAATATCCTGAATAATTCATTTCAGTTATAATTTTTATTTCATGATTTAATCTATCTTTATAAGTTTCTTTAATTTTAATATTATTTGATATTTTTTTTAAAAGCTCTGGATCGGTTTTAAATTTTTTCTCCAGACCATTAAATGAGTCTTTTTTCAAGCTATCATCAATATTTGCTATATTTGTAGTAATGCTAGGCAGTATAGGTTTGGAAGGTATAGGTCTAAAATCACATCTATAGGGTAAATTATAATTATTTTCTAATGCTTCAGGAAGATCTTTGAAAATCTCAGACATTTCTGATGACGATTTAAAGTAATGATTATTTGTTAGTTTTAATCTTTTTTGATCATGTATATAAGTTTTTTGACCAATACACATTAAAGCATCGTGCGCTTCGTGCATTTCCTTATCCAAATAGTAAACCTCGTTAGTTGCTATGATCGGTATTTCATATTTTTTTGAAAGATTAAGATTGAAAATTTCAAATTCTTTTTCATTTTTGTCTCCATGTCTTTGAATTTCTAAGTAAAAATTTTCTTTAAAATTTTTATTTAATAGTATTATTAATTCATCTAACTCATCAATTAATCCTTTATTAAAAATACTTCCAATCAAATTACTTACTGATCCAGAAAGAACAATTATCCCCTCACTATATTTTGTTAAATCATCTATCGAACAATGTGGCTGATCATTATCAGTATTTTCTAAATAAGCTTTTGAAGACAGTTCAATTATATTTTTATAACCAACATAATTTTTAGCGATAAGTGGAATAAGTCCATAAGTATTTTTAAATCTAAATTGAACTTGTGTGCCTATTATAGGTTGTGTTCCTACGGATGAAATATTTTCAGAAAATTCTAACGCACCTGATAGATTGTAAGTATCACTTAAACCAACTGATTGTATTTTATTTTTTTTACAATACTCTTTTAAATTTTCAATTTTTAATGCACCTTCGCAAATTGAATATTGAGAGTGAATTTTAATTTGATTAAAAGATTTTTTTTTAGATTGTAGCATTGATGATTTGTATATTACCATCATTCATCATAATTTTACAATCTGCCATATTTGCAAAATATCTATTGTGAGTTGCAAAAATTATGATCCTATTTTTATTTTTTAAATTAAATAGGATCTTAAATACAAGTTTTGCATTGTCAGAGTCTAGACTACCAGTTGGTTCATCAGCTAATATAATATCAGGATTATTAATTAATGCCCTAGCTATTGCAATACGTTGATTTTCACCACCAGATAACTCATTTGGAAAATGATTTATTCTAGATGACATACCTACATTTTTTATTAATTTTTTTGCAAGTTCTATGGATTTTTGTTTTTCTTTTGAAACTAATAAATTGGGCAAATAAACATTTTCTAAAGCTGTAAAATCCGACAATAAATTTTTATCTTGATAAATAATTCCTATTTTCTTTGCTCTAATTAAATCATTTTTAACTTTATTATTAGACTTTATTTTATTGTTGCTGATTTCGATTGACCCCGCCGAAGGGTTATCGATCAATGATAATAAATTGAGTAATGTTGATTTTCCTGATCCGGAAGGACCCATAATAGAATAAGTTTTTCCGGGTTCAAAATTGAATGAAATATTATTTAAAACTTTTAAAGATTTATTTTTCTCATATTTTTTTGTTAGATTTTTAATTTTAATATAATTATTCATATTTGAGAGTTTTTACCGCATCTAAGGAAGATGCCTTCGAAGCGGGATATATCGATACTAAAATTGTTGCAATTATTGAACAAAGAGAAATTATTATTATTGAATTTATATTTATTTCAGAAGGCATAGAATTTAAAATATAAATATCTTCTGGGAAAAGAGAAATGCCAAATATATTTGAGATAAATTGTCTTATATTCTCAACATAAATAGAAAAAAGGGTTCCAACAACCACACCAAATAATGTTGCTGATGTTCCTATGGAAAAACCCACTAAAAAGAAGATTTTTTTTATCGATTTGTTAGAGACCCCAATTGATTTTAGAATACCTATATCTCTTGTTTTGTTTTTAACTAAAATTGTTAGTCCGGATATTATATTAAATGCTGCAACAATAATTATCAAAGAAAGAATTATAAACATTACATTTCTTTCTACTTTCAAGGCTGAAAATAATGATTTATTCATATCTGACCAGGTATAGACTAGTGCATCTGGAAACATGATTGATAAATTTTTTTTATGAATTTCTATATTTTTTGGATCTTTAAAATAAAATTCTATGAACCTGTCTTCTTTATTCCTATTAAAAAAACTTTCAAGTGTTTCTAAATTAATATATGCAATATTTTCATTAAAATCAGACAAGCCACTATCAAAAATTGAAACTATCTTAAAATTTTCTTGTTTAGGGAGTGTGCCTACTAAGGTTTGAATTCCCGCAGGTGACATAAGTGTAATCGTATCACCAATATCAACATTTAAATAAAAGCTTAATTCTTTGCCAATTGAAATAGCATTATTGTTTAATATTTTTGATCCAAAATATTCTTCATTTTTTACTATTTGAAGGTTTCTGAAATCAGTTTCTAAATATCCTTTTAAGAATACTCCCTTTGTAACATCTTTATTCAATATTACTGCTTCACCATCATTTGAAACTATATTTTTTACCAAATCAAAATCTTGAATATATTTAAGCGATTTATTTCCCGGTTGAACTACAGCATGAGCATTAAAACCTACAATTTTAGATATTAATTCAGTTCTGAAACCATTCATTACTGACATAACAATTATTAGAACTGCAACCCCTAATGAAATACCAATAAAAGAAAAGATTGAAATGATATTTAAAAAACCATCATTTTTTCTAGTCTTTAAAAACCTAAATGTAACTTCTCTTTCTAATTGTGAGATCAATTTGATTTAGCTTTTAAAATTTGTGATGCAACTTCTTCGATACTTAATTTTTGAGTTTCTCCATTAATTTCTTTAAACTCAAATAAGTCTCCCTCAGTTTTATTTCCTATAATCAACTGATATGGGATACCAATTAAATTAAATTTTCTTATTTTTGCTGAAATATTTTCTTCAGTATCATCTATGATGGCATCTATATTTTTAGACTTTAAATATTCAAATATTTTATGCGATTTTTCTAAATTAGATGTATCATTTTTTTTTATCATTGGAATTATTGAACAGTGATAAGGAGCAACTGATATTGGCCATTTCATTATTTCATCTTTATCGTTGTATTTTGCCTCAATTATGGCACCTACCAATCTTGATACACCT